>NZ_JBQSVB010000009.1:0-191262 GCF_052376015.1 Ewingella sp. AOP8-B2-18
CAATTTGAACATCATTAACACGTAGCTCTTTCCTCCAAATTGGAAGTAATTTCATAAAATCATCAACTAATATTTCATCCGGAATTCCCAGATCAACGACCAAGCATAACTCATTGTCTAAAATCATATTTACTGAGTCAGATGCCCTAGCAGTCAACCATCCATGATTTTCATCTCCTTCTTTTAAAGTATTTTGAACTTCGTCTCTGTCAATTAAAAAAGGTTTACCACTTCGAGTGCCATAAGTATCTTTAGACTGAGTAAAACAAATAACATTAAATCGAGATAGCCCTCTGATACCATACCCATGAGTTATACACTTTGAGGTGTTAATATTATCCACATACTTTTCATAAAATTCTTTTCCTCCATGAAATTGATCATAAAAATCATCTGGCGAATCATTTTCTATCTCTTCGAAGGGGTCACCAATATCAAGCGGCATTTTAGAATCAGCGCCCTTATTGATAAAATAGCCTCCTAGCCCCCACGATGAATCATTAAAATATCTACGCCAGTACAGCTGGCGAAAGAAATCTTTATCAGAGAGCTCATCAAGACAGCGATATTTATCAAGAGAAAATTCTGATGGTAAATTTTTCTTACTGTTAATCTTCTTAATCATTTCGCTACCTTTATTAATACGATATTTTCATATTCGCCAGCTAGTATACTAAGCCGCTCACACCACATATTTAATGCGTGCAATTTTTCAGGCACATACTGGCTCAAATTGTACACGGCCATCACGCCAGGCATCGTATGCCCCAAAAGTTGTTCGACAATATGCGGCGCAACTCCCAAATCATTAAGCTTGGTGGCGAACGTACGCCGAATATCATGGAGTGACCAAGGCTCGGCATGGCCTAGGCGCTTCCAGACTAATCGCCCCCAAGCGCTGACAGCGCTAGATTCCTTTATCTCACCAAGGAGCAAGCCGCTATCTTTGTGCTGATCATGCAGAACTTTAATTAAAGGTCGCATTGCTTCAGGCACTGGCCGAACTATCTTGTTGCCACCTTTACTGTGTTCCCTAGGTACGGTCCATACCCACTTTTTTAAATCCCACTCTGACCAGGTAGACAGTCTAGCCTCTTGGGAACGGCACCCAAAAACCACCAGCAATCGCAACATAGAGGCGTAATACGGTTTGAACTTGAGTTGCTTGCTGGCCTGCCAAATCTGACCGATTTCTTCGTCAGTATGGTCTCTGTCACCTTTTATATGCTTGCTGCCAACATCGGGTATGGTTAAGTCGTCTAGCGCGTTGCTCATGGCATAGCGTCGCACTCTGCAGAATTTAAGGGCCTGTTTAGACATCTGAAAAACGTAGCCTGCCGCCACAGGGGAATCTTTCTTGATCCGGTCGAAACACTCCAGCCAATGCCGGGTTTCGCACTGCGCCAGCGGTAAGCCACCTATATAAGGGTAAATGTGTTTTTCGAGCTGCGCCTTGTGCCGTTCGACGTTAGCGCGTCTACCAGTTGCATACTCAGATATCCAATAGAGTAGGGCATCTTTGACCGTCACCGGCTTAAGGGATTCTGTGGTACTGAAATTTAGTTGGTGCTTGGGGTCTTTGCTGTCGGCCAACCAGGCACGACATTGATCTCGCTTTTCGCGCGCCAGCTTTAATGGCATATCGGGATAATTACCCAATTTTAAGCGCTGCGGCTTTGCTTCCCGACCACCAAGCCTATAAGCAAAGAACCAGGTCATAACCCCAGTTTTAGAAACCTTAATACTCAGGCCGTCGCCATCAGCATAAAAATTCTCATTAGGGCTCTCTCTCCCGATCATTTTTCGAAGAGAGGCATCGCTTAGTTTGTTAGTTATTCCGGCCATAAAATCTCAGTTCATTTTGCCCATGGACTACACCATAGACTACACCACTTCCCACATACTTATAAACCAGAGCAAACAACAATGAACGAGAAACGCAATTAAAATCAATTAATTCAATTGATTGAATTTAAGTGATGGGTAACGACGAACGCTAATAAACATGACTTCACAGAATACGGCATGAACTGATACTAATCAGTTGTGTTGATAAAAGGCGCTTTTCCGCAAGGAGAGCGCCTTTTTGTTTTAGCTCAGCCGGTAATGTTGGTCCGGCTTAATGTGCTCCGGTAGCGGATGCACGTCATTCATTTCTAACAGATTGATCTCGATATTCCGGCACATCGCGGTCAGCGGTAAATCGTTATCTGCCGTGCCGAACGGGTCTTCCAACTCTTCCGCTAAGGCATCAATTGAGATAAAGGTGTAGGAGATAAACACCGACACCAAAATCGTCATATAACCCAGTGCCGGAGCCAGTGCGAACGGCAGCAAGGTGCAGAACAGATAAACCGTGCGATGGACTATCAGGCTGTAGGCGAAAGGTATCGGCGTGTTGGCAATGCGCTCGCAGCCGCCCAGCACGTGGGAAAGCTCATTAAGGTTGCGGTCGACGCTGTGGAAGAGCATATCGCTCAGCCGCCCCTGCTGGCGCTGCTCGGCAAGCCATTTGCCCATGAGTAGCAAAAGACGATTAGCCGGAGTCGGGCTGTTCAACACCTCAGTAGCCACTTCAGCGGGCAGCAGGCGCTGCATATCCTTGGCGGCATCCTCCCCACGCAGCTGGTGCTTCAACGCGTAACTAAAAGCTATCTGCAACTGGCTGAAGGCGGCGACGGCCTGCGGCGAGTCCGCCAGCAGGCTCTTTACCTGCCGAAATAGCGAGCGATGTGTGATCAGCAAGCTTCCCCATAACAGCCGGGCTTCGTTAAAGCGCGCGTAGCTGGCGCTGTTTCTAAAACCAAGGAAGATGGCGATGGCGATGCCCAGTAAGCTAAACGGGGCCAGCGTCAGGCGGATGCCCAATGCTTCGTAAATCTGCACGCTGAACACCGCGACAATTGACATACCGAAGTTCAGGCTGAGGCGGAAAAGAATGTTTGAAAGCACGGCGCCGTGCCAGACAAACAGGCGACGGAACCAGTGTTGATGGGGACGAACGATCATAAAGAGTTAATGCGGTGGGAATAGAATGTGAAATATTTTACAGAGAAGCGGCCGTTTTCCCAGCACAATCACCTTCAGACTTCTCCTATTGCATAATTTACAAAGCTTACAATCGCTCAAACCATTAATTCTAAGACTATTTTAACGCCTGACAAAATAAGATACGAATTAGTGCTGTTATCGGACGATTCCCCACTCAGGATTGATAACAGAGCGTGATATACTTCACACCTAAAGTCGTATTCGCCCCGCTCATCGCCTACGGAAAGCCTTTTAGCCCGCGATCCCGTCTTTTAGTGTAAAGATTGCGTCAAGTTCGGCGTTGTTTAAAACATTTGCCCACTTTCGTTGTCCCAGTCTTTGACACACCCCCTGTATCGCGATCGAGCTACTTCCAACGCGGTACCTCAGATTTAATTATGCCGATGATTGAGCTTATATGACTTCACCATCTTGCTTTCGCAAATCGTTTCTCCACCCGCGTTACTGGCTGACCTGGTTTGGCTTGGGCGTCCTGTTCCTTCTTGTTCAACTGCCTTATCCGGTCCTTTACCGCCTTGGTAACTGGCTTGGCCGCACCTCGATGCGTTTCCTCAAACGCCGTGTCTCCATCACTCGCCGCAATTTAGAACTCTGTTTCCCTAATCTTGATGAAGCTCAAATTGAGCGCCGCATTCTCAGCAATTTCGAATCGCTGGGCATGGGCCTGCTGGAGACGGGAATGGCGTGGTTCTGGTCGGACGCCCGCGTAAAACGCTGGTTTGACGTCAGTGGCCTGAATCACCTGAAAATGGCGCAGCAGAACAAGAAAGGCGTACTGGTGATTGGCGTGCATTTCATGTCGCTTGAGCTGGGTGGCCGTGCCATGGGCATTTGTCAGCCGATGATGGCGATGTATCGCCCACATAACAATAAAGCGATGGAGTTCGTGCAGACTTGGGGACGCATGCGCTCCAATAAAGCGATGCTGGATCGCAAAGACCTGCGCGGTATGGTTCATGCGCTGAAGAAAGGTGAAGCCGTATGGTTCGCTCCGGACCAAGACTACGGCCCGCGTGGCAGCGTATTTGCTCCCCTGTTCGCCGTCGATCAGGCAGCCACCACCAGCGGCACCTACATGCTGGCGCGTCTGGCGAAACCGGCTCTGGTCACCGTGGTGCTGGTGCGCAAAGACAAGGGTAAAGGCTATGACCTGGTTATCCAGCCTGCTCTGCAAGATTACCCAATCGATGATGAAATGGCGGCCGCGGCCTACATGAATCGCGTGGTGGAAAAAGAGATTATGCGCGCACCAGACCAGTATCTCTGGCTGCATCGCCGCTTTAAAACCCGCCCAACGGGAGCGCCTTCACTCTATCTCTAAGCAGTGAATCGCCATGCATTAAGCCCGTCCAGCAATGGTCGGGCTTTTTTATTGATGAAAATAATTCTCATGACGCCAAGTTAACTTTTCTATAACATTCTCTTTTACCTGCTCAGGAGAGAAGTGATGAGTCAGCAAGTCCGTTTGGCACTAATCGGCGACCACAACCCCGCCATTCTTGCCCACCAAGCTATCCCCCTTGCATTAAACCTCGCAGCACAAACTTTCGACCTTGATATCCACACCACCTGGCTTAACACCGACACCATTGACGCTGAGCTTTCGCTTGAAGAGTTCGATGCGTTCTGGTGCGTGCCCGGCAGCCCTTACCTTTCTACCGAAGGTGCATTGCGCGCCATTCGCTATGCTCGCGAGCAGCAGAGGCCGTTCCTCGGCACCTGTGGCGGCTTCCAGCACGCGATCATTGAGTATGCCCGCAACGTGATGGGCTGGCAGGACGCGAACCATGGCGAAACCGATACCGAAGGTCGGCTGGTGATTGCCGCGCTGGCCTGCGAAATGGTGGAGAAGAAGGCGGGTATTACTCTGCTGGCCGACAGCACCGCGGGCCGCGCCTACGGTAAGTTGGATATTGAAGAGGGTTATCACTGCCGCTACGGGATTAACACCGAGTTTCAGGCTGCGCTGGAAGCTCAGCCGCTGCGCCTGACCGGCCACGACCAGCAGGGTGAAATTCGCGTGATGGAATTGCCAACCCACCCGTTCTTCGTCGCCACCCTGTTCCAGCCGGAACGCGCCGCGCTGAAAGGCCAGCTCCCGCCGCTGGTCGGCGCGTTGATCCAAGCTGCCCGTTAATCTTCTGACTCTCAGGTGCCCGCCTGAGAGTTTTTTAATTCCACTTTCCTCTGTTTTTGACCTTCCATATAGCGCTTAAAGATGAACCAGACCTCACTGAGCGGAACCAGAGTGAGATCCAGTTCCAAATAGTAAAATAAGCCGCACCACTTTGTTGCAGCAATATTGACCACGCACAGGATTGGGGCAATAAATCCTATAACTCAAATCAATGTTACTGGCCGAAACAATCACAGAAGCCAATTGATTAACGTTTTTTGCATGTTGGCATTGCCTTTGCAATGTCCCCTGCAGAGGGCAATGCCCCGCAACGGACAGGGTGCCTCGCGCATTCATACAATAATAATTTTGGTTATGTCTCACAGGACGACTTATGAAAAAAATACTGCTTTCTACCCTTATTGCTGCTGCCAGCATGATGACGCTGGCAGGTCAGGCGCACGCAGGCACAACTCTGGACGCTGTGAAGAAGAAAGGCTTTGTTCAATGTGGGATAAGCGACGGTTTACCGGGTTTCTCTTATGCTGATTCAAAAGGCAAATTCATCGGTATCGACGTTGACGTCTGTCGCGCCATCGCCGCCGCCGTTTTTGGTGATGCGGAAAAAGTAAAATACACCCCGCTGACTGCCAAAGAGCGCTTTACCGCCCTGCAATCTGGCGAAGTGGACATCCTCTCTCGTAACACCACCTGGACCTCATCGCGTGACGCGGGTATGGGCATGATCTTCGCGGGCGTTAACTACTACGACGGCATTGGATTCCTCACCCATAAGAAAGCCGGTTTGAAGAGTGCTAAAGAGCTTGATGGCGCAACCGTTTGCATCCAGGCCGGTACTGACACTGAGCTGAACGTGGCCGACTACTTCAAGGCCAATAAAATGACCTACACCCCGGTGACCTTCGACCGTTCCGACGAAAGCGCCAAGGCGCTGGACTCCGGCCGCTGCGATACGCTGGCCTCTGACCAATCCCAGCTTTACGCCCTGCGTATCAAGCTCGGCAAACCAGATGACTTCATCGTGCTGCCAGAAGTGATCTCTAAAGAGCCTTTAGGCCCGGTGGTTCGCCGTGGCGATGAAGACTGGCTGGAAGTAGTGCGCTGGTCACTGTTCGCCATGCTGAATGCCGAAGAGATGGGCATTACTTCTAAAAACGTTGAGCAACTGGCCGCTAACCCGACCACGCCGGACATGAGCAACCTGTTAGGTAAAACTGGCAAATACGGGGAAGACCTGAAACTGCCTAATGACTGGGTGGTGAAAATCGTTAAACAAGTCGGTAACTACGGCGAAAGCTTCGACCGCAACGTCGGCGAAGGCAGCGAACTGAAAATCAAACGCGGGCAAAACGCATTGTGGAATCAGGGTGGGATCCAGTACGCACCACCGGTTCGCTAATTCCCTTCTTTATTGGGAATCCAAGCAGTTGAATTAAATAAGTAATGATAAAAAACGGTGCGCTGGCCGTTCCCCAGCGCGCCGTTTTCAGGCTTCATCTCTGAGGTACTTTCTATGCCACAACGCCCAGCTAGAAAAGGTGCGTTATCGCTGACCAACCCAGCCGTGCGCGCGTGGATCTATCAGATCATCGCCGTCGTCGTGCTGGTTGCCTGTCTCGGCTATCTGCTGCACAACACCATCACCAACCTGACAACACGAGGCATCACCTCGGGCTTTGCTTTCCTCAATAGCGGCGCAGGTTTTGGTATCGTTCAACATCTTATCGACTATCAGGAAGGGGACACCTACGGCCGCGTGTTCGTGATTGGCCTGCTTAACACGCTGCTGGTTTCGGCACTCTGTATCGTTTTTGCTTCAATCCTCGGTTTTATTATTGGGCTGGGTCGCCTGTCGGAAAACTGGCTGATCCGCAAAGTTTCTACCCTTTACATTGAGATCTTCCGCAACATCCCGCCTCTCCTGCAAATCTTCTTCTGGTACTTCGCCGTCTTGCGCAACTTGCCCGGCCCTCGTCAAAGCCTTGAGGCTTTTGGCGTGGCCTTTATTAGCAATCGCGGGCTGTATCTGCCTTCTCCCGAGCTGGCTCCGGGCAGTCTGGCGAGTGGCATCGCCCTGCTGCTGGCGCTGTTTGGCATCTGGGCGTTGAAGCGTTACAACCATTTCCGCCAGATCCACACGGGGCGGGTATGGCGTATTTGGCCGTGGGCGATTGCCATGCTGGTGATCTTCCCGGCATTGGCGCACCTGTTCTTCGGGCCTGCGGTTCACTGGGACATCCCGGCGCTACGCGGATTTAACTTCCGCGGTGGCATGGTGCTTATCCCTGAACTGGCCTCGCTGACGGTGGCGCTGTCGGTCTACACCTCGACCTTTATTGCCGAAGTGATTCGCTCGGGCATTCAGTCGGTTTCCCACGGCCAGCATGAAGCCGCGCGCTCCCTCGGCCTGCCGAATCCGGTGACGCTGCGTCAGGTGATTTTGCCGCAGGCGATGCGGGTGATTATTCCGCCGCTGACCAGCCAGTACCTGAATATCGTCAAAAACTCCTCACTGGCGGCCGCCATCGGGTATCCCGACATGGTGTCGCTGTTTGCCGGAACGGTGCTCAACCAAACCGGCCAGGCCATTGAAACTATTGCTATTACCATGTCCGTCTACTTGATCATCAGTCTGGCGATTTCGTTCTTAATGAACATCTACAACCGGCGTATCGCGCTGGTCGAACGTTAAGGGAATCGAATGACGATGAGCACACTCCCCTCTGCCATGCCTACCAATAAGCACCCGGCCTCGGTTAGCGGCGCTTTGATGTGGATGCGAAAAAACCTGTTCTCCAGCTGGTTCAATAGCTTACTGACGATTTTCTGCCTGTGGCTGATGTGGCTGGTTGTTCCTCCACTGCTCAACTGGGTGATTTTTCAGGCCAACTGGGTCGGCACGGCTCGCTCGGACTGCACCAAAGCAGGCGCCTGCTGGGTGTTTATCCATGCGCGCTTCGGCCAGTTCATGTATGGCCTCTACCCGTTCGAAGAGCGCTGGCGCATCAATCTGACCTTAATCGTCGGCTTGCTCACCTTGGTACCGATGTTCATTCACGCCATGCCGCGCCGTGGCCGATACATCGCCGCCTGGGTGGTGCTGTTCCCGATTTTCACTTGGTTCATGCTTTATGGCGGCTTCTTCGGCCTGCCGGTGGTCGAAACCCGCCAATGGGGCGGGCTGACGCTGACGCTGATTATCGCCGCAGTGGGTATCGCCGGAGCCTTGCCGCTCGGCATCTTGCTGGCGCTGGCTCGCCGCTCTCGCCTGCCGATTGTTCGCGTGCTGTCGGTGATTTTTATCGAGTTCTGGCGCGGCGTGCCGCTGATCACCGTGCTGTTTATGTCCTCGGTGATGCTGCCGCTGTTTATGCAGGAAGGGACCAACATCGACAAACTGGTGCGCGCGCTGGTTGGGGTGATTTTGTTCCAGTCGGCTTATGTCGCGGAAGTGGTGCGCGGCGGATTGCAGGCGCTGCCGAAGGGCCAGACCGAAGCCGCCGAGTCACTGGCGCTGGGGTATTGGAAAACTCAGGGGCTGGTGATTTTGCCGCAGGCCCTGAAGATGGTGATCCCCGGCCTGGTCAACACCATTATCGCGCTGTTTAAAGATACCAGTCTGGTGATCATCATCGGCCTGTTTGACCTGTTCAGCAGCGTGCAGCAAGCCACCGTCGATCCCGAGTGGCTCGGCATGTCGACCGAAGGCTATGTCTTCGCCGCCGCCGTTTACTGGATTTTCTGTTTCAGCATGTCGCGTTATAGCCAACATTTGGAAAGACGCTTTCACACCGGACGTTCCGCACACTGAGGTAAAACATGAGCGACCATCACAGTATTGATGCTAAAAAAATGATGATCACCCTGGAAGACGTTAACAAGTGGTACGGACAGTTCCACGTGTTGAAAAACATCAACCTGCGCGTGAAGCCGGGCGAGCGCATCGTGCTATGCGGCCCGTCGGGCTCGGGGAAATCCACCACCATCCGCTGCATTAATCATCTGGAGGAGCACCAGCAGGGCCGGATCGTCGTAGACGGCACCGAGTTAAACGACGATCTGCGCAATATCGAGCGCGTTCGTACCGAAGTCGGCATGGTTTTCCAACATTTCAACCTTTTCCCGCACCTGACGGTGTTGCAGAACTGCACGCTGGCGCCCTGCTGGGTGCGCAAGATGCCGAAGAAGGAAGCCGAAGAGCTGGCCATGCACTACCTGAAACGGGTACGCATTGCCGAGCACGCGCACAAGTTCCCCGGCCAGCTTTCCGGCGGGCAGCAGCAACGCGTCGCCATCGCCCGCTCCCTCTGCATGAAGCCGAAAATCATGCTGTTCGACGAACCGACTTCCGCACTGGATCCGGAAATGGTGAAAGAAGTGTTAGACACCATGATCGGACTCGCCGAGGAAGGCATGACCATGCTGTGCGTGACCCATGAGATGGGGTTCGCAAGAACCGTCGCGGACCGCGTGATCTTTATGGATCGCGGAGAAATCGTCGAAGAAGCGCCACCTATGGAGTTCTTCGCCGCACCGAAATCAGCAAGGACCAGGGAGTTTTTATCACAGGTGATTCATTAATTTAGGGCAGTTGCTCCCTCCCCTATTTAGGGGAGGGCTGGGCTGGAGTATTTCTCACAAAGGAGCAAACCCGAACTACCACATCAAAATCCCAATTGCCGGCGCCATCACCACGGTGACAACCCCCGCCAGCATCATCACTAAGCTTGAAACCACGCCCTCTTCGGCGCCCATATCGTAGGCTTTGGCCGTGCCTGCGCCGTGGGATGACGCCCCGAGGCTCGCGCCTTTCGCTAACTTACTTTTCACCGCCAAACGCAGGAACATCATGTCGCCTATCGCCATACCGAAGACGCCGGTGATCACCACAAACAGCGCGACCAGATCCGGCTGCCCGCCCACCTGCTTCGCGGCGGCCAGGGCGAAAGGCGTGGTGATGGAGCGAACCGATAAACTGCGCTGAATCACCTCGGGCAGCGCAAACAGCCGGGCCAGCCAGACGGAGCTGAACACCGCGACCACCACCGCCGTCACCACGCCGGCAGAAAGCGACAGCCAGTGGCGGCGAATAATCGCCATATTCTCGTAGACTGGTACGGCAAAGGCGATGGTTGACGGGCCGAGTAACCACAGCAGCCAGTGCGTCTCACCAATGTAGTCCTGCCAGCTCACGCGGGCGACCACCAGCAGCAGAACCAGCACCACCGGCGTGAACACCAGCGGCATTAATAAAAGAGTGCGGCGCTGGCGGTAAAGCTTCTTGTTGGCGTAATACAGCAACACGGTTACGACAAAACAGATGGCGCTAATAATAATGTCACTCACCGCGCACCTTCCGCTCCGCTAAACGCAGCTCCAGACGATAGATCCTGTCCACCACCAGCGACGTAATACCCAGCGTCAGAGTGGTGCTGATGGCGATCACCAAGAAAATTTTCCAGCCTTCAACCATCAACAACGAGGTGTAATTCACCACGGCGACCACGGCGGGAACAAAGAACAGCAGCATTTCCGCCAGCAGCCAGCGAGACCCGGCTTTGACCCATTTCAGCGGCAAAATACCGGACATAATCAATAATAAAAGCATGAACATACCGACGACGTTGGCCGGCAGAGGCAGATGCAACAGGTTTACCAGACGGTCGGCAACCAGATAAAGAGCCGCGTACAGCACCACCTGAATGGGGACCTGTAAACGACTTAAATACGACGGCGCTCGAGTGCGCAACGCCAACAACATAGGAATAACCTCAGTGGGTTAAAAAGGGGACGAAAGAAGTATACGTTGGCGGCAAACCGGTATAGAAATGAATTAAAATCATCGAAATCATTCCAAATCGGCATATTTTGCCTTTCTGCGCAAAAAGCTGATTAAGAGGATCATTATGGACGTGCGCACCCTGCGTTATTTTGTCGAAGTTGTTCGCCAGCAGAGCTTTACCCGCGCGGCTGAAAAGCTGTTTGTCACTCAGCCGACCATCAGCAAGATGCTGCGCCATCTGGAGGAAGAGCTGGAATGTACGCTGATTATTCGCGATGGCCGCCGCCTAAGACTGACCGACAGCGGGCAGGCGCTGTACCAACGCGGGCAGAATATTTTGGAAGAGTTTCGCCAGCTGGAAAGCGAACTGGAGGACATCAGCACCCTCACCCGCGGGCAGTTGAGGATTGGCATCCCGCCGATGGTGGGCACCCAGATGGCCCCGCTGATTGGCGCGTTTCGCCAAAAATATCCCGGCATTGAGCTGATTATCTCCGAGTTTGGCGGCCGCACGGTGCAGTCGGCGATTGTCTCCGGCGAGCTGGATTTAGCCATGAACCTGCTATCGATTGACGAAAATCTGGGCCTGACGTCGATCCCCCTCTTTAGCTACCCCATGTGCGCCGTGGTGCCGCGCAGCGAGAAGTGGCTCAACCGCACCCGCCTGCCGATTTCTGAATTAGCCGATGAAAGCATCCTGATTTATAACGAAGATTTTGCGCTGCACGGCATGCTGATGGACAGCTTCGCGGCGCATGGATTCACGCCTAAAATTGCCACCCGCAGCGGCCAGTGGGACTTTCTGGCGGCGATGGTGCAGGCGGGAATGGGCGTGGCAATTCTGCCGGAGCCAATCTGCCGCCGTCTGGATTCAAGCCTGATGTGGATGCCTATCGAGCCGGAGATGCTGTGGAAACTGGAGCTGATTTGGCGGGAGGGAAGTTATATGTCGCACAGCACCCAGGCGTGGATTGCCATGTGTCGGGAGCACTTCAAGCAGCAGCAAAGAGACGCGCACGCCGGATAGCGTGCGCGTTGCGAGGCTTTACACCTCTTTTTCGACCAGCAGCGCCTCGAGCAAATCGAGGTCATGCAGCAGCTTTTGCAGCGTTTCATTGCTGATTTTCTGCGTCGCGCGCAGATGATATAGCTCCCCGCGCTCGGCGCGCAGCGCCGTGAGGCGGAAGCGGCGCTCGAGGTTTTCCAGCTTCAGCGCCGTCTCAATATCATCTTTATTGAGCGTGCGTCGCCGCAGCGTACCAATCACCCGCGAGCTGATCTCTTTAAGCGTCTGCTCATCGATATTCTCTTCGGAATCCGCCGCCAGACGCTCTTCCATCTTATGCAGGCTTTCGATAGCCACTTCAGCGGCAATCGACTTCGCCATGCGCTCTTCTTCGCGATACGCCGTGCCATCGGCCACCACCACGCCTTTAAGCAGGAATGGCAACGCAATCACCCCCGCAATCAGCGAGAATAGGATGACGCCGGTGGCGAGGAACACCAACTGATAGCGCGATGGGAAGGCCGTGCCGTCGGATAAGAACAGCGGGATGGAGAGCACACCGGCCAGCGTAATGGCCCCGCGAACCCCGGCAAAGGAAGCTACCCACAGTTCACGCGTACTGTACGCGCCAAACAGCAACGGTTTCTTTTTCAGGAAGCGGTTACTGATGTTTTTCATCACCCACAGCCAGACAAAGCGCAGTAGCAGCAAGGCGAAGTAGATAATGCCGACGTCAGCAAACAAGTGCCAGGTGACGATAGACGGGTCATGGGTTGCCTGATCCAGCGAGTTCTCCAGAATGCCCGGCAATTGCAGGCCGAGCATGATGAACACCATGCCGTTGAACACAAACTCGAGCATCGCCCAGACGCTGTTGGCACGCAGGCGCATCGCCAGCGGCGCGTTACGGATGATGCCCGACTGGCTGATGGTCATACCGGCCGCCACCGCCGCCAGGATGCCCGACACGCCGATATGTTCGGCTATCAGGTAAGAGGCGAACGGCAATAACAGCAGGAAGACGATCTGCGTCGCCGGGTCATCACCACTCCAACGGCTCATGATGCGCAGTGATTTACTGTACAGCCACGTCACCGCCACACCGGCCATCAACCCGCCAATGGCCACCTTGAGGAACTCTACCGAGGCACCGCCGACGGTGAAGATCATGGTGCCCATCGCTACTGCGATAGCAAACTTCAGGGATACCAGACCGGACGCGTCGTTCATCAGCGCCTCACCTTCCAGCACGCCCATAATCGATTTCGGGATACGCCCCTTGCCGACAATGCCGCCCAGCGCCACGGCGTCCGTTGGCGACAGAACCGCAGCCAGCGCGAAAGCCGCCACCAGCGGGATATCCGGCACCATCATATAAATCAGATAACCAATGCCGACCACGGTGAGCAGAACCAGCACCAGCGCTAGCCCGAGGATCTCACGTCCGTGATGCAAAAACTCCCGCGTCGGAGTTTTCCAACCATCGGCAAACAGCAGTGGCGGGATGAACAGTACCAAGAACAGCTCAGGGTCGAAGTCCACGTGCAGGCCAAAATTCGGCCATGCCAGCAACGCCCCGACGGCGATCTGCATTAATGGAAGCGGGATTTGAAAAGGTAACATTCTGGTCACCACCCCGGAGAGCGATACCACCAGAATCAAAATGAGGATGGTAAAGAAGATTTCCATGCTTTCCTTAGACTCTTATTTTTATGACTTTCAATCAGGCGCGCCTGACACATACCTAAGGAATAGTAGATCAAAAACCGTTACGGTTTAAATCAGAGCGTGCTGAAAAGGGGTGTGGTTGGGGCCACACGCGCCCCTTTTAATGCATTTTTAATTTAAAAACTAAATTCAAATTTAAATTCAAAACCGTGGGCGTCGGCCCACACCGACTTAACTTCAAATTCAAAACCTTGGGTTGCCACCCAAACCGGCCTTAAGAGGCGCCTATCGCCGCGCCTCTTAAGAATCTCCGGCTCTTTACTGCGCGCTATCGCTCGTTGGATGGACGTGTTTCAGTCACTTCGGTTCTTCACCGCAAAATGTCGCCGCTTAGGCGGTGCCTTCGCTTCAGGCTTCGAGCCTTTGGTCTCGAACCGTTCGCTCAGCGCCATTTTTGACTGCGGTTTTGAGGCATTTCAACCGTGCCGTTTCAGTGGGTGCTGTTTTGCGCCTCCCTTGGTCGGTGTGGGCCGATGCCCACGACCTTGACCTTAAAAGGGCGTCAGATTTTCGCCCCCCAAAAATCTTAAATTGCCCATCCACCGGCATAGAACACCACCAGCGCCACGGCGATGATCACCGTGCCGATGTTCAGCTTGCGCCATTCGCCGGAGAAGATGCGGCCAATCACTAACGCGCTGAAACCTAACATAATACCGGTCACGATATTACAGGTCAGAACGATAAACACCGCGCACAGCAGGCCGGACATCGCATCGACGAAATCGGTGAAATCCAGTTTGGTGACGTTGCTTAACATCAACAGACCCACGTACATCAGCGCAGGGGCGGTAGCGTAGGCAGGAACCAGATACGACAGTGGAGAGAGGAACAGCATCAGCAAGAACAGCACGCCGACCACCGTGGCGGTCAGGCCGGTTTTACCGCCTGCGGCAGTACCGGCGGCGGATTCGATATACACCGCGGCTGGGGATGCACCTACCAAACCGGCAAACATGCTGCTGATGGAGTCGGACGTCAGGGCTTTGCCGCCGCTGATGATCTGACCGTTTTTATCCAGCAAATTCGCCTGACCGGCTACCGCGCGGATAGTCCCGGTGGCGTCGAAGACTGCCGTCATCACCAATGCCAGCACGCTTGGCAGAACCGCCAGTTTCAGCGCGCCCATGATGTCGAGATTAAACAGCACCGAGTGGCCGCTAGCGTCTGACAAAGACGGCATGGCGAACAGTCCCTGATACTTCACCGCCGGGTCAAAAATCAGGCCGATGATAGAAATCACGATAATCACCAGTAGAATGCCGCCCGGCACGCGCAGTTTCTCTAAACCGAAAATCACCGCCAGGCCCAACAGCGTCATGATAACCGGGAAAGAGGTGAAAGCGCCGAGAGTCACCGGCAGGCCGTCGAGTGGGTTCTTGATCACCAAGCCGACACCGTTGGCGGCGATGAGCAGCAAGAACAGCCCGATACCAATCCCCGTGCCGTGCGCAACGCCCATCGGCAAATTGCGTAAAATCCACGAACGAATCCCGGTAACGGAAATGATGGTGAACAACACCCCCATCAGGAATACCGCGCCCAGTGCGACCGGCACGCTAATGTGCTGGCCCAGCACCAGACTGAAGGCGGTAAACGCAGTCAGGGAGATTGCGCAACCAATGGCTAAAGGCAAATTGGCCCACAGCCCCATCAGCAGAGAACCAAAGCCCGCCACCAAGCAAGTCGCGACAAACACGGCGCTCGGGGAGAAACCGGCTTTGCCCAGCATACTCGGAACCACGATGACGGAATAAACCATCGCCAAAAAGGTCGTCAGACCGGCAATGATTTCCTGACGAACGTTACTGCCACGCGCAGATATTTTAAAGAAAGCATCAAGCGAACCGGCAGGCGCAACGCCACTGCCCGTTTGATTGTGTTGACTAGCCATGTGCAACCCTCTGAAGTGTCTTGCTGAAATGCCTGCGTGGTCATTACGAAACCGTTTCGTCACGTTCGCTTCCCTAACCGCCGTAATGTGCTCGAAAACCTGCAAGATCGATGCGCAAAACCAAGGCAAACGTTTAACTCTCATCGCGTAAGGCGGAAATAAAAACCACGGGTACTGCAAAGCAAACGATTATCCAGCCATTAACCCCCTCTTTTCAACTCCCGTTCACGACATTTTATGGCGATTTGTTCAATAAAAAGCCAGATCGCCACAGAATTTGCGCAAACCGCCTATTTTGAATGGTTAGCAGGCTGTGCAACATGCCAAAACGGTGATGAAAAAATGGAAAATCAGGCAAGGCATTAGAAGAAAAGAAAATAGACCGCGCTATTTTGAAAGGGAGGAAAAAGGCCCAAGAGATAAAGAAATAAAACCGGAGAGGATTAATAGCTTAACAATATTCCTATTGCGTTATCAAAATTCAGACCCGCCGATTCGAAGATATTAAGCAACACTTATGTATTGCTGAAAATATAAATCGGCGTTGCTGAAAAATAGAGAACACTGGAATTTTGATTAGCTACCAATTTGGTAAGGGCCACCCTGCTCTAAGGCTTTTTGATAAGCTGGCCGCGCATGAATGGTAGAAAGCCAGGTATGCAATTTCGGATATTTATCTAATCCTCCGCGCGACACCATCGCTTCCACCGGGAAACTCATCTGCACGTCGGCGGCACTAAAGTCGCCGCCAGCAAACCATGTGTTTTCAGTCAGATGCTGTTCAAGATAGGCGCCATGAGTCGCCAGCTGCTTATCCAGATAGTTTTGCTGCACCCCTTTGCCGATGGCACCGGCAATCGGGCGGATCAGCCAAGGCATCGGCGGTTTGCCTAATCGTCCAAAAATCAGCTTCATCACCAAAATCGGCATCAGCGACCCTTCGGCATAGTGCATCCAATAGCGATACTGCTGGCGAGCGAAGTGATCGGTAGGTTTGAAATTCCCTTGTGCATCATAGGTTTCTTGCAGGTACTCCAAAATCGCCCCCGACTCAGCCAGCGTCAGGTCGTTATCCACCAGCACCGGCGATTTCCCCAAAGGATGCACTTTTTTCAGTGAGGCCGGGGCCAGCATGGTCTTTTCATCACGTTGATAACGCTGAATTTGATAAGGCAATTCTAGCTCTTCGAGCATCCAGAGTACTCTCTGAGACCGCGAGTTATTTAAATGGTGAACCGTGATCATGTTTATAACTCCAAACTGATTAGCCAAATTAATAGTTAACTATAGACCATCTGCTCGCTGGCGTATTTTATAAAGGCAAAGACCTTGTTCCTATTACGTTTACTTCTCACGAGTTTTGCAACTGAATTTATAAGGATTGAGCAATAAGCTTAAGTAAATTTAATAGAAAGGCGCTAATTCAATAGCCTTTATTATTATTTAATGCGATTATCCCGCGCCAAAATTAGCACCTAATATAGATATCCTATTGTGTGGAGTTTGCATGCTTTCCAGTAATTACAACGATGTTCTGATTCTGTTCTCCTTCATCGTTGCGATGCTCGCGTCTTACACCGCGCTCGACATGGCTGGACGAGTGGCAACGACACAGGGAAGAGCGTCGAAACTGTGGTTAGCGGGCGGCGCGCTGTCTATGGGGATTGGTATCTGGTCGATGCATTTTATCGGCATGTTGGCCTTTAGTTTGCCAGTGTCGATGGGCTATGACCCGCTGATCACCCTATTTTCGATGCTGATCGCCATCGTTTCTTCCGCGTTCGCCCTCTGGCTGGTGTGCCATGACCGGCTGCCGACCCAGAGCCTGCTGCTTGGCTCCCTGCTGATGGGCGGCGGCATTGTGGCGATGCACTACACCGGCATGGCGGCAATGCGCATGATGCCCGGCATAGATTACGATCTTCGCTGGGTGGCGCTGTCAGTGGTGGTCGCTGTGGTGGCTTCCGGTGCCGCGCTGTGGATGGCGTTTCACCTGCGCCAGCACTCGCCGAATGTCAAAATGCTGCGCGTCGGCGCGGCGATTGTCATGGGCACCGCGATTGTCGGCATGCACTATATCGGCATGGCCGCCGCCAATTTCCCTCACGATAGCCACAGCATGGCGGCAGTTTCCGGGGTGAATAATAACTGGCTGGCGCTGCTGGTGATTGTCGTCACCTTGGCCGTGCTCGCCATCACCCTGATTATTTCCGTGCTGGATGCGCGCCTGCAGGCGCGCACCTCGATTCTTGCTTCTTCTTTGGCGCAGGCCAACCGCGAGCTAACCCAGCTCGCCTTGCACGATAATCTAACGCGCTTGCCGAACCGCCTCCTGTTGGAAGACCGTCTAAGCCAGGCTTTCCAGAAAGCGGAGCGTACTCAATCCTCCTTCGCCCTGCTGTTTTTCGACCTCGACGGCTTTAAGGCGGTGAACGACGCTTTTGGGCACCACGTGGGGGATTTGCTGCTGATTGCCGTCACCGAGCGGCTACAGGCCCACCTGCGCGCCTCGGATACCTTGGCGCGCTTGGGTGGCGATGAATTCGTGCTGCTGATGGAAATCGGCGATCCCAACGACGCCGCGACGCTGGCCGACAAGCTCGGGCATCTGATTGCTAAACCTTTCCAGGTTTCGCGCTACGAGCTGCTGGTGTCAGTGAGTATTGGTATTGCGGTTTATCCGGGCGATGGCGAAAACGAGCGCGAGCTGATGCTCAACGCCGACGCGGCGATGTACCACACCAAAAATGCCGGGCGCAACGGCTACAACTTTTTCCAGCCGTCGATGAATGCCAATGCGCAAGACCAGCTGCAAATGCTCAACGATTTGCGCATGGCGGTGGAGCACAACGAGCTGCGCCTGCACTATCAGCCAAAATTTGTCGCGCCACACGGCCCGGTGACCGGCTTTGAGGCGTTGCTGCGCTGGGAGCGCCACGGCGTGATGCTCAGCCCGGACGTCTTCCTGCCGATGGCGGAGAAAACCGGCCTTATTATCTCAATTGGCGAATGGGTGATTAACGAAGCCTGTCGCCAGCTGCGCCAGTGGCACTTGGCGGGACATCGCACCTGGACCGTGGCGGTAAACCTCTCTGCCCTGCAATTTGAGCAGCCGAATCTGGTGGAAAAGGTGATTGCTACTGTGCAGAAGCATCAGATCCCGCCAGAGATGCTGACGCTGGAAGTGACTGAAACCACCGCGATGCGCAACCCCGACGCCAGCGTCGAGATCCTCGAGCAGCTCACGCGTTTTGGCGTCAAAGCCTCGATTGATGACTTTGGTACGGGCTACTCCAGCCTGCTCTACCTGAAACGCTTACCGGCCAGCGAACTGAAAATCGACGGCGCTTTTATTAATGATCTGATTGCGGGAAGCGAAGATGCCAGCATCGTGCAAGCCATCATCGCCCTCGGCCAGACGCTGAATCTGAAAGTGGTTGCCGAAGGTGTGGAAACCACCCAACAGCAAGATTTCCTCACCGAGCTAGGCTGTGATTCGTTGCAGGGATATTTGCTCGGCAGGCCAATGACGGTGGAGCAAATCGCCAATAACCCGGATTTAGAGTAGTGCGGTTTTGCTGTGGCTTTTGATTTGATCCCTCCCCTAATTAGGGGAGGAAGTAGAGCCAAAACTCAACTCACCGACACCTTCCTGCGGCGCTTATCCAAGTCCTTGATCAGCTTATTCACTTCGTCGTCGGCGAACATATCTTCCAGAGTACGGGTGAGTTTGCGCCGCCAGTTGGGGTATTCGTCACTGGTGCCGGGAATGTTGACCGGCTCGCCCATGTCCAGCCAGTCTTCGGGTTGCAGGCCCAACAGGGCGCAGGCGCTATCAGCGACATAACGCTGGAGGCCGCGATTGAGCGTCGGCGTCATGCTCATCACGTCTGCATTGTGACCAGTGCTTTTCGGCACGCAGCCATAATGATGCAACCCGTTGAGCAACCCCTGCCGGGCGCGACCGCGATCGGCGTACAGCTCGGTTAATACCTCTTCGTCGCGATACAGCCCCAACTTCTTGCCTAGCGCCAAATCATCCCCCTGCCAGTAACCGCGCAGCGTAGGAAGATCGTGGGTGGTGATGGTCGCCATCGCCTGCACCGGATAAGACTGCGGCGCGCGGAAGTTATTCTCCGCGTCACGCTCGAAGTACAACACCTTGTACGAGTAGACCCCGCCTTCGCGCAGCTTACTGACGATCTCCACCGGCACGGTGCCCAGATCTTCTCCTATCACCATGCAGCGGTGGCGCTGGCTTTCCAGTGCCAGAATCGCCAGCAGATCGTCCACCGGATACTGCACATAAGCACCGTTGTCGGCGGTTTCACCATAAGGGATCCACCACAGGCGCAGCAGGGTCATCACGTGATCGATGCGCAACGCGCCACAGCTGGTCATGTTGGCGCGCAGTAGATCGATAAAAGGCTGATAGGCGCGGCGCACCATGACGTGCGGATCCATCGGGCGCAGATCCCAGTTTTGCCCGAGCGGCCCAAGGATATCCGGCGGCGCGCCGACCGAGGCTTTCAGACAATAAACGTCGCGATCGCCCCAGGTTTCGGCTCCACCTTCCACCACGCCCACGGCTAAATCGCGATACAAACCAATCGGCATCTCCGCCTGCTGGCTGTCGTGGTAACAGCGGCCAAACTGATACTCCGCCAGCCACTGTAGCCACTGGTAGAAATCCACCTCGGACTCATACTGCTGGCAGAAGGCTTTGACGGCGGCACTCTGCGCGCTGCGATACTTTTCCGGCCAGTGCGGCCAGCCCTGCGGCTGCTCACCCTGCTTCGCCAGATGGCTGTAAAGCGCGTCATAAGCTGCCTGCTGGTACAGGCTGTCGCCCCCCTCGCGGACAAATTTTCGATAGGCTTTTTGCAGCGGATCGGACGCGCTACGGGTGACAAAACGCTGATGCGCCAGCGACAGCCCGGTGAGCTTGAGCGGCACCACGCGGGCGTAATCCACCCATGCGCTGCGGCGAACTTCTTTAAGGATTTTCTGCGTTTGCGGCTCGCGCCACCACGCCTGCGCCGCCTCGCTGAGCTGGAAATCTTCCACCGCGTTGACGTCAATGTAAATCACGTTCAGCCAGCGCCGTGAAGACGGGCTGTATGGGCTGGCGGCGATGGGGTTGCCGGGATAAAGCGAGTGAATGGGGTTGAGGCCGACGAAAGCGCCGCCGCGTTTGCCCATCTCCTGCACCAGTTGGCGTAAATCGCCAAAGTCGCCAATGCCCCAGTTGTTCTCGGAACGCAGCGTGTAGAGTTGCACGCAGGCGCCCCACAGCTTTTTCCCCGCCAGCAGGGCATCGGGTTCATAGCAGCGTTTTGGGGCGACGATGATGCTGCACTCCCAGCTTTGCGCGTCCTGCGTCAGCGTCAACTGGTGGTAGCCGCTGGAAATGCGCCCCGGCAAGGCCAAGGTCATTTTTGCGCTGGTGCGCCCTTGCTGCACCGCGCCGCTTTCCAACTTCAACTGCCACTGAAACTCGCCTTCGCCGCCAATCGGCAGGGCTAAACGGCTGCCCTTAATAAACACTTTCACCACCGGCACTGGCGCTTCTACGGCATGAGGAACGCCCGCGGCCCAGCCCATCGCCTCCAACAAATCCCGTTTGGTGGCGGCAGCAATAGCCTGTTGTTTACCATGCGCATTGATATAACCGGCGGCGATCCCAGCCTCGATCGCCGCTTGTTCTAGCTGTTTGCTCTCCATTGCTGCTCCTTAGCGTTTCGCCTGCCAGATCCGTTGCTGATAGTCACGGATCGACCGGTCTGAACTGAACATGCCAACACGGGCCGTATTGAGTATAGTGCGCTTCGTCCACTCCGCCTGATCGCGATACATCGCGTCAACTCTCTGTTGTGCCTGACAATAATCAGCAAAATCGGCTAACACTAAGTAGGGATCGCCACCAGAAAGCAGGCTGTCGAGCATCGGGCTGAAGGCGGATTTATCCCCGTGACTGAATAGGCCGCTTTCCAGATCCTTCAATACGGCATGCAACAATTTGTCTTTTTTGCGCCATTGCAGCGGCGAGTAGCCTTGAGCCTTGAGGGCTTTCACCTGATCAACGGTATTGCCGAAAATAAAGATATTGTCTTCGCCCACCTGCTCGGCGATTTCCACCGTCGCGCCGTCCAGCGTGCCGACGGTCATCGCCCCATTAAGCGCCAGCTTCATGTTGCCAGTGCCAGAGGCTTCGGTGCCCGCAGTGGAGATCTGCTCGGAGACGTCGGCGGCTGGGATCATCAGCTCTGCGACCGAAACGCGATAATCTGGAATGAACACCACTTTCAGACGATCGCCGACGATCGGATCGTTATTGACCTTCTCCGCCACCTGATTGATCGCATAGATAATATTTTTCGCCAGATAGTAGCCCGGCGCGGCTTTCGCCCCGAACAGAAACACGCGCGGCACCATGTCGAGCTGCGGGTTGTCGCGCAATTGGCGGTACAAGGCCACGATATGCAGCAGGTTAAGATGCTGGCGCTTGTACTCGTGCAGGCGCTTAATCTGCACGTCAAAAATGGCGTCAGGGTTGAGGGTGATCCCCATACGCTGCTGCACATACTCGGCCAGCCGCACTTTGTTCTCGCGCTTAATCTTTTGATAACGCTGGGTGAATTTGGCGTCATCGGCGAATTTCTCCAGCCCGCGCAGCGCATCAAGCTCGGTAACCCACTCGGTTTTCAGGCTGTCATCAATCAGCGCCGACAGTGCCGGATTACACTGTTTCAGCCAGCGGCGCGGCGTGATGCCATTGGTTACGTTATGGAATTTTTGCGGCCACAGCTGGTGATACTCGGGGAACAGGTCTTTCACCACCAGATCCGAGTGCAGCGCCGCGACGCCGTTGACCGCGAAGCCGCTGACCACGCAGAGGTTCGCCATCCGCACCTGTTTGTCCTGATGCACCGACAGCTTCTCCCACACGGCTTTATTGCCCGGCCACTGCTTCTCCACCACCTTTTTGAAGCGCGCGTTAATCTGCTTAATCAGTGAGAAATGGCGCGGCAGCAGGCTGCGCACCAGCTTCTCATCCCAACGCTCAAGGGCTTCCGGCATCAAGGTGTGGTTGGTGTAGGCGAAGGTGCGACTGGTGATGGCCCATGCCGCGTCCCACTCCATCTGGTGCTCGTCGAGCAGAATGCGCAACAGCTCGGGAATGGCGATGGTCGGATGGGTATCGTTAAGCTGAATCACTTCAAAATCAGGCAGTTCAGCAATTTTGCGTCCAAGGAAGTGGTGACGGCGCAAAATATCCCGCACCGAGCAGGCGCACTGGAAATACTGCTGCATCAGGCGCAGGCGTTTGCCCTGCTGATGGTTGTCATTCGGGTAGAGCACTTTAGTCAGCTTGGCGGCATCAATGCCCTTTTGCTCGGCCTTGAGGAACTGCCCGTCGTTAAACAGCGTCAGGTCAAAAGGATGCACATCCGTCGCCTGCCATAGACGTAATGGCTGGGTAACGCCGTTGCGATAGCCCACCACCGGTAGGTCCCACGCTTCGCCACGCAGAGTGAATGCCGGCTGCCAGTGCTCCTGTCCCTGCTCATTTTTTAGTAGCTTGCCGCCAAAACCGACGTCCACCGACAGGTGGCTGTTGTGGCTAAACCACGGGTAGCTCTCGCGATGCCAATTGTCCGGCGCTTCTTGCTGCTTGCCTTCGCTAAAGGATTGGCGGAACAGGCCATATTGATAATTCAACCCGTAGCCGGTGGCCGACTGCCCCACGGTCGCCATCGAATCCAGAAAACAGGCCGCCAGACGCCCCAGCCCGCCATTGCCTAACGCGGGATCGGTTTCTTGCTCGAGGACATCGGCCAGTTCTACGCCCTGCGCTTTCAGCACGTCCCTGACGGTGTCGAACCAACCCAGATTAATCAAGTTGTTGGAGGTCAGACGGCCAATCAGAAACTCCATCGAAATATAATTTACGTGGCGCTGCTGCTGTTGAGTCTTGGCAGGCGTGGGCTGCGCGGCTAACTGCTCGGACAGCGCGCCGCTCAGCGCCTGCCACCACTGATGCGGCGTCATGTCTTGGGCACTCTGTAAACCAAAGCGCTGCCATTGGCGCGTCAGGGCGTGTTCAAACCGGGTTTTCTCTAATGTGGATGGCAACATAAGCTCCCTCTATGGGGTATTTGTAGAGTAGGTGTAGGGTAAAAAGCTGAAACAATAAGGCTATGCTGCAACCAAGTAGAAAGTGCAGCATCATCCCGTAAAGGATTAGACAGGGAGGAGGAAAAGGGCGTAGCGTAATCAGGATTTTTTCGGCCAAAAACAGGGGCCTAAACTGTGATCAAGAGCAACTAAACGACACGTAATTATGTAACAGCCTTGCAATACTTTCGGCATTGGCAGACCTTAGGAATAATATTAATTACGCGCTGTAAAATAAATAAACACACCTTTCATTTGCTTACAGTTCATAAGAATCTATAAAAATGCTGATCCCTTCGAAACTGAGTCGCCCGGTGCGACTGCAAAATACGGTGGTGCGCGATCGCCTTTTAACCAAATTGGCAAGTGCACAAAATTACCGACTCGTTCTGGTTGCTTGCCCCGCTGGGTACGGCAAAACCACGCTTGTTGCCCACTGGGCCGCGGGTAAAAACGACCTCGGCTGGTATTCGCTTGATGAAAGCGACAACCAGCCCGAGCGTTTTGCCAGCTACCTGATCGCCGCAATTCAACAGGCGACCGGCGGCCACTGCGCCAAGAGCGAGGCACTCAGTCAGAAGCATCAATACGCCAGCCTGTCAGCCCTGTTTGCGCAGCTCTTTGTTGAGCTGTCTGATTGGCATCGACCTCTGTTACTGGTGATTGACGATTATCACCTGATTTCCAATGACGCCATTCACGAAGGCATGCGCTTCTTCCTGCGCCATCAGCCGGAAAACCTCACATTAATGGTGCTGTCACGCACCCTGCCGCAGCTTGGCATTGCCAATTTGCGCGTGCGCGACCAACTGCTGGAGCTGAATGCCGCACAGTTGGCTTTCAACCATTCCGAAGCCCAGCAGTTCTTTGATTGCCGTTTGGCCGACCCTATCGAGCAAGCCGACAGCAGCCGCCTGTGCGACGACGTGGCCGGATGGGCCACCGCGCTCCAGCTGATTGCCCTCTCCGCCCGCCAGTCGCACACTTCGACGGCCTCGGCCCAGCAGTCGGCCAAAAAACTTGCCGGGCTGAATGCCAGCCATCTATCCGAATATCTGGTGGATGAGGTTCTGGATCGCGTGGACGCGCCAACCCGCGACTTCCTGCTGCGCTGCTCTTTACTGCGCTCAATGAATGATTCGCTGATTGTGCAACTGACCGGCGCGGAAAACGGCCAGCACCGGCTGGAAGAGCTGGAGCGTCAGGGTCTATTCATTCACCGAATGGATGATTCCGGCGAATGGTTTAACTTCCACCCGCTGTTTGCCACTTTCCTGCGCCAGCGCTGCCAGTGGGAACTGGCGGCTGAACTCCCGGCTATCCACCGTTTGGCGGCCGAAGGTTGGCTGGCGCTGGGCTTCCCCGCCGAGGCCATTCACCACGCGCTGGGCGCCGAAGATACCGACATGCTGCGCGACATTCTGCTGCAACACGCCTGGGCGCTGTTCAACCAAAGCGAGCTGGTGCTGCTCGAAGAGTGTCTCAACGCCCTGCCTTATGAGCGGCTGATTCAAAACCCGAAACTGGCCTTGTTGCAGGCATGGTTAGCGCAGAGCCAGCACCGCTACAGCGAAGTAGAAATGCTGCTTGAGCGCGCCGAAAACGAGATGCAGGTCGAGCAAATCGAGATGGATAAAACCCTCAGCGCCGAATTTGACGCCCTGAGAGCGCAGGTCGCCATCAACGACGGCAAGCAGGATAAAGCCGAGAAGCTGGCGGCGCAGGCGCTGAAATATCTTCCCTATTCAAGCTATTACAGCCGCATTGTTGCCACCTCGGTGACCGGCGAGATCCAGCACTGCAAAGGCGATTTGACCCGCGCCCTGCCGCTGATGCAGCAAACCGAGCAAATCGCCCGCCGCCATGAGGCCTATCACTACGCGCTGTGGGCTTTGCTCCAGCAGAGTGAAATTCTGATCGCTCAGGGCTTCTTGCAGGCGGCTTACGAGACGCAGGATAAAGCCTTCGAACTGGTGCGCGAGCAGCATCTCGAACAGCTGCCGATGCACGAATTCTTACTGCGCCTGCGCTCACAGCTGCTGTGGTCGTGGGCGCGCCTCGACGATGCCGAAAGCGCCGCGCGCGAAGGGCTGGAAGTGCTGGCTAACTTCCAGCCGCAACAGCAGTTGCAATGTTTGGCGATGCTGGCGAAGTGCTCGCTGGCGCGCGGGCATCTCGACAATGCCCATCGCTATTTGCAGCGCTGCGAAGCCCTGTTGCAGAGCGGGCAGTATCACACTGACTGGCTGACCAACACTGATAAGCCGCGCGTTATTTACTGGCAGATGGTCGGGGATAAAAACGCGGCGCGCAGCTGGCTGAACCAGACCTCCAAACCGGGTATGGCGGATAACCACTTCCTGCAAGGCCAATGGCGCAACATTGCCCGGGTGCACATCCTGCTGGGTCAATATGAGGAAGCAGAAAAAATCATTGATGAGCTGAATGGTTACGCGCGCCAGCTGAAGCTGGTCAGTGACCTCAACCGCAATCTGATCCTCAGCAACCTGCTCTATTGGCACACCGATCGCAAAAATGAAGCCCAGCGCGTGCTGATTGAAGCGCTGGAATTAGCCAACCGCACGGGTTTTGTCAGCCACTTTGTTATCGAAGGCGAAATGATGGCGCAGCAGTTGCGCCAGCTTATCCAGTTAAATCTTCTGCCGGAGATGGAGCAGCGCCGGGCGCAGAAGGTGTTGCGCGACATTAACCAGCACCATCGCCACAAGTTCGCCCATTTCGACGAAGGCTTTGTCAGTAAATTACTGACCCATCCTCAGGTGCCGGAGCTGATTCGCACCAGCCCGCTGACCCAGCGCGAATGGCAAGTGCTCGGCCTTATCTACTCCGGCTACAGTAATGACCAGATTGCCGGCGAGCTGACCGTGGCTTCTACCACCATTAAAACTCACATTCGCAATCTGTATCAGAAGCTGGGGGTGACCCACCGTCAGGACGCCGTGCAGCATGCGCAACACCTGCTGCAAGTGATGGGTTACGGTGCCTGATGGCGCTCGACGCATTCCCTTTTCACTCGAAAACCGCCGCTAAGGGCGGTTTTTTTATGGCTCAATGACGAAGATCAAATCCTATATCGACTTTTTTTTGCGCATCGAATTAACCCTCGCTACAATGTGACGCAAATCACATTTTCATTTCTACGCCTCCTTGCTCCACCCCGGTATTCAGCCCCCCCGAGGACTGCCTTTGGATTGGTGCATTTCAGGTGCTTAATTCAGTTGAGGAATAGGTTCGATGGGTACGTTAACTGCAGGTTTCATGATGATGCGTTGGGAATTACTGAGCGCGTTTCTGATGTTTTGCACCAGCCAATTAAATATTCGTTGCCGCCAGTCCAGCCATAATGTCATGGCCTTCGTCTGTAGCGGGATTGGCCTGACCGTGACCTGTTTCTTTGTCATGAGCCTGATGGGTATTAGCTACAATGCCGAAGCCGTTGCGCAATTCTGGTCAGTCTCCAAAGACGTGTTCTTCGACGTCATGAGCAAAACGCCAACTGACATGCCGCTGTTGTAACGTCTTCTCGCCCTACTTATTACTGTGCGCAAATTCCTAAATAACGGAAATTGCGCGCTATCTCGTATCAGTATTTGCACATCAATTCCTAATTCAGCGTAAATTGCGAGCTGTGACGGCTCGCGGTCAATAAGTCGTTTTTGCAGAAAACTATTGATTGCTAATAATTGAGGCGACGTATTAGATTCTCACGCTATAGTTTTCTTATAATGATCATTACCTTGTTCGCGTTCTGGCTAGGAGCAGTTTTAACCTAAGCCGCATGTTTTTTGTCTGAAGGATATTCGATGAATACGCATCACCTGATTGGCGCGTTGGTGTTAATAGCAGGTTCTACCTCGTCGTTTGCTGAGCAAGCGTCGAGCATTCCCCAAAATCAGACAAAAGAGCGGGATGCCTTCGTCTCTCATCTGATGACTCAAATGACGCTGGACGAAAAAATCGGCCAGCTTAACTTAGTCAGCGTTGGTCCCGACTACCCGAAAGAAGCCATTATGGCTGACGTTCGCGCCGATAAAGTTGGCGGTATGTTCAATACCGTGACCAAACCTGACATTCGCCGCATTCAGGATCAGGTGCAGCACAGCCGCCTGAAAATCCCGCTGTTCTACGCCTATGACGTGGTTCACGGCCAGCGCACCATCTTCCCGATCAGCCTTGGCCTTGCCGCCAGCTGGGACATGCAAGCCGTCGCCACCAGCGCGCGTATCTCTGCCATTGAAACCGCGGCCGATGGCCTGAACATGACCTTCTCACCGATGGTCGATATCACCCGCGATCCGCGCTGGGGCCGCGTCTCTGAAGGCTTTGGCGAAGACACCTACTTAACATCGCGCCTGGCCCACGAAATGGTCAGCGCCTATCAGAATAACGATCCGTCCGCCCCTGACAGCGTAATGGCCAACGTGAAGCATTTCGCGCTGTACGGCGCAGTAGAAGGCGGCCGCGAGTACAACACCGTGGACATGAGCCTGACGCGCATGTTCAACGACTACATGCCGCCGTATAAAGCCGCGCTTGATGCAGGCGCGGGCGGCGTGATGGTGGCGCTGAACTCGGTGAATGGCATTCCGGCGACCTCCAACCCGTGGCTGTTGCAGCAAGTTCTGCGCGACCAGTGGAAATTCAAAGGTTTAACCGTTAGCGATCACGGCGCTATCGGCGGCTTGGTCAAACATGGCGTGGCCGAAGATGACCGTCAGGCCGCCGCGATGGCGCTGAAGTCCGGTGTCGATATGGACATGGCCGATGACATGTACGGCAAGTACCTGAAAGGCTTAGTGGCCGACAAAATTGTTAGCGTCAAAGAGATTGACCGTGCGGTGCGTAACGTACTGAATGCTAAGTGGGATATGGGCCTGTTCATCGATCCGTACCGCCACCTTGGCCCGGCATCGAGTGACCCGGTTGATACCAACGCCGAAAGCCGTTTGCATCGCAAAGAGGCGCGTGAAGTGGCGCGTACCTCACTGGTATTGCTAAAAAACCAGAACGAAACCTTGCCGTTGCAGAAGAAAGGCACCATCGCCCTGATTGGTACTCTGGCCGACAGCCAGCGTGATGTCATGGGAAGCTGGTCCGCTGCCGGTAAAGCCAACCAGACCGTCACCGTACTGCAAGGTATGAAAGACGCGATTGGCGACAAAGCCACCCTGCTGTATGCCCGTGGCGCCAACATCACCAACGATCAAGACATCGTCAACTTCCTGAACTCCTATGAGAAACAGGTGGTTAACGACCCGCGCCCAGCGCAGGAAATGATTGATGAAGCCGTGAAAACCGCCGAGAAAGCCGACGTCGTGGTTGCGGTAGTGGGGGAAGCTCAGGGCATGGCGCACGAAGCGTCCAGCCGCACTGAGTTGAACGTTCCGCAAAGCCAGCGCGACCTGCTTAAAGCGCTGAAAGCCACCGGCAAGCCGCTGGTGATCGTGCTGATGAATGGCCGTCCACTGACCCTGACGTGGGAAAATGACATTGCCGATGCCATGCTAGAAACCTGGTTCAGCGGCACAGAAGGCGGACACGCCATTGCAGACGTGCTGTTCGGCGACTACAACCCGTCGGGCAAACTGCCAATGACCTTCCCGCGCTCTGTTGGTCAAATCCCGTTATACAACAGCGAGTTGAATACTGGCCGACCACGGAATCCGCAGAGAGAAGATAAATACACCTCGCGCTACTTCGACATCACCAATGGCCCGCTCTTCCCGTTTGGTTATGGTTTGAGCTACACCCAGTTCAGCGTCTCTGATATTTCATTGTCTTCGACCACCATGAGTGCCACGCAGCCACTGACTGCCAGCGTGACGGTGAAAAACACCGGCAAACGCAGCGGCGCGACCGTGGTACAGCTCTATCTGCGTGACCTGACGGCCTCTATCAGCCGCCCGGTTAAAGAGCTCAAAAACTTCGAGAAAATAAATCTGGCGCCGGGTGAAGAAAAAGTCGTTACATTTGCGATCAATGAAAAAGATTTACGTTTCTTCAATGACAAGCTCAAATGGGCCTCTGAACCGGGCAAATTCAATGTATTCATTGGATTGGATTCGCAGGATGTGAAGCAAAGTAGCTTCCTGCTGAAATAACTGCCGCAGAGAAGGTGATGGCGCGCCGCGTGGAGCGCCATCGCTGGTAATAAAAATCATCTAAAATCAAGAGCGGGCCTCTGTTCTCAGGGCCCGCGCTTTTAATTGCACGTTGCTTAACATTGTCAGATCAGGTTGCTGGTGACACGGAGAAACTTTCATGAAAGACGCTCAAGATGACTCCATTTTATACCTGCATTTTGGTACACCGCGCCCCTACTGGCGGTTAAGTTCAGATAGCAACGCATTAGAACTCTCAGCGGAACAGGGCGTGACCAACGTCGCCGTTTCCCTCACCAGCCTGCAAGCCGCGCGCATTCGCGAACTGACGGGCATCACCTCTTGCTTCACCATTGACGTCGCGCTGTTCGGCGTGCCGATTTGTCTCTATTTGGTTGGCCGTAAGGTAGACAGCAACGTTTGGGCGGGCACCGCCTCTGATTTCGAAGATACCGCGTCCGTGGCGCACGACCTTGAAGTGGGGCTGACCTTCGCCGAACAGGTAGTGTCCGAAGCCAACTCGGTGATCGTGATTATCGATCAAGACGGCAAAGTGCATCGCTTCAACCGTCTGAGCGAAGAGTACACCGGCCTACGCGAGCAGGACGTGATTGGCCGCAGCGCCTACGACATGTTTATGTCGATGGAAGAAGGCATCGCCTCTCGCCAGAACATCACCGGCTTCTTTCAAAAAGAGCAGTCATACGAAGTAGAACGCTGGATTAACACGGTAAAAGGCCAGCGGCTGTTCTTATTCCGCAATAAATTTGTCCACAGCGGCAGCGGAAAACAGCAGAAATTCCTCATCTGCTCCGGCTCTGACATCACCGATGAGCGCATGGCGCAGGAACGGCTGCGGGTCTTAGCCAATACCGATCTCATCACCGGCCTTGCCAACCGCAACGCCCTGCAAGACCAGCTGAAAAGCGCGCTGGAACTGCGCGGTGACAACTTTATCGGCCTGATTTATCTCGACTTAGATAACTTCAAAAAAGTGAATGACGCCTACGGACACATGTTTGGCGACCGTCTGCTCAAAGAGGTGGCTCACGCCATTCAGGGCTGTTTAGAAGACACCGAAACCCTGGCGCGACTGGGCGGTGACGAATTCATTATTCTTAGTACCCAAGCGTCGGTCGAAAAGCTGGAAGCCATCAGCCAACAGATCCTCGGCCGCCTCAAAGCCCCTTTCCGCATCGGGTTAATCGAAGTTTATACCGGCTGTTCAAGCGGCATCGCGGTCTGCCCGCAGCACGGAACAGATGCAGAAAGCCTGATCCGCAACGCCGATACGGCCATGTACGTGGCGAAAGAGGCGGGCAAAAACGCGCACTGCGTGTTCTCACCGGAGATGAACAAAAAAGTTTCCGAATACATGTGGCTCGACACCAATCTGAGAAAAGCCCTCGAGGAGCAACAGCTGAAGCTCTATTATCAGCCGAAAATCTCCAACAATGGCGAAGTAAAGAGTGTCGAAGCCCTGCTGCGCTGGCACTCGCCTGAGCGCGGCGTGATTCAGCCACAGAGCTTTATCTCCTACGCCGAAGAGTCCGGACTGATTGCGCCGCTAGGCAAATGGGTTATCGAAACCGCTACCCGACAGGCAACCGAGTGGCAGAAGAAAGGGCTGAATTTGCGCGTGGCGGTGAATCTGTCAGGCCGCCAATTAAACAGCAGTTCGCTGGTGTCGGATTTTACCGAGGCGATGCAAAACGCCGGAATGACTCAATGCATGCTGGATTTTGAGCTGACCGAAAGTTGTCTGGTGGAAGATGAAAAAGCGGCCGTCACCATGATCAATCAACTGCATAAGTTGGGCGCGGAAGTGCATCTGGACGATTTCGGCACCGGCTACTCTTCCCTGTCGCAGCTGGCGCGGATCCCGCTGGACTGCATCAAGCTGGATCAAAGCTTTGTGCGCGGTATTAATCATAATTCAGTGTCGCAGGCGCTGGTCCGGGCTATCGTTGCCGTAGCAAGAACCCTGCAATTGACCGTGGTTGCCGAAGGGGTTGAAACCCATGAAGAAGAGCGGCTGATTGATGAAATTGGCGTAGATAGCAAACAGGGCTATCTGTTTGCCAAACCAATGCCCGCCGATGAGCTCGAGCACTGGCTTGTGCAGAAAGCAATTGCTTCACCCGGTAGTTTGAACAACGTTACGCGCTAGTCGTCAGTCACAGCGTCTGGCGGCGCTAACGACAATCATGAGCAGACTAGCCGGATTTACGCAGAGAAGCCGTATGGCGGTTTTGCAACATCACCAGACGCTCCATGTACGCCACATCTTTCTCCTCCAGCGTAAACGCTGAATCTACCCAATCTTCCGTGATATCCATCAACTCGGAGCGCGAAAGCTTTAGCACTCTCTGGCGCGCCCGCAGCATGGCCCGAATGCCGTTTAACTTTGGTCGCATCGTATCGATAAAAGTACGGGTTGCGAGAAAGCCTTCGCCGGGCTGGAACACCACATCCACCAGCCCCCGGCTTTCAAACCATTCCGCAGAGTGCGACTCGCCGGTTGAGATCAGCTCCTCCGCCAGACGCATTCCCGCTTTGCGTGAAACCAGCGAATAACCGCCCATGCCGGGGAACAGATTAAAGGCAATTTCTGGGAATCCCATCCGGGCGGTGTTTTGCGCTAAGACATAGTGGTGCGCCAGCGCGGCCTCAAAACCGCCACCCAGCGCCGATCCCTCAATCATCGACAGGCTGATGGCGCCTACGTCAAAGCCGCGCGCAGCGGCGTGTACGCAGTCAATGCAGGCTCGCGCATAGGCGCGCAGTGCCTCACGCTTATTATTGAGAATGGACTCAACAAAAAAGCTTAAATCTCCTCCTACATTATACATATTAGGCACCAGCGATCCGGTTACCCAAAAATCAAAACGCAGACCCGAGGCTTTCGCCGCATAGGTCAGTTTCATAATGTCTTCAATTAAAGGCTGATTAAAACATGGGCGCGGGAAGGCTTTTAGCATCATCCACATCACATTTCGACCCTCTTCATAATAGGCCGCTATTTGTGATAAATGCCCAGCTTCGGTGAATGGACGGCATGCCGTATGGTCAATAAGATTCATAGTTTATATCCAGGTTGGAATGGTAGGTTGGGTGAAGCAGCACCAGCCTAGACCAGCCACCACCTGAACTGAATCGATTCGAAGCGCGACTATAAAAATAATCTTATTACTCTTAAATAATGTCTTTTATATAAACCGGTAGAAATTAAATAGGGGTAACCACGGTCTTATTTTTATTTCGTTGGGAAATTATTGGCACAGGGAATAAATGCTTTTTAATACTCTTCATAAGACAAAGCCTGCTAATAAATTAATCTCAATGCATAAGCGTCGATGGACATTATTTGTTGTTTTTCCGACATCGGATGATCTTTATGAAGTGCATCACATTCGGCACCACTCTCCTTTCCAATCTGGCGTTCTGCGGCTAAATTGACTCTTATCTCATCCGACCACTTAAGGGTCTGACTTATGACCGAACACAACGCGCCGTTTTATCCTCACCTGTTAGCCCCGCTGGATTTAGGCTTTACCCAGCTGAAAAACCGCGTGCTGATGGGGTCAATGCATACCGGGCTGGAAGAGTTGAAAGAGGGGCCGCAGCGCATGGCGGCTTTCTATGCCGAGCGCGCCGCCGCGGGCGTGGGCCTGATTGTCACCGGCGGCATCGCCCCCAACGTGCAGGGCGTGGTCTATCGCGGTGGCTCGGTGCTCAACCAGCAGCAGCAAATCGCCCATCACCAAGTGGTAACGGAGGCAGTTCATCAGGCTGGCGGGAAAATCGCCTTGCAGATCCTCCACGCCGGGCGTTACAGCTATCAGCCTAACCCCGTGGCACCATCGGCGTTGCAGGCGCCAATCAACCGTTTCTCCCCGCTGGCGCTGACTCACGAACAGATTGAAGAGACGATTGCCGACTTCGCCCAGTGCGCTGCGCTGGCGCAGCAGGCCGACTATGACGGCGTGGAAATCATGGGTTCAGAGGGTTATTTGATTAACCAGTTTTTGGCCGCGCGCACCAACCAGCGCAGCGACCAGTGGGGCGGCAATGCGCAAAACCGCATGCGATTCGCCCTGGAAATAGTGCGCGCCGTGCGCCAGGCCTGTGGCCCACACTTCATTATTATCTATCGCCTGTCGATGCTGGATTTAGTGGAAGAAGGCTCGAACTGGGAGGAGATAGAAGCCCTCGCCAAAGGCATTGAGCAGGCCGGTGCCAGCATCATCAACACCGGCATTGGCTGGCACGAGGCGCGGGTGCCGACCATCGCCACCATGGTGCCGCGCGCCGGGTTTAGCTGGGTGACGCGCAAGTTAATGGGCAAGGTGAACATTCCGCTGATCACCACCAACCGCATTAACGATCCGCAGGTGGCCGAAGATCTATTGGCTAACGGCTGCGCGGATATGGTCTCCATGGCGCGCCCCTTCCTCGCCGACCCGGCCTTTGTGCAGAAAGCCGCGCAGGGCCGCGCAGATGAGATAAACACCTGTATTGGCTGCAATCAGGCCTGCCTGGACCAGATTTTTGTCGGCGAACTCACCTCCTGTCTGGTGAATCCGCGCGCCTGCCGCGAAACCGAAATGCCGCTGATCCCGGCCCAGCACGCCAAACGTCTGGCGGTGGTTGGCGCTGGCCCGGCGGGGCTTTCCTTCGCTATCACGGCCGCCAGTCGCGGGCATCAGGTCACCCTGTTCGACGCCAACAGTGAGATTGGTGGGCAGTTTAATATCGCCAAGCAAATTCCCGGCAAGGAGGAGTTTTACCAGACGCTGCGCTACTACTCGCGCCAGTTAGCTATTTTGCAGGTGACGCTGCGTCTGGGGGAAAAAGTGGATGCCAGCCAGCTCAATGGCTTCGATGAAATCGTTTTGGCGTGCGGCATACTTCCCCGTCTGCCCGAAATCCCGGGGATAGACCACCCGAGCGTGCTGACCTATCTCGACGTGCTCAGAGATAAAAAGCCGGTTGGCCGACGCGTCGCCATCATCGGCTCCGGCGGCATTGGTTTTGATACCGCCGAATATCTGGTGCAAAACGGCCCTTCGGCCAGTCTCGACAGCCGCGCTTTCAGCCACGAATGGGGCATCGATCAAAGCCTCACCCAACGCGGCGGATTGAGCGCCGACGGCCCGCAAGCCGAACCGGCGGCGCGGCAAATCGTGCTGCTGCAACGCAAAACCAGCAAAGTGGGAGCGAACTTGGGCAAAACCACCGGCTGGATCCACCGCGCCAGCCTGCTGCAACGCGGCGTGAAGATGTGGAGCGGCGTGACCTATCAATGCATTGATGACCAAGGTCTGCACATCGTGCGCGACGGCGCGGAGGAGTGTCTGGCGGTGGATAACATCATTATTTGCGCGGGTCAGGAGCCGCAGCGTGACTTGCAGGTTCCCCTTTTAGCAGCCGGGAAAGTCGTACATTTGATTGGCGGCGCCGAAATGGCCGTAGAGCTGGACGCCCGACGGGCGATAGATCAAGGAACGAGACTGGCGATGGCGATTTAAGGGCGAAAAAAAAGCCGCTTGCGGCGGCTTTTTAATCTACTGAAAGTCTGTTTTCAGACACCAGTATGCATTTTTACAACATTGCCAGTTGGAGAATGTCGCTGCCATTCATCAAGTGTTAATTTTGTCGCTTACCGACTGGACCAACACTAAAGTGCCTGCGCGAACCCACAACCCTCGCGAGTTGCTTCATATTTAAAGAGCCAAGGGCGTATGTTGGCTCTGAAAGAAGTCTACGGCAGCCATGGCTTAATTGCAAACCATCGTTCATAAATCACTCAACAAACAGACCCCTTGGTTACAAGCCACCTTGACCTCAAGCAGTGCATCTCGCGCATTCAAAAGCGTTGTTCCTGTCGAAAGTAAATCATCGCTTAAAATGACCGTTCCTCCCACTAAGGGCGCAAAATCGAAATGCGGATTTAGCTTAAGCGGACGGAAATATTCGCGGATATTGTTTTCGACTTTCTTCATTGAAAACAGAGTATTGGGTGGTACTTTCGCCAGTTCAGCTAATACTCGATTCACATCAGACTTATGTCTGCTTTTAGGAACAACATGGCGAGAATGGTAGTCCGCCAAGATCTCAGAGGCGGTTCTTTTGGAGAAAGCACTATTGATTAGAACTGCGCCAAGTTTTCGCGCTATACGCCGCGCAAACTGCTCAGCCACCCTTGAAGAGGACGGCATCGAGAGAACATAGGGATAGGACCAACCGTTGAGGGTTTTATCAACAATTGCTGAAAACGTTGGTTTGAATTCAAGCAGGCTGGCATAGCTCAATGTAAAACCATGCATATTCTTCAAACCGTAAATCAAAGGGTTACCATCGCGGCGGTCATCGCCTTGCTTAGTACGGGTATAGATACTGAAGATATCCAGTCGCGGGTTCTTCCCCACTTTGGATTTTTTGGGATTAAAATGGATGGCCGTGATGACACGGTGCTCATGAGTGGCATTAAAGGTGACATCCTTGTTTGCAGAAACATCAATTCCCACAACGTTCTCCTGAAATACCTTCTCAGTGCTTTCATCCTGAAATTCACCAAGAAGGCATTCTAAAAATTAAAAACTTACCCTCTAGCCGCCGACTTCACCGCGCGCAGAATAACGAATTTCTGATTGGTGGCGATGGTGGTGCAGTTGCCGAACAGGCGGCGCAGCTTCTGGTAGTAGTCCAGATGACGGTTACCGACGATGCGCAGCTCGCCGCCGGTTTGCAGGCAGCGCTTGGCGTCGCAGAACATGCGCCACGCGGTGTCATCGCTGATCACCGTGCCCTGGTGGAATGGCGGGTTGCACAGCACGGCGTGCAGGCTTTCGCGCTCAACGCCGGCCAGCATGTTATTCACTTCAAACTGACAGCGGCTGATATCTTCCGGCAGGTTATTTTCGACATTCAGCTTGCTCGACTCCACCGCCATGTATGACTCATCGACAAACAGCATCTCTGCATCTGGATTCAGCGCCAGCGCGGTCATGCCGATCACGCCATTGCCACAGCCTAAATCAGCAATCCGCCCTTCAATGCCTTCCGGCAAATGTTGCATGAAGAAGCGCGCGCCAATATCCAGCCCGGTGCGCGAGAACACGTTGGCATGGTTGGTGATGCGAAATTCGCTGTCATCCAGCGCCCATTCGGTGGTAACAGGCTCGGCGGCTTGCGCAGGCAAAGTCGGCTGGCAGTGAATCAGGCGAGCCTTCTTCCACGCCAGCGTGGTTTTAGTCTGACCAAGAATCTTCTCGAACAGCTGTAGCGTGGAGGTGTGGATGTCACGCGCCTTGGCACCGGCGATAATCTGCGTGTCCGGCGTCACCACTTCGCGCAGGGCAATCAGCTGTTGCTCCAGCAGAGCCAAAGTTTTTGGTATCTTGATAACCACCAGGCCCGGATTAATAGGCAGTGGGACCAGACTGCTTTGCTGGGCGACGCGGCTTTCGTCGAAATGGTTCAAACGCAGGTTATGGCGCGTTGCCAGCTGACTCATGAAGGAGTCGCTGATGCTGGTCGGTTCGAACTGTTGCAGCGCGCAAGCCAGCGTGCCGAAAGCGTCGTTAAAGATCAGGACAGGACGGCCATTGAGCGCGTCGGTGGTCAGGGTTTGCAGCAGATATTCGTCCGCAGCTTCCCATGCCTGCAACTGCGTCGCCGCCTCATCTTGCGGGTAACGTTCCAGTTCCAGTTGCAGCAGTTGATCACCTTGTTCGAGTTCGAATTGGCTCATTGGCCCTCCTCATTATTCAATTTGCGCTGTTTATCCCTTAAATTGGGCTATCAGTAAAATGTTTTTTCAGTTAAAAAGGCTTTATCTGCCGCCTTTGCGGCACTCTTTTTGGATCAATGAGAGCTAAAGCAAACAGTTATGCCTGAATTGACCTATCTACAAGGTTATCCCGAGTCGCTACAGGCTCAGGTACGCCAATTGATTGACCAGCAGCGTCTGGGGCAAGTTTTGCTGTCGCGCTATCCGCAACCGCACGAACTCACCACCGACAAGTCGCTGTATCAGTTTACGCTGGACCTCAAGAATCAATATTTGCGCAGCTCGTCGCCGCTGAGCAAAGTCGCCTATGACAATAAAATTCACGTCATGAAGCACGCGCTCGGCCTGCACACGGCCATTTCGCGGATTCAGGGCGGAAAGTTGAAGGCCAAGGCTGAGATCCGCGTGGCGACGGTATTCAAAACCGCGCCGGAAGCCTTTTTGAGAATGATCGTGGTGCACGAGTTAGCGCACCTTAAAGAGAAAGATCACAATAAGGCATTTTATAGCCTTTGCTGTCATATGGCGCCCGACTACCATCAGCTAGAATTCGACACACGCATGTACCTGACGCATCTGGAGTTATTCGGGAAACTTTATCAGTGATACTGATGGTGCGTGTTTCTCAAAATACACCATACCTACCCAAAATCATTCGGATTGCATCAAGGCAAATAACGCCGAGGCAGTTCGAAGGATGAAGGGGATTGGAGCAACCATGATTCGTTTTGCAGTAATTGGAACTAACTGGATCACCCAGCGCTTCATCGATGCCGCTCATGAGAGTGGCAAAATGAAGCTCACCGCGATCTATTCCCGCACGCTTGAGGGTGCCAAGGCCTTCGGTCACGATTACCCGGTGGAGCACTATTTCGACTCGCTCGACGCCCTCGCCGCCTCGGACGAAATCGACGCGGTGTATATCGCCAGCCCGAACTCCATGCACTGCCAGCAATCCTTGCTGTTCCTGCGCCATAAAAAGCACGTCATTTGCGAAAAGCCACTGTCGTCGAATCTGCAACAGGCCGAAGAGATGATTGCCTGCGCCACCGAAAACAACGTGGTGCTGTTCGAAGCCTTTAAAACCGCCTATCTGCCGAATTTCCTGCATATGAAAGGCGCGCTAAATCGCATTGGTAAGCTGCGCAAAGCTATTTTCAACTACTGCCAATATTCGTCGCGCTACCCGCGTTATCTGGCGGGCGAGAACCCAAACACCTTCAATCCGGCCTTCTCCAATGGGTCGATTATGGACATTGGCTATTACTGTCTGGCGAGCACGGTTTCCCTGTTTGGCGAACCCCTTTCAGTTCAAGCCTCTGCCACTCTGCTGGAAAGCGGCGTCGATGGTCAGGGCACCGTGGTGCTGCAATATGCCGATGATTTCGAGGTGGTGATTAACCATTCGAAAATCGCTGACTCCCATCTTGCCAGTGAGATCCAAGGAGAAGAAGGCACCTTGCAGATGGAGAAAATCTCCGAATGCCAGACACTTAGCCTGACGCCTCGCGGCAGCCAAAAGTTAGATCTCACCCAACCACAGCACATCAACACCATGCTGTATGAGGCTGAAACTTTTGCGCTGCTGGTCGATAACCAGTTCGTAGGCCATCCGGGGCTGGAAGTTTCACGTATTACCGCCAAGCTGCTCACCGAAATCCGCCGCCAGACCGGCGTGGTCTTTCCAGCAGACAACCCAGCAGATAAATAGACGACATGTGAGTGGGAGTTGAGATGAGCGCAGCCAATCTGAAGCCATTGCTGATTTTACAAACCGGCCACGCACCAGGGCCGATTCAGGACGTCCACGGCAATTTCCCGCAGATGTTCCTGCGTCAGGGGGACATCAATCCCCAGCAGCTGCAAATTGTCGATCTGCAGGCAGGCGAACGCCCTCTGCCGCCGGAAAACTACTGCGGCGCCATCATCACCGGCTCGCGCAGCATGGTGACTGAGCATCTGGACTGGAGCGAAGCCGCCGCCGACTGGGTGCGTCTGGCGATGCTGCGAGAGCTGCCGCTGTTTGGCGCTTGCTACGGGCATCAGCTGATGGCCTATGCATTGGGCGGCGAAGTGGATTATCTGGCGCAAGGTATTGAAGTCGGTACTTTGGACATCGAACTCACGCCGAGCGGCCATCTCGACCCGCTGTTGTCGCACCTGCCCGCTCGCTTCGCGGCAAACCTTATACATCTGCAAGCCGTGATCACCCCACCCGCCTGCGCCACGGTGCTGGCGCGCTCCTCCGTCGACCCACACCAGATCCTGCGTTACGGCCCGAACGCCATCAGCACGCAGTTCCATCCTGAATTCTCGGGTTCTGTGATGAAAACCTATCTGGAATGGCTGGACGCGCAGGCGTTTGAGGATAACGTCAACTATGCTGAGAAATTGCAGCAACTCAGTGATACGCCGCTGGCTCAGGGGCTGTTGCTGTCGTTTGTTGCGGCGCTCGGCAAGCGTAATGCGTTGGCAGGCTGAATATTTCATAATGTGTCAGAATGTTTGACTTTAGACACGGGTTGGATTACTTTCTGCCAAGCAAAGGGGAGTAACTTCTTCGTCGGATAATCGTCATTACGGTGTCTGGACCCGCGCTGTCGCAGCGCACGTCTCAGCCACCCGGTTTCCGGGCAATCCAGCTATTTATTTCATTCAAAATATTCATCGAGTGAATAGCATCTATGTGAAGCATTTGAGTAGCAGGTACCCCTGCAGCTCGAAGGATAAAGCATAGTGGGTTGTAAGTGAGACCTTGCCGTCAGGCGAGGTTTGCTTATAGCTCAATAAGAGCGGCTAACGTCTTCTGACGTGGCCGTTTTTTTTTGATGTTTTTTCGAGGATAACAGAATGATGAATTCCGTAGGCAACCCGATGCTCTGGGGCAGTTTTGCCGTCGTCGTGGTTATCATGCTCGCCGTGGATCTGTTCTTACAGGGACGCAAAGGCGCGCAGGTGATGACCATGAAAAGTGCCGCGATGTGGTCGCTGGTGTGGATTGGCCTGTCGCTGCTGTTTAACTACGGCTTCTGGTGGTACCTGAACGGCGAGTTTGGCCGCGAAGTGGCGGACAAACAGGCGCTGATGTTCCTTACCGGCTATCTGCTGGAAAAAGCGCTGGCGGTGGATAACGTCTTCGTCTGGCTGATCCTGTTCAGCTATTTCTCTGTTCCAGCAAACCTTCAGCGCCGCGTGCTGGTCTACGGCGTGCTGGGCGCGATAGTGCTGCGTACCGGGATGATTTTCGCGGGTAGCTGGTTAGTCGGGCAGTTCAGCTGGATCCTCTACGTCTTCGGCGCATTCCTGCTGTTTACCGGCATCAAGATGGCGCTGGCGAAAGAGGATGATGGCGAGATTGGCGAGAAGCCGATGATTCGCTGGCTGCGCAGTAAAATGCGCATGACCGATGAGCTGCACGGCGAGAAGTTCTTCGTGCGTCGCAACGGCCTGCTGTTCGCCACGCCGCTGCTGCTGGTGTTGATTATGGTGGAACTCAGCGACGTGATTTTCGCGGTAGACAGTATTCCGGCTATCTTTGCCGTGACCACTGACCCGTTCATTGTGCTGACCTCCAACCTGTTTGCCATCCTCGGCCTGCGCGCCATGTACTTCTTGCTGGCTGGCGTGGCGGAACGTTTCTCGATGCTGAAATACGGTCTGGCGGTGATTCTGATTTTCATCGGTATCAAGATGCTGCTGCTCGATGTGTTCCATATTCCGGTCGGCGTATCGCTTGGCGTGATCGCGATCATTTTGGTAACGACGCTGCTGATCAATACTTGGGTCAATCATCGAACTGACCGCGCAAAATTAGAAAAATAAGCGGGCATAGCTCGCAATATGAGAAGCCAAAACGGGCACCACGAAGTGCCCGTTATTTTTTAAGCTAGATTCTGCTAGGCCACCTCTCAGGATTGGGAAAGGTGCAACACTACAAGGAAAACAACATGCAAAAACAATCAACACCATCGCTGTTTCAACGTATCCTGCACGCAAGTTTGGTTAAACAAATCCTCTTCGGCCTGCTGGCTGGTATTGCTCTGGCGTGGCTTGCCCCGGCAGCTGCAACCTCCGTCGGGCTGCTCGGCAGTTTGTTCGTCGGCGCATTAAAAGCCGTCGCGCCGCTGCTGGTCTTAGTACTGGTTACCGCCTCAATCATGAACCATCCGCTGGGCCGTAAAACCGTGCTTGGCCCTATCCTGTTTCTCTACCTTTTCGGGACTTTCTCGGCGGCGCTGATCGCCGTGGTGGTCAGTTTTATGTTCCCTTCTACACTGGATCTGAAAATCGCCGATGTCGCCATCACCCCGCCGGGCGGCATTGTCGACGTGCTGAAAGGGCTGATCATGAGCATCGTGTCGAACCCGTTCCGCGCACTGATTGATGCCAACTATATCGGCATTCTTGCTTGGGCCATTGGTCTGGGGCTGGCTATGCGCCACGCGGCTGACACCAGTAAGGCGATGATTAGCGATGTGTCTGAAGCCGTGACGAAAATCGTTCGCGTGGTGATTCGCTTTGCGCCGCTGGGTATCTTTGGCTTGGTGGCAGAAACCCTCGCTACCAGCGGCTTTGGCGCGCTGTATGACTATGCGCACCTGCTGGTGGTGTTGGTGGGCTGTATGCTGCTGGTCGCTCTGGTCTTCAACCCGCTGATTGTATTCGTAAAAACCCGCCGCAATCCTTATCCACTGGTCTTCGCCTGCCTGCGCGAGAGCGGCGTCACCGCCTTCTTCACCCGCAGTTCGGCCGCCAACATTCCGGTGAACATGAACCTGTGCCGCAAAATGGGGTTGGATGAAGACACCTACTCCGTCTCTATTCCTCTTGGCGCAACCATCAACATGGCCGGTGCGGCAATCACTATCACTGTGCTGACGCTGGCGGCGGTCACCACGCTGGGTATTGAAGTGGATATCCTCACCGCGCTGCTGCTCAGCGTGATGGCGGCGGTCTGCGCCTGCGGTGCCTCCGGCGTGGCAGGCGGCTCGCTGCTGCTGATCCCCATGGCCTGTAGCCTGTTTGGCATTCCCAATGACATCGCCATGCAGGTAGTCGCCGTCGGCTTTATCATCGGCATCATTCAGGACTCGGCAGAAACCGCGCTGAACTCCTCCACCGACGTTATCTTTACTGCGGCGGCATGCCAGAAGGTGTAATCGGCAATTCTTAGAAGCACTTGTACGTCAATTTGTCCAATTGTACAAATTGACGTACAATGAATGCCGTACATACCGATATAGGATATTCACGATGAGAACGGTTAGTTATAGCGAAGCTCGTCAGAATCTCTCAACGACCATGGTGCAGGCGGCAGAGGATCGCGCCCCGATCCTTATCACTCGCCAAAACGGGACGCCTTGCGTACTGATGTCGTTGGAAGAATACGAGTCCTTAGAAGAAACAGCTCACCTGCTACGCTCACCAGCCAACATCAGACATCTCATGGATTCTATTGATGAACTGAGGGCAGGCAAAGGCGTTGAGAGGGAGCTACTTGATTGAAACTTACCTTTTCCAGCCAGTCTTGGGACGACTATCTCTACTGGCAGCAAACGGATAAAAAAATAGTTAAACGGATTAACGAACTCATTAAGGACATACAACGAGAACCCTTTGCAGGAAAAGGTAAACCTGAACCCTTAAAGTACAACCTGACAGGTTTCTGGTCTCGGCGCATTACTGAAGAACATCGTTTAGTCTATGCAGTGACCGAAGATGCGATCATGATCGCAGCCTGTCGCTATCACTACTAAAATCCAAGCCGGAGATTTCCCCTCCGGCTTTTTTCATTCCTCCGATCATTATTTCCGTTGCAACGGGGTTTATAAATCTGTCGCAATCATGGACTCCCAGCCGCATTTTCCCTTACTTCACGCCTTGCAGCAGTCTTTCCAGCGGATAGACCGCCGCGATCACCAACTCATCCTGAATCTGCGCCGCGCCGTCCAACTGGGCCTGCGCCTGCTGGCGCTCTTCTGCCGTGATGCTCTGGCCTTTCTGGATTTTATCCAGCCATTGCAGCCCCAGCTCGGACAGCTTGCCAAGCTGCTCCGCCACCGGCTGTACCGGCTTCAGCACGTAGTTTTGCGCCAGAATAGGCTGAACCTGCGCGGTATTGGCCTGCCACAGCGTCAGTTGATTGCGAATGGCGGCGGCGGCCTGTGCGTCTTTGCCGTCAGCCAGCAAGGCCTTGACCTGATTATCCAGCTCGCGCACCGCGTTGCTCTCCGCAGGGAGCGCGTCCACCAGGCGATTCAGTGGCTCAAACTGGGTGTAGTTTCCAGCCTTAAATTTCAGGTGCTGGCGAGTGTAATACTGCGCTGGCTCGAGGGCCGAGGAGAGGGTCAGCAGCGGCGTGATGTCGCTGCTATTGGCCAGACGGGTCATCAGGCGGGTGGTTTCGGCATGCTGCTGTAGCCCGACCGACACCGCCGACCAGGCATCCACTTTCGCCAAACGCTGATACATGTTGTTGACATCTTTCACATCCTCGGCGGACCACAGGCGTTCGGCAACCACAAAGCCGCGCGGCCACAGCTTCAGATCGAGAATCTGCGAGGTGATATTTTCCTGCCACAGCGCGGCTTCTCCGCCGAGAATGTTTTTCATTGCTTTGGCGTCTGGCACCACTGGCGGCGTGCCCTGCGGCGTTTCGCCAAGCTGGCTGCCGGTGGCCGGATAGCGCGCGTTGCCAATCAGGAAATAGCCGTCGAATTTGCCGTCTTTCAGGGTGAGCGCCGGGCGGGTGTCGCCCATCCACGTGTCTACCGCGAAGCTGACTTTGCCGTCATTCTGCCAAACGATATCGCGCACCGCACGGCGGGTTTTGCCTTTGAAATCAATGAATCCGCGCCAACCCTGCTTGCCTTCAATCAGCGTAAAGCTGCCGTCTACCGCGCTGCCTTTCAGGCGCGGCATGGAGAATGCCCAGCTCTGGGCTTTTTCACCCTCGGCGACGTTTTGCTCCACGCCAAGCGGCTGCGGCAGGATTTCATTGCGATAGTGGTAGGCCGAGCTTTGCGGCTGGTCGAGGTAGAAGCCGGTGGAAAGGATCCCCTGATACCCCTGCTGCGCGCTGGCCCCCAGCGAGTCCGGCCCCTGCCATGACTGGATCACAATGTCGTGCGGCAAGTCGGGGTGGAAAATCTCATCCCAGCCCACCATCTGGCGATGATGCTGATGCAAAATCTCCTGCAAACGCTTGTTGAACGCGGCCTGAAGTGCGTGGCTGTCGGCAATATTATGCTTCTTCATGTAAGCCTGAATCGCCGGAGAATTCACCCACTGGATGTCTTTCACTTCATCTCCGCCAATATGCAAATAAGGGTCGGGGAAGATGGCGGTCAGCTCGCCGACGATGGTGTCGGCAAACTGGTAGACCTGCTCGTTAGACGGGTCGAGCGTCGGCTCATGCACGCCCCACTCGCGTTGCATCTGGTAAGGGCCGGGGGCGCTAATCAGCTCAGGATAGGCGACGGCAATTGCCGAGGCGTGGCCCGGCATATCGATTTCCGGCACCACGCGGATGCCCAGCGAAGTGGCGTAGGCCACCACCTCTTTCATTTCGGCCACGGTGTAAAACTCGCCGTCACTGGCTAACTGTTGCAACTTCGGATAGTGCTCTGAGGCGAAGCGCCAACCCTGATCGTCAGTCAGATGCCAGTGCAAAACGTTCAGCTTGGCGGCGGCCATCCCGTCGAGCTGGCGCTTAATGGTGCTTATCGGCAGGAAGTGCCGCGCGGAGTCCAGCAGCACGCCGCGCCACGCAAAGCGCGGGTTATCGTGAATTTTCACCAATGGCAGGAAAGTGTTTTCGCCGTCGTTTTGCAGCAATTGCAGCAGGGTTTCCATGCCGTGCAGCGCGCCAAATCGGCTGTTGGCGGTAATGGTCGCGCCCTGCGGCGTGACGTCAAGGTCATAGCTTTCGTCGCTGTCGGGCTTCGGCAGGGCGTCTACTTTATGTTTGATCACTACCTGAATTTTGCTCTGCTTGCCGTGAGTCGGCTGCGGCTGGAGCGTCCAGCCTGTCTGCTGTTCAATGCGTTCACGCCAACGCTGGGGGATCGCGCCGAGATTGTCTCCACTCACCGCCACCGACAGACTGTTGTCCACCACCCATTTCCCCGCCTGCGGGGCCACTTCAACCTGCTGCGGCCATGGCATAAGGGGCAAATTCCCGGCGGGAGCGGCCAAGGACGAGGAGCTGACAGCAAGGAGTAACGACGAGGCAAATAAGGAACGACGGAATGGCAATGGCATTGGCAAGATCCCTTAGAGGTAAAGCAGACTGACATAGCCTGCTGAATCGTAAAGGATTAACTATAGCCTTTGTGTAATAAAAAGGCGGTGATTGAGTTAACAATCACCGCCTTAATGTTAACAACTCACCGTTACTGCCAGCCGTAGCGGCGAACGAACCAGCCTTTCACTGTCTGAGTCAGCACCATGTAACCCGCCAGAATCAGGATCAGCCACGGGAAGTAGCTCAGCGGCAGGGCCTGCAATTGCAGGAATCCGGCGGCTGGCGTGTAGATAAGGCCGATGCCGGTAACAATCACCAACAGGGTCATCACGCACAGCGGCCACGAGGCGCGGCTCTGGATAAACGGCACTTTGCGGGTGCGGATCATATGCACAATCAGCGTCTGCGACAGCAAGCCTTCGATAAACCAGCCGGACTGGAACAGGGTCTGCATTTCCGGTGTGTTGGCCTTGAACACCCACCACATCAGGCTGAAGGTTAGAATGTCGAACACTGAACTGATCGGCCCGAAGAAAACCATAAAGCGGCCGATATCTCCGGCGTTCCAGTTCTGCGGCTTGGCGAGCTGCTCTTCGTCCACGTTATCAAACGGGATAGCCACCTGAGACACATCATAAATCAGGTTCTGAATTAACAGGTGCAACGGCAACATTGGCAAGAACGGCAGAAAGGCGCTGGCGACCAGTACGCTGAAGACGTTACCGAAGTTGGAGCTGGCGGTCATCTTGATATATTTCAGCATGTTGGCGAAGGTCCTACGCCCTTCGGTCACGCCCTGCTCGAGCACCATCAGGCTCTTTTCCAGCAAGATGATGTCAGCCGCTTCTTTGGCGATATCCACCGCCGAGTCTACTGAAATACCGATATCCGCCGCGCGCAGCGCCGGAGCATCATTGATGCCGTCACCCATAAAGCCCACCACGTGGCCTTTGTCGCGCAGCACGCGCACGATGCGTTCTTTGTGCATCGGGGTCAGTTTGGCGAACACCGTGGTGCTCTCCGCCGCCGCCAGCAGCTGGGCGTCATCCATGCTTTCGATATCGCTGCCAATCAGGATCTCATCCACTTTCAGCCCGACGTCTTTACAGACTTTACGTGCCACCAGCGGGTTGTCGCCGGTAAGAATTTTCACCGTCACGCCTTTGTTTTTTAAGGCTTTCAGCGCAGGCGCGGTGCTCTCTTTTGGTGGGTCAAGGAAGGCAATGTAACCGGCCAGAATCAGGCTGGATTCATCATTAATGCCGTAACCCTGGGTGCGCGATGGCATCACTTTGTGCGCCACGGCGACCACGCGTAGCCCCTGCTGGTTGAGGTCATCGGTAATGCGGCGAATGCGCGCCAGCAGCACATCGGTCAGCGGCACAATCTCACCGTTGAGCTGCACTAAGGTGCAAATCGACAGCATCTCCTCCAGCGCGCCTTTGCAAATCAGGCGATGGCTGTCGGCATGGTCAGACACCACCACTGACATACGGCGGCGGTCGAAATCAAAGGGGATCTCATCGACTTTCAATGAGTTGAGCGCATTAGCGATATCACCGCGATCCAGCACCGCCACGTCGAGCAGGTTTTTCAGGCCGGTCTGATAGTGGCTGTTGAGCCACGCCAAGTGCAGCACTTCATCACTGGTGACGCCGAGCACGTCGGTGTGACGCTCGAGGACGATTTTATCCTGCGTCAGGGTGCCGGTTTTGTCGGTACACAGAATGTCCATCGCGCCGAAGTTCTGAATGGCGTCCAGACGTTTAACGATAACCTTCTGTTTTGAAAGCTTAACCGCGCCTTTCGCCAGCGTAGACGTGACAATCATCGGCAGCATTTCTGGGGTAAGGCCTACCGCGACGGAGAGCGCAAACAGCGCCGCTTCCCACCAGTCGCCCTTGGTGTAGCCGTTGATCACCAGCACGATAGGGGTCATCACCATCATGAAGCGAATCAGCAGCCAGCTGACTTTGCTGATCCCAGCCTGGAAGGCGTTCGGCTGGGTCTCTTCTTGCGTTACGCGCTCGGCCAGTTGGCCAAACCACGTTTCGCCGCCGGTGGCAATCACAATGGCCATTGCCGTGCCGCTGACCACGTTAGTACCCATGAAGCACAGGGTGTCTTGCTCCAACGGGTCGGTATTGGCGGGCATGCGGCTGTTGGCCTGCTTCTCGACCGGCAGGGACTCCCCGGTCAGCGCGGCTTGGCTGATAAACAGGTCTTTGGCCGACAGAATGCGCAGGTCGGCGGGGATCATGTCTCCGGCGGAAAGCTTAATCAGGTCGCCCGGCACCAGCTGGCTGATAGGCACTTCGCAGGTTTCACTGCGGCCAGTTTCAGCATCGCTACGCAGCACGGTGGCGGTGTTGCTGACCATGGCTTTCAGCGCGTCCGCCGCGCGGTTCGAGCGCGCTTCCTGAATGAAGTGCATCAAGGTGGAGATCAGCACCATCGCGCCAATCACCAAGGCCGCCGTCAGGTCGTCAGTGGCATATGACACCAGCCCCAGCACGGTGAGCAGCAGGTTGAACGGGTTGCGATAGCAGTGCCATAGGTGCTGCCACCAAGGTGCGGGCTGCTGGTCGTCAGTCTGGTTGAAGCCCACGCGCTCGCGGATAGCCTCGACCTCGGGGCCGGTCAGCCCTTCAGGATGACTGCCAAATTGCAGATAGAGCTGATCTTCCGTCGCCCGGGCGCACTTCAGGCTGTGGTTGGCCATGCTAGCAGGGATTTCCTGCGTTTTGCCGCCGTGCACATTTTGTTGCAATGCATCACCCAGCAGGGGATCACGGCGAACCAGACGGCGTGGTAAGTTACGGCTTAGTGCATTGAGCAGCCGTTGAGTAATAGTTTTGAACATCGTTCGACCCTTTGTTGCGCCCAGAATCTAAAATTTAGGCATGGCAAAAGCAAAACCCGCCCCACTGCAACACGCAGGCGTGGCTAGCCCGTGCAGGGGATTGGATAAATTAAAATTGGGGGGACGAACGAAAATCGATCGCCACCGCTTACCTGTACAGCACTTTTTCAAGCGTTAGTGTCACGGTAAGCAGTAGCTAAAAAGCGGATGCTTACCGGATCACAACGGACCTACAGAATTGGGGTCGGGTCCCATTAGGTTTTCATCTCCGGTAAGGAACGTTTAGGAAAAGATACCCGTCCGGTATTACAATTCATCGGCTGAGCAAAACCATCAGCTCATCGGCAAATTGGTATACAGCGGTTATCAAACGCCCGCAGTTTACGCTGGTTAACTGCAACCAAACATAAACCTGATCAATCATTAGCGCTAAAATCATGCAAAATCGCCTGACCATTAATGACATTGCCCGCCTGAGCGGGGTCGGTAAATCTACCGTTTCACGCGTGCTAAACCATGAAGGCAACGTCAGCCCACGCACGCGCGAAAGGGTGCTGGCGGTGATTGAGCAGCATAATTTCAGCCCGTCGAAGTCGGCGCGGGCGATGCGCGGGTTCAGCGATAAGATTGTGGCGATCATCGTGTCGCGCCTTGATTCTCCCTCTGAGAATCAGGCAGTGCGCGCCATGCTGCCGCTATTTTACGAGCAGGGTTACGACCCTATTGTGATGGAAAGCCAGTTCAGCGCCGAACGGGTGCAAGAGCATTTGCAGGTGCTGAAGCAGAGAAATATCGACGGCGTTGTGCTGTTTGGCTTCTCCGGGTTAGAAGCCGCGATGCTGCAAGGCTGGCAGGACAATCTGGTGATGATGGCGCGCGAAATGCCGCAGTTTTCTTCGGTTTGCTATGACGACGCGGGCGCGGTGCGGCTGCTGATGGACACCCTGCTGGAGAAAGGCCATCGGCAGATAAGCTTTATCGGCGTCTCGCCGCAAGATACCACCACCGGCCAACTGCGTTTTGAGGCTTACCAAAGCTACTGTGCGGAACACGGCCTGACGCCGCATATGGCGCTGGGCAAACTGAACTATGAAAGCGGCTTCGAGCTGATTTCTCAAGTCTTGCTCCCTGAGACCGACGCGGTGATTTGCGCCTCCGACACCATTGCGCTCGGTGCACAGAAATACCTGCAACAACAGAACGTTAGCGGCGTTCAGGTGTGCGGTATTGGTAACAACCCCCTGCTCCGCTTCCTCTTCCCTAATACCTTCTCGGTCGAGCTGGGTTATGGCAAAGGTGGCGAATCCGCTGCCCGCCAGCTGCTGGTCCAACTCAGCCAAAAAACTGACTTAAGGCAAATTATTATTCCGGGCCAATTGGCCAGCTGAATACCTCACTTTGAGCCATGCAGAAAAATTGTGATCTACCGCTTAAAACCGGGAACGTTCCCAGACAAGTTCCCATCCCTTTGGCTATGCTAAAGGTCGAAATGTACCCTAACGACAATCACAATATCCCTAGCGTCCTTGGCTCCTCCTTAGCGTCAGGTACAAAGGGAACATAAGGTCAATCCATGAGCAAAGTAAATCAGCAAGCTGTTAATCGGCTAATAGAGCTGGTCGGCGGAAGCGAAAATATCGCCACGGTCACGCACTGTATTACCCGCCTGCGCTTCGTATTAAATAATCCAGAGAAAGCCGATCCGAAAGCCATTGAAGAACTGCCAATGGTCAAAGGGTGTTTCACCAATGCCGGCCAGTTTCAGGTGGTTATTGGTCCTGAAGTTGACGATTACTACAAAGCCCTGATCGCCAGCAGTGGTAAAGATGACACCGGCAAAGAGGCCGCCAAGGTGGCTGCCCGCCAGAACATGAGCTGGGTGGAGCGCGGCATTTCGCACTTCGCTGAGATCTTCTTCCCCCTGCTGCCCGCTCTTATCAGCGGCGGTTTGATTTTAGGTTTCCGCAACGTCATCGGTGATATCCCGATGAGCGGCGGTCAGACATTGGCCCAGATGCACCCGATGTGGAAAACCATCTACGACTTCCTGTGGTTGCTGGGTGAAGCCATCTTCATGTTCCTGCCAGTGGCGGTCTGTTGGTCCACGGTGAAGAAAATGGGTGGCACCGAGATCCTCGGTATCGTGCTGGGTATCACGCTGGTTTCCCCACAGCTGATGAACTCCTACAACCTCGGCCAGCAAATTCCTGAAGTGTGGAACTTCGGCTGGTTCACTATTGAGAAAGTGGGTTATCAGGCGCAGGTCATTCCTTCTATGCTGGCGGGTATGGCATTAGCCATTATCGAAAACGCCCTGAAGAAAATCGTGCCGAACTACCTCTATCTGGTGATCGTGCCAGTGGTGTCGCTGATCCTCGCCGTGTTCCTGGCCCACACCCTGATTGGTCCATTTGGCCGCATGATTGGTGATGGCGTGGCATGGGCGGTGAAAGCAGTGATGACCGGCAGCTTCGCGCCGATTGGCGCCGCCCTGTTTGGCTTCCTCTATGCACCTCTGGTTATCACCGGCGTGCACCAAACTACGTTGGCTATCGACATGCAGATGGTGCAGAGCACCGGCGGCACGCCAGTTTGGCCGCTGATTGCTATCTCCAACATCGCGCAGGCGGCGGCGGTAGTCGGCATCATTATTGCTTCTAAGAAACACAACGAGCGCGAAGTTTCAGTCCCGGCCGCCATCTCCGCCTTCCTCGGCGTAACCGAACCGGCGATGTACGGTATCAACCTGAAATACCGCTTCCCAATGCTCTGCGCGATGATTGGCTCCGCAGTGGCCTCCCTGATTTGTGGCCTGAGCGGCGTCACGGCTAACGGTATCGGCGTTGGCGGCCTGCCGGGCATTCTGTCCATTAAACCGCAGTTCTGGGGCGTATTCGCACTGGCAATGCTGGTCGCTACCGTCATTCCTATCATTCTGACGGTACTGGTTTACAAGCGTAAAGCGCGTAAAGGCGAGCTGGCGATTGTTTAGTAAAAGATGACGCATTAAGAAAAGGATAAGACGATGAGCAGTGAATTGCCGTGGTGGAAAAACGGCGTGATTTACCAGATTTACCCGAAGAGTTTTCAGGACACCACCGGCAACGGCATGGGGGATATCAACGGTATCACCCGCCGTCTGGACTACCTGAAAACCCTCGGCGTTGATGCGCTGTGGATAACGCCAATGTACGTTTCTCCGCAGGTTGATAACGGCTACGACGTAGCCGACTACTGCGCTATCGACCCGGATTACGGTACGCTGGAAGATTTCGAAAATTTAACCACCGAAGCCCATCGCCGCGGGATCCGCATTGTTATGGATATGGTGTTTAACCACTCGTCGACCCATCACGAGTGGTTTAAACAGGCACAAGATCCCGCCAGTCCTTATCGCGATTACTACATCTGGCGCGATGCCGACAGCGCCGGAGGTCCACCAAATAACTGGCGTTCCAAGTTTGGCGGCGGCGCGTGGCAGTGGCACGAGGCGAGCGAGCAGTACTATCTGCATCTGTTCGCCAGCGAGCAGGCGGACCTTAACTGGGAGCACCCGCCGGTACGCGAAGCACTGAAAAAGATCTGCCAATTCTGGGCGGAAAAAGGGGTGGATGGCCTGCGTCTCGACGTGATCAACCTGATTTCCAAGCAGCAGGATTTCCCGTCCGACGACATCGGCGATGGCCGCCGTTTCTACACTGATGGCCCGCGTATTCACGAGTTCCTGCAAGAATTCAGCCGCGACGTCTTCAAGCCGCTGGGCCTGATGACCGTCGGCGAAATGTCGTCAACCAAGCTGGAGCACTGCCGCAAATACGCCGCCAACGATGGCAGCGAGCTGTCGATGACCTTCAACTTCCACCACCTGAAAGTGGACTATCCCAACGGTGAGAAGTGGACCAAGGCCGCGCCAGACTTCGTGCAGCTCAAGCAGATTTTCAATGAGTGGCAGCAAGGGATGCACGGCCACGCGTGGAATGCGCTGTTCTGGTGTAACCACGACCAGCCGCGCATCGTGAGCCGCTTTGGTGAAAACGGTAAGCTGCGCGTGCCTGCCGCCAAGATGCTGGCGATGGTGCTGCACGGCATGCAGGGCACGCCTTACATCTATCAGGGTGAAGAGCTGGGGATGACCAATCCGGGCTACCAGCATCTTGAGCAATACCGCGATGTGGAAAGCCTGAACATGTTTGCTGAGCTGAAGGCCAGTGGCCGAAACGAGGCAGAACTGCTGGAGATTTTGGCCTCGAAATCCCGCGACAATGGCCGGACGCCGATGCAATGGGACGCCTCGGCCAATGCGGGCTTCACCACCGGCACACCGTGGATCACCCCGAGCGAGAATTACACCCACATCAACACCGAGCAGGCGCTGGCGGACACCGATTCGGTGTTTTACACCTATCAGTATCTGATTCGCCTGCGTAAAGAGCTGCCGGTGCTGACGCACGGTGATTATCAAGACCTGCTGCCAGATAACCCACACCTGTGGTGCTATCGTCGTACTTGGCACGGGGAGCAGCTAACGGTGATTGCTAACCTCAGCGGCGAGCAGCAGATCCTCAATATTGATAACCACCAGCAGGCACCTATTTTCAGCAACTATGCTGATGCGCCGGTCGCCAACTGCCTGCGACCGTACGAGTGCCTCTATCTGTTATAAAGCAGTAGCCCAGAGCCAGCGCGATTAAAGCTGGCTCTTCAGCAATGCCAGAGTGCGTTCAACATGATGAGGAACCTGTTCGTCAGTCATGTTGTTCGCGCCTTGGATCAGCAGCGGCTCCAACCAGTCCATACCAGTACGATTAGCCACAGCGTGGAACGGCAACAGCTGGTCTTTGGCAGGATAACGATTGTAACCCTCTGGCGTATAAGCCTTTTCATCACCACCTGTCGAAACAATCACCTGCAAAGTCTTACCCTGCAATGCCGTGCCGTTGGTACCGTAGGCGAAACCGTAGGTTAATACCGCGTCTTCCCACTCTTTCAAAATCGCCGGTGAGCTATACCAGAAAAACGGGAACATCATGACGATGTGCTGGTGGTTTTTCAGCAACTCGTGCTCACGCGCCACGTCGATTTTATAGTCTGGATATTCACGCATTAGTTCGTGCACGGTGATGCCCGGAACCTCGCGCAGCGCGGCAACCTGCGCCTTATTGATACGAGACTGGTCCGGCGTGCGGTGGGCGCTTAACACTAAAATCGATGACATTTTCACTTCCTCAATAGGTAATATGAGAGGCATCGCTCTGCCTGTTGAGGCTATCTTTTCATGTCCGTGCCCTGCCCTGTAGACCCTCAGCGGTCAATTCAGTTTAAACCTAAAGTATCAAGCAAGCCGACACCGCATTTTCTCTTATTGCAGGCAATTTGCAGGGAAATGTGACCTCGATAACTGCTTTAAAAGGAAGCAATTTTTACGCCATTTAACAGGCCGTTTTGGCCGTTTGCTCATTCTATAAACTTATGCGGGGAATCTTTGTTTTAGGTCAAGGGAAGGCGTATTTCAAGAATACAGAAATTCTTTATAGACTATATATTGTGGGCCGATTAAGAAAAACAACCCAACATATAGCGTTATGCACTATTCTCTGCTGTTAAGGCTCCAGGCCTTGAGCAGTGCGGCATTGCGCTTAAAAGGAGTTAAATTGTGAAGGCTGACCTGTTGAAATCTGATCCCGTCAATACCCCCCACCAACTGCCGATCGTCATCAAACGGGACGGGTGCAAAGTGCCTTTCGATAGCAGCCTGATTTATCAAGCTGTCAGCCGCGCGGCGAGTGCGGCCAGGATCGATAACGCAGAGTATTGCCAACAGGTCGCCCGAGTGGTGAGTGAGGCGCTGCTGTATAAATCGCAGGTGGATATCAATGAGATCCAAGACGCGGTGGAAAACCAGCTGATGTCCGGCCCCTACAAAAAACTCGCCCGCGCCTATATTGAATATCGCCATGACCGCGATGTGACGCGCGAGCTGCGCGGCAGGCTGAATCAGGAGATTCGCGGGCTGGTCGAGCAAAGCAACGTGGCGCTGCTCAACGAGAATGCCAATAAAGACAGCAAAGTCATTCCCACCCAGCGCGACCTGCTGGCGGGCATTGTCGCCAAGCACTATGCCAAACAGCATATTTTGCCGCGTGACGTGGTTCTGGCTCACGAGCGCGGTGAAATTCACTATCACGACCTCGACTATTCTCCCTTCTTCCCAATGTTTAACTGCATGCTGATTGACCTAAAAGGCATGTTGACCAAGGGTTTCAAAATGGGCAATGCGGAAATTGACACTCCTAAGTCAATTTCCACCGCAACGGCGGTCACGGCACAGATTATCGCTCAGGTCGCCAGCCATATTTATGGCGGCACGACCATCAATCGCATCGATGAGATCCTCGCCCCCTTTGTGACCGAGAGTTTCAACAAACATAAAGCCGTGGCCCAAGAGTGGCAGGTGGCAGACTGTGAAGCCTTCGCCCGCAGCCGCACTGAGAAAGAGTGTTACGACGCCTTCCAGTCGCTGGAATATGAGGTGAATACACTGCACACCGCCAACGGCCAAACGCCCTTTGTCACCTTTGGCTTCGGGCTGGGTACCTCTTGGGAATCGCGCCTGATTCAGCAGTCAATCCTGCGTAATCGCATTGCCGGTCTGGGTAAAAACCGCAAAACCGCCGTGTTCCCCAAACTGGTGTTTGCTATCCGCGACGGCCTTAACCGCCAGCCCGCCGATGCCAATTACGACATCAAGCAATTGGCGCTCGAGTGCGCCAGCAAGCGCATGTACCCGGACATTCTCAACTACGAGCAGGTGGTTAAAGTCACCGGCTCGTTCAAAACGCCAATGGGCTGCCGCAGCTTCCTCGGTGTCTATGAAGAGAACGGCGAGATGCAGCACGACGGGCGTAACAATATTGGCGTGATCAGCCTGAACCTGCCGCGCATCGCTCTTGAAGCGGGCCGCGACGAAACGGCCTTCTGGGCATTGCTCGACCAAAGACTGCTGCTGGCGAAAAAGGCCTTAATGACGCGCATTGCACGGCTGGACGGCATCAAAGCCCGCGTCGCGCCAATCCTCTATATGGAAGGGGCCTGCGGCGTTCGGCTGAAAGCGGACGACGACATCGCGCCCATCTTCAAAAATGGCCGCGCATCAATCTCGCTGGGTTATATCGGGGTGCATGAAACCATCAACGCGCTGTATGGCAACCAGACCCACGTTTTCGACGCCGTTCAGCTGCGCGAGAAGGCCATCGCCATCGTCAATCGCCTGAAAGAAGCCACCGAGGCGTGGAAAGAGGAAACCGGCTACGGTTTTAGCCTCTACAGTACGCCGAGCGAAAACCTGTGCGATCGCTTCTGCCGTTTGGACGCCGCCGAGTTCGGCCTGATCCCCGGCGTCACCGACAAGAGCTACTACACCAACAGCTTCCATCTCGATGTAGAGAAGAAGGTGAACCCTTATCAGAAGCTGGACTTTGAAGCGCCCTATCCGCCACTGAGCAACGGCGGTTTCATCTGCTATGGCGAATACCCGAACCTGCAACATAACCTGAAAGCGCTGGAAGATGTCTGGGACTATAGCTACTCGCGGGTGCCTTATTACGGTACCAACACGCCAATTGACGAGTGCTACGAATGCCACTTCACCGGCGAGTTCGACTGCACCAGCAAAGGCTTCACCTGCCCGAAATGTGGCAATCACGAGCCGTCACGCGTCTCGGTCACTCGCAGGGTTTGTGGCTATCTCGGCAGCCCCGACGCTCGCCCGTTCAACGCCGGTAAGCAGGAAGAGGTGAAACGCCGCGTCAAGCATTTAGGCAATGGGCAATTGGGCTAACGCTTTGAACTTCCATCAATATTACAGTGTGGACGTCGTCAACGGGCCGGGAACGCGCTGCGTGCTGTTCGTCTCCGGCTGCGTCCATGAATGTCGCGGGTGCTACAACAAAAGCACCTGGCGGCTGGACTCGGGCAAACCCTTCACCCAACAAGATGAAGATAAGATTATTGCCGACCTGCAAGACGAATTGATCCCGCGCCAAGGGCTGACGCTGTCCGGCGGCGACCCTTTGCATCCACAAAATTTGTCGGCAGTTCGCCATCTGCTAGAACGTGTTCAGGCCGAATGCCCCGGCAAAAACGTCTGGATGTGGACCGGCTACAAGCTTGATGAATTAACCGCCGACCAGCAGCAGGTGGTCGAGTTAATCAACGTGTTGGTAGACGGCAAATTTGTGCAAGAGCTGAAAGACCCCGCGCTTATCTGGCGCGGCAGCTCAAATCAGGTGATTCATTACTTGAGGTGAAGTGGTGAGGTAAATGAAGAGAGAGGAATCTCACTCCTCTCTCTTATTATTCAAATACCATTCAGTAGAAAATCAAAGGCATTTTTGACGTCGTAAATTTCTCCATCAAGCCTACTGACCCGCTCCCCAACCTCACACGAGTGTACGCCACCCAGCATGTGTGTCATGGCAACATAGGATTGATGTTCCACTCGTAGCAGTGGGCACAGCTTTTTGGGCGGAAAAGCAGCTAACTTAACCAGCGGAACTAAAGGAACCATCACGGTAGGGCTAATGCCCTCAACCAGAGGGTGCTGTATGTTCAGCAGAAAAGGATAAGCGGCCTTTCCTCCACCTTTATTCTCATAAACAGCGTACTGCTCCATCAAAAAGCCCGCAGGTAATCAGAGAAAGCGCCATTCTCTTCGGCATATCGTTTGACTGCCTCAAGACCTTGCTGATTTTCGCGCAACCAAATTTCGGCGGCGGTTTCGGGTAATACCGGCTTTCCGGCAGGCTGAAAATCCATATTATTTGCTTCAGACATACATATTCCTTATGTGAGAGAGACTTACCTTTTCCTATTGCTCATTGAGTGTAATTTGAACACTCCTGCCCCGTAAACTCCCCTCTCACTTTCCTGCGAGCTGTCTTCCACTATTCATTTATCTGCAACCCGCCATTCACCAAATTGTCACTTAGCTCGGCCATTCTGATGCCAACACCGAAACGAGGTTGGCACTATGAAAGCGTATTCCCCTCTCTTCATCGCTTCCCCGCCAGCTCAACTTTTTAGGTTTTGTCTGCTCGTTAAGACCGTGCGAGGTTTTCATTATGATGAACTTATCTAGACATCCGACCAGTTACCCCACGCGATATCAGCAAATTGCTGCCGAACTCGAACTCGAACTGCGCAACGGCTATCGCTGTGGCGACTATCTTCCTCCTGAGCAACAACTGGCCGACCGTTTTCAAGTCAATCGCCACACCCTGCGCCGCGCGGTGGATGAGCTGGTCGAGCGCGGCTGGCTGCAACGCCGTCAGGGGATTGGCACCCTGGTGCTGATGCGCCCTTACGATTACCCGCTGCACTCGCAGGCCCGTTTTAGTCAGAACCTGCTGGAGCAAGGCAGTCACCCCACCAGCGAAAGATTGTTAGCCGTGCTGCGACCTTGCACAGACCACGTCGCGACGGCCCTTTCGCGGCAAGAGGGCGACACGGTGATCCACCTGCGCACGCTGCGACGGGTGAACGGGGTGCCGGTCAGCGTTATCGACCACTACCTGCCGGATCTCGACTGGTGGCCTTCTCTGCAAAATTTCCACAATGGTTCACTGCACGACTTTATCCGTACTGAAATCAAACAGACTCTGACCCGCCGCACTACCCGCATTAACGCCCGCCGCGCACTGGCGAAAGAAAGCAAATTACTCGAAATCGTCCCGCAGGCCCCGCTGCTGTGCGTGCGAACTCTCAACACCTGTGACGGCAGTGGCAACGTGGCGGAATACTCCGTCGGGCTGACCCGCGCCGACATGATTGAATTGACAATGGAGCACTGAATGCACGCCCTCGAAAATCGCCAGCGCTGGATGTCAGTGCTGGCACACAGCCAGCCCGCCGAACTTCTGGCGCTGTGGCAACCGCTGAACCTCTCGCCAAAATTTGAACGCCTGCGCGCCGCTGAAACCGGCTTGACCCAATTGCAAGGCCGCATGGGTGGCACCGGCAAACGCTTTGTGATGGGTGATATGACCGTCACTCGCGCCGTGGTGCAGCTCGACTCCGGCGTTTATGGCTACAGCTATGTCGCCGGTCGCGACAAAGCCCATGCCGAACTGTGCGCCATTATCGACGCGCTTTTACAGGTCAACGGCATGGATGAGCTGTTGCACAAATCCCTGATCGCCCCGCTGGCCGCTACCCAACAAGAGCGCCGCGAACAGCGCGCCCGGGAAGTGGCAGCCAGCCGCGTCGACTTCTTCACCCTGGTTCGCGGAGAGTAATTCATGTCACTAGTTGCCAGCTTCCAAAATCCCGTCGCCGATGCACAGTTCAGCTTTCGCCGCATCCTTAAAGCCCTTAGCGAGCCGGGAACCTGCGTCAAACTGCCTGCCGTTCCGGGCTTCGGCGCGCTCGGCTCTGCCAGCGCCTGCGTGCTGTTAACGTTGATTGACCAAGACACGCCGCTGTGGATAAGCGCCGCGCTGAATGACGACATTCTGCGTAAAAACCTGCGTTTCCATACCGGCGCGGTTCTGACCGAAGAGCCGTCCTCCGTTAGCTTCGCGCTGGCAGACCCGGCCCTCGACAGCGCCACCCTGCTGGCCTTTCCGTGCGGCGACGAAATGTCTCCAGAGCTTGCCACCAGCGTGATTGTGCAGCTCGACGGTTTGAGCGGCGGAACTGCGCTGCGCCTGACCGGGCCGGGCATTGAGTCCGAGCGGCTGATCACCCCGCTACTGCCAGACGCGGTGCGCCAATACCTGCTAAACCGTCCGCACCGCTTCCCGCTGGGGCTGGATTTCATGTTTACCTGCGGTGACGAGCTGATTGCCGTGCCGCGCACCACCCGCGTGGAGGTTTGCTGATGTACGTAGCCGTTAAAGGGGGCGAAAAAGCCATTGCTGCCGCCCATCAACTTCTGGCGCACGAGCGCCGTGGCGACACCCACGTTGATGAACTGGAATGCGCGCAAATCGAACAGCAGCTGGGTCTGGCGGTAGATCGCGTGATGAGCGAAGGCGGAATTTACGACCGCCAGCTGGCCGCGCTGGCTATCAAACAGTCGAGCGGTGACCTGGTCGAAGCGATTTTCCTGCTGCGCGCCTATCGCACCACTCTGCCACGCCTCGCCACCAGCCAGCCGCTGGACACCAGCGATATGCGCCTCGAACGCCGTATTTCTGCGGTGTATAAGGACTTGCCGGGCGGACAGGTACTTGGCCCGACGTACGATTACACCCACCGTTTGCTGGATTTCGCCCTGCTGGCCGAAGGCGAAGCGCCGTTCACGCCCATCGCCGACGAAACCCTTCCAGAGCAGTGCAGCCACGTCTTTGACCTGCTGACCGCGCAACAGTTGGCGGTGAAGGAAGAGGACGACGGCAGCGAGCCGGAAGACATCACCCGCACTCCGCCGGTTTACCCCGCTTCTCGCGCGGCTCGCCTGCAACAGCTGGTGCGCGGCGACGAGGGTTTCCTGCTCTCCCTGAGCTACTCCACCCAGCGTGGTTATGGCCGCACCCACCCCTTTGCTGGCGAAATTCGTACCGGATGGCTGACGGTGGAAATCGTGCCGGAAGAGCTGGGCTTTGCGATTGATATCGGCGAGATCCTGCTGACCGAATGCGAAATGGTGAACGGCTTTGTCACCCCGGACGACAAGCCGCCGCACTTCACCCGTGGCTACGGCTTGGTGTTTGGCCGCGCCGAGCGTAAGGCGATGTCGATGTCGCTGGTCGACCGCGCATTGCAGACCAAAGAGTACAACGAACTGGTGAACAGCCCGGCGCAGGACGAAGAGTTCGTGCTGTCCCATGCCGACAACGTCGAGGCCGCCGGTTTTGTTTCCCACCTCAAACTGCCGCACTACGTTGACTTCCAGGCCGAACTGGAACTGCTGAAACGCCTGCGCCAGCAGCATGATTCAACGACTTCACAGGACTCAGACCATGAAAAGCAGTGATAACCACGCCCCCATCATCGCTGGCTATAACCACGGCTATCTCGACGAGCAGACCAAACGCATGATCCGTCGCGCCATTCTAAAAGCCGTGGCGATCCCCGGTTATCAAGTGCCGTTCGCCGGTCGCGAAATGCCAATGCCTTACGGCTGGGGCACCGGCGGTATTCAGATCACCGCCAGCATTATTGGTCAGCAAGACGTGCTGAAAGTCATCGATCAGGGCGCGGATGACACCACCAACGCCGTGTCGATTCGCAAGTTCTTCCAGAGCGTAGCCGGGGTGAAAACCACCGAGAAAACCGTTGATGCCTCGCTGATCCAGACCCGCCACCGCATCCCTGAAACGCCGTTGACCGAAGATCAGGTGCTGATTTTCCAAGTACCCATCCCTGAGCCGCTGCGCTTTATCGAGCCGCGCGAAACCGAGACGCGCAAGATGCACGCGCTGGAAGAGTACGGCGTGATGCAGGTGAAACTGTATGAGGACATCGCGCGCTTCGGCCATATCGCCACCACCTACGCCTACCCGGTCAAGGTGAACGATCGCTACGTGATGGACCCGTCGCCAATCCCGAAATTTGATAACCCGAAAATGCACATGATGCCGGCGCTGCAACTGTTTGGTGCCGGTCGCGAGAAACGCATTTACGCCCTGCCCCCGTTCACCAAGGTGGAAAGCCTCGACTTCGAGGACCACCCGTTCACCGTGCAGCAGTGGGACGAGCCTTGCGCTATCTGCGGCTCGCACCACAGCTATCTCGACGAAGTGGTGCTCGACGACCTCGGCAACCGGATGTTCGTGTGCTCAGACACCGACTTCTGCGCCCAGCAGGTCGAACTGAACAGCCAACAAACCCAGAATAAGGCGCAACACTGATGACCACTCCACGCCAACTCAACGCTGAACCTCTGCTGTCGGTCAACAACTTGACCCACCTGTATGCGCCGGGCAAAGGCTTCAGCGATGTCTCTTTTAATCTCTATCCGGGCGAAGTGCTGGGCATCGTGGGCGAATCTGGCTCCGGCAAAACCACGCTGTTGCAGTCAATCTCCGCCCGCCTCGCGCCGCAGCAGGGGCAGGTTATTTATAACAACGGCCAGCAGGCACCACAGTCGCTTTACGACATGCCGGAGAGCGATCGCCGTCGCCTGCTGCGCACCGACTGGGGCGTGGTGCATCAGCACCCGATGGACGGCCTGCGTCGTCAGGTTTCCGCTGGCGGTAATATCGGCGAGCGCCTGATGGCCATTGGTCAGCGTAACTACGGCGACATCCGCAAACAGGCCGCAAAGTGGCTGGAAGATGTGGAAATCCCGGTGTCGCGCCTTGACGACATGCCAACCACCTTCTCCGGCGGCATGCAGCAGCGTCTGCAAATCGCCCGCAATCTGGTGACCCACCCGCGCCTGGTGTTTATGGATGAGCCGACCGGCGGTCTGGATGTATCGGTACAGGCCCGCCTGCTCGACTTACTGCGCACCTTGGTGGTGGAGATGCAGCTCGCGGTGGTGATTGTGACCCACGATTTGGGCGTCGCGCGCCTGCTGGCCAACCGTCTACTGGTGATGAAGCAGGGTCAGGTGGTGGAAAGTGGTTTAACCGACCGCGTGCTCGACGATCCACATCATCCTTACACGCAGTTATTAGTTTCCTCGGTATTGTCTTAACAGGTGACCAAAAATGACGACAAAGCTCAGGGTCGAAAACCTCAGTAAAACCTTTGTATTACATAACCAGAACAGCGCACGGTTGCCGGTTTTCAATAACGCCAGCCTGCAAGTTGATGCCGGGGAATGCGTTGTGCTTCACGGCCACTCCGGCAGCGGAAAATCCACCTTACTGCGTTCGCTCTACGGCAACTACCTGCCGGACAGCGGCCATATTTGGGTCGAACATCAGGGCCAGTGGGTCGACATGGTGGGCTCAGAAGCGCGGGAAATTCTCGCCGTGCGCCGCCACACCGTCGGCTGGGTGAGCCAGTTTCTGCGCGTGATCCCGCGTATTAGCGCCCTGAATCTGGTGATGCAGCCGCTGATTGAACTGGGCGTCGACAAAGCCGAGGCCGAAGATCGTGCCAGCCACCTGCTCACTCACCTCAACGTGCCGCAGCGCCTGTGGCACCTCGCGCCGTCCACTTTCTCCGGTGGCGAACAGCAGCGCGTGAACATTGCGCGCGGTTTTATTGTCGACTACCCGATTTTACTGCTCGACGAACCGACCGCCTCACTGGATGCCACCAACCGCGCCGCGGTGGTGACCCTGATCCAGCAAGCCAAAGCTCGCGGAGCCGCCGTCGTAGGCATTTTCCACGATGAAGACGTGCGCGAGCGCGTCGCCGATAGACTCTATGCCATGACACCAGCGCCCTCTGCGGAGATCCCAGCATGATCATTAACAATGTCAATTTGGTCCTAGAAGATCAGGTAGTTAAAGGCTCGCTGGAAGTGCAGGACGGCGTCATTACCGCCTTCGCCGACACCAGCAGCCAACTGCCGCAGGCGATCAATGCTGAAGGCGGCTGGTTGCTGCCGGGGCTTATCGAGCTGCATACCGATAACCTCGACAAGTTCTTCACCCCGCGCCCGAAAGTTGACTGGCCGGCCCACTCGGCGATGAGCAGCCACGACGCGCTGATGGTCGCCAGCGGCATTACCACCGTGCTCGACGCGGTGGCGGTGGGAGACGTGCGCGACGGTGGCCATCGTCTGGAAAACCTGCAAAAGATGATCGACGCCGTGGTCAACAGCGGCAAGGCGGGCCTGAACCGCGCCGAGCATCGCCTGCACCTGCGCTGCGAGCTGCCGCACGAAAGCACTCTGCCGCTGTTTGAGAAGCTGATGCACACCGAAGTGCTGTCGTTGGTCTCCCTAATGGACCACTCGCCGGGCCAGCGCCAGTTCGCCACGCCGCAAAAGTACCGCGAATACTATCAGGGCAAATACAACCTGAATGACGACCAGATGGAGGTGTTTCAGGAAGATCAAATCCAGAACTCCCTGCGCTGGGCCAAACCGAACCGCTACGCCATCGCCGAGCACTGCCGCAATCTGGGCATCGCGCTGGCCAGTCACGATGACGCCACCACCGCGCACGTCGAAGAGTCGCGCGCGCTGGGCAGCGTGATTGCCGAATTCCCGACCACTGAAGAGGCTGCGCGGGCCTCACACGCATGTGGCCTGCAAGTGTTGATGGGTGCGCCAAATATCGTTCGAGGCGGCTCGCATTCTGGCAATGTCGCCGCGCATCATCTGGCGTCACTGGGTATTCTCGACATCCTGTCTTCTGACTACTACCCGGCCAGCCTGCTCGACGCCGTGTTCCGTATCGCCAATGACGACAGCAACGGCTTCACGCTGCCGCAGGCGGTTGGTCTGGTGACGCGTAACCCCGCCCGCGCGCTGAGTCTGCAAGACCGGGGCGTGATCGCTGAAGGAAAACGCGCCGATTTGGTGCTGGCTCGCACCCACGCCGACCACCACTATGTGAAGAACGTGTGGCGTCAGGGAATTCAGGTGTTTTGATAAAGGAATGATTGATGAGCCGACTCGTTTACTTGATGGGCGCATCGGGAGCAGGCAAGGATAGCCTGCTGGATGCCCTGCGCCACGACCTGCCGCCCAATTTGATGGTGGCCCATCGCTACATTACTCGCCCTGCCAATGCTGGCTCGGAGAACCATATTGCCCTCAGCCAGCATGAGTTTTCCCAGCGAGCCGAGCGCGGCCTGTTTGCGCTGGAGTGGCAGGCTCACGGTTGCCATTACGCGATCGGCATTGAGATAGACCACTGGATGCAGCAAGGCTGCAACGTGGTGATCAACGGCTCTCGTGCTTATCTGGAACAGGCGATGCAGCGCTACGGCCAGCGGCTTATCCCAGTCTGCTTGCAGGTGTCCGAAGAGGTTTTGCGCCAGCGTTTAGAGCAGCGCGGGCGGGAAAACAGCGAGCAGATCCAGCATCGTTTGCAACGGGCGGCGCAGTACGCCAATCAGATGCCCGCCCATTGTCAGAGATTGGAAAACAACGGCCAGTTACAACAGACGCTGGCAGGACTGTTGCAGCTACTCGCTGCGCCTTCCACCGCGTTTCTCTATCCTATTTCTCCCCAGAAGGTTGAGCCATGAGTGATATTGTTGAAAACCCGCAACACGCTGAAATCGACTTCTCGCAGCCTAAAATCGGCGAAAACGTGGTGATGAATAAGTCCCGTGCCGGGCGCTACGTTCACATCTCAGATAACGCCATCTTTGAAGAATCCACTATCGACGACTACTCCTATACCGCCGGTAACAACCAGATTCATTACGCCACCATTGGCAAATTTGTCTCGATTGCCACCTATGTGCGCATCAATCCGGGCAACCATCCGACCTATAATCGCATTGCTCAGCACCACTTTACCTATCGCGCTTCGGCCTATGATTTGGGTGAAGATGACGTGAATTTCTTCGACTGGCGCCGCGAGCATCACGTCACCGTGGGCAATGATGTCTGGATCGGCCACAACGCGGTGATTATGCCCGGCGTGAAAGTGGGCAATGGCGCGGTGATCGGCACCTCAGCCGTGGTGACCAAAGACGTCGAGCCTTACTCCATCGTGGCGGGCGTGGCGGCGAAGAAGATTGGTATGCGTTTTAACGACGGCTTGATTGAGAAAATCGAGCGCAGCCAGTGGTGGAACTGGGATCACGAGACGCTAAGAGCGCGCATGCCTGATTTCCGCAACCTCGAAAGCTTTGTCGAAAAATACCTTTGAGTACTCCATTAAAGGATCCGTGCATGCAATTGACCTTTCTCGGCACCGGCGGAGCACAGCAGGTGCCCGTTTTTGGCTGCGACTGCGGCGTGTGTGAACAGGCGCGAAAAGACCCGGCGTTTCGCCGTCAGCCTTGCAGTGCAAAGTTGGAATATCAGGGGGAAGTGACGCTGATTGATGCAGGATTGCCGGAGTTAGCCCAACAGTTTGCGGCGGGCGAAATTCAGCGTTTTTGGCTTACACATTATCATATGGATCACGTTCAGGGGTTATTTCCGTTGCGCTGGGGTGTTGGAAATGCGATCCCGGTCTATGGTCCGCCGGATGAAAACGGCTGCGACGACCTGTTCAAACATCCGGGCATTCTGGATTTTCAGCCGCCGTTTCAACCCTTTGTCCCCCGTAATTTCGGCAACCTGCAACTGACGCCGCTGCCGCTCAATCATTCTAAAATCACCTTCGGCTATTTGATTAAAACCGAGTGGGCGACGCTGGCTTACCTCACCGATACCGCCGGTTTGCCGCTGGCGACGGCAAAATATCTGGAGGAGATCCCACTGGATGCCATGGTGCTGGATTGCAGCCACCCGCCGCGCGACATCCCCGACAAAAATCACAATGACGTTCATCAGGCGCTGGCTATCCATGAGCAGTTAAAACCGGGCAAAACCTATCTGACCCATATCAGCCACAAGCTGGATTTATGGCTCCAGAGCAACCCATTGCCGGAAAACGTCATCGCGGCGCGAGACGGGCAGACGCTGAGTTGGTAAATATCACGGGCTTTATTGACGGGCGATAGCGGCCAGCTGGTTGGACTCCAGCACGGTGATACCGCCCAGACCGGCATTGAATGCCTGTTGCTGCATCGCCTTCGCCACGTCGAGGGCATCGATGGCTTTCCATTTGCCGGGCAGCAGCTTGAATAGCGGCGCGCTGAGCTGTTCGAGTAAGCGCGGAGGCTGGCGCTGTCCCACCAGCAATGAGGGGCGAATCAGCGTCAGCAGTGGCCATTTCTGCGCAATCAGCGCCTGTTCAATCTCGCCTTTAGTGCGGTTATAGATTAAACGCGAATGAGGGTTGGCGCCGTTGGCACTGACCAGCAGGCAATGGCTGGCGCCGAGTTTACGCGCTGCGATGGCGCTGTTCACCACCATCTTGAATTCGATTTCGCGAAAAGCCGCCGCGCTTCCCGCCTGCTTGCGAGTAGTGCCTAAGCAGCAGAAAAAAAGGTCTATCGGCTCATCCAGGTCCGCCACCAGCGCGGGGATATCATCGCCGACGGGGTTGACCAGCTTACTCAGTGAGGCCAATGGTCGCCGCGTCGGGGCAACAATGCGACTCACACGTGAGTCTTGCTCAAGCAGGCAGAGCAGCTCCGCCCCCACCAGCCCGCTGGCCCCCAGCAAAAGTACCTTTGCCATGATATTTCCTTATGTCGATTCAGCCGCGTAGCGTTGTCTTTTCTGCGCGGGAGCGCCATCAGACATATCTTGTTACTGACTGATTATAAGCCAGATGGAGAAACAGACTCGGACGAATCCGGTTTGACCTCAGCCGTCATGGGGTCCAAGCTTTATACATCAAGACATTTTCCATTAAGCAACGGGAGACATGATGAGCAAGAAAATTGCAGTCCTAATCACTGACGAATTTGAAGACTCAGAATTCACCTCGCCAGCGGAAGCCTACAAGAAAGCCGGCCACCAAGTGATCACCATTGAGCATAAAGCCGGAAATGTCATTCATGGCAAGCAGGGCAAAGCCAAAGTCACCATTGATAAATCTATTGATGATGTCAAAGTCGCTGACTTCGACGCTCTGCTGCTGCCGGGCGGCCACTCGCCAGATACTCTGCGCGGCGACGATCGCTTCGTCGAGTTTACTCGCCAATTCGCCAAAAGCGGCAAGCCTATTTTCGCCATTTGCCACGGCCCACAGCTGCTGATTAACGCGGATGTCATTCGCGGACGCAAGCTGACTACAGTGAAACCGGTGGTGGTTGATGTGAAAAACGCCGGAGCCGAGTTCTTCGACAAAGAAGTGGTGGTCGATAACGACACGCTGGTCACCAGCCGCACGCCAGATGACTTACCTGCGTTTAACCGCGAGTCGCTTAGAGTGCTGGCGGCATAACTCAACTAAATAGCCAAACTAATGCGATAGTTTGACTGAATAGTTTGAACCACAGGGCCGGGAAACCGGCCCTTTTGGTGTCTGCCAATCTAGCTTTCGCTACGCTGCCATCTCAACTTGGTGCCAAACCCGAGATTATTGTCGGTCATCTTGATTTCATTGAGTTTTAACGCCCAAACGGGGGCTTTCATCGTTGCCGCAATGGGGAACTGCTGGCAATAACGCTGGCGCGCCGCCTGCTCTTCATCACCAGAGAGAATCACCGCCTCGCCGCGATACTGAATGCCACGAATCAGCGCAATGCTCTCCGGCTGGGGTGCAATGGTGCCCACCACCTGCGGGTTTTTTGCCATCATCGCACCGTGTTGGGTTTTCAGCTCGGTCATGAAATAGAGCGTCATGATTTCCGTGTCCGCCACGTAAAAACAGTTGGCGCTCCACATCTCCCCATCTGCCAACGCGCACAGCGCCAGCACGTGATTGTCATCAAGAAAGGTGCTGATATGTTTTACATCGGTCGCGTCAGTCATGCACTGCCCCTCAAAATTAACTGCCGCCAGTTTAGCGCGCTATCGGCGCGATAAGGTAAACTTGCCGTTCAACTTCAATTCATAGCATCGCGTTGCCATTCAAAATGTCCGAGTCTGCCGAGCCATCACGCTGGTTTTTATACATGCTGCGCACGCCGTCCGGCATGCTTTACACCGGCATCACCACCGAAGTCGAACGCCGCCTGACCCAGCATCAGTCGGGTAAAGGCGCCAAAGCGCTGCGCGGTAAAGGCGAACTAGAATTAGTGTTCCACTGCGCCGCCGGAGATCGCTCACTGGCCTCAAAGCTTGAACTAAAAGTGAAGAAACTGACGAAAGCGCAGAAAGAGAAACTGGTGAAAGAACAGCCGGGGAGTTTGGAGAGTTATTTGGTCAAGTAAACAGTAAATTAGGAAGAGAAAAGCTTTTCTATCGACTTAGTCGGTAAGAAAAGAGAATGGGCATTATCGCCAGCAAGAGGGATGAAACCCAGTTTCTGGTAAAAGCCTTTTGCCTTCACATTCAGCGCATCAACAAACAGTGCGTGAACGCCAACGGCCTTAGAAGCTAAGTAAACCACCTTCATGGCGTGAGTTACCAGCGTGGTTCCCCACTCCTGCCCGTGCAGATCTTTATGAACCGCCAAACGGCCCAATGTAATGCTCGGGACATTTTCATAAGGCACTTTTCTTTTCTGAGTATTTGATGGCAGAGCAGCCTTCTCAAAGCAGCTGCCCGACAGCGTGTAATAACCTAAGACCTTGGGTTTTGGCTCTTTGGTTATGAGCAGATAACCGCGCAAAATGCGATTTCTGTGTTGCCGCACAAGGTGCTCGGCCAGAAAAACGTTGAGAGATTCCTCTCCGCAGTCAAATGCCTCAAAATCATATTCGGCGTCTTCAACCAACATCCCTATTGTTAAATCGTCCACCTCTTACTCCATATTCTCGAGACGCTTGGCGGCTCGTTTCAATCTATCATTCAGTTCAGGTGGGTTGCTGAGGGCATCCATCACCAAATTCCACGACTCTTCGTTAAGGATGAGTCGCCGATGGTGTTCGATAACCTCGGCAGCACGTTTCGAGGCGCTGGCAACCATAAACTGCGTGATGGTCTGGTTGGACATTGCCGCAGCTTCTTCGATCGCGCTTTTATCAGCGTCGGATAATCTCAGATCGATGCGCTGTTTCTTCAAGGCTGACATGTGGTACTCCTAGACTGCTAACGCACAGACGGCAGCTATTCTCTTCTTTTGTGATTTTATAATTTGGAGAGATGCACGAAATGCATATCTGTACGGTTTTTTACCGTACAGATACTATAGAAGGAAGTGATTAATATTTCAACGGATACGTGCTTTTTATAAGCAGCCCGTCAGACTCAAAAACGATTAAACGCCGCCGGGAAAGTCACTTCGCCGTGGGCATCATTGAGGGCGTCATCACTCAGGGTGTAGAGCTGGAAAGTGGCTTCCGTGCCTGACCAGCGGCAGTGCAGGTCGTGCTGGGCTGCGGGTTTAAAGCCGAAACGCTGATAGTAGTTAGGATCGCCTAGCACCACCACGGCGGCGTAGCCGAACTCATTGAGTGAGTCCAAACCTTCGTACACCAGCTTTTCGCCAAAGCCCTGCCCGCGCAGTGATTCATCGACTGCCAACGGTGCCAGAGAGACCCAATTACGGTCTTCTCCTTTGATATCAACCGGGCTGAAAGCCACGTAGCCGACCACCTGACCTTCGTCATCGGTGGCAACCACGCCGAGGGTTAGCAAACCGTCTTCGCGCAGCTCTCTGACCAAGTCTGCTTCGTCGTCGCGCTTGAAAGCTTCGCGCAATAAACGGTCTATGCCGGCGGCATCAATCGGTATTTCGGTACGAATTAACATGTTTGCACTACCGGAGCGCCAGGCTCGCGGTCCTCTTGTAAACCTGCTTCAATGAAGTCTGCCAGGCGCATTAAGCCGCTTTTCAGCAGCAAAGGCATGCTGTCCAGATCGACGGCGTCCATCAGATTTTTGACGTACAGCCCGAGTTCCGTATCTCCTTCGATACGCAACCGGCGCTGGAAGAACAGCGTATCAGGGTCTTGCTTGCGCGCGGCGATCAGTACCAAATCGTTAGCATTGCCGCTAAAACTGACATCCGCCTCGCCCTGCTCGCTAATCACCAGCTTGCTATCTTCAACTGACATCAGCCAGCTTAGACCAAGATCGCTGACTTCGATTTTTAACCAGCGATCTTCGAGAAAATCCAAATCGCCCTCGGCCAGCGCCTGCCGGAATTGCCAGCTAAGTACCTGTTGCAAAACCTGCCGCTGTACGGCGAAAGGCGTGAATTTTACCGGCAAACTTAGTAATGACGGCCCCTGACGCACCATACGTGCTCGTAGTTTTTGCAACACTGGCACCACTCCTTTAAGTAACGTTGGACACTGATTTGCTCAAGAGATGGGCCCTATTTTGCCACATCGCCTATTCAGTACCGCGTCCTGCATCAATAAATACTGCAACAGAAAGAAAGCGCGCACAACCACCCTCGCCCCGAGTCGGCTCCAACCGGGTATAAACTGCCTCAAATCAAAATACTGCGCGTCCGCCTTCTCTAAAATAGGTCCCCAGTAAAATGCTCTCTGATGAAGGCCTTACGTCAGCGAGCCTCCCTCTTTCATTCTTACCGGCGCAGTTTTACCGGCTAAAGTCAGGAATAAACCATGGAGCTACTTTGCCCGGCGGGTAATTTGCCCGCGTTGAAAGCGGCCATTGATCAGGGTGCCGACGCGGTCTATATCGGCCTGAAAGACGATACCAATGCCCGCCATTTTGCCGGTCTGAACTTTACTGAGAAGAAATTGCAGGAGGCGGCAAATTACGTACATCGCCACCGCCGCAAGCTGCATATCGCCATTAACACCTTCGCCCATCCTGACGGCTTTGAGCGCTGGGAGCGCGCCGTCGACATGGCCGCGCAGCTGGGCGCCGACGCGCTGATCCTGGCCGATATCGCGATGCTCGATTATGCAGCCAAACGCTACCCGCAGGTTGAGCGCCACGTGTCGGTTCAGGCTTCGGCCACCAACGATGAAGCCATTAAATTTTATCAGCGCAATTTTGATGTTGCCCGCGTGGTGCTTCCCCGCGTGCTGTCGATGCATCAGGTCCGCCAGCTATCGCGTACCAGCGTTGTGCCGCTGGAGGTGTTCGCCTTTGGCAGCCTGTGCATCATGGCGGAAGGCCGCTGCTACCTCTCCTCCTATCTGACCGGCGAGTCGCCAAACACCGTGGGTGCCTGCTCTCCCGCGCGTTTTGTTCGCTGGCAGCAGACGGCACAGGGCATGGAGTCGCGCCTCAACAATGTGCTGATTGACCGCTATGACGAAGGCGAAAACGCCGGATATCCGACGCTGTGCAAGGGGCGCTATCTGGTGGACGGCGCGAAGTACCACGCGCTGGAAGAGCCCACCAGCCTGAATACGCTGGAGCTGCTGCCTGAGCTGTTTGCCGCCAATATCGCGTCGGTGAAAATCGAGGGGCGTCAGCGCAGCCCGGCCTATGTCAGCGAAGTAACCCGCGTCTGGCGCGCCGCTATTGATCGCTGTGCGGCCAATCCGCAGGCGTTCACCACGGATACTCAGTGGATGACGCAGCTAGGTTCAATGTCAGAAGGCACCCAAACCACGCTCGGTGCCTACCACCGCAAGTGGCAATAATGGCAGGGGAAACGATGAAATACTCTTTAGGCGCCATCCTTTATTACTGGACGAAGCAGGACGTTGAGGCGTTTTATCAGGCCGCCGCCAGCAGCAGCGCCGATATCATCTATCTCGGCGAAAATGTCTGTACCAAACGCCGCGAGATGAAGGTCAATGACTGGCTGGAAATCGCCCGCCAGCTCGCCGCCAGCGGCAAACAGGTGGTGCTTTCAACCCTCGCGCTGCTGCAAGCGCCGTCGGAACTGAACGAGTTGAAACGCTACGTGGAAAACGGCGAGTTTCTGCTGGAAGCCAATGATTTTGGCGCGGTGAACATGGCGGCCGAGCGCAAACTGCCGTTTGTCGCCGGGCACGCGCTGAACTGCTACAACGCCGCCACTCTTAAGATTCTGCATCAACAGGGCATGACGCGCTGGTGCATGCCGGTGGAGCTTTCTCGCGACTGGCTGGTGAACTTGCTCAATCAGTGTCAGGACATGGGGATTGGCGGCAAGTTCGAGGTGGAAGTGCTCTCCTACGGCCACTTGCCGCTGGCCTACTCGGCGCGCTGCTTTACCGCGCGCTCGGAAGACCGGGCCAAGGATGATTGTGAAACCTGCTGCATCAAGTATCCGCAGGGCCGCAAAGTGCTGTCGCAGGAGAACCAGCAGGTGTTCGTGCTCAACGGCATTCAGACCCAAAGCGGCTATTGCTACAACCTCGGCAATGAGCAAACATCAATGCAGGGCTTGGTGGATATTGTCAGATTGTCGCCGGAAAGCCTGCAAACCTTGCAGGTGCTCGAGCAGTTCCGCCGCAATGAACAGGGGCTATCGGCGCTGGAGTTGCAGGATAAAGCCGACTGTAACGGCTACTGGCAGCGCGTCGCCGGGCTGGAATTAGTGCAATAAAGCCAAAACAGGCGCAGCGACTGCGCCTGTTCTCCACGCTTCATCCCTTAATCATTCTTTAGCGGTTTCTTGCGATGCAGCAGGCCACGCAGCCGCCCGCTGTCTCGCAAAATCCCCAAGCCAATACCCAAAATGGTATAAATCGCGCCGAGAAGCAGCAGCATCAGCATATCGCCGCCCACCTCTTTGAACGGCAGCCCCATCTGGTTGACCCCCGCAATCGCCTTGGTGGCCCAGGTGGACGGCAGCATGGATGACACGCCCCGCACCCAAGTCGGCATAGCCTGTAACGGCCAAATGGTCCCCGAAATGTAGAACACCGGCATGGTGATGAAAGAGAGCGTCAGGTAGATCATCTCCACGCTGCGCAGACATTCGGTCACCAGTTTACCCAGCCCGAGCACCGCCAGCAGGAACGGGAAGGTCAGCATGATGATTTCGGGAATGGTCGCCGTCTGCCGATACCCCAAGATCCAAGGCCAGAGTACAAACAGCACGATGGACAGGAACAGCCAGATGGGGATTAGCGCCGTCAGCCCGCCGAGGAAAACCGGGATGGCAGGCTTGCCGTCGGGCGCGCTATTGAGGGTGATATTCACCCGCACGCTGGCGATCAGCAAGGAGTGTTGCAGCAACATCACCAGCAGGCCGGGGAAGATGATGGCCGCAAAGCTGATGCCGGGGTTAAACAGGTCCAGCGTCTGGCCGACGATTGGCGTCAGCAGCACATTGGCCTGCTTGCTGTTGAAGCCGCTACGCATCAACAATTCGGTGTTGTACTGGGTCAAAATCGACTGGTAGGCCGCCACCACGTCCTGCTGGATCTGGCCGTTCGCCAGACGGTTAGTGGCATCACCGTACACCGGGATCACCACGTCGCTGCCGGCGAGGATCTTTTTCTCCAGATCGACCGGCATGATGATCACCGCGAACAGTTTGCGCCACGCCAGATCCTTCTCGGCCAGATCCACGCTGTCATAGCTGTTCATCTTGATTTTCGAGGTGGCATCAAGCTGGCGGATAAGCATCCGGCTGGCCGTGCTGTGGTCCTGATCGACCACCGCCACCGGCAAATCCCACACCGTGCGATTGGCGTAAACCGTGCTCATCACGCACAGCGAAATCAGCAACATCATCCACATCGGCTTGTCGAGCATGCCGGTCAGGACTTTAACGAAGGTCTTCCAGTAAGTGGTAAGCCATTGGCGTAGCGTCATTTTCCTGGCTCCTGCTTCTTAAGGCGCAGGTACAATCGCTTATGCACCAGTAATCCAGTGATCAGCGGGTAAATCAGCAAAATGGCGCACACGCTGAAGATAGCGCTGGCTGGCACCTGCCGCAGGAAAATGTCAAACATCGCGTACAGGGCGTGGGTCAGCGGCTCAATATTCGAGATGATCCGCGCCACTAGTGGCATGGACAGCTCCGGCACCGCCATGCCCGAGAAAGTCAGCGCGATACTGACGAAAATCCCCATCAGGGTATAGGCGGTGATCGTGGTGCTGGTGAAGGTGAACAGCAGTAGCCCGATGCTTTGGGCGGCAATCACATAGAAGAAGCTAATCAACACCATAAACAGCGGATTGCCGCTGACCCTCGCGTCAAAAAAACCCACCAGCATGGCGATTTCCACCAGCAGCAGCGTGGTGAAACACAGGGTATAAGGCGCGAGTTTGCCCAACAGCGCAAAGGTAAAAGACGGCGCGCCCAGCAGGGACTGGCTGCGCGCCATCACGTAAATCATGCACGTCACGGTAAATAGCTGAATCAGGTGGATCATCGCCGCAAACTGCTGGTAGTAAATGTAGCTGCCGCTGGCGTTAAACAGGCTGCCATACAGCAGCTCCACGCTCGCCAGCGGCGGCATGGTTTTGCCCATTTCATTGGCCAGAATCGCCCGATATTGACTATTTAATTCAGTGATTAAACCGCTGAAGTCCTGCGTGGAGTAAAGCCCGGCGCCGTAAAACAGCGCATTGTAATAGAGCACCACGCTTGGCTGTTTGCCTTCCAGCGCGTCGGCCTCAAAGTCAGGCGGAATGTAGAGCAAGGCGTAATCCTGCGCGGTGCGCAGCCGATGCTCAGCCTCCTGCAACCCACCGTCAAAAGTCTGCACGTGGGCGTGCGAACCGGCGTCCATCTTGCGGATCAGCGTTTTGGATAGCGTGCTGTGGTCGTTATCCACCACTGACACCGGCAGGTTCAGCAAGGTACCCTCGGAGAAGTTACTGCTGATCAGGATGAACAGCAGTAAAGGGAATATCCAACCCAGCCAGTGGATCACCGGCTTGCGAAAGGCGTCGCGCGTTTCACGGTTGAACGAGCGAGAGAAACAGCGCCAGCCGGCTTTTACCCGGTACATTGCCACTACTCTTTCCAGTTCCACAGCGCGCTCATGCCTTGGCGCATGTTAGGCACTTTTTGCAGCGGATAGAGCCGAACTTCAAAGGTTTTCAGGTCAAAGTCGCCAGTGGCGCGGGTGGCGCGCTTGGTGGCGTAATCCCCCAGTGGCGCGATGTAACGCACCTCGGCTTCCACTTCTTGGTTATTGAGCGCGGGAACGCGAATTCTGATTTTGTCGCCTTTATGTATCCCGGCGAGGATGTCTTCACGCAGGTTGAAAACGAAATAGGCGTCCGGCAAGCGCAGCAGAGTGAGCAACGGGCTGGAAGCACTTTGCAGCTCCCCCACTTCCACCGGGATTGGCCCGACTTCGCCATCAACCGGCGCTTTGACCTGTAAGTCATCCGTTTGGGCTTTCACTTCCAGCAGGTCTTCTTCGGCCTGACGCAGTTGGGCGGCATAGCTTTGGCGTTGCTCGGCACGGTCGCCATTAACGCCTTCATCGAGGTTGGCTTTGGCGACTAATACTTGCTGATAAGCGCTGTCGCGCGCGCGGCGGGAATTCTCTAAATCTGATGCAGAAACATAGCCTTTGGAGGCCACTTTGGCATTACGATTGTACTCGTCGCGTGCATTGGTGTACTCAGTTTGCGCCTGTCCCAACGTCGCTTTCAGGTTGCGGATGCTCTCTTCGCGGGTGCCGTTAATCGACAATTCCAGCTGTGATTTGGCCTGATCGCGTGCCGCCTCCAGTGAGCGTAACTGCGCCATCAGTTCCGGACTGTCGAGAGACATCAGCAGCTGCCCGGCTTTCACATCATCGCCACGCTCAACGTAGCGTTCAATCACCCGGCCTTTGGCCTTAGACGCAACAATCACCTCCGGCGCGTCCACTTCTCCCTGCAATAATAAGTCCTGGTTGCCCGCGCGGAAAAGTACCGCCAGCGAAATGGCCACTGCTACTAACAGCAGGGTCAATAACATTCTCTTACTCATTGTTTTAGCTTCCTTTTTATTTGCCAGAGTGAAACTCAGCGCGAGAACCCTCGAGATTCGAGCATTGGCATTTCCATTTCCATCGAACGTCGTCCGTTGCTATTTGCGTCTTCAGGTCATGAAGAGGACGCATGATAGCGGGGTGCGGTCTGGTTTTTTTAACACGAAACAACATATTGGTTAAAATTATAAACTAAACCAAATACATTCACCCAAAGCCAAATACATAGAGCACAAATCAAGTATTCAGCCCAAACATATTCGGTAATACTGACCTGTATAATTAGCGGGCGATTGGCTTCGCCCTCAGCCCTCAACGAGTGAGCGACGACTATGTCTGAGAAATACACCGTTCCCCTTTCCGTGCTGGATTTAGCCCCCGTACCTCAAGGTTCAAGCCCTAAACAAGCCTTTCATTCTTCGCTGGAGTTAGCGCAACACGCTGAAAAGCTTCGCTATAAGCGTTACTGGATGGCCGAGCACCACAACATGATTGGTATCGCCAGTGCGGCGACCTCGGTACTGCTTGGCTTTATCGCTGGCGGCACCAAAACCATCCGTATAGGCTCCGGCGGCGTGATGCTGCCCAATCACTCACCCTTAGTGATTGCCGAGCAGTTCGGCACCTTGGCAACGCTCTATCCGGACCGTGTCGATCTGGGCCTGGGCCGTGCGCCGGGCACTGACCAGCGCACGATGATTGCGCTGCGCCGCCATATGTCTGGCGATGTGGATACTTTCCCGCGCGACGTGCAGGAGTTGCAGCACTACTTTGGCGATGTCCAGCCGGGCCAGCCTGTACAAGCCGTGCCGGGTCAGGGCCTGCACGTACCGCTGTGGCTACTGGGTTCCAGCCTGTATAGCGCACAACTGGCTGCAGCACTAGGTTTGCCGTTTGCCTTCGCCTCCCACTTCGCACCAGACATGCTGTATCAGGCGCTGGCGATTTATCGCAGCCAGTTCAAACCTTCCGAGCAGCTTGAAAAGCCGCATGCCATGGTGTGCATCAACGCCATCGCGGCCGATACTGATGAAGAAGCGCGCCGCATGTTCACCTCGAACCAGCAGCAGTTCATCAATCTGCGTCGCGGCAATCCGGGCAAACTGCCAGCGCCGGTGGATAACATTGAAAGTCTGTGGTCGGCGTCTGAACGCTTTGGCGTAGATCAGGCACTGCGCATGTCAGTGGTGGGGAATAAAGAGACTATCCGCACCGGCCTGCAAAATATCCTGCGCGAAACCGAAGCCGACGAATTGATGATTAATGGCCAGATTTTTGACCATCAGGCGCGCTTGCACTCTTTCGACATTGTTTCGCAGTTGCAGGGCGACCTGGTGAAAGAAGTGCGGATCGGCTAACGCCCTCTTCTTCCTTCCTATATTGCACGCATAAAAAAACCAGCCCGCAGGCTGGTTTTTGTTTATCTGACGTTTGCCGAAGCAAAAGCCAAATTATGCGTCAGTAGTACGACGCGGAGCACGGCTTGGAGCGCGACGCTCACCGGCTGGTGCGCTGCCTTCACGACGTTCGCCATTGAAAGGACGGCCACGGCCACCTTCACGACGTTCACCGTTGAAAGGACGCGGAGCACCGTTACCACGACGCTCACCGCCTGCACCAGCAGGACGTTCACGACGTGCAGCCTGTGGCTGTGCATCACCCAGCAACTGCATGTTCATCGGCTTGTTCAGGATACGAGTGCGGGTAAAGTGAGACAGGATCTCGCCCGGCATGCCTTTCGGCAACTCGATCGTTGAATGCGAAGAGAACAGCTTGATGTTACCGATATAACGGCTGCTGATGTCGCCTTCGTTAGCGATAGCGCCAACGATGTGACGAACTTCAACACCGTCATCACGACCCACTTCGATACGGTACAGCTCCATTTCGCCAGCGTCACGACGCTCACGACGTGGACGATCGCCATCACGTGCAGGACGATCACCATCGCGAGATGGGCGTTCACGGCGGTCACCGCGATCATTACGATCGTCGAATTCACGGCGTGGCGGACGGCTTTTGAACACTGGATCAGCAGCAACGATCAGTGGACGTTCGCCCTGAGCCATTTTCAGCAGTGCTGCGGCCAGCGTTTCGATGTCCAGCTCTTCTGCCGGTTGCAGTTTTGCCAACAACGCGCGGTACATATCCAGATCGCTGCTTTCCAGCTGCTGCTGAACTTTAGCGGCGAACTTAGCCAGACGACGCTCACCCAGTACATCCGCAGTTGGAATTTCAACTTCTGGAATGGTCAGCTTCATTGTACGTTCGATGTTGCGCAGCAGGCGACGTTCGCGGTTCTCAACGAACAGCAGTGCGCGACCAGCACGACCAGCACGACCGGTACGGCCGATACGGTGAACGTAAGACTCAGAGTCCATCGGGATGTCGTAGTTAACAACCAGGCTGATACGTTCTACGTCAAGACCACGTGCTGCCACGTCGGTTGCGATCAGAATGTCCAGACGGCCATCTTTCAGACGCTCCAGAGTCTGCTCACGCAGAGCCTGGTTCATGTCACCGTTCAGCGCTGCGCTGCTGTAGCCACTGCGCTCCAGAGCTTCAGCCACTTCCAACGTAGCGTTTTTGGTACGCACGAAGATGATGGCTGCGTCGAAATCTTCAGCTTCCAGGAAACGAACCAGCGCTTCATTCTTACGCAGGCCATACACAGACCAGTAGCTCTGACTGATGTCTGGACGGGTAGTGATGCTTGACTGAATGCGCACTTCCTGTGGATCTTTCATGAAGCGACGAGTAATACGACGAATCGCTTCTGGCATGGTTGCAGAGAACAGCGCGGTCTGATGTTCAGCCGGGATCTGCGCCATGATAGTTTCAACGTCTTCGATGAAGCCCATACGCAGCATTTCATCGGCTTCGTCCAGTACCAGACCGCTCAGGTTAGAGAGGTTCAGAGTACCGCGTTTCAAGTGGTCCAGCAGGCGACCTGGGGTACCCACAACAACTTGTGGCCCCTGACGCAGAGCGCGCAGCTGGACGTCATAGCGTTGGCCACCGTAAAGGGCAACAACGTTCACGCCATGCATGTGTTTAGAGAAGTCGGTCATTGCTTCAGCAACCTGAACTGCCAGTTCGCGAGTCGGTGCTAAAACAAGAATTTGTGGTGCTTTCAAAGAAGCATCAATGTTGTGCAGCAGTGGCAGAGAGAAGGCTGCAGTTTTGCCGGAACCGGTCTGAGCCATGCCCAGAACATCGCGGCCGTTCAACAGGTGAGGAATACACTCAGCCTGGATTGGTGATGGTTTTTCGTAGCCCAAATCGGTAAGGGCAGAAATGATTGGAGCGGACAGCCCCAGGTCAGCAAAAGAGGTTTCAAGCTCAGTAGTCATGTACACGTGCCTCATTAATAATGGCAGCCAGTCTACATAACTCGTCGAGAAAATTTTCTGTCATTTTCATTGAAAAGTGTGAACCGGCTCAAATTAGATTATAAAACGAACAAAGCAACCCTCGCCCGTTAAGGCGCTTAAAAATGGTTAAACCATGGTTAAGAAGGCTGATTGGTGTCGTCAGCTATTGCTGGTCCGATTCTGATAGGTCGTCTTGCTCTTGGCCTAATAGCGCCAATTCCAACAATGCATAGCGGTGCTCAACAAAATTATGAACGTTGTTAGCTACCGTCAGTTTGAACAGTGCCAAGGCGCTGTTCTTGTCCCCCAGACTTAGGTAATGCTTACCTAAATAGAAGTCAGTTTCACTGAGATGCTCAGCGAGCGAAGTGTTATCCGTTGCTTCCGCCTTTAGGCGTTCCATCAGCGTTTTTTCGCTGATCTTACCCAGGTAGAATTCGACGATATTCCATCCCCATTGCCCTCTGTCCGCTTTGTCGTAACGCTGTTGCAATGCTACGTCGGCATTCTTCGGATTGATTTCTCGCTCCGCAAGATAAAGCCATAACGAACGGAAGGGATCATTTGGATCGTCTCGATAAAACGCCTGCAGATCATCCTGCGCTAACGAGAATCGGCCACCGTAATACAGTGCGATACCTCGGTTCAAACGCGCGTAGTTGTAAGTTGGATCAAGCTCTAGTACAGAATCAAACGCTTCATAGGCAGCATCAAAATTGCCTGCCTGCGTTAGGTAAATCCCCAGGTAGTTGAAAACTTCTGGCATATCAGGACGAATAGACAGCGCTTGTGAAAAATCATTTCGCGCTAACGCTCTAAGTCCAAGGCTATCATACAGTACACCGCGCTCATATAACAGCTGTGCGCGTTCATCGTCTGTCAAAGCCCGGCTGGCAAGAATTTGTTCCATGCGCGCCAATATGACTTCCTGCTGCAACGTAGGCTGCAACGGAATCGCCAGAACTTCATTTTTACGCCAATCATGGTTGCTGCATCCTGCCAACATAAGTGCTGTCGCAACATAACACCAGCGCAAGAAAGGCTTCATTTCCACTCCCGAAGACAAACATTGGATTAACATCCTGTCATCCGCCTGCTTAACACAAGTGCATCCTGCGCTCATGATACGAGCAGCTCTCTGCCTTATAGACAGAGAGCTGTAAAACAAATGTTACAGATATTACTCAGCTGAAGGCTCTGCAGTTTCATCCGAGCTTGGCGTAGTCGCTTCTTTGATGCTCAAGCGAACGCGGCCCTGACGGTCAACTTCCAGAACTTTAACTGGAACTTCTTGACCCATCTGCAGATAGTCAGTCACTTTCTCAACACGCTTATCAGCTATTTGAGAGATGTGGACCAGACCTTCTTTACCGCCGCCGATAGCCACGAAGGCACCGAAATCTACGATACGGGTAACTTTACCTTGGTAGATACGGCCAACTTCGATTTCAGCAGTGATCTCTTCGATACGACGGATAGCGTATTTCGCTTTCTCACCGTCGGTCGCAGCGATTTTAACTGTACCATCATCTTCAATTTCAATGGTAGTGCCGGTTTCTTCAGTCAGCGCACGGATCACTGAACCACCTTTACCGATCACGTCCTTGATTTTATCTGGGCTGATCTTGATGGTGTGGATGCGTGGTGCGAACTGAGAAATATCACCGCGCGGCGTGCTGATAGCCTGTTCCATCACGCCCAGAATGTGCAGACGCGCACCCTTAGCCTGGTTCAGAGCAACCTGCATGATTTCGCGGGTAATACCTTCAATTTTGATGTCCATCTGCAGTGCGGTAATACCGTCACGGCTACCGGCCACTTTGAAGTCCATGTCGCCCAGGTGATCTTCGTCACCCAGAATGTCAGACAGAACTACAAAGTTTTCGTCTTCTTTAACCAGACCCATCGCGATACCAGCAACGGCCGCTTTGATTGGTACACCTGCGTCCATCAGTGCCAGAGAAGCGCCACAAACGGAAGCCATTGAAGAAGAACCGTTAGACTCGGTGATTTCAGAAACAACGCGCACGGTGTACGGGAAGTCTTCTGGTTTAGGCATCATCGCCAACACACCGCGTTTCGCCAGACGACCGTGACCAATTTCACGACGTTTTGGCGAGCCAACCATACCGGTTTCACCTACAGAGTATGGAGGGAAGTTGTAGTGGAACAGGAAGCTATCTGTCTTCTCGCCCATCAACTCGTCAAGGTTCTGTGCATCACGGGCAGTACCCAGCGTTGCAGTAACCAGTGCCTGAGTTTCACCACGGGTGAACAGAGCAGAGCCGTGAGTACGAGGCAGAACGCCAGTACGCACGTCCAGACCACGGATCATGTCTTTTTCGCGACCGTCAATACGCGGCTCGCCACGCAGCACACGGCTACGAACGACGTTTTTCTCGATGCTGCCCAGCAGATCAGAGATTTCGCCAGCGTCCAGCGTCTCATCTTCAGCTTGCAGAGTCTGCACAACTTCAGCTTTGATGGTGTTGATCTGAGTGTAACGCTCTTGTTTCTCAGTGATCAGGTAAGCATCACCCAGACGAGCTTCGGACAGAGCAGCAACGCGTGCGTGCAGTTCTGCATTCACGACTTCTGGCTGCCAATCCCACTTCTCTTTACCCACTTCAGCAACTAAAGAGTTGATGTTGTCGATAACGATTTGTTGTTGTTCGTGACCGAACACGACTGCGCCCAGCATCTGATCTTCGCTCAACACTTCAGCTTCAGATTCAACCATCAGCACAGCGCCCTGAGTACCGGCAACCACCAAGTCCAGACGGCTGGTTTTCAGTTCGTCAGCGGTTGGGTTCAGAACGTATTGGTCATTGATGTAACCAACGCGTGCAGCACCGATTGGGCCATTGAATGGAATACCAGACAGGCTCAGTGCAGCAGAAGCACCAATCATCGCAACGATATCTGGGTTCACCTGTGGGTTCAGAGACACCACGGTAGCAATAACCTGAACTTCATTCAGGAAGCTATCTGGGAACAGTGGACGAATTGGACGGTCAATCAGACGTGAAGTCAGCGTTTCGCCTTCACTTGGGCGGCCTTCACGACGGAAGAAGCTACCCGGGATACGGCCAGCAGCGTAAGTACGCTCCTGATAGTTCACGGTCAGTGGGAAGAAGCTCTGACCTGGTTTTGCTTTCTTTTGGCCAACAACAGTAACGAATACTGCGGTGTCGTCCATGCTAACCATAACTGCGGCTGTCGCTTGACGAGCCATCATACCGGTTTCAAGCGTTACGGTATGTTGACCGTATTGAAATTTACGAATAGTCGGATTAAGCAATGTAATATCCTTTTTTGTGGCGCGCAGCTGTTATGACAGCAGTTCACGCCGATAAATATCCGAGCTTCTCACTACATTCTCGCGACTAATGACAATCCTTATATACCTGACAAAGTGGCAATAAAGTCTCTCATTAGCCGCGCGAAAACATCTGTAATGGAAGTTCATGTTCTTAAAAGTACTACAGAAACAACAGCCATACAGTAACCTGATTTGCTGTCGCTTCCTAGAATAAAGGGGCCTATTGGCCCCTTTACACTGAAACTCGCTTGATTAGCGACGCAGACCCAGACGCTCGATCAGGCTGGTGTAACGTGCTACATCTTTACGCTTCAGGTAGTCCAGCAGTTTACGACGCTGAGAAACCATACGCAGCAGACCACGACGGCTGTGGTGATCTTTTTTGTGCTCTGCAAAGTGACCTTGCAGATGGTTAATTTGAGCAGTCAGCAGAGCAACCTGAACTTCGGTAGAACCACTGTCGTTAGTGCCACGACCAAAGTCTGCAACGATTTGAGCTTTAGCTTCAACGCTTAGAGACATAATCATACTCCAAAATATTATAGATAATTAATACGGGTGCCGATCTCTAATTCAGCTACCCAATGCATAAGCTGCGCTATTCTACTCTTTGCATAATACGATCGCAAGGTGAGCAGAAATGACTTACTCGGTGTATTCAACCACCAAACGACGCGGCGCAATGCGGCCATCATCGTCAATTTCACCGACGCCAATGAACTTACGTTCTTCGCCTTCGGTGATGCGCACCATGCCTGACGTCGGGGCGCCGGAAGCCTGTACGGGTTGCCCCTGCTTCACGTATCCCGCCACAACAGGCAAAAGGTTTACTTCAGGGAAATCTTCGCAAGCGCTGTCCATTGGCAATAACAGAGGGTCCAGTAACAGGCGCGGTTCAATGCCTTCGGCTTCAGCCTGGGCGATCAGCGCATGCAGCTGTTCCATCGTCACCATGCGTTCGAAAGGATAAGTCGCCACCTGCAAGCGACGCAGGTAAGTCACGTGCGCGCCACAGCCTAGCTTTTCACCCAAATCGTCAACGATAGTGCGGATATAAGTGCCTTTGGAACAGTGGATCTCAAGCTCAACCTCAAAGCCTTCCCAACGAATGAACTTCAGTTCATACACGTTAATCGGGCGAGATTCGCGAGGGACTTCAATCCCCTGACGGGCGTACTCATAGAGCTTCTTCCCTTCGTATTTCAGTGCGGAATACATAGAAGGAATTTGCTGAGTTTTGCCGCGGAAGCTATCCAGTGCTTCATCCAACTGCTGTTGGTTAAAGGTGACATCGCGCTCGGAGATAATCTGACCTTCTGCATCAGAGGTATCCGTGCGCTGCCCCATGCGGGCAACAACGCGATAACGCTTGTCTGAGTCCAGAAGGAAACGCGAGAACTTGGTCGCTTCACCTAAGCAGAGTGGCAGCATACCGGTAGCCAGTGGGTCTAGCGCACCGGTATGGCCCGCACGGTTGGCGTTATACAGACGTTTTACTTTTTGCAGCGCGTCGTTAGAGGACAGACCAAGGGACTTATCCAATAACAGAACGCCGTGAATATCACGGCCGCGACGACGTGGGCGACTCATTGTTATTCCTCGTCATCACCTGCAGCAGAACGACGCTCAGCGTCATTCTTCACTACGTTCGTCACCAGGTTAGACATACGCATGCCTTCAACCAGTGAGTTGTCGTAAGCAAAGGTTAACTCTGGAACAACACGCAGACGCATGGCTTTACCAATCAACGTGCGGATGAAACCAGACGCGTCCTGCAAAGCTTTAATGCCATTCTTAACACGATCAGGGTCGTGATTGTCTGTCGTCAAAACATCTAAAAAGGTCACGAAGACTTTGGCATAGGCCAGATCACGAGACACTTCAACGCCAGAAACGGTCGCCATGCCTACGCGCGGGTCTTTGACTTCGCGCTGTAGGATGATGGCGATCTCTTTTTGCATCTCTTGGGAGACACGTTGGGTACGGCTAAATTCTTTTGCCATGATAAAACTCCTTCAGACAATCTCCAGACAAAGAGGGGGGCTCAAGGCCCCCCAACTGGATATAAGCGACGTCGCTAAGATTACGCGATGGTACGTTTGATCTCGATGATTTCGAATACTTCGATCACATCGCCAGTACGCACATCGTTGTAGTTCTTCACGCCGATACCACATTCCATGCCGTTACGAACTTCGGCAACGTCATCTTTGAAGCGGCGCAGGGATTCCAGCTCGCCTTCATAGATAACCACGTTGTCACGCAGTACACGGATTGGGTTGTTACGCTTAATCATACCTTCAGTAACCATACAGCCTGCGATTGCGCCAAATTTCGGTGACTTGAACACGTCACGAACTTCAGCCAGACCAATGATTTGCTGTTTGTATTCTGGCGCCAACATACCGCTCATCGCCTGCTTAACTTCGTCAATCAGGTTATAGATGACGGAGTAGTAACGCAGATCCAGACTTTCGCTTTCTACGACACGGCGAGCAGATGCATCGGCACGTACGTTGAAGCCAAGGATGATAGCGTTAGAAGCAGCAGCCAGCGTTGCGTCGGTTTCGGTGATACCACCTACGCCCATACCAACAATCTTAACTTTCACTTCGTCGGTAGACAGATTTTGCAGCGCGTCAGAAATCGCTTCACAAGAACCTTGTACGTCAGACTTCAGAACGATGTTCAGTTCAGAAACTTCGCCTTCGGTCATGTTCGCAAACATGTTTTCCAGTTTAGATTTCTGCTGGCGAGCCAGTTTAACTTCACGGAACTTACCTTGACGATACAGGGCAACTTCACGAGCTTTCTTCTCGTCACGTACAACAGTCACTTCGTCACCGGCAGCAGGAACGCTAGACAGACCCAGCACTTCCACAGGGATAGAAGGACCCGCAGACGAAATGTCACGGCCCAACTCATCACGCATTGCACGAACACGGCCGTATTCGAAGCCACACAGGATGATATCACCCTTGTTCAGCGTACCCTCTTGAACTAGGACAGTCGCCACTGGGCCACGGCCTTTATCCAGGAAGGATTCGATAACCACACCGCTTGCCATACCGCTGCGAACTGCTTTCAGTTCAAGAACTTCGGCTTGCAGCAGGATAGCGTCCAGCAGTTCGTCGATACCTGTACCTGCTTTCGCAGAAACGTGTACGAACTGAGACTCGCCGCCCCACTCTTCTGGCATAACGCCGTACTGAGACAGTTCGGTGCGAACGCGATCTGGATCCGCTTCTGGTTTATCAATTTTGTTTACTGCAACCACGATTGGCACGCCAGCGGCTTTCGCATGCTGAACAGCTTCGATGGTTTGTGGCATTACGCCATCATCTGCAGAAACAACCAGAACCACGATATCCGTTGCCTGAGCACCACGAGCACGCATTGAGGTAAATGCGGCGTGTCCTGGAGTATCCAAGAAGGTGATCATGCCGTTTTCAGTTTCAACGTGATAAGCACCGATGTGCTGGGTAATACCGCCGGCTTCGCCCGCTGCGACTTTCGTTGAACGAATGTAGTCAAGCAGAGAGGTTTTACCGTGGTCAACGTGGCCCATGATGGTCACAACTGGAGCACGTGGCTCAGCAGCTGCTGACGCACCTGTATCACGGTCGCTCATCAGCGCTTCTTCCAGCTCGTTTTCACGACGCAGGATAACTTTATGGCCCATTTCTTCAGCAACCAGCTGAGCAGTTTCCTGATCGATAACCTGGTTGATGGTCGCCATCGCGCCCAGCTTCATCATCGTTTTGATGACCTGAGAGCCTTTAACAGCCATTTTGTTCGCCAGCTCAGCAACGGTGATGGTTTCACCCAGCACAACGTCACGGTTTACAGCAACAACTGGCTTATTGAAGCTCTGTTGCAGCGTGCTTGGCTTACGTTTGCCTTTACCGTTACGACCTACAGCGCGCGCTTCTTCGCGGTCTGCTTTAGATTCAGACAGTTTATTGCCTTTCTTCTGCTTGGTCGCTTTGCCACCGCGAGTACGGCTGCGACGATCGCCTTCAACCTTGGCGTCATTTTCGTCTTCAGCTGCACGAGCGTGGGTAGAAGTGGTGACATGATAGTCAGCGGATTCGGATTCGCTTGGCGCAACAACTTCAGTCCAGACGCCAGAGTCAGCCATTTTACGGGCCTCTTCTGCAACGCGTTTCGCGTTTTCTTCGATCTTACGCTGGGCTTCTTCTTCCGTTTTGCGTTTCAGCTCTGCGGCTTCAGCTTCACGGCGTGCTTTCTCTGCCTGAGCTGGTTTGGTTACTTCGTCGGTATGTTGATTTGTCACTTTGTCTTTTTCCGCTGCGTCGCGCTTAGCTTTTTCAGCGGCCTCACGTTTGGCTTGCTCTTCGGCGGCGCGCTTCGCTTTTTCTTGAGCTTCGCGCTGGGCTTGCTCTGCTGCTGCACGCTGTGCCTGTTCTTCCGCTTCACGCTTCGCCTGCTCTTCCGCTTCGGCCTGGGCTTGTTCAGCTTCGGTCATATCACGTTTTACATAAGTGCGTTTCTTGCGGACTTCGATTTGCACCGATTTACTCTTTCCGCCGGTGCTCGGAATGTTCAGTGTACTACGCGTTTTGCGTTGTAAGGTCAGTTTGTTTGGAGCACTACCGTTTCCACGGTTCAAGTGCGCCAATAATGTCTCTTTTTCTTGCTGGGTGACAGAGTCAGCTTCAGACTTGTCGATCCCTGCATCAGCAAATTGCTGTACCAGGCGATCAACCGGAGTTTGAATCTCTGCTGCCAGCGATTTTACGGTTACATCTGTCATGCTGTTCCTTCCTGCTACAGTTTATTACGCATTGTCGCCAAACCAGCAGATATTGCGCGCGGCCATGATAAGTTCACCAGCCTGTTCGTCACTAAGACCTTCAATATCCGCCAGATCGTCGACACCCTGCTCGGCAAGATCTTCCAGCGTACAAACCCCATGTGCAGCCAGTTTAAATGCCATGCTACGTTCCAGACCCGCCAGGTTCAGCAAATCTTCTGCAGGCTTATTGTCGCCGAGACTTTCTTCCTGAGCTAAAGCCAGTGTAGTTAATGCTTCTTTCGCACGTTCGCGCAGAGCATCTACCGTGTCTTCATCCAGGCCATCGATTTCTAGCAATTCTTTCATTGGCACATAGGCCAATTCTTCGAGCGTTGAGAAACCTTCTTCTACCAAGACAGTGGCGAAATCTTCGTCGATAGCCAGATATTTGGTGAAAGTTTCAATCGCGGCATGAGCCTCAGCCTGATGTTTGGCTTGCAGGTCATCCGCAGTCATAACGTTCAGTTCCCAACCGCTCAGTTGAGAGGCTAAACGTACGTTTTGGCCATTACGACCAATCGCCTGAGCCAGATTGCTGGCTTCAACAGCGACATCCATAGTGTGTTTGTCTTCGTCAACCACGATGGAAGCAACATCGGCAGGCGCCATAGCATTGATAACGAACTGGGCAGGGTTGTCGTCCCATAATACGATATCGATACGCTCGCCGCCTAATTCGCTAGACACGGCCTGCACGCGAGCACCGCGCATACCAACACATGCACCCACTGGGTCAATGCGTTTGTCGTTGGTTTTAACGGCAATTTTGGCACGAGAGCCTGGGTCACGAGCTGCTGCTTTAATTTCAATCAGCTCTTCACCAATTTCTGGTACTTCGATGCGGAACAGTTCAATCAGCATCTCGTTACGAGAACGGCTGACGAACAGCTGTGCGCCGCGTGCTTCTGGGCGGACGTCATACAGCACGCCACGAATACGGTCGCCAGAGCGGAAGTTTTCACGTGGCAGCATGTCTTCGCGCAGAATAACCGCTTCAGCATTGCTGCCTAAATCGAGAGCGATGCTATCACGGTTAACTTTCTTAACCACGCCAGTGACGATTTCGCCTTGCTGTTCGCGGAACTGCTCAACCACCATCGCACGTTCAGCTTCACGTACTTTTTGTACGATAACCTGTTTCGCGGTCTGAGTTGTAATACGGTCGAAGGTGACAGACTCAATCTGATCTTCGATGTAACCGCCTAATTCAATAGAAGGGTCTTCGTATTGGGCAGCTTCAAGGGTGATTTCACGCGTTGGTTGCGTAACTTCGTCAACAGCAACCCAACGGCGGAAGGTGTCAAAGTCACCAGTTTTACGATCGATGGTGACGCGGACTTCAATTTCTTGTTCGTACTTTTTCTTAGTCGCTGTCGATAACGCAGTTTCCAGCGCTTCAAAAATCTTCTCGCGCGGGAGTGATTTTTCATTAGAAACCGCTTCTACAACAGCCAGAATTTCTTTGTTCATCCTAGTTGCCTCATCCAAACTTTAAAAGTGGGGTACCAGGTTCGCTTTCTGGATATTGCTCAGCGCGAACACTTCATCTTTGCCTTCCACAGTAACCGTGATCATTTCGCCTTCGACAGCCTTAATAATTCCCTGCCATTTGCGACGGTTCTGCATAGCCATCCGCAGTACCAGACTCACCTCGTCACCGAGAAAACGTTGGTAATGTTCAGCGGTAAACATAGGGCGATCGAGACCGGGAGAGGAAACTTCCAGGTTGTATGCAACAGTGACGGGGTCTTCGACATCCAACACGGCGCTAACCTGGTGGCTGACATCAGCACAATTATCAACTGTGATCCCGTCTTCACTATCAATATAGATGCGTAGCGTCGATTGGCGAGCTCTTACGAACTCGATGCCTACCAGCTCGAAGCCCAATGCTTCAACCGGTGCTGAAATCATCTCTGTTAATTTTTGTTCTAATGTGGACAAGCCCACCCCCAAGACATAAAAAAAGGGCCTAATAGCCCAGTGATTCTGCTGCCAAATAACAAAAAACCCCGATAAATCGGGGCTTTATGAAACTGGACCCTGTTCGCCGAAAAGCGACTTCGGCGCAACTTTCGAAAGTGTTATTTCAAATTGAAACTGCAGAACATAACAGGAGGAAACTGAAAGTCTATTTGAAATAAACACTTAGGGAAAGTGGTTGCGGGGGCCGGATTTGAACCGACGACCTTCGGGTTATGAGCCCGACGAGCTACCAGGCTGCTCCACCCCGCGTCCGAAAACGTGGCAAATACTACGCCGATAACCGCTTAAAAGCAAGTTATCACAAAGATTGGTACCGAGGACGGGACTTGAACCCGTAAGCCCATTCGGGCACTACCACCTCAAGGTAGCGTGTCTACCAATTCCACCACCTCGGCACTTATTTTTCACAATCGCTTCTACTGTCCAAGCATAAGCCATTGATTGAAAAGCTTACTTCCACTTCTTTATAAGAGCAATAACATTCAATCTACAGATTAATGAGGAACATCACTGTTAGGCGCTGCAGGAGCCGCTGGTGCAGTTGTCGTCTGCTCAGTTTTCGCTGGCTGACCTAAGTTCTCCCACTCACTACCTTGCTGGCCCTTATGGGTACTCATGTTGCCCAAGATCAAGCTAATAACGAAGAAAAGCGCCGCTAAAATAGCTGTCGTACGGGTCATGAAGTTACCGGAACCACTCGAACCGAACAATGTGCCAGAAGCACCTGCTCCGAAAGAGGCTCCCATATCAGCACCTTTACCTTGTTGCAGCATAACCATAGCCACCAGGCCGATTGCTACGAGAAGGAAAATCACCAGAAGAGCTTCGTACATAGTAGTACCTGTATCCTTGCGGGTTCACCGCATGCTAAATGCTTCTCACCAATTTAGTGGGTTTCAATGACCCACTGAAGCGGGTGTGAATACTAACCAAAGGTGTATGGGGACGCAAGGGCAATTTGACGAGGATTGTTCGTTTGCGGAAAAAAACGTCAAAAGCTGTCAAAGTCTGTGCGTCAGAAAAATTTCGGGCCTTTTTCATGCTCAAAAAAGGCCCAAATTATTTTAAGAATCAGTGCTGTTACTCAATTATGGCTTTGACGCTTTTACGGCATCAGCAATTCGGTTAGCCAGCATTTCTACTAACGCGCCGTCTTCACCTTCCACCATAACGCGAATTAACGGCTCAGTACCTGATTTACGCAGTAATACTCGGCCACGCCCTGCCAGCTGTTTTTCAACGTCAGCAGTAATGGTTTTCACTTCTTCAGTTTCCAGCGGGTCATGGGTTCCGGCGAAACGAACATTAACCAGCACTTGTGGCAGTAATTTCATGCCGCTGCACAGGTCATGCAGGCTCATGTGGTTACGCGCCATGGCGGTCAGAACTTGCAGACCGGCCACAATACCGTCACCGGTGGTGGTTTTATCTAACAGGATCACATGGCCTGAGTTTTCGGCACCAATGCTCCAGCCCTTCTCTTTCATCTTCTCAAGAACGTAGCGGTCACCAACTTTGGCGCGAGTGAATGGAATACCTAGCTGTTTCAATGCCAGCTCAAGACCCATGTTACTCATCAAGGTGCCCACCACGCCGCCTTTCAGCTGGCCCTGGCGCAGACCTTCGCGCGCAATGATATACATGATCTGGTCGCCATCGACCTTGTTGCCTTCATGGTCAACCATGATGATACGGTCGCCGTCGCCATCAAAGGCCAGACCGACATCGGCCTTTTCAGCCAGAACGCGCTCTTGCAGCAGACGAACATCCGTCGCGCCGCATTTTTCGTTGATATTCATCCCATCGGGTTCGCAGCCGATAGCGATCACTTTCGCGCCTAACTCACGCATCACGCTTGGCGCAATGTGGTAGGTCGCGCCGTTTGCGCAGTCAACCACGATTTTCAGGCCATTCAGGCTCAGTTCGCTTGGGAATGTGCCTTTGCAGAATTCAATGTAGCGGCCAGCGGCATCCACAATGCGGCTGGCTTTACCCAGCTCTGCCGACTCAACGCAGGTCAGCGGCTTATCCATTTCGGCTTCAATGGCTTCTTCAACATCGTCAGGCAGCTTTGTACCGTCGATGGAGAAGAATTTGATGCCGTTGTCATAATAAGGGTTATGAGAGGCTGAAATGACGATACCTGCTTCCGCGCGGAAGGTGCGGGTCAAGTAAGCAACGGCCGGAGTTGGCATTGGGCCGGTGAAAGAGGCGGAAAGACCTGCGGCAGCAAGGCCGGCTTCGAGTGCTGATTCCAGCATATAGCCAGAAATGCGGGTATCTTTGCCAATAATGACTTTGCGCGAACCATGGCGGGCGAGGACTTTACCTGCGGCCCAGCCCAACTTTAATACGAAATCAGGCGTGATCGGGCTTTCGCCAACTTTGCCACGAATGCCATCTGTACCAAAGTATTTACGGTTGCTCATAATTTTTATTCTTCCCTTGCTGAAAGTGTTGCCTCAACGATACGCATCGCCTCGACGGTTTCTTTTACGTCATGCACTCTGATTATTTGCGCGCCCTGCATTGCAGCAATAACGGCGCAGGCAATACTTCCACTCACCCGATTTTCCGGGGACACATTGAGTAACTGCCCAATCATCGATTTTCTCGACATCCCAACCAGTAATGGCAACCCAAAATGGTGGAATTCAGCCAGCCTTGCGAGCAGCTGGTAGTTGTGGTTTAAATTCTTACCGAAACCGAAGCCTGGGTCGAGCAACAATTTATTTTTCGGAATACCCGCGCTCACACAACGCGCAATTTGTGCGGCGAAGTAGCTATCGATTTCACCAATCAGATCGTCATATTTCGGTGAATGTTGCATCGTTTTTGGCTGCCCCTGCATGTGCATCAGGCAGACAGGCAGGCCGCTCGCCGCAGCGGCTTCTAGGGCGCCAGGCTCTTGCAGAGAGCGAATATCATTGATGATGTGGGCGCCAGCGGCGGCTGACTCTCGGATAACCGCGGCTTTCGAGGTATCGACGGATATCCAAACTTCCATCCGGCGATAAATAGCTTCGACCACGGGGATGACGCGGGAAAGTTCTTCATCCTCGCTGACCTCTGCCGCGCCCGGACGAGTAGACTCGCCGCCGATATCGATTATCGTTGCGCCGGCATCAACCATGGCCTGAGCATGCTGCAGTGCCAAATCAATGCGGTTATGGCGACCACCGTCAGAGAAAGAATCTGGCGTAACGTTTAGGATCCCCATGACCTGAGGAAATCTGAGGTCTAACGAAACCCCTTGGGCGTTTAGCAGCATGCTGGTGTCCTATCGCTTCTGATAAATATTCTGTGTCGTCCGTACATTATGCATAAAAAAACCCCGGGCAAGCCCGAGGTTTTTATTCACAACGTCGACAATGGGACACAATTACCGGCTTATTTGCCGCTAAATTGTTCACACATCGTGTTGCCTGGATTCGGCGTACGCGGTTCGTCTACTGGCGTTGGTGCTTTAGGCGCGCCACCGTCATTGGAACTGTCGTTACCATTTTTCGCGCTAGACTCATCCCAGCCAGCTGGCGGGCGAACATCTTTGCGGTTCATCAGGTCATCAATTTGTGGCGCATCAATGGTTTCATATTTCATCAATGCATCTTTCATTGAATGCAGGATGTCCATGTTTTCCATCAACAGCTTACGGGCACGTTGGTAGTTGTGCTCAACCAGAGATTTCACTTCCTGATCGATGATACGGGCAGTTTCGTCAGACATGTGTTTGGCTTTCGCGACTGAGCGACCCAAGAACACTTCGCCTTCTTCTTCTGCGTACAGCAATGGACCCAATTTCTCAGAGAAGCCCCACTGGGTAACCATGTTACGCGCAATGGAGGTCGCCACTTTGATGTCGTTGGATGCACCGGTAGAGACTTTTTCTACACCGTAGATGATCTCTTCAGCAAGACGACCACCGTACAGGGTAGAGATCTGACTTTCGAGCTTCTGACGGCTGGCGCTAATCGCATCGCCTACTGGCAGGAAGAAGGTCACACCCAAAGCACGTCCACGAGGGATGATAGTGACTTTGTGTACTGGGTCATGCTCAGGAACCAGGCGACCAATGATGGCGTGGCCCGCTTCGTGATATGCCGTAGATTCTTTCTGCGCTTCGGTCATCACCATGGAGCGACGTTCCGCACCCATCATGATTTTGTCTTTGGCTTTCTCGAACTCAACCATAGAAACAACGCGTTTGTTGCCACGAGCAGAGAACAGAGCCGCTTCGTTAACCAAGTTGGCTAAGTCAGCACCAGAGAAGCCCGGCGTACCACGTGCAATCACAGATGCGTCAACATCTGGTGCCAGTGGCACACGACGCATGTGGACTTTCAGGATCTGCTCACGACCGCGAACATCTGGCAGGCCAACAACCACCTGACGGTCAAAACGACCTGGACGCAGCAACGCTGGGTCAAGTACGTCTGGACGGTTAGTTGCAGCAATAACGATAATGCCTTCGTTGCCTTCAAAGCCGTCCATTTCAACCAGCATCTGGTTCAACGTTTGTTCACGTTCGTCGTGACCACCGCCCAAACCAGCACCACGTTGGCGACCTACGGCGTCAATCTCATCGATGAAGATGATGCATGGCGCTGCTTTTTTCGCTTGTTCGAACATGTCGCGCACACGAGATGCACCCACACCCACGAACATTTCAACGAAGTCGGAACCGGAAATCGTGAAGAAAGGTACTTTTGCTTCACCCGCGATGGCTTTCGCCAGCAAGGTTTTACCGGTACCTGGGGGGCCGACCATCAATACGCCTTTTGGAATCTTACCGCCCAGTTTTTGGAAACGGCTTGGTTCGCGAAGGTAATCTACCAGTTCGCTAACCTCTTCCTTGGCTTCGTCACAACCAGCGACGTCAGCAAAAGTGGTTTTAATTTGGTCTTCCGTCAGCATGCGCGCCTTGCTCTTGCCAAAGGACATTGCCCCTTTGCCGCCGCCGCCCTGCATCTGCCGCATAAAGAATATCCAGACGCCAATCAACAACAGCATCGGGAACCATGAAATAAAGATAGAGGCCAGCAGGCTAGGTTGTTCTGGCGGTTCGCCAACAACTTTCACGTTTTTGCTCAGCAGCGTATCCAGCAATTTAGGGTCATCAACTGGGATGTAGGTCGTGTATTTGTTGCTATCTTTTTTAACAACGTCAATCTCACGTCCATTGATACGTGCTTCACGAATCTGGTCTTGGGTCAATTCGGACATGAAGGTAGAATAATCTACCCTACGGCCATTAGACTCGCTGGGCCCAAAGCTCTGAAATACAGACATCAATACAACCGCGATGACTAACCAGAGAATCAGGTTCTTCGCCATGTCACTCAAGGGATTAACCTCATATTACAACTGTGTTAACAAACAGCGTTAGGGTATTACAGTTTCCGCCCTGTCGCTACGATGTACACTTCACGCGAACGTGCACGAGAAGCGTCTGGCTTACGAATCTTCACCTTCGTAAAAAGGGAGCGAATTTCCCGTAGGTATTCATCAAAGCCATCTCCCTGGAACACCTTCACCAGGAAACCTCCACCTGGTGCCAATACATCACGACACATATCCAGCGCTAACTCAACCAGATACATCGATTTTGGAATATCGACTGCCGGAGTACCGCTCATATTCGGGGCCATATCGGACATGACCACCTGAACTTTGTTATCTCCCACTCTTTCCAACAGAGCTTTGAGAACTAATTCATCACGAAAGTCGCCCTGAAGAAAGTCGACTCCAACGATGGGATCCATAGGTAAAAGATCGCATGCGATAATGCGGCCTTTATGCCCGATTTGGGTGGCAGCAAATTGTGACCAACCACCCGGCGCAGCGCCCAAGTCAACCACGGTCATTCCTGGTTTGAACAGTTTGTCGCTTTGCTGTATCTCATCCAGTTTAAACCAGGCGCGGGAACGTAGGCCCTTTTTCTGTGCTTGTAACACATATTTATCGCTAAAGTGTTCCTGCAACCAGCGACTGGAACTTGCAGAACGCTTTTTATTAGACATTATTTATTAACCATTTAATTTTCCATTAACACTCATATAGAGCATTTGGAACAAGCTCTTAGCGTCATTACGTCGATAGCTAAAGCCACTCAAATCTTCGCGCCAAAGCAGTCCGATTTGGTGATAACCATGAGATGGCGGTAGAATGACCCGTTTTCAATCCCAACTTAAGCAAAAAAGACGATGAATCTTAACAATAAGCAAAAACAGTACCTGAAAGGTCTGGCACATCCACTCAAACCGGTTGTCATGCTAGGTAATAACGGCCTTACCGAAGGTGTGCTCGCAGAAATCGAACTGGCTCTGCAACACCACGAACTTATCAAAGTGAAAGTAGCCGCTGAAGAGCGTGAAACGAAGACCTTGATTGTTGACGCTATTGTGCGTGAAACCAAGGCGAGCAATGTGCAAGTCATCGGCAATATTCTGGTACTTTATCGCCCTTCGACTGAAGACCGCAAAATTATCTTACCGCGTTAATTGTTTAAGGTTTAACGAAAAACGCTGTAGATAAGTGGAACGGTGACACGTTATTACTTTCAATAAAAGGCCGCTCGCGGCCTTTTTACGTTAGTTTTCACTTCCCTGTGAGGTAATTCACGCGGGAAGTGAGAGTTTTGAATGGGGGCCGAGCTCGAAGAATGGCACCTTTTATTCAGGTTGGCTGAGGCGGATTAAAGATATTCGACCTTCAACACTTCATACTCAACATCGCCGCCTGGCGTGCGGATCACCACGACGTCATCTTGTTCTTTGCCAATTAAACCACGGGCAATAGGCGAGTTAACAGAAATCAGATTTTGCTTAAAATCTGCTTCATCATCACCCACGATGCGGTATTTTTGCTCTTCCTCAGTATCAAGGTTCATCACGGATACCGTGGCACCAAAAATCACGCGACCCGTTGCCGGCATTTTGGTTACGTCGATAACCTGAGCATTAGAAAGCTTGGCTTCAATCTCCTGAATACGTCCTTCACAGAAGCCCTGTTGCTCACGAGCGGCGTGATATTCAGCATTCTCTTTCAAGTCACCATGTTCACGTGCAGTGGCGATATCTGCAATGATCTTCGGGCGACGAACGCTCTTAAGATGATCAAGTTCTTCACGTAATCTTTCTGCGCCACGTAATGTCATCGGAATCGGTTTCATATATTAACTACCTCTAACTTGTCCTTTCGGTAAACACCGTCCTGATCGAATCAGGTAGAAATAAGTCAGTGCTCTTGACCGACTCTCTCTGGCTAAAAACAAAAAAAACCTAACCCGGAGTCAAAGACCCAAGTCAGGATTGGTTTTGCATTTTGATACGTATTTTAACGTAGAGTTCCCTGAGGGTCATCGTTTAGTTTCGCCCTCGTTGCACCCCACTTCGTAGCATCGTAGTATGGCGGCACGTCATTCCGCAGTTACCCAAGGCCCTTACTCAAAATAATGCGTTTTTTACAAATTGTCAGTGGATTAGCTTGCGCGTTTGTTTTGAACGCAAACGCAGCTCAGGTCGAAAATTACACCGAGTATCTGCCCGACGGTACAAACCTGGCGTTACTGGTACAGAAGATTGGAGCCACAACCCCTTCGATAGACTATCACGGGCAGCAGATGGCTTTGCCCGCCAGTACGATGAAAATTTTGACCGCTCTGGCAGCCTTGCTCCAGCTAGGCCCGGATTTCCGGTTTACGACCACATTCGAAACCAAAGGCACCGTCAGCGATGGTGTGCTGAAAGGCGATCTGGTCGCGCGTTTCGGTGGAGATCCCACCTTTAAGCGTCAGAATATTCGCAATATGGTGGCTGCATTACGCAAGCAGGGCATCAAACAAATCACTGGCGATGTGATCATCGACAGCTCAGTTTTCGCCAGCCATGACAAAGCGCCGGGCTGGCCGTGGAACGATATAACCCAGTGCTTCAGCGCGCCACCGGCGGCAGCGATTGTCGACCGAAACTGCTTCTCGGTTTCGCTCTACAGTGCGCCAAAACCTAATGATAACGCCTTCATTCGCGTCGCATCATACTATCCAGTCCACATGTTTAGCGAAGTGCGGACGCTGGCGAAAGGCTCTCCTGACGCGCAGTATTGCGAGCTGGACGTGGTGCCTGGCGAACTCAACCGTTACACGCTGACGGGCTGCCTGACCCAGCGCAGCGAACCTCTGCCTTTGGCCTTCGCCATTCAAGACGGAGCGAGCTATGCCGGTGCCATCATTAAAGATGAGCTGCAACAGGCTGAGATCCAAATCGACGGCACGCTGAAGCGCCAGACACAGCCGACGCCAGTGGGTACGGTTCTGGCCCAAACGCAGTCCGCGCCGCTGCACGATTTGCTGCACATCATGTTGAAGAAATCGGACAACATGATTGCTGATACCGTGTTCCGCACCATAGGACACCAGCGTTTTGGCGTGCCGGGCACGTGGCGTGCGGGCTCCGACGCCGTGCGTCAGATCCTTCGCCAGAAAGCCGGTATCGATTTAGGTAACTCTATTCAGGTAGATGGCTCTGGCCTGTCGCGCCACGACCTGTTGTCACCTGCGACCATGATGCAAGTGCTGCAATACATTGCTCAACACGATCAGGAGCTAAACTTCATATCAATGCTCCCTCTGGCGGGCCATGACGGTACATTGCAATATCGCGGCGGTTTGCACGAAGCGGGCGTGGATGGAAAAGTTTCTGCGAAGACCGGCTCACTGGCTGGCGTTTATAACCTCGCGGGCTTCATCACGACGGCCAGCGGCCAACGTATGGCCTTTGTGCAGTTCTTATCTGGCTATGCTGTTCCGCCGGAAGATCAGCGCACGCGTAGAGCACCGTTGGTTCGTTTTGAAAGCCGTCTCTATCGGGATGTATATCAAAATAACTGAGTTCTAAACGATGAAATTACTGATCGTTGAAGATGATGAACTCTTACGACAGGGCCTGGCATTGGCCCTCAGCGGAGAGAATTACGCTTGTGATTGCGCATCGACAGCGGCAGAGGCCCATGGCCTAATTCTGGCAAGCCAGTACAGCTTGGTGGTGTTAGACCTGGGCCTACCCGATCGCGATGGCGCCTCTCTCCTGCGCCAGTGGCGCCGGGAGCATATCTCCATCCCCGTGCTGATCCTCACCGCGCGCGATGCCCTTGAGGATCGCGTAGACGGCCTTGATGCCGGTGCAGATGATTATCTGATTAAACCTTTCGCGCTGGTCGAGCTATTGGCGCGGGTCAGAGCCTTAATCCGCCGCTATCAGGGGCAGAGCGATAATCAGGTTATCGTCGGCTACCTCAAAATTAACCTCTCCACCCAGCAAGTTTATAAAGATGGCGCTCCCGTCGAAGTGACGCCGAAAGAGTTCGCTATCCTTTCCCGGCTGATGATGCGGGCAGGCCAAACCGTGAATCGCGAACTTCTACAGCAAGATCTCTACACCTGGAATGACGATCTCGGCTCCAACACGCTGGAAGTGCATATGCACAACCTGCGCCGCAAATTAGGCAAAGAGGTTATCCGCACCATTCGCGGTAACGGCTATCGTTTAGAGGTCTCTGAATGAACAGCATGCGGCGTCGGCTGCTCGTCATGCTGGCGCTGATCTTGTTCGTCACTCAGCTCACCAGCGTATTTTGGCTTTGGCATGAGAGTCAGGAACAGATCAACCTGTTGGTCAACGACACGCTCTCTGCCAAGGTGCGCAATAGCCACGTTGAGAAAGAGATAGCCGAGGCGATTGCCTCGCTGATTGCCCCTTCCCTACTGATGATGGCCGTCACGCTGCTGCTCTCCTTCTGGGCTATAAGCTGGATCATTCGGCCACTTAACCAATTGCAGAATCGGCTGGAAACTCGCTCGGCAGACAACTTATCCCCCCTGCCGCTTAACAGTGAAATTAGCGAAATCGTCTCGGTCACTAAGGCGCTGAATCAGCTTTTTGCCCGGCTTTCCAACACCATTCAGCAAGAGCGGCTGTTTACCGCCGATGCAGCCCATGAGCTGCGCACGCCGCTGGCCGGAGTGCGTTTGCATCTCGAGCTGATGGAGCAGAAAGGTGTGGAAGGCAGCAAGACCTTGATTAGCCGCATCGATCAGCTGATGCTGACTATCGAGCAGCTACTGATGCTATCGCGGGCGGGGCAAAACTTCGCGAAGGGGCATTATGATCAGGTGGACTTGGTCGAGCACGTGGTGCTGCCGCTGCAGGAGGAGCTGGAGGAGATGCTCACCCTGCGCCAACAGTCTCTGCGCTACTCCCTGCCTGAGAAGCGGGTGATTCAGGGCGACGCCATCCTATTACGCCTGATGGTGCGCAATCTGGTGGAAAATGCCTTTAGGTATGGCCCGGAGGGTGGTGAGATAACCTTGACCCTGCTGAGTGAGAATCAGGGCGCAGTGATAAAAGTCGAAGATAACGGCCCGGGAATTGATGAACAGACAGCCAGTGAACTTACTCAGGCTTTCAAACGCGTTGACCAGCGCTACGGTGGCAGCGGGCTGGGGCTGAATATCATTGTGCGCATTGCCGCACTGCACGGCGGCAATCTGCAATTGAGCAATCGCAAAGATACCCAAGGCCTCTGCGCCCAGTGCTGGCTGCCAGAAACCTTTATCGACAAATACTAAGCCCAGCCTGAACCTCGAATTTATGCATGAAAAAAGGCCGCTCTAGAGCGGCCTTTATCGACGTGTAAATAATCACTTAAACGCAGAATTAACGTTCGTAGATAATCTCTACGCCTTCGTCATCATCTTCGTCCCAGTCATCATCCCAGTCGTCATCTTCGGCTTCGACTTCGGCCAGTTGCTCACGGTGGTAATCATCCCACATGAATTCAACTTTCTCTGGCACGGCAGCCTCAACAGCCATGTGCTTAGGATTTTCATTGATGAACTTCATCACATCCCAGCACAGCGCGTTAACGCCTTCGCGATTGGCGGCAGAGATCAGGTAGTAATCTCCTTCCCAACCCAAAGCATCGGCGATGGTTTTAGCACGAGCTTCAGCTTCTTCTTTCTCAATCAGATCAACTTTGTTGAACACCAACCAGCGCGGTTTTTCTGCCAATTTGGCATCATACTGCTGCAGTTCGTTGATGATAACTTTAGCGTTTTCAACCGGATCAGATTCATCGATTGGTGCGATATCAATAAGATGCAGCAGCACGCGGCAGCGCTCAAGGTGCTTCAGGAAGCGAATACCTAAACCTGCGCCTTCCGAAGCCCCTTCAATCAGACCTGGGATATCGGCAATCACGAAGCTCTGCTCGTTATCCATACGCACAACGCCCAAGCTTGGCACCAGCGTAGTAAATGGATAATCGGCAACTTTTGGTTTAGCGGCTGAGACAGAGCGAATGAAGGTTGATTTACCGGCGTTCGGCAGACCTAGCATGCCCACGTCAGCCAACAACATCAGTTCCAGAGAGATGTCGCGCATCTCACCCTTGGTGCCCATCGTTTTTTGGCGAGGGGAACGGTTTACGGATGATTTGAAGCGGGTGTTACCGAGGCCGTGGAAACCGCCTTTGGCAACCATCTGCTGCTGGCCGTGGCGGGTCATGTCACCCAATACTTCGCCAGTGCCCTGATCCAGAATACGCGTACCGACCGGGACTTTGATGACGATGTCTTTGCCACGTTTACCCGTACAATCGCTGCTCTGGCCATTGGTGCCGCGCTCTGCACGATAAGATTTCACAAAACGGAAATCGATCAGCGTGTTGAGGTTTTCATCTGCCAGCACATAGACGTCGCCGCCGTCGCCGCCGTCGCCGCCATCAGGGCCGCCACGGGGGATATATTTTTCACGACGGAAGCTGACACAGCCGTTACCGCCATCACCTGCCACGACCAAAATTGTGGCTTCATCTACAAACTTCATGTGTACCGTCTCCGTAAATCATTCACCCGGCTGCTTAAGAGTCGCCACCAGGGTTTGTTCTGTCCGACCAGGCCACCAACGATGGCCAATTGCGGAAAACATCGCTCCCGCCACCACCACGAATGCTCCCAAATAACCAATTAGGTTAAGCACTGGTGCAGCAAACATATTAGGCCAGGCAAGTGCTAATAAATCTGAAAATAGCAGGGTAAACAATGGCGTCAGGGTAACAAATGCACTTACTTGTGCCGCCTGCCATCTCGCCATCGCTTCCGCTAATGCGCCATATCCTACTAACGTATTCGCGCCACAAAACAATAAACAGGCAAATTGCCAACTATTGAGCTGCGAGAGCATCGCCGGACTGGCCAGCGGGAGCAATGCGATAGAACATAAAGTGTACAGCAAAAACAAGATCTGAGGTGAGGCTAGCCGCCGCAATAAGACCTTCTGCGTAACGCCGTAAATAACCCAAACCGTTGCCGCACTTATCCCCAGCAATACACCCAGGGTGTAATCCGTGAGACGTGTGAAAATTTCAATCAGGCTGGTATTAAAGAACAGCACCAAGCCGAGTATCAGCATGCCCGCCCCAATCACTTGGGTTACGCGCATCTTCTCTTTCAAGATAATGACGCTGGCGAACATCATGCCGACGGGTGATAACTGCCCGATAACCTGCGACGCCGTAGGGCTGAGGTATTGCAGAGATGACCCAAACAAGACGAAATTGCCCAATAACCCACAGGTCGCGACTAACAGTAAAATCAACCAGCGAGGACTTTTGAACATTTGCATCGGCGGCAATCTATGCCGTGACGCCAAAATACATCCCAGCACCACCGCGGCCAGAGAGAACCTAAACCAGACGACAGTGAAAGGGTCCATGACGACTAACACTTGCTTCATCGCTATAGGCAGCGAACCCCAGCACATTGCCGTGATCACCGCTAACAGAATCCCTATAGGCGCCTGCGATTTCGTGTCCATGTCCCTGCCATACTTAGGCGAACCAGAATGTAAAAAGCCCCGCAACGAATTGCGGGGCTTACATCTATTTTCTTAAGACTCGAGAAATTTATTCAGCTTCGATGCTGATAAATTTACGATTTTTCGGGCCTTTAACTTCGAACTTGACTTTACCGTCAGCCAAAGCAAACAGAGTGTGGTCTTTACCGCAACCCACGTTGTTACCAGCGTGGAATTTGGTGCCGCGCTGACGAACGATGATGCTGCCTGCCAGTACTGCTTCGCCGCCAAAGCGTTTTACGCCAAGACGTTTAGCTTCTGAATCGCGACCGTTGCGTGTGGAGCCGCCAGCCTTTTTGTGTGCCATTGTTCCGCTCTCCTAAACTTAAGCGCTAATGCCGGTGATTTTAACATCAGTGAACCACTGACGGTGGCCCTGTTGCTTACGGTAATGCTTACGACGACGGAATTTAACGATCTTAATTTTGTCGCCACGACCGTGAGCAATAACTTCAGCCTTGATCAAACCGCCAGAAACTAATGGCAGACCGATATTGATTTCTTCACCGTTAGCAATCATCAAAACTTGGTCGAACTCAACTGTTTCACCAGTTGCGATGTCCAATTTCTCAAGGCGAATAGTCTGCCCTTCGCTAACACGGTGTTGTTTACCACCACTTTGGAAAACCGCGTACATATAAAACTCCGCTTTCCGCGCACTCAACTTTGTATAGTCCAGAGGGCGCTATAAATATTCACAATAGGGCGCGAATTCTACGCAAAAAATCAGCATATGACAAGAGCACTTTCACGACAAAAGAAGAAAAAAAGCGCAGTTCACTAGATGGCATTTATCTCCATTGTTTTTCAAGTACAATCCCCTTTACAGTTAGCGCCATGTGCCAATGTGAGCCAGATCTCATTGCGGTGAAGAGTAACGCAGCCGAAAAAACACAATGAACCTAGAACAGATTATCGATCTCACCGAGCAGGACATGGCTGCGGTCAACGCAACCATTCTGGAACAGCTGAATTCTGATGTATCACTGATCAATCAGTTGGGCTATTACATTATTAGTGGCGGTGGTAAACGCATTCGCCCAATGATCGCCGTACTCACCGCGCGCGCGTTGGGCTATGAAGGCGACAAGCATGTGACCATCGCCGCCCTTATCGAGTTTATCCATACCGCGACGTTGCTGCATGACGACGTGGTTGATGAATCTGATATGCGCCGTGGAAAAGCGACAGCCAATGCGGCCTTTGGCAATGCCGCCAGCGTGCTGGTTGGCGACTTTATCTATACCCGCGCTTTCCAGATGATGACGGATTTAGAGTCAATGCCGGTGCTGGCGCTGATGGCGAAAGCCGTCAACGTGATTGCCGAAGGTGAAGTTTTACAGCTGATGAACTGCAACGATCCTGACATTACGGAAGAGATCTATATGCAGGTTATCTACAGCAAAACGGCCCGCCTGTTCGAAGCGGCATCCCAGTCATCGGCCATGCTGGCCGGCGGCAACGACGAGCAAATTCAGGGTCTGCAAGACTATGGCCGCTATCTGGGCACGGCCTTCCAGTTGATCGACGACTTGCTGGATTATGATGCGAATGGCGAGACGCTGGGTAAAAACACCGGCGATGACCTGAACGAAGGCAAACCCACCCTGCCTCTGCTTCACGCCATGAAGCACGGCGATGCCGAGCAATCAACCATGATCCGTGGTGCTATTGAGCAAGGAAACGGCCGCCATCTGCTGGAGCCGGTTCTGGCAGCGATGCACCAGTGGGGTTCTCTGGACTACACTCGCGCTCGCGCTGAAGAAGAAGCTGATAAGGCGATTCGCGCATTGCAGGTCTTGCCAGAATCGCCTTACCGCACGGCGCTGGAAGGCTTGGCGCATATTGCGGTAAGAAGAGATTTCTAATTCACGACTCTTAAAACGGCTGTACCGCGATTCGGCTGCGGTACAGTTGTCATTTCACATGGCTTCAGACATCAGGCGTATCGGGCTTAGCGCTCAATCGATTTAACACCTCTGACATCCCTTCCCGCACAATGAATTTGATAATTAAATCCCGCTCATCTTCTTTTAACTGTTTGTAGCTCTCAATCCAAATCGCCAAAGGATCTTGATGGGCAGTGTAAACATATTCAGCGGACTGCTCTTTCATTTCCAGGCTATTCATCGCTTTAATCGGTAAGGTGCCAATGTGATATTCAACGGCGCGTCCCTGAACACCCCAACGACGGCGTTTTAACCATGCCTGACGCCGTGCCATACTGTGAATGCCCTGAGTTGAATTTGGCAGACCGTCGAAACCAATTAATTCCCTCGCTGAAAACCACTCTTTTTTCATAACGTTCCTTTTCATATTGTGCATTTGCACAAAAGAATGCTGTTATAACGCGCTGAGACCATGAAAATGTCCATAAATGGCCTGTTCTGCTTTCCGTTTAGCTTTAGATTTAATAAAAGCAGATAACTTATAGCACTACTTAATAGAAGTAATAAAGCTGATTAACTCATTTCAATAAGTAACAAAAGAAGCCCAGATATCGATTAATCTTTTTTATGAAAGTTAATAAATACACAATCAGTGTTTTTTGGAAAGTATTAAACAGTTAGTCAACAAACCAAACAGAATCATTAAACCCATATTTTTCATAGAGATAAAAACAAAAGTGATGAGCGAAAATCTTTTACAACCCTCACTCACTTGCCACCAAAGACCTCACGGCTGTCGATAATTAGTCAGACATCTTATTCATATATTTAAACTAGCAAAAAAAGTCATTCATTTATCCTCCTAATAAATAGGCGATTTTGATTAACTTGCGCCATTAATTTAGAACAATTTGTATTACTCATTTGCGTTAGCAAGAATAAAGAGATATTTTCCCAAAAATGAAAAGCTTTTCAGAAACCAAGAACATCCATTTTTAAAGCTCATATTCTGGATCTTGATACCAAAAATCATATCAATATTACGACGATCAACTTGCCGATAATAAAAGGGAATACGTATGAAAGGACATAAAGAAAATTGGCATCAGGCAGACATTATTGCTGCATTACGCAAGAAAGGCACCACTCTGGCGGCAGTATCACGAGAGGCCGGTTTGAGTTCATCAACCCTAGCAAATGCATTATCGCGGCCGTGGCCTAAAGGAGAGCGTATTATTGCTGATGCAATAGGTATCCACCCTTCCCTCATTTGGCCGAACAGATATTTTGATCCTACGACCTCTAAAAGAATTGAGCGAAAAATCCGTTCCCCAAATAAAGCCTGAGGTTCTTGCAAACAACGCATAAAAAAACCGCCGGGGAGACCGGCGGTTGATTTGGCACTGCTTAGGCAGATATCACTTGTTGATGAACTGCTCACCTAACTCGATATCTTTACGCAGTACGTCGAGCATTGAATCCAGAGATTGCTGCTCGAATGCGCTCAGAGTACCCACGCTTTTCAGCTCGGCTACGCCGTTTTTACCCAACAGAATTGGCTGTGCGAAGAAGCGGGCGTGTTCGCCTTTACCTTCAACATATGCACATTCAACAATGTTGCTTTCGCCTTGCAGAGCACGAACCAGAGACAAACCGAAACGTGCCGCAGCCTGACCCATAGACAGGGTTGCAGATCCGCCACCGGCTTTCGCTTCAACCACTTCCGTACCCGCGTTCTGGATACGTTTAGTCAGATCAGCGACTTCACTTTCAGTGAAAGAGACGCCAGGGATCTGAGAAAGCAGTGGCAGGATAGTCACGCCTGAGTGGCCGCCGATCACAGGCACTTCGATGTCCTGAGGCTGTTTGCCTTTCAGTTCAGCCACGAAGGTGTTTGAACGGATAGCATCCAGCGTCGTCACGCCGAACAGTTTGTTTTTGTCGTAAACACCGGCTTTTTTCAGCACTTCTGCTGCGATCGCAACGGTGGTGTTCACTGGGTTGGTGATAATACCAATCAGTGCTTTCGGGCAGGTTTTAGCCACTTGCTCAATCAGGTTACGGACGATGCCCGCGTTCACGTTGAACAGGTCGGAACGGTCCATGCCCGGTTTACGAGCTACGCCCGCAGAGATCAGCACCACGTCAGCACCAACCAGTGCAGGCGTTGCATCTTCACCGCTGAAACCTTTGATTTTTACTGCTGTAGGGATGTGGCTGAGGTCAACTGCTACGCCCGGGGTAACGGGGGCAATGTCATACAGAGAGAGTTCTGAACCTGAAGGCAGTTGGGTCTTGAGTAGAAGGGCGAGGGCCTGGCCGATACCGCCAGCTGCACCGAGAACTGCAACTTTCATCCTATACTCCTTTATTATCATAAACTTAAAAAGCGCCGTGAATTCATCTAGGTAGTGACCATCATCCACTGCACTACTGCAACAATCTCTATACCTGAGATTGAGAAGCTACGCGGTAATTTTGGCTGTATGTCGGCTTTATTTAAGATTATTTGCTTATGCATCAATGGCATAAATCAATGACATCATAAAAATAGCGTCACGAAACACGACAGGTTAACCGGCGGTTACATTACACCCGTTGATGGCATCAGGACAATATCAATTCCATAACAATTTAATAACTATGTCTTATGTCAACAATGCACAATTCCAGCATATTCATTACTAAATTCATCGCTGGATAAATGGGTATAACCAGACATTGCGCACAACTCAGGGTAATGAGTGATTATCTTTATTGCATAAAAATTCATATATATGCATAATCACCCGCACTATCGTTATGACCTTAGGGTGCAAAATGCGTAATCCTGCCAAACAGGAAGATCTAATTAAAGCCTTCAAAGCCTTATTGAAGGAAGAGAAGTTCAGTTCTCAAGGCGAAATCGTCCTTGCTTTGCAAGAGGACGGATTTGAGAACATCAACCAATCTAAAGTTTCTCGCATGCTGACCAAATTCGGTGCCGTACGCACCCGCAATGCGAAAATGGAGATGGTGTACTGCCTGCCGGCCGAGATTGGTGTCCCGACCACCACCAGCCCGTTAAAAAACTTGGTTCTGGATATCGACTATAACGATGCCGTTGTGGTGATCCGCACCAGCCCGGGTGCAGCGCAACTTATTGCCCGCCTGCTGGACTCATTAGGCAAATCGGAAGGCATTCTTGGCACCATCGCCGGGGATGACACCATTTTCACCACGCCAGCCCGCGGATTTAGCGTGAAACAGCTGTACGAAGCCATTCTCAGTCTGTTCGAACAAGAGCTTTAATCGCGCTCTTCCTCAGCGTAAAGCCACTCCATTATATGCGCAGGTGACCCGTGAAGTACTCAACGGTATCCTGCGAGCACCCTTTTCTACCTTATTTTCTGGTTATTTATAAATTATTAACCCTAAAACCCACCTATCAGGTTGTTTTCCAACCGACCTGACATGATGTCATCCTGTTAAATACGACCCTACCAGTCACACCATCTTCACATGCTGGTTTCAATAGTGTGAATCTCTGCAATATTCAGCACAAATAGCTCAAATGACATAACCCATTAATTTATCAAGACAATACCCTCAAAAGGTCAATTTTAAGCCGTTTTTTATTCTTTTCTGTTATTAAAAACACTACTAGCCCCCTTATAACCACACCAAAAACTATTAGCAAACTATTAATATTTCGGGTTACTAGATGTATACTCATTTCCGTGATGTGAATCACTGTTTGTTCGGACTACATAATAAAAGAGACGAGGTCAATCATGAAAGTAACAACTACTATCGCTGCATTCAGCATTCTCTCTGCACTGTCATTTGGCGCATTTGCAGCACAACCTGTCACACAAGATCAGGCAAAAAATCTGCAATCCGTCGGTATGGTTAGCGTCAGCGGCGTGGCCGGTGCTCCTACGGATATTCGTCAGGCACTATCTGATAAAGCCGATGAGCAAGGTGCAAAAGCCTTCCGCGTGATTGAAGTTCGCCAAGAAGGCAACTACCACGCAACGGCAGAGATTTACCAATAAGACGTTGAAGTCACAGACGTTTTAGTAAGAGAAGTTTGAGTAAGACAAATTATCTGGCCTAAGAAATAGAGGCCGAAGCATTAAAAAACGGATTTATCGCTGCAACGCACCAAGTTTCCAGAGCGCAAAAACGCCCTTCAATCTTGATAATACAGACCTGATGAATCCAAAACATGAATCGACGTTGCTATCAAATAACCTGCATCAACGTCATAAATATCAGGAAATTGTCATGAAAATCACGACTACTATCGCTGCACTTAGCCTGTTCTCTGCCATCTCATTTGGCGCTTCAGCTGCCAACTTGGTCACCAACGATCAGGCACAGAATTTACAACCTATGGGTACCATTAGCGTCAGCGGCGTTAACGGCGTACCTATGGATATCCGCCAGCAACTGTCTGACAAAGCCGACAGCAAAGGCGCGACCTCTTATCGTGTGATTGAGGCTTATAACGAAGGCGCATATCACGCGACGGCTGAACTCTATAAATAAGCTTTATTGAGCGAAGCGAGTCACCCTCATAAGTAGAAAAATTGTTGTATTGAAGTCCCGGTTTCAATAGCCACCCAGCGATAAGAATAAGCGCTGTTGAGGCTGGAAAGAGAGCTGACACTGCCACTGCCGTGCTCTTAACTTCCCGAGACCCTCGTCGTCCTGTCCGACGACACCCTTTGGCTCCCGTGTATTGCGGGAGCTTTTTTTTATCCTTTTTTCCGCGCCCCGCTGCCTTTCAGCCATAAAAAAACACAGCCGGAGCTGTGTTTAAGAAGGTTCCAACAGGCTGAAGCTTATTCCTGCTCGACCGCCACAGATTTCGCCGCCAGAGCATCCAGCAGTTTGGTGTGAATGCCGCCGAAGCCGCCGTTACTCATCACCAAAATATGGTCGCCCGGCTGCGCGGCTTTCACCACTAAATCGGCCAGCGAGTCGACATCCGCGCTCCAGTGAGCAGGCTGCACACAGTGCTCAGCAACTTCTGCTACTTGCCAAGGAATGTGCTGAGGCTGTAACAGGAAGACTTCATCGGCACGGCCCAGCGCTGGCGCCAGTTCATTCTTGCTCATGCCCATTTTCATGGTGTTAGAACGCGGTTCGAGCACGGCCAAAATGCGCGCGGTACCGCCGACTTTACTGCGCAAGGCAGCAAGGGTGGCCAGAATCGCCGTCGGATGGTGAGCAAAATCGTCATACACGCTCACGCCATAGGCTTCGCCGCGCAGTTCGAGACGGCGACGGGCGTTGATGAAATCGCCCAAGGCTTTGCAGGCATCTTCAGGTTTCACGCCGACGTGACGCGCCGCGGCGATCGCCATCAGGCCATTGTGCATGTTGTGTTCGCCAACCAGCGACCAGTGCACTTCGCCGACGCTCTCACCGTGCAGGTAGACGGTGAACGAGCTGGCGTCCGGGGTCAGCTTCTTGGCATCCCAGGCGCAGGTTTCGGCTTCACCAACAAACTCCTGCTCACTCCAGCAGCCCATCGCCATCACTTGTTTCAGCGGTGTGTCATTGTCAGGCAGGATAATTTTCCCCTGACCCGGTACCAGACGAACCAAATGGTGGAACTGTTTCTGGATAGCTTTTAAGTCGTCGAAGATGTCAGCGTGGTCGAACTCAAGGTTGTTCAGCACCAGCGTGCGCGGGCTGTAGTGAACAAACTTGGAACGTTTGTCGAAGAACGCGCTGTCGTATTCGTCGGCTTCAATCACCATAAATGGGCTGTTACCCAGACGCGCAGAGACGTCGAAGTTGCCCGGCACGCCGCCGATGACATAGCCCGGCTCGTAGCCGCAGGCTTCGAGGATCCACGCGACCATGCCAGCCGTGGTGGTTTTACCATGGGTGCCCGCAACGGCAATCACCCAGCGGCCCGGCAGCACGTGGTCGTGTAACCACTGTGGGCCAGAAACGTAAGGAATGCCCTGCTCCAGCACGGCTTCCACGCACGGGTTTCCGCGCGTCATGGCGTTGCCGATGATCACCAGATCAGGACGAGGCTCGAGCTGCGCGGGGTCGTAACCCTGGATCAGTTCAATACCCTGATTCTCCAGCAGCGTACTCATTGGTGGATAAACGTTGTTATCTGAACCGGTAACCTGATGCCCTTGTGCGCGTGCCAGCATTGCCAGCCCGCCCATAAAGGTGCCGCAAATCCCAAGAATATGAATGCGCATATGTTTTCCATTAATGCCTTTAAGTCAGCCGCTATTCTACCGCTCAGAATCCTCCAGAAGAAATGGATTTGCCTAGGATTCATCCATATATTTGGGCTAAACTGCTCGTGCTCATGTTAAGGTTTTATTAATAAACCGTTATCCATCCTAGATTTAGGGAATGCGTCATGAAAACGTTAGGCGAATTTATTGTTGAAAAGCAGCAGGATTTTCCCCATGCGACCGGCGAGCTGACCGCTCTCCTTTCAGCAATAAAACTCGGCGCAAAAATCATTCATAGGGACATCAACAAAGCCGGGCTGGTCGATATTCTCGGTACAAGTGGTGTAGAAAACGTGCAGGGCGAAGTTCAAATGAAACTCGACCTTTACGCCAATGAAAAGTTAAAAGCGGCGATGTTAGCGCGCGGCGAAATTGCCGGTATCGCGTCGGAAGAAGAAGATGAGATCGTCGTCTTTGAAGGGGAACGTGCTGAAAATGCAAAATACGTGATCCTGATGGACCCCCTTGATGGCTCCTCCAACATTGATGTTAACGTCTCTGTCGGCACCATCTTCTCTATTTACCGTCGTACCACTCCACTGGGCCAGCCGGTCACCGAAGCTGACTTCCTGCAACCGGGCAACCGTCAGGTCGCGGCAGGTTATGTGGTTTACGGCTCCTCCACCATGCTGGTTTACACCACGGGCGCGGGCGTTCATGCCTTCACCTATGACCCTTCACTCGGCGTCTTCTGCTTGTCTCATGAAAAAGTCCGTTTCCCAGCGAAGGGCAACATGTACTCTATTAACGAAGGCAACTACATCAGATTCCCGCTCGGCGTGAAGAAGTACATTAAGTACTGTCAGGAGCAGGACGAAGCCACAAATCGCCCTTACACCTCGCGCTATATCGGCTCTCTGGTAGCGGATTTCCACCGTAACCTGCTGAAAGGCGGCATTTATATCTATCCAAGCACCGCAAGTCACCCTACCGGTAAACTGCGCCTGCTGTATGAGTGCAACCCGATGGCGTTCCTTGCCGAGCAAGCCGGTGGTAAAGCCAGCGATGGTAAAAACCGTATTCTGGACATCATTCCGCAAAAGCTGCACGAGCGCGCACCTTTCTTCGTCGGCAACCGTTCAATGGTTGAAGATGCAGAACGCTTCATCGCTGAGTTCCCAGACGACGCTTACCCACAATAAGAACGCGTTATCTCTGTACATCACTTACATAAAAAAGGTTCGGCATGTGCCGAACCTTTTTATTTGCCCAAGCCATTAGTTTGGATTCGATTTATACCAAATCTTGCTGGCTGAGCTTAAACACCGACACGCTTTGCGCCAGTAACTGCGCCTGCTCTTCCAGCGAGCGCGTTGCCGCTGTCGCCTCTTCCACCAGCGCGGCGTTTTGCTGCGCCACCTGATCCATTTGGGTAATGGCGATATTCACCTGCTCGATACCGTGCGTCTGCTCGGTGGTGGCGATAGAAATCTCACGCATTAAGCTGGTAACGCGGCGCACTTCGTTGGCAATCTCAGTCATGGTGCCGGCCGCCGATTTGACCATGGTTTCCCCTTCCGAGATGCGGCTTTCAGAGTCCACAATCAGCTCTTTGATCTCTTTTGCCGACTGCGCGCTGCGCTGCGCGAGACTGCGAACTTCGCCCGCCACCACGGCAAAACCGCGCCCCTGCTCACCGGCGCGAGCAGCTTCAACGGCGGCGTTCAGTGCCAGAATATTGGTCTGGAAGGCAATACCGTCAATCACCGTGATGATGTCGGTAATACGTTTCGAGCTGTCAGTGATGGCCCGCATTTTATCCATCACGTGATTCACCACCTGACTGCCTTTATCGGCAATGCTCGAGACACTCTGCGCCAGCTGATTCGCCTGCTCGGAGTTGGTGGCGTTCATACGCACCGTAGAGGTCAACTGCTCCATGCTGGCCGCCGTCTCTTCCAGCGAAGCCGCCGACTCTTCGGTGCGCTGCGCCAAATTCACGTTTCCGGCAGCCAGTTCGCGGGTGCCGACGTCAATCTGATTGCCCGCATCGCGCACTCGGCCAACGGAGGCCGCCAGCGAGTCTTGCATCTTCTTCATGGCACGCAGCAGACGGCCCATTTCGTTGCTACGCGAATCATCAATGTCATGGGTCAAATCGCCCGCCGCGATGAACTCCAGTTGGGCAATCGAGGTACTCAGCGGATGCATGATGATTTTCTGCAACGCGAACCACGACAGCAGTGCGATAGAGATCGCAGCGATGCAGGCAACAATAATAATGGTCAGCTGGATGCGCGACTGGGCGCGAGCATGCTCAATGCGCTGCTGAGTGCTCTCCTGAGCGTAAATGCGGAAATCGCTCAGTGCCTTATCGTAGGCGTTGCTGTACGGCGTTATTTTGTTTTCTAACACGTCGTAATAGGCGTCGCTGCTTTGTGACTGAATGGCCGCCAGCGCGGGGAGCAAACCGTTGGCTTTATAAGCATCATAGGCGTCTTTCAAGGCCTTGGTCAGCGCACGCCCCTGCTCGTTGCCATCATCAATCCCCACAAACAGAGCCACTTTCTCATCGGCTTGTTTCAAATAGCCTGCCACTCGCCCCGCCGTGGCCTTCGAGTCATCCATCATGCCAATTTCCAACTGACGCACGGCCACGCTGCTTGCCACGCGAGCGCGCAGCGAGAAGCTGTAACTCTCCGCCAGCGAACCCAACTCTTCACCCTGCAACTGGTTAATTTGCTGTAACGAGGAGGCGCTCTGGCGAATGGCGTTGGCTCCTAAGACGCTGACCAACAATAAAATCAGGGTCATTACCCCTAACAAGGCGATCAATCCTGCCTTTACGCTCAACTTATTCAACATGCTGTGTTATCCGGTGGTTTAGGAAATGGAGGAAAATGAAGAGAGGTAATCTGTCGATGCCGCAGACTTTTTTATGTCATTTGTTATCGACTATTTTGTGAAAATCTTGAGAAGAAACCGTAAAACAGGCAGTTAGGCGGTAAAGCGAGGACTCAGAAAACTTTCATGCCAAACAATAGGGATTAACAGCAGGGAAAAAGAGAGAAACACCAGAAATCCCCACCACGAAAAGGACAGGAAATCGTGACGGACTTGGCTATAATGTCCGCCACTCCAATTCCTGGTTCACTGAAGGAAACCAAAATGAGCTTAATCAATGTGCCGGCAGGCAAAGACTTGCCAGAAGATATCTACGTAGTTATCGAAATCCCAGCTAACGCTGATCCCATCAAATACGAAGTAGATAAAGATACCGGTGCACTGTTCGTGGATCGCTTCATGTCGACTGCGATGTTCTACCCATGCAACTACGGTTACATCAACCACACCCTGTCCCTTGATGGTGACCCGGTAGACGTGTTGGTCCCAACGCCGTACCCACTGCAACCAGGCTCAGTCATTCGCTGCCGTCCAGTTGGCGTGCTGAAAATGACCGACGAATCTGGCGAAGATGCCAAAGTTGTTGCAGTACCACACACCAAACTGAGCAAAGAGTACGATCACATTAAAGATGTGAACGACCTGCCAGAGCTGCTGCGCGGCCAGATCACCCACTTCTTCGAGCAGTACAAAGCGCTGGAAAAAGGCAAATGGGTTAAAGTTGACGGCTGGGCTGACGCTGCTGCTGCGAAAGAAGAGATCGTGACCTCTTTCGAACGCGCTAAAAACAAGTAATTGTTTGAGCTTTACGGTCGCCGAACGGCAGGCCGTATAAAAAGAAAAACACCGCCCATTGGACGGTGTTTTTTTTATGTCTCTCTCCCTGGTTTTAGAAGAGATGTGTTTGGTATCAACGGAACGACGACCTTGCTCAGCGTTCTTACTTCACATCTTCCGCACGCTTGAGCCAATCACCACCTTCAATACGCGGTACGCCTTCGAGCGAACGTATATAGAGGTAGATCCAGGCACTGCCGTACGGAGTGGAAATCAGCTCACGTTTATAATCTTTTGTATTACTTTTCAGTTCATCCAGTTCAGCCATAATGGATGACGTGATGCGGTAAACTTCACAATAGACTTTTCCATCCCCTGGAACGGCTGCCGGATAGTGCCCCAGATTATAGAGCGCGTAGCCTTCCAGCTCGTGGTCACCCAACCACTGAGCGTTCGTCATCCAATGACTGTTGCCTTGCTTGCGTCGTAAACTGCCATAAACAATTATTCGCATGTTTGGTTTCGTATAGTAAAAGTCACATGAGTTAAAACTCAAACTGATAAAGCAAATCCAATGCCTGATCGATACCCGAAACGGCTTCGAGGTAAAGTTTAGGCATCAAACGATAACGCAGAGTCAGCGTTGCCAGCGAGTCGAAGATACCGACACCGTATTTCACCTGAAGACCCGGTAAAACATAGCCACTGACCACCACCTGAGAGTTATCCCCCACGCCCTGCGTATCCAGCGCCAGATTGCTGACACCGAATGCTTCGCCGATTTTACCCACAAGTTTACCACTTTGCGCAACCCCCATACCGATAAGCATTGAGGTCATCGCGCCACTATCGGCACCAGAACTGTCCAAACCTTGGCCGCGAAGCAGGTAGGACAAGGCTTGTTCCTGCGACATCACCGGATCTGAGAATATTTCAAGTTTAGGCGAATCCGCCTCGCCCGTGACACGTAAACCGGCAATAACGTTATTTTCGGTCGAGTCTGGGTTACGAATCGCTTCCAGATTCAGCAGCGGCTGGTCGGCCGGGCCGGAGAACAGCAACTGGCCTTTACGCACAATCAGGTCCTGCCCGTAAGCGTGGAAACGACCGGAAGGAATATCAATCTGGCCGTTTAACCCCAGACCGTGTTTATCCTGCGCGACCTTGAGCGCCCCTTTCAGACGGGCTTTCAGGCCGAAGGCGTCGAGACGCACGTCATCGCCGATATTCACCATCAGATTGCTGTTGATGGGGATCGAGGTCGACGGCGGCGCAATCGGCTGGCGCTGGTCATTGAGCATCACTTCATCGGACGAGACGCCCACCGCGCTTTCCGGCAGCTCCTGCACGGTAATGCGCGCCCACGGGATATCCACCCGACCGTTGAGCGAGAACAGCTGCGGCGTGGCTTCAAACACCACGTCCGGCGAGACGTCCAGTCGCACCATCGGCGGCACGGAAACCCTCACCCGGTCGCCCTTGGCGGCAATTCTGGCGCGCCACGCGTTCAGCACGCTCCAGTCGGCGTTGCCGTTTAATGCCAGCTGGCCGTGGGCGGTGCGGATCACCCCATCCATCAGCGACGACATGCCGTTGAAGTTGATATTGAGGTTGCCGCTGGTGACATCAAACGGCATGAATTCGGCGTCAAAGTCGATATCTGACAGCGCCAATCGGCCAAACACCTGCGGCTTCTGCGCGTTGCCGCCCAGACGCAGGTTGGCGTTGAGCAGGCCCGAGGCCTTCTCGCCATCGGCCAGAATCGGTTGGATCAGCGCCATCGATATGCGATTGATATTCACCGTCCCGCTGAGATTGCGGCGGTTCTGCGGGTCGGCGATTTGCACGTTGCCATCAAACTGCCCGTTATTGGTCAGCTTGATTAACCAGTCCAGCGTCGCGCGGCCGTTGTTCATGCCGGCATTCAGGTTCAGGGTGTCGAAGGCGATAGGCAGGAGGTTGCCACTCACCAGTTGCTGTACCTTCACGCCGTTACCCACCAGCGACACGCTGCCCTGCGGCAAGCCGCCGTCGGCTTTCCACGCCACGTTGGCTTTGCCGGTAAACACGCCACTCAACTTGGTATCGTCGCCGAGGAAAGGCTTGAGCATCGCCAAATCAAAGCGATTGAGCTGCAAACTCGCCTGCCCGCTAGCACCGGCGTCGATGGTTTTCGGCACGCAAAGGTCGGCATTAGGGTTCTGCCAGCAGTGCGGGCCGACGGTAACGCGCTGCTCTTTGTTGAAGTACTCCAGCGCAATCGAGCGATTCAAGCGCCATGCGCCCACTGGCGTATCAAACAGCGTGTTATTGATGTTGCCTTTCCACTGCTCTGTGGCGCGGTCGAAACTGCCGGTCAGGGCCAGTTGGCCAGAAACCGGTTTGCCTTCGACATTCAGTTTAAGCTGATGCTGCTTCTCATTACCTTTGGCATCTAGCGTCAGGTTGCTGATTTCCAAAGCATCTTGCTTAAGCTGCTGGACACGAACCGCGAGGTTGCCCTGAATCTGCTCCGCCGAGCTGACATCACCTTTGATGTCCACCCGGTTAATGGTCAGCGCCTGCCACTTGAGGCGGCTGGCGGTCAGGTCAGCCAGCAGCTTCGGCGCTTTCAAGTCGCCGCGCACCTGAATCATGCCTTTAGCGACGCCGCCCAGTCCCGGCAGCGCGCCGTCCAGATGCTGGGCGTCAATGTTGGCGTCCAGCGCCCATTTATCGCTGAGCGAGCCTTTCACATCAATGTTGTTGCGGCCCAACTCAAGGTGCAGCTGAGGGATATCCCACTGGCCGTAGTTGTTGCCACGCAGATTCCCACGCGCCTTCACCAGATTCTGCTTAACGTTGCCATCCAGCTCCAGCGTCGGGATCTGCATCTGCCAGCTTCCGCCATACAGGCTGCCGCGCGTAGCGATTTTGCCCTGCAATTTGGCTGGCCAGTCGGGATACTGCTTGGCGGTGTTGATGCCATTCAGGGTCAGTAAGGCATTCCAGCTAATCGCCTTGCTCCAGTCCACAATGCCCGTCAGGTCAGTATTACCCTGCAGGGCGGCCAGGCGTAGCAGGGTCAGTTTGAACTGCTCGACGTTGCCTTTGCCATCCACGGTCAAGGTGGCAGGAGGGATTTGGTCGCCGCTGAAGTCGGAACGCAGTGACAGCGCGTAATCCGTCGCCTTACCCGAAAACTTCAGTTTGAAGCCTTTGACCTGATACTGCGGCGTGCCGGTCAGCGGCCATTGCAGCGCGTCACTGTTCAGGGTCAGATTAAGCGGCAGGCCCGCCTCGGCGAGCTGGGTTTGCAGCGCCAGCTGGGCGCGCACCGGGCCTGAGAGGTTAATGCCGAGATCCAGCTTATCGCGCAGACCTCCGCCCACCTTCAGCTTAATTTTCTCGCCTTTGATGGGGTCGACGTTCAGCGCGGTGTTGAGGGTCATATCCACCGGCCAGTTGTTTTCCAGCGTCGCTTGACCAATACCGTCTAGCGAGCCTTGCGGCGAACGCACTTGCAGCTGCTCAAGCTTCACAATCTGATCCTGCGAGCTGGCTTTAAGGGCGAAACGGGTGATCAACACGTCGGTATCCCCCGTCAGGCGTAAATTGTCCGCCGTCAGCTGCTCAATATTCAAATCCAGCGGCAGGCGGAAGTCCGGCAGTTCTGGCAGCAATGGCTTGGCAAACAGCTCTTGTAAGGTTTCACCCAGCGGCTTTTCAGGCGGGGCTTCAACCGGTTTTTCGGCCGGTTTGCCGGTGGCTTTCTCCACGGCTTTATCTTGCGCGGCTTGAACCACTTCTGGCAGAGGGTTAGCCGGGGTCTTCGGCAGGGCAATCAGCAGGCCGCCGATATGAGTCGGGGTCAGATGCAGCGAGCGATCCGTCCACTGCGCGCCAGTGCTGAACTCACCCAGCGAAATGGCGCGATCGTCGATAGTCACATTAACGTTATTGAGCGTCAGCGCGCGCAGCGTGATGGGGTACGGCGTGCTGAGGTTGGTCAGCGGCTCGCTGTTTTCAGGCTCGGCTGTGGGCTGGGACGGCGTCATTTCATTGGTTTTCACCGCCACGTCCACGTCACTCAGGCCAACGGCGTTGACGCACAGCGCGCTGTTTTTAAAGCACGAGAGGTCGAGCGACAGGTGGAACTCGCCGGCTTTCACATCCACGCCCGGCATTTGGTAATGCAGGCCCTTCAGTTGGAGGTTGCGCCAGCCGCCCTCAACGCTGTCGATCTTCAGGCCGGGGACAAAGCGCTGGGCGCTGTTGATAACCAGATGCAGCCCTGTTTGCGTGCCGATAAGAAACGCCACCGTGCCCAGCAGCAACAGCAGAACGATGAGGAAACCAATACAGATCTTTTTAAACAAACTCATAATTCTGGACCCAAACCGATGTAAAACTGCAATCCATGCTCATCTTTGTCCGCCACTGGCGCGGCAATGTCGAACTTGACCGGCCCAATGGGGGAAGCCCAGCGAACGCCCACACCTGCGCCGGTTTTCACATTGCTTTTGGCGATATCATTTACGGCTTCGCCGGAGTCAACAAACACCGCGCCCCACCACTTTCCGGTCACGTTGTATTGATACTCGAGCGAGCCGGTCGCCAGTTTTGACGCACCGGTCAGCTTGCCGTCACTGTCTCTTGGCGACAGAGATTTGTATTTATAGCCGCGAATACTGCGGTCACCACCGGCGAAGAAGCGCAGGGATGGCGGCACGCGCTCAAAGTCGTTGGTTTCAATCCAGCCCAAATTCCCGCGCACCACGAAGCGATTTTTCTCCGCCAAGGTGCGGATCCAGACGTTTTGCGCCTGCACCACCGCGAAGTCGACGTCCGATCCCCAGGTGGTGTCAGACACGTCGAGCGAGTAGCGCTGGGAGTCGCCCCAGGTCGGCATCAAACCGCCGCGCTGGCGGGTGCGGTTGGCACTCACGCCCGGATAAATCAGCATGGTGGTGTTGGTGACATTACCTTGGGTAAAGTGGTCGAGGCTCCAGCGTAGATTAACCGCGCGCTGCCAGCCGCTGCTCAGATCCCAGTAACGCGCCAGATTGACGGTGCTGGAGTCTGATTTGGTGTCGTTGAGGTCTTCACGTTTGAAGCCGCCCTGCACCAGATAATATTGCTCGAGAGGCGCTTTCAGCAGGGGGATTTTATAGCTCAGGTCCAGCGACTGCTCCGGGCCTGAGAGGTTAATGGTGCTTTCAATGCTCTGGCCGCGGTCATTGACCCACGGCTTCTTCCAGTTGGCTTTGATGCGCGGGCCGACGTCGGTGGAGTAACCCACACCGGTTTCTAATGTGTTACGGGTTCGCGGCGTCACCACGGCGTTCAGCGGCAGCGTTTTGGTGGCTTTGGCGTCGCTAAAATCAGGCGCGACCACCACCGAGTTAAACCAGCCCGTCGCGGACAGACGGCGGTTCAACTCCGCCAGATCTGAGGAGCTGTAGTAGTCGCCCTGATGGAACGGCACCAGATTTTGCAGATATTCTTCGCGGATTTGCGAGCCTTGGAAATTCACTTGCCCAAAGTGATAGCGATCGCCGCTGTCGAATTGGATATCCCAGAACGCCTTGTGTTCATCTTCTATCACGCCGAGCTGGCTCTTGCGCATATCTGCGTCAAAGTAGCCCTTACGCACGGCAGCGCCGGTCAGCGCGCTTTTGAAATTGTCATAGGTTCCGTGATTGAGGATGGTGCCCACGGCCGGGACGCGCGACTTCTTTAGCGCTTCAAACTCATCGTCCTTGCTCGCCTGACCTTCAATCACCACGCTGGTCCCGGCGATTTTCACCGGAATGCCCGGCGTGACTTTGGCAATCAGCACCGGGCGGCCCGGCGGCGGGGTCGCTCGATAGTCGAAATCGATAGTCGGTTGGTAATACCCCAGCGGCCTTAGGCCTTGCTGGATAGCCGCACTGACGCGCGCGCGGAAACGCCCGTCCGCCCCCACTTCGTCACTCTGAATTGAGGAGAGTCGGACACGGACGTTCTTTTGCAGGTCGCCTTCCAGACCTTCCAACTGCAAGCGCACTTTCGCCGCCATAGAGAGCGAGGGGGCCAGCAACAGACCTAACACAAAGAGTTTACGGTGGTAACGTGGCACAAGCGCTCCTGCTGATTTTACTATCCTGTTAAAATATCAGATGCCTGCCGGGGAATTAATGCCAAAAGTCGGCAGATTCGCCTCTTTAAAATCTAATTCACGTAGTTTAGTGCTAATTCCCTAAAAATCGTCAACGACAGAGCAACGTCTCCCGTATTGTGTGCAAAGTCGCAATCAGATACAACTAACAGCAAACTATTGACCGTAACAGGTTATTAAAGAAACAACTGGAGTCCGTTTTGGTTCAACAATCTGATAAAAATAGCTCTGACAAAACTCAACGGGTGAAGCAAGAAGACGCCTTAACCGGCCGCACCACGCCAATGCCCGTTGCGACCACTCACGCCGTGACCAGCCACTCCATGACTCACGTTCCCGATGAAATGAACGTGGCAATATTTGCCATGGGCTGTTTCTGGGGCGTTGAGCGCCTGTTCTGGCAGCAAGAAGGGGTTTACAGCACGGCGGCAGGTTACACCGGCGGCTTCACCCCCAACCCGACCTACCGCGAAGTGTGCACCGGCCAGACCGACCATGCCGAAGCGGTGCGCGTGGTGTTCGATCCGGCCATCATCAGCTATGAAAAGCTGCTGCAAATTTTCTGGGAAAATCACGATCCGGCGCAGGGCATGCGTCAGGGTGGCGATATCGGCACTCAGTACCGCTCGGCGATTTACGTGCTTAGCGAAGCGCAGCAGGACGCTGCCCTGGCGAGCCTCCAGCGTTTCCAGGATGCTATGGACGCCGCCAACGACAAGCGCCACATCACCACGGAAATCAGCGAAGCGCTGCCTTTCTACTATGCCGAAGATGACCACCAGCAATACCTGTTCAAGAACCCAGAGGGTTATTGCGGGTTAGGCGGCATTGGCGTTTGTCTGCCACCGACGCGCTGATGATTTGCCAATTTGCCCGTGGCGCGGATGGCGAAAAGCCCCGCAGCACGGGCGATGCAGGAGAATTTTTAAGCGCTGGCGGCAATATCGCGGCTCCGCTATACTATGCGGGCCGCGAATGTGGCCCAATCAGAGTATTTCTAGCTGTTATCTTTGATTTTTTCGCCCTTGATGATTTTTCTTTTATACAGCAACCCAACGAGTACCCTTCCCTGCCGGTTTTAGGTCGGTGTTAAACGGATAGATTATGTTAAACAGTATCTTACTGATTCTTTTACTCATCGCGATCAGTGCCTTTTTCTCCCTGTCGGAGATATCGCTGGCCGCTTCTCGAAAAATTAAACTTAAACAGTTGGCAGACGAAGGAAACGTCAATGCCTCCCGTGTTATGAAATTGCAGGAAACCCCTGGCCTGTTCTTCACCGTGGTACAAATTGGTCTGAACGCCGTCGCCATTCTTGGTGGTATTGTCGGTGATGCGGCCTTCTCCCCTGCTTTCCAGACGTTCTTTATTCGCTTCATGTCGCCGGAATTGGCGGATCAAGTCAGCTTCATCTGTTCCTTCGTCCTGGTCACTAGCCTGTTTATTCTGTTTGCTGACCTCACGCCGAAGCGCATCGGTATGATTTCACCTGAGACGGTTGCCGTCCGTATAGTCAACCCGATGCGTTTCTGCCTCATGATTTGCCGCCCTATGGTCTGGTTCTTCAACGGCATGGCAAATATGATTTTCCGCCTGTTCAAACTGCCAATGGTGCGCAACGACGACATTACCTCCGACGACATTTACGCCGTGTTTGAAGCCGGTGCGTTGGCGGGCGTGCTGCGCAAGCAGGAGCACGAGCTGATTGAAAACGTGTTTGAGCTTGAATCTCGTACCGTGCCTTCTTCCATGACCTCCCGCGAAAGCGTGATCTACTTTGACCTGCGCGAGAGCGAAGACAGCATCAAACAGAAGATTGCCACCCATCCGCACTCGAAGTTTCTGGTGTGTGACGGTCATATCGACCAGGTCGTGGGCTATGTCGATTCCAAAGACCTGCTGAACCGCGTGTTGGGCAATCAGAGCCTAATGTTGAGCAGCGGCGTGCAGATTCGCTCGGCGCTGATTGTGCCGGACACCCTGACCCTCTCCGAGGCGCTGGAAAGCTTCAAGGCCGCCGGGGAAGACTTCGCGGTTATCCTCAACGAATACGCGCTGGTCGTGGGCATCATCACCCTGAATGACGTGATGACCACCCTGATGGGCGATTTGGTCGGTCAGGGTATGGAAGAGCAGATTGTCGCCCGTGACGAGAATTCATGGCTTATCGAAGGCGGTACGCCAATCGAAGACGTGATGCGCGTGCTGCATATCGAAGAGTTCCCGCAGTCTGGCAACTATGAAACCATCGGCGGCTTCATGATGTTCATGCTGCGTAAAATCCCGAAACGCACCGATTTCGTCAAGTTCTCGGGCTACAAGTTTGAAGTGGTAGACATCGACAGCTACAAGATTGACCAGCTGCTGGTGACTCGCATCACTGACAAACCGGTCGCGCCTCTGCTGCCAAAAACGCCGCAAGAGATCAAAGATGAGAAAGCCGCGAACAAGCTGGCTGAGAAAAACGGCGACCACTAACCGTCGTTAGCCGCGCGCTAAATCAATCTCGAAAACGGAATCCGGAAACGTTCATCGCGTTTTCGGATTTTTTTATGCGGGTTGATCGGCGCCACAAAGCCCACTAGGGTAAGTTTATCCCCCCAGCTATGGAGCGTGCGGTTTGAGCAAAGCATCGAGCAATACAGAATCAGGGCTGATCGTGGCTGAAGACGGGACGCCTCGCTGCTTCTGGCAACCAAGCATGCCGGACTATCACGATAACGAATGGGGCCATCCGGTGGTGGATGACCAGCGGCTGTTTGAAAAAATCTGTCTCGAAGGCTTTCATTCGGGCATGTCGTGGAAGCTGATTTATAACAAGCGCGAGCATTTCCGCCGGGCTTTCAACGACTTCGACTTCCATCTTGTCGCGCAATTCAACCAGCAGGACGTTGAGCGCCTGATGCAAGACGCCAGCATTGTGCGTAACCGGGCGAAAATCCTCTCCACCATTAACAATGCCAAACGCGCGATTGAACTGGTGCAAGAAGCTGGCTCCATGGCGGCGTGGATATGGCAGTTTGAGCCGTCGCCGCAGGAACGGCCGGAAACCGTCAATCTGGCTTACTGGCATGAAAACACCACCAGCGCCGCCTCTCTCGCCCTGTCCAAAGCCCTGAAAAAGCGCGGCTGGACCTTTGTCGGGCCAATCACCACCTATTCATTAATGCAGGCACTGGGGCTGGTGAACGATCATCTCGAAGGTTGTATTTGTCGTCAGGAAGTGGAGGCGCTGCGAGCAAAGCTGAAACGGCCGGTTTGAAGCGAAGGGGGAGTCAAGGATTGAAGAGAAACATAATGGCGCGTACAACAGAAAACTCGCTGTTGTGCGCGCCTGAGGGCCTTAGCCCATTTCGGCCTGAAGATGCATAACCTGACGGTTAACTTCAGACATCACACTAAAATGGCGCTTATCACGTACTTTCGGCAATAAAATTTTGCCATGGTCGAACTCAAATGCGCCGACATCTTTAATATACAAACGACCGCGGAACAACGTCTTAACATACTTGGCTACTTTCAACGGATTGTAGCGCTGGAAGATTCTCATTTTTCTACTTTCCTCCGATAAATCACTGCGTGCTCAGGCTCAGGTTAAAGCTGCGATGAAAGCCTGAATCGAATCATATTCGCAGTGAGTAGACATATAACATAGCAGGGAGTTCAGGTTCTGCCAGTATATTTAACTGCTTTTACCTACCTTGACAGTACGCTTTCAGAATAGTCCTTATGCCAACAGTATAACCCTTCAATCTATGTCATTTCTGTAAGCTATAACACACTGTTAACATCTCAACAGGACAGACCACTTAACAACTTCTATGATTGTCGGGTCGGTACGTTTTGTCGCCTTTTCTATGGAGCCACTATGACTTTAAGAAGCTTGCTAATTATATCCTTAGTTATTTTCCCATTCTTCGCCTCAGCCCACAATTTGGTCATCGATAATCGCCTTCCGGCGGTCGGCGTGGACCAAAAAGGCGAACTCAATTACGTCAACGATGAGTTCAGCTACGCCCGCTGGAACAGTGCCAAGCTGCCGGGCAAGGTCCGCGTGGTGCAGCACATGGCCGGGCGCAGCAGCGCAAAAGAGCTGAATGCGCCGCTGGTCGATGCCATCAGGGCAGCCAATCTACCTCACGATCGTTACCAAACGACGACAATCGTGAATACTGATGACGCCATTATCGGCACCGGCATGTTTGTGCGAAAAAGCATCGAGGGCGGCAAGAAGGAGTTCCCGTGGTCACAGGTGATAGTCGACAGCAACGGCGTGGTGAAAAAGGCGTGGCAGCTGGAGCCGAAAAGCTCGGCCATCGTGGTGCTAGATAAGAACGGGATGATTAAATTTGCCAAAGATGGCGCGCTGACCCAGGCCGAGGTCAAACAGGTGATTGATCTGCTGCATAAGCTGGTGAAGGAGTAATTGCCGGCAAGGAAGACTCGAACAGAAAAGCGCCCGTCGGCGCTTTTCTTTTTATGGCATCTTTTACTTCACTAGAATAGTGAAACGCGGAAGCCCGGATTAAGGAATGACTCTTTCGGCGTATAGAGCAGGGTTTGCCCGGTCCAGTCTTTGACCACCGCGCCTGCGGCAATCGCCACGGCATGGCCTGCGCCGGTGTCCCAAATATTGGTTGGCCCAAAGCGCGGGTAGAGCTGCGCCTCGCCTTCCGCCACCAGACAGAATTTCAGCGAAGAGCCTACAGCCACGGTTTGGTGCTCGCCGAGCTGAGTCAGGTAATCCTGCAACTCCTGATCGTTGTCATAGTGCGAACGGCTTACCACCACCAGCGGCGGATGGGCTTCCTGTACGCGGATCTGCTTGCGCTCGCCCTTCTCTTCTTTCCACGCCTTGCCCTCTGCCGCGCTGTACATCACGCCGGTCACCGGCACATACACCACGCCCAGCACCGGCTTGCCGTCTTCGATCAGCGCGATATTCACGGTGAACTCGCCATTGCGCTTGAGGAACTCTTTGGTGCCGTCCAGCGGATCGACCAGCCAATAGCGAGTCCAGCTCTGGCGCTCGCTCCAACTCTGCGGGTCTTCTTCGGACAGCATCGGCGTCTGCGGGTCAAGCGCCGTCAGGCCTTGCTTAATCACGTTGTGAGCCGCGATATCCGCCGCCGTGACCGGAGAGTCATCCTTTTTCTGGCGGGCGTCTAACGGCTGCTCACCGTCATACACCGCCATGATAGCGTCACCCGCCTCGCGCGCCAGTTGGCAAATTTGCTCTAACATTGTCCACCTCAGTTGTTCTTTTCAAAACGCTAAGTCATGTAAGAAGCCTAGTTTTTTTTAGCCGGAATAGCTATCCCGTAATCTGCCCGTGTTAACAATTCCGCTGGGCAATACCTGTTACATCTCACAATTACTTATGACACCTGATTACATTCTCAGCGAATTTTGAGATATATATCCGACTTTTTGTTCACTGTTCTTCTTTTCTGGAGGCACTTCAATGCTTAAGCGTCATCTGACGTTATCCCTGCTGGCTTCGCTGGTTGCCGTCTCGGCCCACGCGTCACAGGTTGATCTTCGCATCATGGAAACCACCGACTTACACAGCAACATGATGGACTTCGACTACTACAAAGATAAGCCGACGGACAAATTCGGGCTGGTGCGCACCGCCAGCCTGATCCACGCGGCGCGCGGCGAAGTCACTAACTCCGTGCTGGTCGACAATGGCGACGTGATTCAGGGCAGCCCGCTGGGCGACTATATGGCGGCGAAGGGCTTGAACAAGGGCGACATACATCCCGTCTATAAAGCCATGAATACGCTGGACTACGTGGTCGGCAACTTGGGCAACCACGAGTTCAACTACGGGCTGGAGTACCTGCAAAAAGCCATTGCCGGGGCGAAATTCCCTTATGTGAATGCCAACGTCATCGACAGCAAAACCGGCAAGCCGCTGTTCACACCTTTCCTCATCACCGACAACACTGTCAAAGACCGCGATGGCAAAACGCACAACCTGCGCATTGGCTATATCGGCTTTGTGCCGCCGCAAATCATGGTGTGGGATAAGGCCAACCTGCAAGGCAAAGTGACCGTCGCCGACATCACCGAAACCGCCAAAAAGTGGGTGCCAGAGATGCGCAAGCAAGGCGCCGATATTATCGTGGCCATCCCACATTCAGGCCTGTCCGGCGACCCCTACAAAACCATGGCAGAGAACTCGGTCTACTACTTAAGCCAGGTTAAGGGCATCGACGCTATCATGTTCGGCCACGCGCACGCCGTGTTCCCAAGTGAAGATTTCGCCAATATCAAAGGTGCGGACATCAAACAAGGCACCTTAAATGGCGTACCGGCCGTGATGCCGGGCATGTGGGGCGACCACCTCGGCGTGGTTGACATGGTGCTGAACAATAAAGACGGCAAGTGGAGCGTGGAAACGGCTCGCGCCGAAGCCCGGCCAATTTTCGACAAAGCCAGCAAGAAGTCGTTAGCGGCGGAAGACCCGGAGTTAGTGAAAGTGCTGGCCGACGACCACAAGGCCACGCGTGAGTTTGTCAGCAAGCCGGTGGGGAAATCTAACGACAACATGTACAGCTTCTTGTCGCTGATTCAGGATGACCCAACGGTGCAAATCGTCAACAACGCGCAGAAAGCCTATACCGAGCACTTTATTCAGGGCGATCCGGACCTAGCGAACCTGCCGGTGCTCTCCGCCGCCGCGCCGTTCAAAGCCGGTGGCCGCAAGAATGACCCGGCGAGCTTTGTTGAGGTCGAGAAAGGCAATCTGACCTTCCGCAATGCCTCAGACCTGTACCTTTACCCGAACACCCTGGTGGTGATGAAGGTCAGCGGGCAGGAAGTGAAAGACTGGCTGGAGTGCTCCGCCGGGCAGTTCAACCAAATCGACGTTCACAGCAGCAAACCGCAGTCGCTAATTAACTGGGACGGCTTCCGCACCTATAACTTCGACGTGATTGACGGGGTGAATTACCAGATAGACGTCACCCAGCCCGCGCGATATGACGGCGAGTGTACGCTTGTCAATAAAGATGCAGAGCGTATCAAGAACCTGACGTTCAACGGCAAGCCTATCGACCTGAAGGCCACCTTCTTGGTCGCCACCAACAACTACCGCGCCTATGGCGGTAAGTTCGCCGGAACGGGCGATAAGCACATCGCCTTCGCCTCGCCGGATGAAAACCGCTCCGTGGTAGCGGCCTATATCGGCGCTGAAACCCAGAAATCAGGGGCGGTCACGCCAACCGCGGACAACAACTGGCGTTTGGCGCCGATTGTCGCCAGCCAGCCTCTGGACATTCGCTTCGAAACGTCTCCAAGCGAAAAAGCGGCCGAATTCATCAAAACCCACGCGCAGTACCCGATGACTGCCAAGGGCGCGGATGACGTCGGTTTCGAGGTCTATCAGGTTGACCTGCAAACTCCGCTGAAAAAGTAATCAAATCCTCTTGTGAACGCAAAAAAGGGCGCCGAGGCGCCCTTTCTTATCTCTGTAATCTGTCGCGATTACAGGATTTCCAGCAGCTCAACTTCGAAAGTCAGCGCGCTGAATGGCGGGATGGACGCGCCAGCACCGCGTTCGCCGTAAGCCAGCTCATGAGGGATATACAGCTCCCACTTAGAACCGACTGGCATCAGGGTCAGAGCTTCAATCCAGCCAGCGATAACGCCGTTAACCGGGAATTCAGCTGGCTCGCCGCGCTGCACGGAGCTGTCGAACACGGTGCCGTCGATAAGCTTACCGGTGTAGTGAACGCGTACGCGATCCTGACGACCTGGGATTGGGCCATCGCCTTGCTTGATCACAGAGAATTGCAGACCAGACTCGGTGCTGGTTACGCCTTCACGCTGAGCGTTGGCAGTCAGGAACTCTTGTCCTTCAACCGCCAGAGCTTCTTGACGTTGACGACGCACGGCGTCAGCGCGCTCGTGAACTTCACGAAGAGCACGGTGAACGACGTCAACAGGAACTGCTGGCGTATTCCCTTCCAGCGCATCGCGTAAGCCTGCCAGCAATGCGTCAGGCTCTAAACCTTGTAAACCTGATTCTTGCAATTGTTGACCAACTTGCAAGCCGATACCGTAGCTTGCCTGCGCTTCAACGCTTTCAAATGAAGGGGTTGTCATGAAGTTTCCTTAAATTCTTAAAAAGTCGAAAACGCAGCATAACAGTGTGCGGCTTTTGGGTAAAATTCTCTATGAAGTGGCATGACATCGGCCCGGCATTTTCCTAGATAGGACATGGTTTATTCCGCTAATTCTCTGCAAAGGCATCGTTTGCGTGCTATTTGTGCGTTGTTCCTTTCCGCATCAAGCAGTTAACCAGCTATACTTAGCGGGAAAATCCGACAGAATAATCGGGTATGATTTTTGTTCTGTTAAATCCAGAAGTCGTGCGTTTCAAGCGTAAGAAAGAGAGGTTGTCATGGGCCGAATCCCGCCCAGGAGAAGGAAAGCCATCCGTATGTATCAACCTATGTTGAGATCCTGGATTGCCATTATGAAAAGACCGATGCGTAACGCTACGCCGCAGTCTGAAAGCGATGAACAGCAAGAGCTGCCGCCGCAGAAGCCATCACTGGTGAGCAAAGCCAAGGCGCTGGCGCACAAAGTTTGGCATATGAGTGATAATTTTCACTGGATGTCGCCACTGCCTTACGCGCATCGCCGCTGGATCCTTATTAGCGCGCTGATCGTGGTGCTGGCGCTGTTATGGCCTTATTCACCGCCGAACACCTATGCCCCTTCTCAGCCGCAGCAGTCGACATCTATCCCGATGCAAGCTGACCTGCGAAACGATCAGGGGCGCACCACGCAGCGGGCTCAGCCGCAGCAGCAAGAGATTCAACCTCAACAGCAGGCGGCCACTGAGCCGCCTCAGCCTGTCGCTCAGGACAACTGGCAGAGCTACAGCGTGAAGCCGGGTCAAACCATGGCGCAGCTGTTCCGCGACAACAATCTGGCGGTCAACGATGTCTTCGCGATGGCGCAGGTGGAAGGCAGCCAAAAGCCGCTGAGTAATTTGAAGGCGGGACAGGAAGTGAAGATTCAGCGCAATGCGCAGGGCGCGGTGACGTCGCTACAAATCACTACCGAGCAGAACACGACGGTGCTCTTTACCCGTCAGGCGGATGGGACATATCAGCGCAGCCGTTAACTCGCGCTTTTCAATTTTGCTTTCTTTAAAAAGCAAAACGCCGGCACAAGGCCGGCGTCTCACAGGTTAACCTCAGCGTTATTACGCTTCAGCAACCACAACTACGTTCAGTTTAGCGAATACGTCGCTGTGTACCTGGAACTCAACTTCGTGTTCACCAGTGGTACGCAGAACGCCATTCGGCAAACGAACTTCGCTTTTAGCAACTTCAACGCCAGCAGCAGTAACGGCATCAGCGATATCGCGAGTACCGATAGAGCCGAACAGTTTACCTTCGTCGCCTGCTTTAGACGCGATGGTGACTGAACCCAGTTCGTTGATTTTAGTTGCGCGAGCTTCAGCAGCGCTCAGAACGTCAGCCAGTTTGGCTTCCAGATCTGCACGACGTGCTTCGAAGAACTCAACGTTTTTCTTGGTAGCAGGAACAGCTTTGCCCTGTGGTACCAGGAAGTTACGAGCATAGCCCGCTTTAACGTTAACTTGATCACCCAGGCTACCCAGGTTTGCTACTTTATCAAGCAGAATAACTTGCATTACCTTATCCTCTCAAAGTCGTTAATGGACAGTTGCCGATTACTGATGACGATCAGTGTATGGCAACAGAGAAAGGTAGCGAGCGCGCTTGATGCAACGAGCGAGCTGACGCTGGTATTTTGCACGAGTACCGGTGATACGGCTCGGGACAATTTTACCGCTTTCGGTAATGTAGTTTTTCAGCGTAGCGATGTCTTTGTAATCAATCTCTACAACGCCTTCCGCGGTGAAACGGCAGAACTTGCGACGACGGAAATAACGTGCCATTAGGCTAGTCTCCAGAATCTATCAAATCAATCTGCTCGGCATGTAACACCACTTTGTTCAGTCCATTGCGCCCTTGATGGCAACTAATGAATCCGGAAACAGTGAGTTGCGTGCCGACCGTTATACTGTGAGTTAATGCTTGTGACGCTTGTCCACTGACAACGATGGGCATTCTGCACCATGCTTGTCGGTTAAATCCGGCTTCCTCCTGCTGCGAGCGGTGCTCTAGCACAAACTGGCAGTGGGGTATCCCGGAAGGACTCACTTTACGAATGGGTGCCTTGCACACTGTGCCGGACAACACCAGACGATTCGCCGTCACGGCAATTACTCTTCAGAATCCCCAGCTTCAGAATCATCATTAGCTTCGGCGAAATCTTCACGACGCTCACGGCGCTCGTCTTTCGCTTTAACCATTGGTGAAGCTTCAGTTACCGCGTGTTTTGTACGCATAACCATGCTACGGATAACGGCGTCGTTGAAGCGGAAGTTAGTTTCCAGCTCATCGATCGCTTCCTGCGGAGCTTCAACGTTCAGCAGAACGTAGTGGGCTTTGTGCAGTTTGTTGATCGGGTAAGCCAGTTGACGGCGGCCCCAGTCTTCCAGACGGTGAATCTGACCAGCAGCGTTAGTGATTACAGCACTGTAACGCTCGATCATGCCCGGAACCTGTTCGCTTTGGTCAGGGTGAACCATAAAAACGATTTCGTAATGACGCATCGAATTGCTCCTTACGGATTATTCAGCCTCCTGTCAGGGTCAACCGCGGCCCATGGAAGCAAGGAACGTGTTTGTTGTGCGGTCGAAAAAATGACGCGCAATTATATGTACAGCCAGCGGAAAACTCAAGGAATAAGGCTGATTAATTCTCAGCCTTTGAAAATACGGGCATTAAAGCTGGCGCTCGAAGAAGGCAACCGTCTCATTGAGGGCATAAACGCTGACTTTATGCGTGGCGGCAGGCTCGGCAACAAAGGTCAGGTTCGACCCGTGTCCGCAGGCAATAATGTCTTGACGCAGGCGCAGGCTGTCGGCAAAGGGCACCACGTCATCTTGCTCGCCGTGCCAGATAAACAGAGGTCTATCCGCTATCTGCGCCACTTTGTCACTGACGTCCCAACTCAGGAGCGGCGCGTGATGCTGGCGGAAAGCCTCAAGCTGCTCGGCATCTTCCTGCTGATAATTGGGATAGAGCGTGGCAGATAACGTCGAGAAGTAGCCAGAGCCCATCAGGCACGCCGCCACTTTCACCCACGGGAAGCGCACCAGCGAGGCCAGCGTGGTCATGCCGCCCATCGACACGCCGCCTACCGCCAAACGCTCGGCATCCGCCAGGCCGCGGGCGACAAACGAATCCTTCAGCGTCTCAAGCTCATCAACATTATTTTGCAGAATGCGCCAGAAACTGGCGAGACGCTTCGGCTCATCGCCATCGGCGCGCGCGCCGTGCAGCAGAGCATCCGGCAAAATCACGCGATACCCCGCTTTCGCCAGCGTGTAGCCAAAGTAGGAGTAAATTTCTTTTGAAGAGAGGAAACCGTGATAGAAGAAAATGGTGGGCAGCTGCGCATGGTACTGGCCGGAAGGAACGGCGTGGATCAGCTGAATGCCTTCCACCTCCTCTTGATACATCTCAACCATCTGATTCACTCCCTTAAATAATGGCGATAAGGCGAAAACCCTCGCAAGGCCTCTATTTTAGCCGCCTCAACAAAAGCTACCACTGGCTTTTTGGCATGATTTATAACCAAGAATAAAATCGTGAACTAAGTTAAATATAAATTTCCATGATTTAGATCAAATTTTAGTGAAACAAATCCTTACATTATGGAACTAATCATTTCCCAGCTTTAGCCGTTACTGCGCTATTCAAAAAATAAACGGAAATGACTATGAAAACGGCTAAGCCTTTCTTTTTTCGCAGTTGGAGTATTGGCGCAAAGCTCGCCAGCTGCGCTTCGGCACTGGTAGGGATCCTATTTATCATTATCACCCTTTCTCTGGCCCAATCGGCAGGTAAGCAGATCAACACGCTGGCGATACAGGCGATCAATGAACAGGTCACTGGCGTGGTAGATATGATTGAAATCTATAACAATAGTTTGAATGCGCAGGTCGACAGTTATACGCGCCTTTTCAGCCGATTCCTGCCCTCCGACTTTGAACTTGATAGCCAAAACCCCCTGAAAGTGGGCGACCAGCTGGCACCCACGCTAAAGGCTGGCGGTCAGGTGCTCAACCTGAATACGCAGTTACCTGACGATTTCCTCGAACGCACTGGCGCGATTTCCACCATTTTCGCCCGGCGCGGCAATGACTTCATTCGCATCACCACCTCGCTTAAAAAGCAGGACGGCAGTCGCGCCATGGGCACGCTGCTTGACCCGACCGCCCCGGCATATCGGCAAATCATGGCGGGCCAGTCCTTTAGCGGGCTGGCAACGCTGTTCGGTAAGCAATACATCACCAAGTATCAGCCGGTGCGCGATGCTCAGGGTGGCGTGATCGGCATTCTGTTTGTCGGGGTGGATATCACCAAACAATTTGCCGATATGCGCAGTAAGATTTTGGCTAAACGCATTGGCGCCAAAGGAGAATTCTTCGCGCTGAACAGCGCCGAAGGGAAAAATCTGGGTAACTATCTCATTGATGCACATCGCGAAGGCCAGCGCCCAGCGTGGCCGGAAGGCATGCTGCAGAAAGTAATAAGCCAGCAGCACGGCGAGCAGGAGTATATCGACACCGAAACCCATCGTTCACAATTTATGGTGTACACCAGCATCCCCGAATGGCACTGGATTGTGGCGGGCACCACCGACAGAGACAGTCTGGTTGAAAAGGTCGATCAGACTCGCAACCAGTTCATTGTCATCAGTCTGCTGGCCCTCGCCGCCTTTGCCGTGCTGTTTGTCTGGCTAACCAAAAGAATGGTCAGCCAGCCGTTGAATCAGGTGGTGAAAATCGCCGAGCAGTACGCCAGTGGTAACTTGCTGGCCCGAGCGCAGACTCAGCGGATTGATGAAATTGGCGCGCTGATGAATGCCATCGACGGCATTGGCAACGGGCTGGAGAAAATCGTCGCGGAGGTTCGCCAAGTTTCGGTGGAAGTCAGCGAAAGCACTCAAAGTCTGGCTTCCAACGGCGGCAAGATAACCCAGCAGATTGGCACGCAGGCCAGCAGTTTGGAAGAAACCTCGGCCAGCATGGAGCAGATCACCGGCAATGTGCAGCACAACGCCGACAACGCCTCTCAGGCGGCACGACTGGTGCAGCAGACGGCAGAGGCCGCCACGGCGGGCGAAGATGCCGTCAGGCAGTCCGCAGAGAGCATGGCGGCCATCGAGCACTCGTCGAAGCGCATTGCGGATATCACTACGGTCATCGAGAGCATTGCCTTCCAGACCAATATTCTGGCGCTGAACGCCGCCGTAGAAGCCGCCCGCGCGGGCGAACAGGGTCGCGGGTTTGCCGTGGTCGCCGCCGAAGTCCGCGCTCTGGCGCAGCGCAGCTCCAATGCGGTGAAAGAGATTGAGACGCTGGTCAACGACTCTTTGCAGAAGGTCGACGACGGCCAGCACAGCGCGCGTAAAACGCAGGCCACCATGAGCGATATCTTGCGGGGCATTCGTCAAGTGAGCGCCCTGATGCATGACATTGACGTGGCTTCTCACGAGCAGTCGGCGGGCATTTCCCAAGTCAATGTAGCGATTATGCAGATTGGCAAAGCCACGCAGGAAAACGCCATGCTGGTTGAGCATTCTCACCAGACCACCGAGTCGCTCAGCGAGCAGGGTGAGCACTTGTCGCGAGTTGTCAGCCTATTCAAAATAAGTTCCTAAAAGTGCGATCTCTGGCGAGGGGTGACGTAGCGCCTCTCGCCAGACTCCTCGGCGAAGGGCTACACTGAGGCTATCGCCGATATTTTGGACACTCCCATGAAAACGCCTCCCCTGATTGCCCTGTTTTTTGTTGTCGCCCTCGGCGGCTGTAGCAGCCTGACGCAAACCACGCCGGTTCCGCCACCGGCCCCCACGGCCAAGGCGCAGGAAATCACCCGCGCGCAAACGTCCACCCTGACCAAAATGGGCAGCATTACGGTGGAAGTGATCGGCAGCCCGATGGACGCCGAAGCCGCCGTGCAGCGCAAGGCGGATGCCCAAGGCGCGCGTTACTATGTGATCATGTTTAACAGCGAAACCATCGTGCCGGGCCGCTGGTATTCACAGGCTATTCTGTACCGCTAAACGCTACTCCGCCCCTATGGCGCGGTTAAGCAACTGCTGGCACAGGCGCTCTGAAAGCAGGCTTTCGCCGCGCTCGTCTAAGGTCATTTGGCACCAGGCATCGGCAATCGGCGGCGGGGAAAACTCCAACATCTGCGCGGCAGTAAACAGATTAAATAGCTGCGAAGTCAGCCAGCGCGCCTGCGCTTCATCGGGAGAACGCAGCCTTTGAAGCAACTGTCGTGCGGCGCGGTCAAACCAGCGATTCTGCCCGCGAGACTGATGTAAAAACTGCTGCACCAGCTCGCCGCTGTCGGGCACTTTCTTCAGGGTTCTCAGTACGTCAAGGCACATGATATTGCCAGAGCCTTCCCAAATGCTGTTGACTGGCATCTCGCGATACAGGCGCGGCAGCTCGTTCTCTTCGCAATACCCCACTCCACCCAGCGTCTCCATGGCTTCGGCCACAAAAGGCATGCCCTGTCGGCATACTTCAAACTTGGCCGCAGGCGTCAGCAGGCGATACAGCACCTGCTCGCTAACACTCTCCGCCGCGCCGCTGGCGGCCGCCAGCCGCAGCAAAATTTGGGTTTGCCCTTCAAGGCGCAGCGCCATGCGGCTCACCACTTGGCGCATCATCGGCTGATCCACCAGCGACTTACCAAACGCCTGCCGCTGGAACACGTGGTAAAGCGAAACAGAAAGCGCCCGGCGCATCATGCCATGGCTGCCCAAGGCGCAGTCAAAGCGCGTCTGGCCGCCCATCTTGAGGATATGGCGAACGCCGTCGCCCTCCTCCCCCAGCAGCCAGCCGGTGGCGTTTTGGAACTCCACCTCGCTGCTGGCGTTGGAGCGATTGCCCAGCTTGTCTTTCAGGCGCTCGATGCGCACCGCGTTGCGCTGCCCGTCGGGCAAGACGCGGGGTAGGAAGAAGCACGACAGCCCGCCGTCGGCTTGGGCCAGCACCAAGTGAGCATCACTCTGCGGCACGGAGAAAAACCACTTATGCCCGACCAGCCGATACGCCTCGCCGGGGCCGCGCGAGGCCAGCGGCGTCGCCTTAGTGGTGTTGCTCAGCACGTCCGAGCCGCCCTGCTTTTCGGTCATCCCCATGCCAATCAGCACGCCCTTCTTCTGGTCGCCGGGCAGCAAATGAGGGTCATAGCGGTCAGAAAGCAGCGGCGTGAGCCACTGTTTGAACTCGGCGGGCAGGGTTTTCTTGAGCAGCGGGATCGCGCCAAAGGTCATGGTTATCGGGCAGAGCGTGCCCGCCTCCACCTGCGCGTGAAGCAGAAAACGCGCCGCGCGCGCCACCGAGGAGCCAATCCGCGCCTCATCCTCCCACGGTAGGTTATGCACGCGATTGGCAATCAATCCCTGCATCAGCAGGTGCCACGCGGGGTGAAAGCGCACCTCGTCCAGCCGCTCGCCGGTCGGGTCATAGCGCAAAAGCTCGGGCGGGTTAACATTGGCCAGTCGCCCAAGCTCCAGCGACTCGGCCGAACCCAGCTGTTGACCAAGGGAGGCCAGCACGTCGGCGTCCCAGCCGGCATGGTGTCGGCTTACCGCTTCGCGCAGAGGGGAGTCAGAAAGGAATAAATTGCTGTTGCTGAGCGGCTTCGGCTGATTAAAAACTCGATGGGTTTGCCAGTCCATAATGTTCTCCATGACTGTAAAAGGGCCACGTCGTGATGGGATCAAGTATGGTAAAAATCGGGGAATTAACCGGCGGGTAGATCACAAAGGCAGGAATGCAAAACGGGAGCCTGTTGGCTCCCGTTTAATTATCAAAGACTTAATCCGAAAGATTAGGCTTTAAGCGCGCGCTGGCGCACAGCTTCGAACAAGCAGACGCCAGTCGCCACTGACACGTTCAGAGAAGAGACGGAACCGGCCATTGGGATGCTGATCAGCTCGTCGCAGTGTTCGCGAGTCAGGCGGCGCATACCTTCGCCTTCGGCACCCATCACCAGCGCCATTGGGCCGGTCATTTTGCTCTGATACAGGTTGTGGTCGGCTTCACCGGCGGTGCCGACGATCCAGACATTGTGCTCCTGCAACACACGCAGGGTGCGTGCCAGGTTGGTCACGTTGATCAATGGCACGTTCTCTGCCGCGCCGCTGGCGACTTTCTTCGCCGTGGCGTTTAGCTTGGCAGAACGGTCACGAGGAACAATCACCGCGTGAACGCCCGCCGCGTCAGCGGTACGCAGGCAAGCACCCAGGTTGTGCGGGTCAGTCACGCCGTCCAGCACCAGCAGGAATGGGCTGTCGAGGCTTTCAAGCAGCGCAGGAAGATCATTCTCCTGATACTGACGCCCTTCGCGCACGCGGGCGATAATGCCCTGATGCACCGCACCTTCGGACTTCTCATCCAGCCATTGACGGTTTGCCACCTGAATCACAATGCCGCTGGCTTCCAGCTCATCGATCAAGGGTTTCAGGCGTTTGTCGTCACGGCCTTTCAGGATGAAAACTTCCAGAAAGCGCTGCGGATCGTTGTCGAGTAAGGCTTTAACGGAGTGAATACCGTAGATAATTTCGCTCATGATGCTCTTTAAAATAGACTTGCGGACAGCATGCTGTCCGCAATTAAACATTAAACAAGGTTGCGGGCGATTCTATCACCCGTCCGGCTAGCTGTCAGACTGCTTTTTCTTTGCACGCTTGGCTTTAGTGGCGGCGGCAATTTTCTGCGTTTTGTCAGAAGGCTTTTTGGCCTTCTTCGGCTTACCGTCTTTGCCCGTCGCCCCTTTAACAGCCCCTTTATCTACAGGGGCTACAGCGGCATCTTTCGCGGCTTTTTTCGAACGCGCGGGTTTGGCTGGCTTACCGTCTTCCTTGCGGAAAGCGCTGTCCGGCTCGAAATTCACCCCTTTCTTGCCCGTGCGGCGGCGACCGCCGTTGGCCGGGCCGGTTGGGCGCATGGCGCGTTCACCCGGTTTCTTCGCACGGTCGCGGGCAGTTTTACCTTCGCCACGCGGTTTGCGCGTGCTGGACACCAGAGCAAAGTCGATTTTGCGCTCGTCCATGTGCACAGCTTCAACGCGGATTTCGACGGTATCGCCCAAGCGATAAACCATGCCGGAGGACTCACCAATCAAACGCTGACCGATGTTGTCGTAACGGTAATAGTCATTATCCAGCGTGGAGACGTGCACCAGCCCATCGATGAACAGGTCGTTGAGGCGCACGAAGAAGCCGAAGCCGGTGACGCTGGCGATAATGCCGTTAAACACTTCGCCCACGTGGTCTTGCATGAAGTCACACTTCAGCCAATCGGCCACGTTACGCGTTGCTTCATCAGCGCGGCGCTCGGCCATCGAGCAGTGCTCGCCCAGTTGCAGCATGTCTTCGTAATCACTGTGCCAGCCGCCGGTTGGCGTCCAGCGCTCTTTCAGCGTGCCGTGCTCTTTCGCCAGCAGGTACTTAATCGCACGGTGCAGCGCCAGGTCAGGATAGCGACGAATTGGCGACGTGAAATGACCATAAGATTGCAGCGCCAGACCGAAGTGACCGCGGTTTTCCGGATCATAAATCGCCTGCTTCATTGAACGCAGCAGCATGGTTTGCAGCATTTCGCGGTCAGGGCGATCCGCCAGCTCATCCATGATTTGCGCGTAATCTTTCGGCTCAGGCTTCATGCCGCCGCCCATCACCAGGCCTAACTCGCCCAGCACGCTTTTCAGCGCGGAGATGTGGTCGTCGCTTGGACGGTCGTGGACGCGGAACAGCGCCGGCTCGTTGTGCTTCTCAACAAAGCGCGCGGCGGCGATGTTCGCCAAAATCATGCACTCTTCGATCAGTTTGTGGGCATCGTTACGCACGGTCGGCTCGACGCGCTCGATACGGCGCTCGGCGTTGAAGATAAACTTGGCTTCTTCCGTTTCGAAGGCAATACCGCCACGCTCTGCACGCGCCTGATCCAGCACTTTGTACATGGTGTGCAGCTCTTGCAGGTGTTTCACCAGCGGGCTGTACTGCTCGCGCAGCTCTTCGTCGCCGTCGATGATGCGCCAGACTTTGTTGTAGGTCAGGCGAGCATGGGAGCTCATCACCGCTTCATAGAATTTCGAGCCGGTCAGCTTGCCCTGCGCGGAGATGGTCATCTCGCAGACCATGCACAGACGGTCAACCTGCGGGTTGAGCGAGCACAGGCCGTTGGACAGCACTTCCGGCAGCATTGGCACAACCTGCGACGGGAAGTAGACAGAGGTCGCGCGGCTGCGGGCTTCGTCGTCCAGCGCGGTGCCGTGACGCACGTAATAGCTGACATCGGCGATAGCCACCCAGAGACGCCAACCGCCACCGCGTTTTTTCTCGCAGTATACGGCGTCATCGAAGTCGCGGGCGTCTTCCCCATCAATGGTGACCAGCGGCAATTTGCGTAAATCGACGCGGCCTTTTTTAGCCTCTTCCGGCACCTGCTCGCTCAGGCCTTCAACCTGCTTGAGCACCTGCGGCGGCCAGACGTGAGGGATTTCATGAGTACGCAGCGCGATATCCACCGCCATGCTGGTGCCCATTTTGTCGCCCAGCACTTCAACAATTTTCCCCACGGCTTTGGTGCGGCGCGTTGGGCGCTGGGTCAGCTCGACCACCACCATATAGCCCATGCGCGCGCCGTTAATGGCGTCGGCTGGGATCAGGATGTCGAAGCTTAAACGGCTGTCGTCCGGCACCACAAAGCCTGCACCGGCGTCGGTGAAGTAGCGGCCAACGATTTGGCTAGTTTTCGGTACCACCACGCGCACGATACGGGCTTCGCGACGACCTTTACGGTCAGTGCCGATAGGCTGCGCCAGCACCACGTCGCCGTGGATGCACATTTTCATCTGTTCGGCAGAGAGGTAAACGTCGTCCTTTTTCACGCCTTCGAGGCGCAAGAAGCCGTAACCATCGCGGTGGCCAATGACCGTGCCTTTCAGCAGGTCCAGGCGCTCTGGCAGTGCGTAACACTGGCGGCGAGTAAAGACTAGCTGGCCATCACGCTCCATGGCGCGCAGACGGCGGCGCAGTGCTTCCAGCGCTTCTTCGCCGGATAAATTCAGTTCATTGCCAAGCTCTTCGCGGCTGGCAGGGGTTTCACGTTTAGCGAGATGTTCAAGAATAAATTCACGACTTGGAATAGGTGATTCGTACTTCTCTGCTTCTCGTTCCAGGAATGGATCTTGTGACATAGCGGTTCCTCCGTTGTCATCAGCAGTTTGTTGAAACTCTTTCATTCAACAAGCAATAATTTGTAGAGCGATGAATTGTCTTTGACCATGTCAGCCAAAGTATATTGATTCAGCTCATCAAGAAAATGTTCTACAGCAGTGTGTAATACCTGCTTAAGTCGGCACGCTGGCGTGATGTGGCAGAAATCTTGGGCGCAGTTCACCAGCGTCAAAGGTTCAAGCTCACGCACTACGTCGCCAATAAGGATAGTTTCTGCTGGCTTACCCAGCTTAATCCCACCGTTCTTACCCCGCACGGCTGTGACCAATCCAGCCCGGCTTAACTGATTGATGATTTTCACCATATGGTTACGCGATACACCATAAACCTCGGTGACCTGTGAAATATTGGTCATCTGATCATCTGGCAGTGCCGCCATGTAAATCAGTGCCCGCAAACCATAATCAGTAAAACTCGTTAACTGCACACATACCTCTGGGTAGTAGTTTACCCGTTCTTTCTCTTTCGACGATGACAACAGGGTTAAGAAGATTATTTAAATTAGCGTGTTGATGATAAACCAGCGATGAAGTTCGCGGCTAATCATTTAGATAGTGGATGGTTTATGAGAAGTACACAAGCATAGGCGGGCAGAAAAACTTTACTCTATACAACAAAACCGGGCACAAGGCCCGGTTTGGATTTCATTGCGGCGTTAGCAGCAAACAGCCGGGCTGTTATGCGTCAAACGGGTCGCGCAGGATCATGGTTTCGCTACGATCCGGACCAGTCGAAATGATGTCGATTGGCACTTCAGTCAACTCTTCGATGCGTTTGATGTAGTCCAGCGCCGCCTGTGGCAGCTTGTCTACTTGCTTCACGCCGAAGGTGGTTTCTGTCCAGCCAGGCATGGTTTCGTAGATTGGCTCAATGCCTTCCCAGCCTTCTGCTGCCAGCGGGGTGGTGGTCATTTCGCGGCCATCTGGCATACGGTAACCGATGCACAGTTTGACTTCTTTCAGGCCATCCAGCACGTCCAGCTTGGTCAAGCAGAAGCCAGACAGGGAGTTGATCTGCACCGCGCGGCGAACAGCAACGATGTCCAACCAGCCACAACGACGGCTACGGCCAGTGGTTGCACCAAACTCGTTACCTTGCTTACGCAGGTATTCGCCAGTTTCATCGAACAGTTCAGTAGGGAACGGACCTGCACCTACGCGAGTGGAGTAGGCTTTAACGATACCCAGAACGTAATCAACGTAACGTGGACCAATACCAGAACCGGTAGCAACGCCGCCAGCCGTGGTGTTAGAAGAGGTCACGTATGGATAAGTACCGTGGTCGATGTCCAGCAAGGTGCCTTGTGCGCCTTCGAACATGATCAGGTCGCCACGCTTACGCGCGCCATCCAGCAGTTCAGACACGTCAACAACCATTCCGGTCAGGATGTCAGCGATAGCCATCACGTCGTCCAGAGTCTTCTGGTAATCAACGGCTTCTACTTTGTAGTAGTTCACTAACTGGAAGTTGTGATAATCGATGATTTCTTTCAGCTTGATCGCGAAAGTTTCTTTGTTGAAGAGATCACCTACGCGCAGACCGCGACGAGCAACTTTATCTTCATAAGCAGGGCCGATACCACGACCGGTGGTGCCGATAGCTTTATCGCCACGCGCTTTTTCGCGCGCCATGTCCAGAGCGACATGGTAAGGCAGGATCAGCGGGCAGGCTTCAGACAGTAACAGACGTTCGCGTACAGGGATGCCACGAGCTTCAAGCTGGCCCATTTCTTTCATTAAGGCGTCAGGCGCCAGTACAACACCGTTGCCGATGATGCTGGTGACGTTTTCACGCAAAATGCCAGAAGGAATTAAATGAAGAACGGTTTTTTCACCGTTAATAACCAGAGTATGACCAGCGTTGTGACCGCCCTGATAGCGCACAACATATTTAGCCCGTTCGGTCAGCAGGTCGACGACCTTGCCCTTCCCTTCGTCACCCCATTGAGTGCCGAGTACGACGACGTTCTTACCCATCTCAAGAATCACCAGGTTGCTTAAAAAAGGATTCTAACATCTCAATCCGCGGTTTCCAGCACTTTTAGTATACGATTGCGTGAAATTTTTCCATTTCCTGCTACGCGCCAAATTCAAAAGTGACGCAGGTTAGTCACAAATCTTTAGCCACCGGCCTGATTCCGCAACATGTAGTAAATAACGAAGCCGGCAACCACAAGAGCGCCGCCAAAACGCCGTAAAACGCTATCGGGCAACTGGGTCATAGATTGAATCATTTTTCGCCATCCTTTTGGGTAAAGCATCGGTCCTAACCCTTCCAGAACCAGAACTAACCCCAGCGCTAACCAAATGCTCGAATTCATTTTTGCTCTTTTCTCAGTGAATTTACTGGCTCATATAACACAAAAGGCCCCGTTAAGGGCCTTTTGATTATCAGCAAAACCTGATTATTTGGTTTTATCTGGAGACTTCATGAAGCGGAAGAAATCGTTGTCCGGGCTCATCACCATGACATCGTTACCGCTGCTGAAGCTCTCTTCGTAAGCACGCAGGCTACGAATGAAGGCGTAGAAGTCTGGATCCTGACTGAAGGCATCAGCAAACAGCTTAGCGGCTTCTGCATCACCTTCACCGCGAGTAATACGCGCAGTACGCTCAGCTTCGGCAACCGTACGGGTTCTCTCGTAGTCAGCCGTTGCGCGCAGTTTTTCAGCTTCTTCCAAACCTTGGGAGATGTGGCGCAATGCAACCGCGTTACGTTCAGCACGCATACGGTCGTAAATGGCGCTCGACACTTCCTGTGGCAAGTTAATTTGCTTCAAACGCACGTCGATAACCTGAATACCCAACGCTGCCATACTGTTTGGATTCACCGCAGGCTGTTCGCCGCTGGTTTCACGCTCAACGCGTTTAGCTACCGAGGCAATCGCATCATCAGCTTCGGTGGTCGCTTCAACTTCTTCAGCAGAACCGTTGTTCAGCGCGTCGCGAACGTCCAGCGTCAGACGGCCACGTGAGTCAGTCACGATGTCTTTAACATCCAAACGACCGATTTCAGAACGCAGACGGTCACTCAGTTTACGTTTCAACAGCACTTCTGCCTGAGAGACGTCACCGCCGCCCGTTGCCAGATAGTAACGGCTGAAATCGCTGATACGCCATTTCAGATATGAGTCAACGATCAGGTCTTTCTTCTCGCTGGTCACGAAACGGTCAGCCTGGTTATCCATGGTCTGGATACGCGCGTCGAGGGTTTTCACCGACTCAACAAAAGGTACTTTGAAGTGCAGGCCTGGCTCATAAACCAAAGGTTTATTTTCGCTATCACGAAGAACCTTGCCGAAACGCAGCACGATACCGCGCTCGCCTTCCTGAACCACAAACAGTGAAGCATAAAGCGCCACCAGCACCACAACGACGATAAGTAAAAATGACTTACGCATTGTTATTCTCTCCCTACGCGAAGTGTATCGTCACGCTGTGCATCAGCACGGCGTTGGTCCATGACACTGCCAGACGAACGGGAACCGCTGTTATTGGCACTGCTGTTCACACTGTTCAGTGAACTTGAAGATCTAGGAGGCAGAAGCCCACCCTGATCACTTCCTTTTGATGCAGCTGCGTTGCCGCCGCGCATAATTTGGTCCAGAGGCAACATCATCAGATTGTTGCTCTTGTCGTTAACCAAGATTTTACGAGTATGGCTAAGGACGTTCTGCATGGTTTCGATATAAAGACGCTCGCGGGTAATTTCCGGCGCAGCTTTATATTCAGGCAGCAGCTTGGCGAAACGAGCCACTTCACCCTGTGCTTCCAGAACCGTACGGTCTTTATAGGCTTTAGCATCTTCCAGCTTACGCTGTGCTTCACCGTTTGCCTGAGGCTGGATCTGGTTAGCGTAGGCTTCTGCTTCACGAATAGACTGCTGCTCTTTCTCACGGGCGGCGATGGCGTTATCGAAAGCCGCTTTCACTTCTTCCGGTGGACGCGCGGTCTGGAAGTTGACGTCCTGAACCGTGATACCCATTTTGTATGGACGAATGGTTTCTTCCAATACGCGTTGGGTGTCGCTACGCACCGTGGTACGGCCTTCAGTCAGGATTTTATCCATCGTGTACTTACCGATAACGCCACGCAGTGCACTGTCAGTTGCCTGACTCAGGCTGTCGTCAGCATTCGCCACGCTGAACAGGTAAGCTTCCGGATCGGTAACGCGATACTGAACGTTCATCTCGACGCGCACGACGTTTTCGTCGGAGGTCAGCATGACGCCAGAGGCCGCCAATTCACGCACAGATTCGACGTTAACAGCACGAACCTGATCGATGAAGGTTGGTTTCCAGTTCAGACCAGGCTGGACCAGATGGCTAAACTTACCGAAACGCGTCACTACGCCGCGCTCCGCTTCTTTAATCGTGTAGAAACCGCTGGCGGCCCAGATAACGACCACGGCCACAACGGCGATACCGATAATACGACCGCTTAGGCTGTTTTGCGGACTAGAACCATTGCCGGTTCCATTGCCATTGCCCGAGCCTTTTCCACCGAAACCACCCAGCTTTTTGCTGAGTTTACGGAAGATATCATCGAGGTCAGGCGGGCCCTGTTCGCGGCCACCTTTGTTGTTATTACCACCAGAATTATTTCCACCAGAGTTGCCGCTATTGTTGCTGCTGCCCCAGGGGTCGCGGTCCTGTCCGTTATTACCGGGCTGATTCCACGCCATGTTATAGCTCCATTATTCTATGATTGGTGTTCTTCAGGCCAAATCAGACAGGTTCTGGTTGCGGACATAACCACTCAGTGCCTGTTCTTGTTTGCAGAGGCGATTCCAGTCAACAATGGGCATTCGCACCATAAGACCAATACTTCCATCCTCTTCAATCCATTCTTTTTCAATAGCCTGAAGCTGGTAAAAACGGCTACGAAGGCGGCCTGCCTCCGGTGGTAAACGCAATTCATGCTGCGCTATTTCACCAGAAAGACGCTCCGTCAATGCCTGAAATAACAACGGGATACCTTCACCGGTCACGGCTGAAAGCCAGACCCTGATCGGCAAATTCTCATCGTTGCGGTCGATACGCGGGACAAAGTCATCCAACATATCTATTTTATTCATCACTAACAGCACAGGGATATCATCTGCTTCAATCTCTGCTAGCACCGTATTCACCGCGTCGATATTTTCCTCAACGCGAATATCCGCTGCGTCTATCACATGCATTAGCAGAGTTGCCTGTCGGGTTTCCTGCAATGTCGCTTTAAAAGCGGCGACTAAATCATGGGGCAGGTGACGAATAAACCCTACGGTATCCGCCAGCACTGTTTCGCCGACATCTGCGACCGAAATGCGTCGAACTGTCGGGTCTAGCGTGGCGAACAACTGATCGGCCACAAACACGTCGGCCTCAGTAATACGGTTAAACAGCGTTGATTTGCCGGCGTTGGTATAACCGACGAGCGAAACAGTGGGGATATCGGCACGAATACGCGCCCGACGGCCTTGTTCACGCTGCTTGGCGACTTTCTCAAGTCGGCTGAGGATAAGCGTTATCCTGTCGCGTAATAAACGACGGTCGGTTTCGAGCTGGGTTTCACCCGGCCCACGAGCACCAATACCGCCACCTTGACGCTCAAGGTGTGTCCAGCCGCGAACCAATCGGGTAGCAATGTGGCGTAATTGCGCCAATTCTACTTGTAATTTACCTTCATGGGTTCGAGCACGCTGGGCAAAAATATCTAAAATTAGTCCGGTACGATCGACCACGCGACATTCGCACAGTGCTTCCAGGTTTCTCTCCTGGCCAGGTGTAAGTGCATGATCAAACAGGATAACAGACGCGCCAGTTGCTTTAACTGCGTCTGCAATTTCTTGGGCCTTTCCTTCACCGACAAAGTATTTAGGGTGTGGAGCCTTACGGCTACCTGTGACGACTTGTAACGCCTCAACACCTGCAGAAGATACCAGCGATTCGAATTCGCTCAGGTCTTCCGTGTCTTTGTCTCGCGAGAAATAGATATGAACCAGTACGGCCTGCTCACCGGCTTCATAACGGTCAAACAAGCTTGTGACCTCTCATTTGGGGAAAAACCGCCAGCCAAGGGCACATAAGCGTAATCGGAAGACTTATGAGCCCCATCGTGGTCAACCAGCTATGCGCCTTATTCAGCGTCATCGCTGTCCTGCTGCGGCTGTTGCGGCGCAGAAGAAGTACTACCTTGGTGATAATTACTGCCGCCACCACTGCTTGGATTATTACTATGGTGAGAAACCGGGCGGGAAGGCACCACGGTGGAGATAGCGTGTTTATACACCATCTGGCTTACCGTGTTCTTTAACAGAATGACAAACTGATCAAAAGACTCAATCTGGCCTTGCAGCTTAATACCATTCACCAAATAAATAGAAACCGGAACACGTTCACGACGCAATGCGTTCAGGAACGGATCTTGCAAAGATTGCCCCTTAGCCATTCTATCTTTTCCTTATTAGTTTGTTGTTCGTAACTTTGAGCCTATTGGCTCGAAAATAAAACACATCAAAAATTTGCGCGCTGAGTACTAATCAATTGTACACAATCACCCAACCTATGCACTAACAACCTGAATTACACGGCTTAAGGCTTCGTCTGGCTTTTCTGTGTCCAGCCATTCAACCCCCTCCCAGCCACGCAACCAAGTCATCTGACGTTTGGCTAGCTGTCGTGTCGCGCAAACACCACGATAAACCATTTCATCGTAGTCGGTTTCACCAGAAAGATATGACCACATCTGGCGATACCCCACACAACGAATGGAAGGCAAATCCGTATGCAAATCGCCACGAGCTTTCAGCGTTCTGACTTCGTCTTCAAAACCATTCAATAGCATCTGACTAAAGCGCTGTTCAATACGTTCATGTAACAATTCACGACGCGTTGGGGCAATCGCAAATTGATGCACGTGATAAGGCAGCGTTTCACCCGAAATTTTAGTCAGTTCGGTTAAAGTTTTACCCGAAATAAAAAAAACTTCCAGTGCTCTGGACAGTCTCTGTGGATCATTCGGATGAATTCGCAAAGCGGCAACCGGATCTATCTCGCGTAACTGCGCATGCAAAGACTCCCAACCTGACTCCGCCGCCTGCGCTTCAATGCGCTGGCGAACGTCAGCATCAGCCGAAGGTAATGGCGATAAGCCCTCTAATAATGCTTTGAAATACATCATGGTCCCGCCCACTAACAGCGGAATTTTGTTACGCGCGGTGATCTCGGCCATTTCGCGCAAAGCGTCTGCGCGGAAGTCAGCAGCAGAATAGGCTTCACTCGGGTCGAGAATATCGATTAATCGATGCGGCGCGTGACTCAGTTCTTCCGCCGTCGGTTTCGCGGTGCCGACATCCATTCCCCGGTAAATCAGTGCGGAATCCACGCTGATAAGTTCGACGGGAAGATGCTCGAGTAAAGACATCGCGAGCGCTGTTTTGCCGGAAGCCGTTGGCCCCATAATAAAGATAGCTGGGGGTGCAGAATGTATATTCAAGTCAGTCATGCTTAAAAGCCGCCAGGGCGGGCTGTAAATCAACAGGTTGCAGGAGACCGGACGGAGGTGATTTCACCAATTGGGGGCAAAGTCGCTCGACATCCGTGAGTAATTGTATGGCCTGAGCAATGGTCCAGACTTCATGATCGCTACCAATATGGCGGGCAAACCACATGGCTACCGCATCAGAAGTCGCCTCCTGCTGAACAGCAAGGTAGCCTAACAGGTCAGGTATCAACTTTTGTAAATTTTGTTGGCGTAAAGGTAAAGGTACCGCGCGCAAGGTCACACGCTGGTGATCAACCCCCATCTCTATGCCGAATTTCTGCAGCAGGGCCTGATAGCGAGCAAGGGTGGCGCTCTCTTCTTTATTTATTTGCAGCTTCAAGGGGATAAGCAGTGGTTGTGGGCGTAAGCCCTCTTCCGTCGGCGTCAGCTGTGCCCTTTTCAACCAGCGTTCAGCAACCGGCAGTGATAACAATGCCAACTGCTTGCCCCGTTCGAGCAGGGCGTATTCCGGCGCGCAGACGGTCAGCACGCGCCCAAAGCTTTGGCTATGGGACTCCAGTGCAGGCTCGGCGGGCTGATTATGCGACACTTTAGGCTGAGCCGCTGGCGCAGGTTCGTTGGCGTGTAAGGCTTCGGCGGTGGTTTGCAACAAACGCTGGTACACCTCGCCCTGTGGCGGACTGTAAGTCGGTTTGTCTTCTTTAAATAGCTGCTCGCGCGGCTGGCTGACTCGCGACGTGGCCGGGAACACATTCTCCCGAGGCGCTTTTGGCGCAGCATCACGCTTGGCGGCTGGCTGTGAGAAGTGATTGCCCCCCGCCGCCTGCCGGTTCTCCGGCTGCCAGCGCGGCAGTTCATCTTCCACGCCGTCTTCGTCTACGTTCGGCTGGGCGACTAATTCTGGCTTGGCCGCCTGCTGCAATACCGTCATCACAGCCTGATAGATAAAGTCATGTACCAGACGCGACTGGTGGAAACGTACTTCATGCTTGGCGGGGTGAACGTTGACGTCCACCTGATGAGGATCGACATCCAGATAGAGCACGTAAGCGGGCTGCTGATCGTCTTTCAACTGATCCTGATACGCCTGACGGATCGCGTGATTTATCAGGCGATCCTTCATCATGCGGTTATTCACATAACAATATTGCATGTCAGTCAGGCTGCGAGAGCCCGCCGGATCGGCAACCCAGCCGCGAATGCCTAAATCGCCGTGTTCCCATTTCACTTCCAGCGCGTGTTGGACAAAGGTCTGCGAGCAGATGCTTGCCAGACGGCGTGAAGATTGCGCCGGGTCTGTCACGGCGCGATATTGACGAATCAGCTTGCCGTTGTGGCTCAGGTTTATGGCGACGTCGAAACGCGCCAGCGCGATGCGGCGCACCACTTCATCAATATGGGTGAATTCGGTTTTTTCGGTGCGCATGAACTTGCGTCGGGCGGGCGTGTTGTAAAACAGATCGAGCACTTCGACCGTCGAGCCTTGAGGGTGCGCGGCAGGTTTTACCGTCACCGCCATATCGCGCCCTTCGGCATAGGCCTGCCAGGCTTCTGGCTGCGCCGCCGTACGCGAGGTGAGCATCAGGCGCGATACCGAGCTAATACTGGCCAATGCTTCGCCGCGAAAACCTAAACTAATGATGGCTTCGAGGTCATCCAGACAGCTAATTTTACTGGTGGCGTGGCGCGCCAACGCCAGCGCCAACTCATCTTTACCAATGCCGCAGCCGTTGTCGCGAATGCGGATGAGCTTGGCACCGCCGCGATCGATATCAATATCGATTCGCGTAGCGCCCGCGTCCAGACTGTTCTCGACAAGCTCTTTCACTACCGAAGCCGGTCTTTCGACAACCTCACCAGCCGCAATCTGGTTAGCTAACTGCGGCGGCAGAACCTGAATCGGCATGGCAGCTCCTGTAAGCGACGTTACAACCCGTGACGCATGGCCGGGTTATGACTGCGGAATAGTTAATGTTTGGCCAAGCTGAACTTCGCCGGACTTCATGTGATTCGCCGTTTTGATGTCATTCATGCTGACACCGTACTTGGATGCTATAGCGGATAGCGTATCGCCGCGAGTCACTTTATGCTTTGCCGCTTTTTTCTTAACGGCAGCGGTTTTGGTACTGTTTGGCGAAACCGCCCTGGTGCCGGCAGGCACTTTCAGCCGCTGCCCGACCCAAACACCGTCTTTCTTCAATTTGTTCATATCACTCAAGGCTTTCGGCGTGGTGCCGTAGCGATTGGCGATGCCCGTTAAGGTTTCGCCGCGCTTAACCTGGTGAATCTGCGTTGCCCCGGCCGATGCCGCCGTGGCTTCAACCGGGCCAGGCTGGCTCATCGAGCTGTTAGCAGCCCTGTTGCCTGAATCAACCGCCGTTGCTGAGGCCAGCAACGGTCGGTTTTCGACCTTTGGGCCGGATTGCAACGGATGCGACAGGAAGTAATTACGCAGGCCGGAATAGATGGCCTGAGCAATTTTATCCTGATACGCGCTGCTTCCAAGCAGCCGCTCCTCATTCGCATTACTGATAAAGCCGGTTTCTACCAGCAGGGAAGGAATATCCGGCGAGCGCAATACGCCAAGGCTGGCGTGCTCTGGCTTGGCTTTGTGCAACTTGCCGACGTGGCGCAGCTGAAGCAAGACTTTAGAGGCGACGTCATAACCCACGCGTTGCGAATGGCCGAACTGTAAATCCAGCACTGCTTGGCTTAAGTAAGGGTCAGCCGCCGTATTTGCCAGCATGTCACCCGCGCCGCCTAACAGCTCGGACTGCTTCTCGTGCTGTTCCAGCCAGTTACCCATTTCGCTATTAGCGCGGCGGTTAGACAGCACCCAGACGGATGCCCCTGTCGCGCTGCGGTTCGGCGCGGCGTCCGCGTGAATAGAAACCAGCACGTTAGCGCCTTTTTTACGCGCCACGTCCGAACGGCCCATGACAGAAATGAAGTAGTCGCCATCGCGGGTCATTGCCGGTTTGAACATCGGGTCGGCATTGAGCTTGGCTTCAAGCTTGCGCGCAATGGCAATAGTGACGTTTTTCTCTTTCAGGCCATTGCTGCCGATGGCGCCTGGATCTTGGCCGCCGTGACCGGCGTCAATCGCCACAATCACCTGATTATCACTGGTGGTGCCGCGCGTGCGCGGGGTCGGCGTATTATCAGATGCCGGGCCGCTGGTGACTGCCGTCAGCTTGTTGCCGTCGAACGGATTAGAGCCATTATTGTTCGCCGGAGCCGGAGCTGGCGCTCTGTTTGGCGAAGGCGTCGAGGTCACAGTATCAATAGGCGCCGCGCGCTTGGTTGGCGTTCCCGCCGCCGTCATGGTGAACACCACCTGATTCTGCTGGGTAACGGCGTTAGTGCGAACTTTTTGCGTTAATTCAAACACTAAACGCTGGCTCTGGGCGTCCTGTGCATTGCTCGAACGCACGCGCTTCACCAGATTCTGCCCATTAAAATTCAGCGGCAGACCTCTCATGACGCCGCTTTGCTTAACGTCTATCACCACGCGTTCTGGATTATGTAGTGGGAAAAAAGCGTAATCAGGCTTACCGTCAAAGGTGATGGTAATGGTCGATTGGGTTGACCCATTGGACACATTGATGTTTTTCATGCCAGCGGCCAAGGCTGGCGAAAGGGAAACGGTAGCAAAAAGCGCTAACGACGCTAAAAAAAGCGTTGTCCTGAGGAAGCATGTTTTGAGGCTCTGAGTCATCGCGTGCTCATCCTTGCTGTTGTACCAGATGCAATAAACTCAGACCTAAATCAGATACTGCGTTAATCGTTGCTTTGCGCTGATCACCCTGATATTCAAGGGTTAATTCAATGTCTGGGGCAGGTAAAACGCCAGCGCCCTGCTGCGGCCACTCGACCAAACAAATTGCGTCTTGCGCGAAGTAATCGCGGATCCCCATAAACTCGAGTTCTTCCGGGTCAGCCAGACGATACAAGTCAAAATGGTAGACCGCAATCGGCTCAAGCTGATAAGGCTCCACCAAAGTATAGGTTGGGCTTTTAACATTTCCATGATGACCAAGGGCTTGCAGGAACCCCCGGCTAAAGGTGGTTTTCCCGGCACCTAAATCACCAAACAGGTGAATAACCGTGGAACCCTTGCACGCATTGGCAAGGGTAGCACCTAATTTCAGCGTCGCCGCTTCGTCCGGCAGAGAGATAAATAATTGATTCATTAGGTAATATCTATTTTTTTAAGTCAGGATTAACTAACGGGGCAATTACCGTTAAAAGATCTGTCGCCAGCATACCGCGCGTTCCTTGCGAAAGGGCCAGTCTGTCGGCGGCGGCACCGTGAACCACCGTGCCCGCGCAGGTTGCCGTATACAGAGAAAGTTTTTGTGCCAGCAGGCCGCCAATAATGCCGGAGAGCACGTCACCCATCCCGCCGGTCGCCATACCCGCGTTACCGACATCGGCCAAGGCCAATGGCCCGCCGTCTTGGGAAATCAAACTGCCCGCGCCTTTTAAGACCACAACGCCGCCATAGCGTTCTGACAATTTACGCGCAGCAAGTAAGCGGTCACTTTCAATCTCTTTCACTGAACATCCGAGCAAACGGCTGGCTTCGCCGGGATGAGGCGTCAACACGCGATTTTGCCGTTTCTGCGGTGTGATTGCCAGTAAGTTAAGCGCATCGGCATCGAACAAGGCGGTTTTTTGGCTTTCCGTCACTTGTTTGAAGGCATTTTTGCCCCAGCTGTTCTGCCCCAACCCCGGCCCGAGCACCACCACGTCGGCCCACTCCAGACCTTCGGCCAGCGATTTTTCATTCAGCTCCTGCACCATCAGCTCTGGTCGGGCGGTAAGCAAGGGGCCAAGATGCTGTTTGTGAGTGAGTACTCGCACCATGCCAGCGCCTGCGCGCAGCGCGGCTTCGGCAGCCATTCTTATGGCCCCGGCAAAGCCAATATCGCCGCCGACCACCAGCAAATGGCCGTGATCGCCTTTGTGCGAACAAGGGCGTCGAGGGTGCAACCAGTCAGCAAGCTGGCTTGCGTCGAGCCGCTGCAATACCGGCGGATGGCCGCCCAGCCAGCTTTCCAGCCCGAGGGGGTCACAGTGCAGCTTACCAACGTGGTCCCGCGCCTTGCCGGTCAATAAGCCCGGCTTCAGGGCGATAAAGCTAATCGTCACCTCGGCATTCACCACGTCCCCTTCTGCCGCGCCGGTGGCGGCGTTCAGGCCAGAGGGAATATCCAGCGCCAGCACCGGCGCAGGGTGCTGATTAATAGCGGCGATTAATCCGTCATAGGGCGCGCGCGGGGCAGACGACAGCCCGGTCCCCAGCAGGCCATCAATAATCAAATCAATATCTTCTGGCCAACTGGCTTCAGCACTCAGCGTGTGCCCGCCCGCCTTCTGCCAACCTTGTTGCGCCATCTGAGCTTCTTCAGGCAGCGGCTTTTTGCCGTCCACCGCCAGCAGCGTCACCTGTAAACCCGCCGCCTTGGCAAGCCGGGCGATCTCATAGCCATCCCCGCCGTTGTTGCCATGCCCACACAGCACCAGCCAGTGTCTGGCAGCAGGAAACTCGGCGCGAGCCAGAGAAAAAGCCGCCGACGCCGCGCGTTGCATCAGTGTAAACAAAGAGATACCGGTTTCCCGCGCAGCCTGAGACTCGGCCTGCCGCAGCCAGTCTGCGGAAAAGACAGAATGTGGTAAACTCGCCGCGTTACGTTTTTCACTTTGGTTAGTCATGACACTCCCTCTCGATCTCATTCAGCTGTCCCAACTTATCAAGCAGTGGGGCCAATCTCTAGGCTTCCAGCAGGTCGGTATTTGCGATACCGATTTATCGGCTGAAGAACCGAAATTACAAGCGTGGTTGGATAAACAATACCACGGTGAAATGGATTGGATGGCTCGCCACGGCATGCTGCGCGCCCGTCCGCACGAGCTTTTGCCCGACACCTTGCGGGTGATCAGCGTGCGCATGAACTATCTGCCCGCCAAAGCCGCCTTCGCCAAAACCTTGAATAACCCCGAGCTGGGCTATGTCAGCCGCTACGCCTTGGGGCGCGACTATCACAAGGTTTTACGCCAACGCCTGAAGAAATTGGGCGAAAAAATCCAAGACTATTGCACGGAACATGCTGATTCGACGGCGATTGATGGCTCGGATCAGCATGGCACACAAATTTCATTTCGGCCTTTTGTCGATTCTGCTCCCATCATGGAGCGTCCGCTGGCGGAAAAAGCCGGGCTTGGCTGGGTTGGTAAGCACTCACTGATATTAAATCGTGAAGCCGGATCGTGGTTCTTCCTCGGCGAACTGCTGATTGATTTGCCGCTGCCGGTGGATAAGCCGCAGGAGGAGCAGTGTGGGCGCTGCGTGGCCTGCATGACGATTTGCCCGACGCAGGCGATTGTCGCGCCCTACACCGTGGACGCCCGCCGCTGCATTTCCTACCTCACCATCGAGCTAGAAGGTGCCATTCCGGAGGAATTTCGCCCCCTGATGGGTAATCGCATCTACGGCTGTGATGACTGCCAGCTGATTTGCCCATGGAGTCGCTACTCGCAACTGACTGATGAAGATGACTTTAGCCCGCGCGCCGCGCTGCACGCGCCGGAGCTGATCGCCCTGTTCGGCTGGAATGAAGAGAAGTTTCTGCGCATCACCGAAGGTTCGCCGATCCGGCGCATTGGCCATCTGCGTTGGCTACGCAACATTTCAGTGGCACTGGGCAATGCGCCTTATGCAGAAAATGTGCTTTTGGCCCTGCAATCTCGCCAAGGGGAAAATAGCCTGCTTGATGAGCACATTGAGTGGGCTATCGCGCAGCAGCTGCAAAAACGGAGTGAAAACCAAGTCGAGGTGCAATCTTCGCAGAAGAAACGTCTGATTCGGGCGGTGGAAAAAGGCTTACCGCGCGACGCATAAGGCGGGATTTGAATTGTAATATTGTGAAGTTTTTATCTGTGCATAAAAATAAAAATGCTTTGCCAATCAAGTGCAAAAAAAAGAGCAAGTGATCGTCATAACGTTTACTCATATATTTATTTTGTTAAAAATCAAACAGTTATTTTTTAACAAGAAATAGCGATGGAAAAACGCACTGTGCGAAAACCAAACGAAATCTGTGGATAAGTCTGTTAAAGAAGTTACTACAAAGGATGTAAAGTGATGACGTAACGCGCCTGTAAGTGGCGTGGTGTCTGGCTTAGATATGAAGTGGATAATTTGGAGCGGGAAACGAGACTCGAACTCGCGACCCCGACCTTGGCAAGGTCGTGCTCTACCAACTGAGCTATTCCCGCATTGAGATACTTGACGTATCGCGCTGTTAACTGGTTTGTTGGAAAACCACAGCGTTACTTCTGAGAGATGAAACTTTTTGGAGCGGGAAACGAGACTCGAACTCGCGACCCCGACCTTGGCAAGGTCGTGCTCTACCAACTGAGCTATTCCCGCGTCACATGGTGGTGCTTTTACTAGGTAAATCTGAAACTTAAAATTTGGAGCGGGAAACGAGACTCGAACTCGCGACCCCGACCTTGGCAAGGTCGTGCTCTACCAACTGAGCTATTCCCGCTCTGCGCACTCAACGAAATTCTTCATCGGTACGGGGTGCGCATTATACGAGAAATCCTTTCCCTCGCAAGCCCCTGAAAGCAAAAAATCGCGTTTTTTGTTTAAGTGCCGATTAAAACAACAAACCGGCGATTTAATCGGCAAAACGGCGCAATATTCTCTCCAACCTCTCGCAATGCTCTGTTAATCCGAAAGTAAAAATAATTTGCGCCGCTGAGCCAGACAATCTTAATTCTGGATGAAGTGCTCGCGGTAATAGGCTAACTCAGCCACCGACTCACGGATGTCATCCAGCGCCTGATGGGTATTTTGCTTTTTAAATCCGCTCAGAATCTCCGGCTTCCAGCGACGAGCCAGCTCTTTCAGCGTGCTGACATCCAGATAGCGATAGTGGAAGTAGGACTCCAGCTCAGGCATGTACTTGAACAGGAAGCGTCTGTCCTGCGCCACGCTGTTGCCGCAAATTGGCGATTTACCCTCTGGCACCCACTGGCGCAAGAATTCAATGGTCTTCAACTGCGCGGCGTTGTCATCAAAGGTACTGGCTTTCACGCGTTCAACTAGGCCACTGCCGGTGTGGGTGCGCACATTCCACTCGTCCATCAGCGCCAGTTGGGCATCTGACTGGTGAACCGCCATGACGGGACCTTCGGCCAAAATGTTCAGGTTCGCGTCAGTGACCAGCGTTGCTATCTCAATGATGCGATCGCGTTCAGGGTCAAGTCCGGTCATTTCCAGATCGATCCAGATTAAGTTGCTGTCATTTCCTGCCATGTTATTTCCTGTTACCTGCCTGACGCGGGTGCTGTTACACCAACAATCAGAAGTTTATGAGAGACGCCTCGAGTAACCGCCGGCCAGCAACGGTTAATAAATACAAAATAGCTGGTATCATAGACGTTTTGGTCGCAACGAGCGATTAAAGCCAGTCAAGTGAGGCGCAGTGACTAAGTCAAAACTGTCTAAAGGGCAACAACGTCGCGTACAGACTAACCACCAGCGTCGTCTGAATCAGACCGACAAACGGAAAGAGCTGGACGACTCCCTGCATGGCGAACCGCAAGACGGCGTGGTGATCAGCCGTTTCGGGATGCATGCGGACGTTGAAGCGGCCGACGGCAGCCAACATCGCTGCAATATCCGCCGTACCATTCGTTCTCTGGTAACTGGCGACCGCGTCGTATGGCGCGCTGGCGAGAATACCAGTGTTAAAGGCATCGTCGAAGCCGTGCATGAACGCACCTCGGTGCTAACCCGTCCTGATTTCTACGACGGCGTAAAACCTATTGCTGCCAACATCGATCAGATTGTGATCGTCTCCGCCATTCTGCCGGAGCTGTCGTTAAACATTATCGACCGTTATCTGGTCGCCTGTGAAACGGTGGAAGTTGAACCATTGATTGTGCTGAATAAAATTGACCTGCTTGATGATGAAGGTCGTAAATTTGTTCAGAGCATGATGGATATCTATCGTCGGATTAACTACCGCGTGCTTGAAGTGTCCAGCCAAACGGGTGAAGGCATGCCAGCCTTCGAAACGGCGCTGACCGACCGAATCAGCATCTTTGCCGGTCAGTCGGGCGTAGGTAAATCCAGCCTGCTCAACGCGCTGCTTCCGCCAGAAGAAAAACAGATTCTGGTTAACGAAGTGTCTGATAACTCAGGCCTTGGTCAGCACACCACTACCGCGGCGCGCCTGTACCACTTCCAGAAAGGCGGAGACGTTATCGACTCCCCGGGCGTGCGTGAATTTGGTCTGTGGCATCTGGCCCCAGAGCAGATCACCCAAGGCTTTGTGGAATTCCGCCCTTATATCGGCCACTGCAAGTTCCGCGACTGCAAACACGGCAGCGATCCGGGCTGTGCGATTCGCGACGCCGTAGACAAGGGTGAAATTGCCGAAGAGCGTTTCGACAACTACCACCGTATTCTGGAAAGTATGGCTGACGTAAAAACGCGTAAAAACTTCGATGCCTTGTGATGGGTAACGGGTTGAATTAACAACCTATTGAGTGTCTGGCGGCTTCTTGCCGTGTTGAAGACATGATTTACCCTAGTTACAATCCGCGCCATCAACATGTCGCATCATCAACATGTTATCGCCATGACCTGATGCGGCACTTTGCCGCATCGTCGTGATTAGCGGCTTATGGCTCTCTGGCGGACTCCGCTCACCTTGAGCAACCTGCCTATTTTTTTGCGTGCCGAATGAATCGGCGCGATGACATTACCCAAGAGGTTCCCCGTGCTGGACAGTATCAAAATCAAACTTCAATACTTACTTCCGAAACAAGGGCTGACCCGTCTTGCTGGCTGGGGCGCAGAAAAACGCGCTGCAACCCTGACTCATTGGGTTATCAAGGGCTTCGCACGTTTCTACAAAGTAGACATGAAAGAAGCCCAGAACCCAGACCTTAAATCCTATGCCACTTTCAACGAATTCTTTGTTCGCCCGCTGCGTGACGGCGCGCGCCCGGTCGTCAGTGGTTTGGATATGCTGGCACTGCCAGCCGACGGCGCAGTTAGCCAGTTGGGCGCCATTACCGACGGCAAACTGTTCCAAGCCAAAGGCCATTTCTACTCTCTGGAAGCTCTGCTAGCAGGCAATTACCAGTTGGCCGAGCAGTTCAAAGATGGCCACTTCGCCACCATCTATCTGGCCCCGCGCGACTATCACCGCGTGCATATGCCGTGCGACGGTACCCTGCGTGAAATGATTTACGTGCCGGGCGACTTGTTCTCCGTTAACCCCCTCACCGCCGCCAATGTGCCAAACTTGTTTGCACGTAACGAACGTGTGATTTGCCTGTTTGAAACTGAATTCGGCCCAATGGTGCAGATTCTGGTCGGCGCCACCATCGTCGGCAGCATTGAAACCGTGTGGGCTGGCTGCGTGACGCCTCCGCGCGAAGGCATCATCAAGCGCTGGACTTACCCAGCGGCGGGCGAAGAAGGGGCGATCACGCTGGAAAAAGGCCAAGAAATGGGCCGTTTCAAGCTGGGTTCAACCGTGATCAACCTGTTTGCGCCGGGCAAGATCACCTTCATGCCGCAGCTCAGCAATGGCACCGTGACCCGCATGGGCGGCGCATTTGCCGAAGGCGTGCGTCTGACAGCGGCCGCTCAGCCAGAGCCGGTCGCCGACGTGATGGTTGAAGCCGTAGTCGAAAAAGAAGTGACCCAAGAAGTGGTAGCAGAAAGTGAAGAACCTCAACCAGCGGGTATGGCTCAGGCCGGTGTCACCAAGCCAGCCACGCCGCCGGAAGAGATCTAACACCGTTCTCAGCCCCATTTTAAAAGGAAATATCGAGTGCGCCTGATACCTGCGTTACTGATGAGTTTATTGCTGGCCCTGCCGTTAGTGTCTAGCGCAGCGCCGACGGAAGATCAGCTCAAACAAGATCTGAAGCAGGCCGAATCCAATAAGGAAATGGCCAATCAGGCGCAGGTTGTTGAAGCCTTACAGAATGCCCTTAACTGGCTGAGCGAAGCGCGGGCCTCCACGGGTCGCGCCAACCAATACCAGAAAGTGATCGATGATTTCCCTAAATTAACTCAGAGCCTGCGCCAGGATTTGCAAGCTCAGGGTGATTCTCCCCTGCCCGTCGACAGCGATATGACGGCGGCACAGCTCGACCAGCAGATTTTGCAGGTCAGCAGCCAGCTTTTGGAAGAAGCGCGCCAGCTAAGGCAGGAGCAGGATCGCTCGCGGGACATCAGCGACTCATTAAGCCAAATTCCCCAGCAGCAATCTGAAGCCCGCAACGCGCTGGCCGACATTGAACAGCGTCTGCAATCCACGACCAGCGACGGCAACTCTTCGTCGCTGGCTCAGGCACAGCTTAGCGCCCTGCAAGCCGAATCAGCGGCGCGCAAAGCCAAAGTGGACGAGTTAGAACTGGCCCAGCTGTCGGCCAATAACCGCCAAGAGCTGTCGAGAATGCGCGCCGATTTATACAAAAAGCGCCATGACCGCCTCGACCAGCAGCTGCAAACCCTGCGCAACAATCTCAACAGCCAGCGCCAGCGCGAAGCCGAGCAGGCACTGGAGAAAACCGAACAGCTGGCCGAGCAGAGTGGCGAGCTGCCTTCTTCCGTCACTAAGCAATTGCAGGCCAACCGCGAGCTGTCGCTGGCGCTCAACCAGCAAGCTCAGCGTATGGACCTCATTTCATCCCAGCAGCGTCAGGCGGCGACGCAGACGCTACAGGTGCGTCAGGCACTCAGCACCATCCGCGAACAGGCCCAGTGGCTTGGGCAATCCAATTTGCTGGGGGAAACGCTGCGGGCGCAGGTCGCCAAGCTGCCTGAAATGCCAAAACCTCAGCAACTTGACCGCGATATGGCCGAGCTGCGCGTTCAGCGTCTGCACTACGAAGACCTGTTAGACAAGCAGTCCAGCTTCAGTCAGGCGCTACAGGATGACGGTTCGAAGCTGACCTCGGCTCAACAGAAGATTCTGGATGCCCAGCTGCGCACCCAGCGCGACCTGCTCAACTCCCTGCTGTCAGGCTGTGATTCACAAATTCTTGAGCTGACCAAGCTGAAAGTGGCAAACGGCCAGTTGGTCGAAGCCCTAAATGATATCCACGAAGCCGCGCACCGCTATTTGTTCTGGGTCGCCGATGTCAGCCCCATTACCTTTGCTTACCCGCTGCAACTGGCGCACGACCTGACCCGCCTGCTGTCGCTGGATACCCTCTCCCAGCTGAGCAGCGCCTTTATGATGATGGTGACCAGCCGCGAGACGCTGATCCCCCTGTTTGCCGCGCTGATTCTGGTTATCGTCAGTATTAGCTCGCGCCGCCACTACTACGCGTTCCTTGAGCGCGCCAGCAGCCGCGTGGGCAAGGTGACCCAAGACCACTTCTCGCTGACGCTGCGCACCGTTTTCTGGTCGATTCTGGTCGCCCTGCCGCTGCCGGTGCTGTGGGCGGCGCTGGGTTTTGGCCTGCAAAGCGCCTGGCCCTACCCCATCGCGGTGGCGATTGGCGACGGCGTCACTGCCACCCTGCCAATCCTGTGGGCCTTTATGATCAGTGCCGCCTTGGCACACCCGCAGGGCTTGTTCATCACTCACTTTGGCTGGTCGCAGCGCGCGGTGTCGCGAGCAATGCGTTATTACATGATGTCCATCTGGCTCATCGTGCCGCTGATCATGGCGCAGATAACCTTCACCAATCTTAACGACCGCGAGTTTTCCAATACCCTTGGCCGCCTGTGCTTCGTTCTGCTCTGTCTGGCCCTGTATCTGGTGACCCATAGCCTGAAACGCGCCGGGATCCCGCTCTATCTGGACAAGAAAGGCAATGGCGAAAACGCCGTGAACAATGCCCTGTGGTGGATGCTGCTGGGCGCGCCGCTGCTTGCCGCCCTGTTCTCGCTGCTGGGCTATCTGACGACGGCGCAGGCGCTGCTGGCAAGGCTTGAAACCTCGGTGGCTATCTGGTTCGTGCTGCTGGTGATTTACCATATTATCCGCCGCTGGATGCTTATCCAGCGCCGACGCATCGCCTTTGAACGCGCCAAGCAGCGCCGCGCTGAGATGCTAAGCCAGCGCGCCCGTGGGGAAGAAGAGTCGCAGCAGTCGAGCAATGAAGGGGCAATTGAGATCGAGGAGCCGGTGGTGGATCTGGATGCGATCAGCGCCCAGTCGCTGCGTCTGGTGCGTTCGATCCTGACCATGATTGCCTTTGTGCTGGTGATCTTCCTCTGGTCGGAAATCCACTCGGCGTTCTCCTTCCTGGAAAACATCCACCTGTGGCAAGTCTCCTCGGTGGTGCAAGGGGTTGAGAGCATGCAGCCGATCACCCTCGGCGCAGTGCTGATCGCCATTCTGGTGCTGATCATTACCACCCAGTTGGTGCGTAACTTACCGGCCCTGCTCGAGTTGGCGCTGCTGCAACACTTGGATCTCACGCCGGGCACTGGCTACGCCATCCTGACCATCACCAAGTACGTGCTGCTGATCATCGGTGGCGTCAGCGCCTTCTCCCTACTCGGGATCGAGTGGGCCAAGCTCCAGTGGTTGATCGCCGCGCTGGGTGTGGGTTTGGGCTTTGGTCTACAAGAGATCTTCGCCAACTTCATCTCTGGCCTGATCATCTTGTTTGAGAAGCCGATCCGTATCGGCGACACCGTCACCATTCGCAACCTGACGGGCAGCATCACCAAGATCAACACTCGTGCGACCACCATCGCGGACTGGGACCGCAAAGAGATTATCGTTCCTAACAAAGCCTTTATCACCGAGCAGTTCATCAACTGGTCGCTGTCTGACTCCGTTACCCGCGTGGTGCTGACCGTTCCGGCACCGGCGGAAGCCAACAGTGCGGAAGTCACTGAGATCTTGCTCAACGCCGCGCATCGCTGCCAGCTGGTACTGGATAACCCAGCGCCAGAAGTCTATCTGGTTGATTTACAACAGGGGATTCAGATTTTCGAGCTGCGTATGCACGCCGCTGAAATGGCCCACCGTATGCCGCTGCGCCATGAGATCCACCAGCTGATTCTCGCTGGCTTCCACGAGCACGGCATCATTCTGCCATTCCCACCTTTCCAAGTGCGGATGGAGACGTTGCGTCGGGCGCAAAATGGCAGTAATGCCACTTTCACCACCTCGAGCGGCAACTCGATGACCAGCAACAGTTCACGCTCGCCGGGCGATTTGTAAGCCCGTCTTGATGCCACGAAAAAGGCCAGCAATCTGCATTGCTGGCCTTTTTTATTGCCTATCGGGAAGGATCGCCGTTTTAGGCTCTCATCACCGGGAAGGCCAAAATTTCACTCAGGCTATCCGCGCCGAGTGCAATCATGATCAAACGGTCAACGCCCAGGGCCACGCCAGAGCACTCAGGCATGCCGTGCTGCAACGCGCCCAACAGATTATGGTCGATAGGCTGCACCGGCAGGCCACGGGCCGCGCGCTTGCGATTATCCTGCTCGAATCGTTGCTGCTGCTCGCGTCCGTCAGTCAACTCGCGGAAACCGTTCGCCAGCTCCACGCCTTTGTAATAGACCTCAAAACGCTCGGCTACGCGGTGATCTTCAGTGCTGATCTCAGCCAGAGAGGCCTGCGTCGCCGGGAAGTGATAGACAAAGGTCGGCTTGTCGCGGCCAATGTGCGGCTCCACGCCCATGGTGAACAGCAGCTGTAGCAAGGTGTCGCGGTCTTCTTCGGTATCGGCAATGTTGGATAAATCCAGTTTCGCCGCCGCTTCACGCAGTTGGGCCTTGTCGGCCGACAGCGGGTCGACGTCCAAATGGCGGGTGAAAGCCTGCTGATAGGAGAGTGTCTCAGCCGACTCGCAGTCCAGCACCTGCTGCAACAGGTCATCAACCTCGTTCATCAGGCGATACATGTCATAGCGCGGGCGATACCACTCCAGCATGGTGAACTCGGGGTTATGATGACGCCCGGCTTCCTCGTTGCGGAAGCTTTTGCCCATCTGATAGATCGGGCCACTGCCCGCCGCCAGCAGGCGCTTCATGTGATATTCCGGGCTGGTCATCAGATAGAGCGTCATGCCATCGGCCGCGCCAGGGCCAACAAAGCGCGTCTCGAAAGGCACCAGATGAATATCCGTGACCGTCGCCTGGCTCATCGCCGGGGTTTCTACTTCTAATACGCCACGATCAGCGAAAAAACGTCGAATCTCGGCAATGATTGCCGCGCGCTTCAACAAATTGGCGATAGGAGCACTGGGTTGCCAGCTTGCTGTTTCGCTCATGGTGCTTAACTCCGAAGTTCAAAAGGGGGTGCAGTCTACCCGTATACACAGAGGCAAACAAATATCTCATTCTGTGTCATAAAACAGCAACAGAAGTTATAGAAAGCCAAAAATCAGCGTTCACATCAAATTTCAGCTACTCCTCTTTAGGTATAATTAAACCCACACAAATAATAAGAATATATAGCTCTGAGCCAGAGCCTGCATGCCATCAGAGTCAACAAGGCCATCATAAATGCTGGCTTTTCAACAGGCTAAGACGCCTGACACATGATGATAGTGGAGGAATGCAGTGCAAACCTTTAACGCCGACATTGTAATAGTAGGTGCAGGTGGCGCGGGTTTACGCGCAGCCATAGCTGCAGCAGAAGCCAATCCCAGCCTCAACATTGCGCTGATATCGAAAGTTTATCCAATGCGAAGCCACACAGTGGCTGCCGAAGGGGGCTCCGCCGCCGTAACTCAGGATCATGACAGCTTTGCCTATCACTTTCAGGATACCGTTTCCGGGGGTGACTGGCTGTGTGAGCAAGACGTCGTTGACCATTTCGTCCACCAATGCCCAGAGGAGATGGCCCAGCTCGAAATTTGGGGCTGCCCGTGGAGTCGCAAAGACGATGGCTCCATCAACGTGCGGCGCTTCGGCGGAATGAAAATAGAACGCACCTGGTTCGCTGCTGATAAAACCGGTTTCCATATCCTCCACACTCTGTTCCAAACCTCCCTCAAATATCCACAAATCAAACGATTCGACGAACATTTCGTCCTCGACATCTTGGTCGACGATGGCCGGGTACACGGCGTGGTCGCTATCAATATGATGGAAGGCCAAAAGGTGCAAATTCGCGCCAACGCGGTGGTGATGGCCACCGGCGGCGCGGGCCGCCTATACCGCTATAATACCAACGGCGGCATTGTGACCGGCGACGGCATGGGCATGGCGCTACGCCACGGCATCCCGCTGCGCGACATGGAGTTTGTGCAGTATCACCCGACCGGCCTGCCCGGCTCCGGCATTTTGATGACCGAAGGCTGTCGCGGCGAAGGCGGCATTCTTATCAACAAAGAGGGCTACCGCTACTTGCAGGACTACGGCATGGGGCCGGAAACGCCACTCGGCGAGCCGAAGAACAAATATATGGAACTCGGCCCGCGCGACAAGGTGTCTCAGGCCTTCTGGCATGAATGGCGAGCAGGAAGAACTGAGTCCACGCCGCGCGGTGACGTGGTTTATCTCGACCTGCGCCATCTGGGTGAGAAAAAACTGCGCGAACGCCTGCCGTTTATCTGTGAATTAGCCAAAGCCTATGTCGGCGTCGACCCGATCAACGAACCCATCCCGGTTCGCCCGACCGCGCACTACACCATGGGCGGCATTGAAACCAACGCCCAGTGCGAAACCCGCATCAAAGGGCTGTTTGCCGTCGGCGAATGCTCGTCGGTCGGCCTGCACGGCGCCAATCGCCTCGGCTCTAACTCTCTGGCGGAACTGGTGGTATTTGGCCGCATGGCGGGAGAACAAGCCGCGCTGCGCGCCACGGAGTCCGTTTCTATCGCCAACAGCGCCGCGCTGGATGCACAGGTGGCTGACATCGAAAAACGCCTACAGGCGCTGATGGCGCAGGAAGGCGATGAAAGCTGGGCGACGATCCGCGACGAAATGGGCATGTCGATGGAAGAAGGCTGCGGCATCTACCGCACGCCGGAGTTAATGCAGAAAACCATCGATAAGCTGGCCGAGTTAAAACAGCGCTACAAACGGATAAAAATCAAAGACACCTCAAGCGTGTTCAACACCGACCTGCTCTACACTCTGGAGCTGGGCTATGGCTTGGACGTGGCGGAATGTATGGCGCACTCGGCTTTCCACCGCAAAGAGTCGCGCGGGGCGCACCAGCGCCTTGATGAAGGCTGCACCCAGCGTGATGACGAAAACTTCCTCAAACATACGCTGGCCTTTTATCAGCCGGACGCCGCGCCGCGTCTCGAGTACGGCGATGTGAAAATCACCACGCTGCCACCCGCCAAGCGCGTTTACGGCGGTGAGTCAGACGCTCAGGATAAAAAAGACAAGGAGCAATCCCATGGCTGAAATGAAAAGCCGCAAGGTTGAGATCATGCGTTATAACCCGGAAACCGACAGCGCGCCGCATCCGGTGATTTATGACGTGCCTTTCGATGAAACCACCTCGCTGCTGGATGCCCTCGGCTACATTAAAGATCACCTTGCAGCCGACCTCTCCTATCGCTGGTCGTGCCGCATGGCTATCTGCGGCTCGTGCGGCATGATGGTCAATCGGGTGCCCAAGCTGGCCTGTAAAACCTTCCTGCGCGAATACCCGGAAGGCATGCAAATTGCCGCCTTGGGCAACTTCCCGATCGAGCGCGATTTGGTGGTCGACATGACCCATTTCATCGAAAGTCTGGAAGCCATCAAGCCCTATATCATCGGCAACTCGCGCGATGCCAGCCAAGGTCCGGGCAACCAAACGCCGGCCCAGATGGAGAAATATCACCAGTTCTCCGGCTGCATCAACTGTGGCCTGTGCTATGCCGCCTGCCCGCAGTTTGGCCTCAACCCTGAGTTCATCGGCCCGGCGGCAATCACGCTGGCGCATCGCTACAATCTGGACAATCGCGACCACGGCAAGGCGCAGCGAATGCCGCAGCTCAACGGCCAAAACGGCGTCTGGAGCTGTACGTTTGTCGGCTATTGCTCGGAAGTCTGCCCGAAACATGTCGACCCCGCCGCGGCTATCCAACAAGGCAAAGTGGAAAGCTCGAAGGACTTCATGATTGCGAGGCTCAGACCGCAATGAGGGAACAAAATATGCTGAATACGCCAAGTAAAAGAAAGCCTTACACGCCAGAGATGAAAGCTAACTGGTGGCAAAAGTCAGGGTTTTACCGTTTCTACATGTTGCGCGAAGGGACGGCGGTGCCTGCCGTTTGGTTTAGCCTGCTGCTGCTGGCGGGGGTTTTCTCATTGAAGCACGGCGCAGAGAGCTGGGCGACCTATGTGGCTTTCCTGCAACATCCGGTGGTACTGCTGATTAACCTGATTGCCCTGCTCGCGGCGCTTTTGCACACCAAAACCTGGTTCGAATTAGCGCCCAAGGCGTCAATTATTATCGTCAAAAACCAGAAGATGGGACCAGAGCCGATTATTGGGGCTTTTTGGGCTATCACCGGCATCGCGACAGTGGTGATTTTGACCCTCGCGCTACTTTATTAATGGGAGGAGATGATGAATAAAACTCTGCCAAAACGTTCTGACGAGCCGGTCTTTTGGGGGCTGTTCGGCGCGGGCGGTATGTGGAGCGCGATTTTTGCGCCGGTGATGATCCTATTGGTGTGCTTCCTGCTGCCTTTAGGCTTTTTCCCCGGCGACGCGCTGAGCTATCCGCGCGTCCTCGCCTTCGCGCAAAGCTGGATCGGCCGTCTGTTCCTGCTGCTGATGATCGTTCTGCCGCTGTGGTGCGGCTTGCACCGGATCCACCACGCGATGCATGATCTAAAAATTCACATCCCTGCCGGGAAATGGATTTTTTACGGTCTGGCGACCATTCTGAGCATTGTGACGCTGATCGTGCTGATTCGACTCTGATCTTATTAGGTTTTCCTCTTCACGGCCCGCCTTTCGGGCCGTTTATCCTCTCGAAGCATTATCCCTTTCTCGCATTTCTACCTACACTTAGCACAGGCATCTAAGGAAAGTAGGTTTATGAAAATCTGGTCAAAATTGAGCGTGTTAGCAACGGCAGTCATGTCGGTTGCCTGTAGCGTGACGCCGCCCGCCGACGTCAAAGTGGTCAACAATTTCGAGTTAACGCGTTATTTGGGGACCTGGTACGAAATTGCCCGGTTGGACCACAGTTTTGAAAGTGGTTTGGAGCAGGTCACGGCGAATTACAGCCTGCGTGACGATGGCGGCGTGAAGGTAATTAATCGCGGCTATAACATTAAAAAGCAGAAGTGGCAGCAGAGTGAAGGCAAAGGCTATTTCACCGGGCCAACCTCACGCGCGGCGCTTAAAGTCTCCTTCTTCGGCCCGTTCTATGGCGGTTACAACGTGATTGAGCTGGATAAAGATTACCAGTACGCGCTGGTCTGCGGCCCGAATAAGAGCTATCTGTGGATCTTGTCACGCACGCCGAAGCTGAGTGATGGCGTCAGGGAGAAACTGCTCAATACCGCGCAGGAATATGGCTTTGACACGCACCAGCTTGTTTGGGTGAATCAGCCTTAAGAGAGAATACTGCCTGCTCATGAGATGCAGGCAGTATCTGCAAACTGCATTAGGAAGCGCTACGCGAGGTTACTGCGTGCTTTTTTGGATAGCCTGGCCGCCAGCAGAGATATCTTCGCCTACCCCACGAGTGGTGTTACAGGCCGTCAGAGCACTGGAGAGAACCAAAACAGACAAAAGGGTGAGAATACTTTTCTTCAGCATATAAATTTCCTTCCTATAAGAGAATGTAAAGTACGACCACTTAAGTGTAGTTAAAAAATAACAATGCGGGATTATGCGGGGAAATTTTCGGAAAGATTGAAACTTAAGGCTAAAAAGCCACAAGCCTGCGCGCAAGCTTTAGGTGTGTCGGGAGATAGCGCCACCCAGATGTTGAATATCTTCACCAAAACCATGCACGGTATTACAGCCCGCCAACAGGCCAAGCGCCATGACCGAAACCACGATAAACAATATTCTTTTCAACATTGCAGCCGTAATCCAATGAGGCAATTGATGCAAAGAAAGTCACGGCAGGGGTTAACCTGCCGCAGCTTTCGCCAACGTTATGTCGCTATCGACTTACTTAACGCGGGAGACGTATTCGCCAGAGCGGGTGTCAACGCGGACAACTTCGCCAATCTGTACGAATAATGGAACCTTAACCACGGCGCCAGTGCTCAGGGTCGCAGGCTTACCGCCGGTACCCGCAGTATCACCTTTCAGACCTGGGTCAGTATCAGTGATTTCAGCTTCGATGAAGTTCGGTGGCTGAACGGCGATAGGACGACCGTCCCACAGAGTCACGATACATTCCGCGTTGTCTTGCAGCCATTTTGCCGCGTCAGCAACGGTTTTCTCTTCAACACCGTGCTGCTCGAAAGTCTCAGGGTGCATGAAGTGGAAGAACTCACCGTCGTTGTACAGGTAAGTCATGTTGGTATCTACAACGTCTGCACCTTCGCAAGAGTCGGTAGATTTGAAGGTTTTCTCAACACGAGAACCGGTCAGCAGGCGACGCATTTTAACGCGTGCGAAAGCCTGGCCTTTGCCTGGTTTTACGAATTCACTGGATTCGATCGCGTATGGTTCGCTTTCGAACATGATTTTAAGACCCGGACGGAAATCGTTGCTAGAATAAGTCGCCATAATGGCCCTCTAATTTTAAACTGGTATTAGCCAAAAAAATGGCAAACATTGTAACCCTAAACGCGCCATTTAGAGAAGATTGGTTGCATCAACTCGGCGATGTTATTACAGACCCGGATGAACTGCTTACTCTTCTGGCACTTAACAATAATGCAGAACTGCAAACAGGGCATGAAGCCCGTCGTTTGTTCCCGCTACGCGTTCCGCGCGCCTTTGTTGCACGCATGCAACCGGGCGATCCGCACGATCCTTTACTGCTGCAGGTACTGACCGCGCGCGAAGAGTTTATCGCCGCGCCGGGCTTCACCACGGACCCTCTGGATGAACAACGTAGTGTCGTCCCAGGGCTATTGCACAAGTACAGTAACCGCGCGCTATTGCTGGTGAAAGGCGGTTGCGCGGTGAATTGCCGCTACTGCTTCCGCCGCCATTTTCCTTATCAGGAAAACCAGGGAAATAAAGCCAACTGGGTTCAGGCGCTGGATTATATCCGCTCACACCCTGAACTCGATGAAATTATTTTCTCGGGTGGTGATCCTTTGATGGCAAAAGATCACGAACTTGACTGGTTGATCACAGAACTGGAAGCCATTGGCCACATTAAACGCCTGCGAATTCACACTCGTTTGCCGGTGGTTATCCCTGCGCGCATCACGCCAAGATTGTGCCAGCGCCTGAGCGAATCGCGCCTGCAAGTGCTGATGGTGACGCACATCAATCACGCTAATGAGATTGATGACGAGTTCCGCGCTGGCATTGCCGAGCTGAAAAAAGCCGGCGTGACCCTGCTTAACCAAAGCGTGCTGCTGCGTGGCGTCAATGATTGTGCTGATACGCTGGCAGCGTTGAGCAACGCGCTGTTCGACAGCGGTATCATGCCCTACTACATCCACGTGCTGGATAAGGTTCAGGGCGCGGCGCATTTCATGGTGGATGACGATGAAGCACGCGTCATCATGAAAGGGCTGATGAGCAAGGTATCGGGCTATATGGTGCCGAAGCTGACCCGCGAAATTGGCGGTGAGCCGAGCAAAACCATCTTAGACCTACGCCTCAAACAGTCCTGATTTCTTCTGACAGACCTGCTCAATCAAAAAGGGATGCCCATCATAGGCATCCCTTTTTATGCAATTTCTATTCAATGTCGTTATCAGGAAAGGGGTGACCCGTTATGGGCACTTATAAACCTGACCGACCATTTTGCTGTCCACAGGAACGAAGCTGGAGACGAAACTTTGGGTTGGGCTGTTCGCGCCATAAATAGTGTTACCACCCATAGCAGCAGCTTTGTTACGCAGATCATTCGCAGCACCGCGCATTGAGCTACCGTCACCGCCGCTTCCTGATAACCAGTTGCTCTGCGTCCCGGTAACATCGCCAATTAATTGGCATTCTTTACCCGGTTTGCTATCAGTAAACTTAACTTGCTGGCCCGCTGCATCCAGTTGATGAGTGGTACTGCAGCCGGCGAGCAGCATGGCAGCTGACAGGCCCAGTAACATTTTAATCCGCATCACTTTCCCCATTTGATATTGAAATCTCATAAAGCCTATCAGAGAACGCCGTGTTCTCTTAGGCATCCGTTGCCACGTTTGCGCAAGCTTCAACGCGTTACCTGAGACAGAGATAGTGTAGAGTTTACACGCTAAACTCAGGAGACGATGAGAGTTATCTTACTGAAACGAAGAAAAAAGGGTCAAATAAAAAAACCCGGCCACCAAGGACCGGGTCTCTTTAACACACAAATTGCTTACGCAACCTGCATATGCAGCGAATGAACGCCGGGGGATGATTACATCATGCCGCCCATGCCGCCCATACCACCCATGCCGCCAGCGCCGCCCATATCGACTTTGTCGTCTTTAGGCAGGTCGGTGATCATGCACTCGGTGGTGATCATCAGGCCAGCAACTGAAGAGGCGAACTGCAGAGCAGAACGGGTCACTTTAGTTGGGTCCAGGATACCCATCGCGATCATGTCGCCGTACTGTTCGGTGTAAGCGTTGTAGCCGAAGCTGCCTTCGCCTGCTTTAACCTTGTTAGCGATAACAGAAGCTTCTTCGCCGGCGTTAACCACGATCTGACGCAGTGGAGATTCCATCGCGCGCAGAGCAACGCGGATACCCACGTTCTGGTCGTCGTTGTCGCCTTTCAGGTCTGCCAGAGTGTGAGCAACGCGGATCAGCGCAACACCACCACCAGCAACCACGCCTTCTTCTACCGCAGCACGGGTCGCGTGCAGGGCATCTTCAACGCGGGCTTTCTTCTCTTTCATTTCAACTTCAGTCGCTGCGCCAACTTTCAGAACGGCTACGCCGCCAGCCAGTTTAGCCACACGCTCTTGCAGTTTTTCACGGTCGTAGTCAGAGGTCGCTTCTTCGATCTGCTGACGGATCTGAGAAACACGGCCCTGAATAGTAGCCTCTTCACCAACACCGTCGATGATGATGGTGGTGTCTTTGTTGATAACAACACGCTTAGCCTGACCCATGTCTTCCAGCGTGGCTTTTTCCAGCTCCAGACCGATCTCTTCAGAGATAACAGTACCGCCAGTCAGGGTTGCGATGTCTTGCAGCATAGCTTTACGACGGTCGCCGAAGCCTGGTGCTTTAACCGCAGCCACTTTCACGATACCGCGCATGGTGTTCACTACCAGAGTCGCCAGGGCTTCGCCTTCAACGTCTTCAGCAATGATCAGCAGTGGTTTACCGGCTTTAGCAACGGCTTCCAGCACTGGCAGCATTTCACGGATGTTAGAGATTTTCTTGTCAGCCAGCAGGATGAATGGGCTTTCAAGTTCAACAGAACCGGTTTCTGGCTTGTTGATGAAGTATGGAGACAGGTAACCGCGGTCGAATTGCATACCTTCAACAACGTCCAGCTCGTCTTGCAGGCCGGTACCTTCTTCAACGGTGATCACGCCTTCTTTACCGACTTTTTCCATCGCTTCAGCGATCAATTTACCTACGGTTTCGTCGGAGTTAGCGGAGATAGTACCTACCTGAGCGATGGCTTTAGAATCAGCACATGGCACAGACAGTTTTTTCAATTCTTCAACTGCGGCAACGACAGCTTTGTCGATACCACGTTTCAGGTCCATCGGGTTCATGCCAGCAGCAACAGCTTTCAGGCCTTCAGTGATGATGGATTGCGCCAGAACGGTTGCGGTAGTGGTACCGTCGCCCGCTGCATCGTTAGCTTTGGACGCAACTTCTTTCACCATTTGCGCACCCATGTTTTCGAACTTGTCTTCCAGTTCGATTTCACGAGCTACTGACACGCCATCTTTAGTGATGGTTGGTGCGCCGAAAGATTTGTCCAAAACTACGTTACGGCCTTTAGGGCCCAGGGTAACTTTAACTGCATCGGCAAGGATGTTTACGCCACGAAGCATTTTTACACGTGCGTCGTTACCGAATTTTACGTCTTTAGCTGCCATTGTTATTTACCTTAAATTCGTTCAGTTCAGAAAAAGTGGTAGAGACCGATTAGGCTTCTACGATTGCCAGAATGTCGCTTTCGGACATGATCAACACTTCTTCGTTGTCGATCTTCTCAGCTTTAACGCCGTAACCGTCGTTGAAAATAACGATGTCGCCAACTTTAACGTCCAGCGCTTTCACTTCACCATTTTCCAGGATGCGACCATGACCGACGGCCAGGATTTCACCGCGGGTAGATTTACCAGCAGCAGAGCCAGTCAGAACGATGCCGCCAGCGGATTTAGATTCTACTTCTTTACGCTTGACGATAACGCGGTCATGCAATGGACGAATTTTCATTGATAACTCTCCTGTGAGCGGGTCCATAACTATATTTAGGGTTGAATGCCTGACAGTCATCTGTCCGGCCTCGTGGTTTGTTTAATGGGGGCGTTACGCCGCCCTTCAAGGGGAAAAGCAAAAAAAATCGCGTTTTCTTTGTCAGTTGTCTTTGCCAGAAAAGTGCGCCTCGCTGGCGGCACTCCCTCCCCTTTCACAACAATAATTTAACATCCGAGGGCGCGGATATTAGCGGCCGCGCCCATCGATGTCGTCATCTTTTTCTGGCGAAACAAGACGTTCAGTCTGCTCGTCGGTGCGTTTGAACTCGCCCTCGAAGGTGTTTCCGGTCGGCTGGCTCTTACCCCAGTTTCCGCCAGAGCGCACAATATTAAGGTGCGGCATCAGTTTCAGCGTCAGGGATTTCTGCACCGGCGGCAGTAACAGCAGCAGGCCGAGGAAATCCGTGAAGAAGCCCGGAACCAGCAGCAAGAAGCCTGCCAATACCAGCGACACGCTCTTGACCATCTCCGCCGCCGGGCTTTCGCCCAGCGCCAATTTTTGCTGCAACTGCATGAAGGTTTTCATGCCCTGATTTTTCACCAGAGAGACACCCACACAGGAGGTGAAGACCACCAGCAACAGCGTCATGGCCACGCCAATAAAGGCAGCCACTTTGATAAATAAGGTTATTTCGATGTAAGCCAACAGAAATAACAACAGTAACGGTAACCAGCGCACCGCATTCTCCTTGTAATGAGGCTCCGGCTGGCCCTAAAGGCAACATGCCGAAACCATAAAAATGGGCCCGAGAGCGAACCAAATGATCGTTCCGCCTCGGGCTGTCTACACTGAGGTGGTAGCGGAGCAGCCTTTTTTCAACCTTCGCGACAGATTTAATTGAGCAGAGGAATGATTTGTGAGAGTTCTCACAGATACAGAAATAGATGCTTCGTAACAGTGCAGGAGAGTGATCTTAGTGCGTGCAATTCGCCAAGAGCAGCATATGATCGCCTTCGTACTACAAACAGCGGTTGATCGTTTTTAATTTCCCTCTGTTAGTAACATAATTTCAAACATCGCATAACGTGTTCAAGCACCAAAAAGAAGGTTCTCATGTCAAATACGATTCGTATCGAGGAAGATCTGCTGGGTACTCGCGAAGTTCCAGCTGAGGCTTATTATGGAATTCACACCCTGCGGGCGATTGAAAACTTCTATATCAGCAACACAAAAATCAGCGATGTGCCGGAGTTCGTCCGGGGCATGGTCATGGTGAAGAAAGCAGCCGCGCTTGCAAATAAAGAGCTGCACACGATCCCACGCCATATCGCCGACGTCATTATTCAGGCTTGTGATGAAGTGCTGAATAAAGGCAAGTGCATGGATCAGTTCCCGATTGACGTCTTCCAGGGCGGCGCGGGGACCTCGGTCAATATGAACACCAACGAAGTACTGGCTAACATTGGGCTGGAACTGATGGGCCACCAGAAAGGTGACTACCAGTACCTCAATCCAAACGATCACCTGAATAAGTGTCAGTCCACCAATGACGCCTATCCTACCGGCTTCCGTCTGGCCGTTTATGCTTCTCTGCTCAAACTGATCGACGCCATCGACCAGCTCGGTGACGGCTTCGAGCGTAAAGCCAAAGAATTCGAAAACATCATCAAGATGGGCCGTACTCAGCTGCAAGACGCCGTGCCGATGACCCTCGGTCAAGAGTTCCACGCGTTCAACGTGCTGTTAAAAGAAGAGACCCGCAACCTGCTGCGCACCGGCGAATTGCTGCTGGAAGTGAACCTTGGCGCTACGGCAATCGGTACTCGCCTGAACACTCCTGAAGGCTACCAACAGCTGGCGGTGGAGAAACTGGCTGAAGTCAGTAACCTGCCTTGCATCCCGGCAGAAGACCTGATTGAAGCAACCTCCGACTGTGGCGCTTACGTGATGGTGCACAGCTCGCTGAAACGTCTGGCGGTTAAGCTTTCTAAAATCTGTAACGACTTGCGCCTGCTCTCTTCCGGCCCGCGCGCTGGCCTGAACGAAATCAACCTGCCTGAATTGCAGGCCGGTTCTTCAATCATGCCAGCCAAAGTTAACCCGGTGATCCCAGAAGTGGTCAATCAGGTGTGCTTCAAAGTTATCGGTAACGATGTGTGCGTGACCATGGCTGCCGAAGCAGGCCAGTTGCAGTTGAACGTGATGGAGCCAGTGATTGGCCAGGCGATGTTCGAATCCATCCATATTCTGACCAATGCCTGCTACAATCTGCTGGAAAAATGCATCAACGGCATTACAGCGAACAAAGAGGTTTGCGAGTTTTACGTCTTCAACTCTATCGGTATCGTGACTTACCTCAACCCGTTCATCGGCCACCACAATGGCGATATTGTCGGGAAGATTTGTGCCGAAACCGGTAAGAGCGTGCGCGAAGTCGTATTGGAACGCGGGCTGCTAACAGAGGCTGAACTGGACGACATCTTCTCTATTGAGAACCTGATGCACCCGGCCTACAAAGCCAAACGGTACACGGATGAAAACGAACAGTAACAGAGATAATCTTTAGCCTTAAGGCTCGTTGTTCTCACGAACAACGAGCCTTTTTACTTTGTGCATAACAACAATTACACAACATCTCATTTTCATTTTATTTCTATTTAGTTGGGAACAACGGACGGTCAAACATGTTAATCATCGAACTCATTATTGTACTGGCGGCGATATTTTTGGGCGCGCGGCTGGGCGGGATAGGCATTGGGTTTGCAGGAGGAATTGGCGTTCTGGCGCTGGCCCTCTGCGGCGTTAAACCCGGCAGCATCCCTTTTGACGTCATCTCCATCATCATGGCGGTGATCGCCGCTATCTCCACCATGCAGGTGGCTGGCGGGATGGACTATCTGGTGCAGCAAACCGAAAAACTGCTGCGCCGCAACCCAAAGCACATCACCCTGCTCGCCCCTATCGTCACCTATTTCCTCACCCTGTTGGCCGGTACCGGCAACATCTCGCTCTCCGCGCTGCCGGTGATTGCCGAAGTCGCCAAAGAGCAGGGGATTAAACCTTGCCGCCCTCTATCCACGGCGGTAGTTTCCGCGCAGATTGGCATCACGGCCTCGCCGATTTCGGCGGCGGTGGTGTATATGTCTTCAGTGATGGAAGGCCACGGCGTCAGCTATCTGCACCTGTTGATGGTGATGATCCCCTCCACCTTCGCGGCGGTGATTGTGATGTCGCTGCTGATTGGCTGGTTGTTCAACTCGAAGCTGTCTGATGACCCGGTTTACGTCAAGCGTTATGAAGAAGGTCTGGTGGAGCTGCGCGGTAACAACCGCAAAGCCATCAAGCCGCGCGCCAAACTCTCCGTGCTGCTGTTCCTGCTGGGCGTCTTCAGCGTGGTTGGCTACGCGGTGGTCAACAGCCCGAGCCTCGGCTGGGTTGAGAAACCGCTGATGAATACCACCAGCGCGATCCTTATTATCATGTTGAGCGTCGCGACCCTGACCACCCTGATTTGCCGCATTAACACCGATTCCATCCTTACCTCCGGTACTTTCAAGGCGGGCATGAGTGCCTGTATCTGTATCCTCGGCGTAGCTTGGTTGGGCGACACCTTCGTGCAGGCCAATCTGGGTTGGATTAAAGAGACTGCCGGCGAGCTGATTCAGTCCCATCCGTGGCTGTTGGCGGTGATTTTCTTCTTCTGCTCGGCACTGCTCTACTCGCAGGCGGCGACCGCCAAGGCCTTGATGCCGCTGGCGCTGGCGCTGAACGTCACCCCGCTGACCGCCGTGGCCTCTTTTGCCGCCGTCTCCGGCCTGTTCATTCTGCCAACCTACCCGACCCTGGTCGCGGCGGTGCAAATGGACGACACCGGCACCACGCGCATCGGCCGCTTCGTCTTCAACCACCCGTTCTTCATCCCCGGCACCATCGGCGTTTTCCTGTCGGTACTCTTCGGGTTTGGCCTCGGCAGCATCATTCTCTAACAGTTTTTCACAGGGGCTTCGGCCCCTGTTCTCGCCCTCCCCGCGCCACTCTGACAAACCCTGACACTCCAAGGCTTTCTGCTCACCCTTTGTGCGGGCTATAATCAGCGTCTATTAACGCGCCGTGGCATGAAGCGACTCGCGCCCTCTTGCGATTTAACCAGCGGTCAATGCTGACCGTGATGAAGAGAAAGATAATCCGCATGGATCACCGCATTTTTCGCCTTTTCCTCCTGATTTGTAGCCTGTTCTTACTGCCGCTGCACGCCCAGGCCTCCCTGTTCAGCCAGCCTGCGAACCCGCAGTTCGTGCCGGTGGATCAGGCATTCGACTTCGACTTTCAGCAGCAGGGTCCCAACCTCAAGCTCAACTGGACGATCCGCGATGGCTACTATCTCTATCGCGATAAAATCGAGTTAGTCGGCGATCAGGCCCAGCTGGCGGCCTTTATCTTGCCGAAGGGGCTGGAGCATCACGACGAGTTCTTTGGCGATACCCAAGTTTATGAAAAACAGCTGAATCTTAGCGTACCGCTGCGTCAGGCGAGTGCTCAGGCATCGCTGAAAGTCAGCTATCAGGGCTGCGCGGTGGCGGGCTTCTGCTATCCGCCGGAAACACGCATTATTCCACTGAGCGAAGTCAGCGGGGAGGCTGCTGACGCCGCAACGCCACCGCCAACACCAGAGAAGCCGATTGAAGCCGCGCCAGCGCCACAGGCCACGCCGCTGCCCTTCTCGCCTCTTTGGGCCTTGCTGATTGGCATTGGCATCGCCTTTACCCCTTGCGTGCTGCCGATGTACCCACTGATTTCCGGCATTATTCTTGGCCGCCAGCGCCCGCAAAGCATGAAACGCATCTTCCTGCTGGCGCTGGTTTATGTGCAAGGCATGGCGCTGACCTATACCTTGCTCGGTATGGTGGTCGCCGCCGCCGGGCTTCAGTTCCAGGCCGCGCTGCAAAGCCCTTTGGTACTGATTGTGCTGTCTGCCGCCTTTATCCTGCTGGCCCTGTCGATGTTTGGCCTGTTCAGCCTGCAACTGCCTTCTTCGGTGCAGACTCGTCTCACCCTGTGGAGCAATGACCAAAAAGGCGGCTCGCTGGCAGGCGTCTTTATTATGGGCGCGCTGGCCGGGCTTATCTGCTCGCCGTGCACCACCGCGCCGCTGAGCGCCATCCTGCTGTATATCGCCCAGAGTGGAAACCTGTGGGCCGGTGCCGGAACGCTCTATCTTTATGCCTTGGGCATGGGCATCCCGCTGATTATCGTGACCCTGTTCGGCAATCGCCTGCTGCCACGCAGCGGCCCGTGGATGCAGTATGTTAAAGAAGGTTTTGGCTTTGTGATCCTCGCCCTGCCGGTGTTCTTGCTAGAGAGAATCATCGGCGATGCGTGGGGGCTAAGATTGTGGAGTATGCTGGGAGTCGCCTTCTTCGGCTGGGCGCTCATTATTAGCCTGAAGAGTCAACGCGGGCTGGTGCGCGTCTTACAGTTGCTGCTGCTGGCGGCCCTACTGGTGGCGGGCCGACCTCTGCAAGACTGGGCATTTCCTCCTCAGGGTGGCAGCGCGGAGCAGCAACACGCGCTGGCATTCCACAAAATCAATAATGTGGATGAGCTGAATGCCGCGTTGCAGCAGGCTCAGGGCAAAAGAGTGATGCTGGATTTGTACGCCGACTGGTGCGTGGCTTGCAAAGAGTTTGAGAAATACACCTTTACCTCGCCAGAGGTGCAAAACGAGCTGAAAGACACGGTGTTACTGCAAGCCGATGTGACACAGAATAACCCGCAGCAGGTGGCGCTGCTCAAACGGCTGCAGGTGCTAGGTCTGCCCACCATTCTGTTCTTTGGCGCGGATGGCAAAGAGTTACCGCAGTCGCGGGTGACCGGCTTTATGAATGCAACCCAGTTCGTCGGCCATTTGCAGAAAACGCAGCCTTAAACGACACTAGGTTTTGAATTACGCGAATTGTGAGGAGGCAAACGTGCTACGTGAACAGGTCCTTGACCAAACACTTAATCTTTTGGAACAGCGCGGTTTAGCCACACTGTCATTGGAATCCGTTGCCGAATTGGTCAGCATTCCACTTAGCGATCTGCGCCGTTTCTGGCCGAATGCCGAGGCGCTGCTGTACGACAGCCTGCGCCACCACGGCGAGCAGATTGATATTTGGCGTCGCCAGTTACTGCTGGATGAAACTCTCAGCGCGCCGCAAAAATTGCTGGCGCGCTACCAAGTTCTCGACGAGCAGGTGCGGCAAAATCGCTATCCGGGCTGCTTATTTATCGCCGCATGCAGCTTCTATCCTGATAACGAATCCCCTATCCACCAGCTGGCTGAGAAGCAGAAACAGGCTTCTTACGACTACACCTTCGAGCTATTACAGGAGATGGGGTCTGACGATGCGCAGATGGTTGCCGAGCAGATGGAGCTGATCCTCGAAGGCTGCCTGAGCAAGCTGCTGGTTAAACGCCAGCTGCACGACGTCGCAGTGGCGCGTCGTTTAGCAGAAGATGTATTGAACGTGGCGCGCTGTCGGGAACATGGGGCTCTGGCTTAAATAGCCCCAGAAAATGGCTTGCTGCTCTCTTTTTTGACTGAAAAGCCAGCAAACAAACCGTTTTTATGATGTTTCTCGCATAAAGCCGTTGACGCCCACCGGCCAATACGGTTTAATGCGCCCCGTTGCCCGGATAGCTCAGTCGGTAGAGCAGGGGATTGAAAATCCCCGTGTCCTTGGTTCGATTCCGAGTCCGGGCACCATATTTAGAAGAACCCGCCTATGGCGGGTTTTTTGCTATTGGAGCTGGGACTCTCCATCGAACTTCGTTCGATTATTCGTCTCATGCTGAGACTCACCCCTTCGGGGCCAGCGCAAGCGCTGTTCATCGGTGCTGACGCACCGCGGTCCGAGTCCGGGCACCATATTTAGAAGAACCCGCCTATGGCGGGTTTTTTGCTATTGGAGCTGGGACTCTCCATCGAACTTCGTTCGATTATTCTTCTCATGCTGAGACTCACCCCTTCGGGGCCAGCGCAAGCGCTGTTCATCGGTGCTGACGCACCGCGGTCCGAGTCCTGGCACACTATTTAAAGAAACCAGCTTAATAGCTGGTTTTTTGCTATTTGGGGTTTGTGATCTTCCCACTCCCCCAACTATCCAGCCAATCCCGATATTGCTACATTGTCCTCTTCGAATTAATTTATCGAAGACAGTCTGAAAGACATCGCCACCGTCGAGCGCTCATTCGCCATGCTCAAGCTGAACGGCATTTTTGAGAAGGTAAGCGCCATTATCTTGGGCAAGCACGAGCTGTTTGATGATGCAGGCAGTGACCGTCAACCTTATGAGGTTTTGCGTGAAGTGCTGGCCGGGCAGCCCATACCTATCGTGGACGGTTTCGACTGCTGCCACACTCATCCAATGCTCACCCTGCCCCTCGGCGCAACGCTCTGCATCGATTTTGACCACTCATTGGTTTCCATCACCAGTCATTATTTATCCTAAATACCCAGTCAAAGTTAATTTAAGAATTAAAGCCTCTTCATCGCACGCAGGGGCTTGTTCTGCATATCATCACTTATCGTCATGTACTAAAATTCCTTAACTCATTTATAGGTGAATAACCGCAGGGTTATTACGTAATAAATATTCAAAAAGCAGAGCATTCTTACACCTTAAAACAATAATATTTAAGGATATGATTCTATTTTTTAAAATACTAGGTTTATACTGACCTAGTAAATCCAACATCAGTTAATCGTATGATTGGAAAATTTTGTGTCGCATTTTAATAAAAATATCGCCCACTAGCTTTTAGTAAAACCAGGATGTAGTGGCGAATAAAAGAGGGATGGGCATGATTTATCTAATTGAAAATAAAATACTATTTAACCCTGAAGACAATACTTTATCTTTGCAAAACGACCCAGAGAATCAAGTGAGTATTTCCAATCCTGCGCGCCGCGTTTTATTACTGCTTATCGAACAGCAGGGCATCGTTGTGCAACGTGACATTCTTTTCAAAAAGGTCTGGGATGATTACGGCCTTGTATCAAGTAATAATAATCTTAACCACTGCATTAGCAAATTACGCAAAGTGATTAATACACTGGGTCATACCGAAGATGTGATAATCACCGTGCCCAAGGTCGGTTTTTTATTAAAAAAGGAAATAACTATTTCTGCGATAGATGCTATAGGGGCTATTAACGATGCAGAAAAAGAAAATGATCAGGCCACTGGCGCACCGCCTACGGAAGTTGTCCAGGAGGCAGCAGTAACGGCTGCCGTGGAATATCCGCAGCACGTCATCATGCCTGGCGAAATCACTGATGAAAGCCTTGCAGTGCCGACTGTCATCGCCCCAACAACCATGCCAAACACCAAGGAAGGGAGGGATTTTACATTGCCGATTTTTTTCGCCTCGCTGTTCTCTCTGGCCGTCGCCCTTGGGTTGCTGCTCCAAGAGCACATCTATGACCCAAAAGAAAACCTACAGGTGGCAACTCTGGGCCAGTGCGCGCTCTATTCCACGACGCACTTGCCCTCAAATCAGCGTGCCGATTTTATTCAACGCGCCGAGGAATTTATTGCGCAAAAGAAACTGGTTTGCCAGCCTGGCAATATTTTCATCTTCCAAAGCGAGACATTGGTTTCGTTGATACGCTCGGGTTCAACGCGTGACTTTATGGCAGAGTGCCGGGTCGATGATAAAAATAATCCGACGGCATGCCTGAGCGTTTACAGTAATGATAGGACAAGTAATGACAAGAAATAAATTACGCTGGGTACTAAGGAAGTGCCACGCGGTTTACTGGTTGCCTCTTTTGTCGCTCATCTTTTTATGTCTGACGATTTATAAGCAGGTGGAAGCAAAACACTCCCGGGAAAATTTCCCCTATTCACAAGCCTGTCGTGGTGACTTTATGAGTGAAGTGCAATACGACGATCGGCGTATAAAATTGAATACTACGCTTTACTTTAGTTTCTTAAATAAGAATAAAATCTTAGTCTCGATGAGCGGCAATGTTTACGCATATGATAAAGAAGGTAAGTTAGTCGACAAAAGAATTTTACTGCGAAACATTTACTATAGTTATGTGCTGGAAAACAAAACATTACAAACCTACACATTGAAAAGCGATCGAGTAAATATTGATAGCGTGGACACCATGAATGAAGAGCTATCAAGACTGGTTCTCATGAATAGCTCTTATATTGTTGGCGATTCAGACACCCTGGTTTTAAAAAAATATGACGCCAATAGCATGTTAATCGAAACCACACAGTCGCCTTTTATCATGTGCGTCTTTGTGAAATAACCTGATAGTGGCGTTTTGACCTATTTATAGAGCAGATACAACGTACAGCCGCAGGCGTGCGCGTAGCGCGTTAGCGTCGTCATACTGGCTTGCGCAGGCCGTTTCTCAAGTCGGGTGATGGCCGGGGGCGTGATATCCAGACGCTTAGCCAACTCTGCTCGGCTTATCCCCGCTCGCTCCCGCATGCTTTGCAGCATGCCATAGATCCCATTCTCCGTTACCGCGTTAGGTGCATCACCGTGATCGACAGGTTCTTCGAGCGCTTGCGCCCGTAATTTAGCTGTTCTCAACATATCCGTGTACCCTTTCTGTCCGTTGTGAATCAGTAATAATTGATTTTCACCACCACAGAGGCGTCAAATTTACCGAGTTTCAATTCCCGGCCGGGGATAGCGCTGACTTTGGCCGTAAAGTTTTTCGTCACTTCATTGATGTTGTTTAATTCAGCAAAGTTGTCGTAGCGGTTAAAGACGATAGCTTCATCTTTGTCATTTAATAACGTCAGCTGCGCGCCATTCGCCAGGTCGATCGCATTATTGTTAATCAGCGGACTGGCCGTGGAAAACTCCGCCTGTAGAGAGAAGTTATCCAAACAGCCCTGTTTCACGGCTTTAATTGCAAACGGCAAGGTGATGCCTGAAGAGCGCGACAACTGAATACTTTGAATGGCGCCAAAATCCACCATTTGCGATTCGGGATAGACTTTCAAATCTGACCCACAGGCCAGAAAACGAATTCCCTGTAAGCCGGATAAGGTGTATTTCACGTTCTTCGCACCGGCTGAATGGTTTATCCCCCGGCTGCCGTCGAGCTGGAATACGGTAAATTGGTCGGTGCCTTCATAATGGCCACTCGACGGAGGGTTCGCCGTCACTTTGATATATAAGCGGAAGCTGACATTAACCGTGACGTTCTGCCCTTTTTTAATCGGCGGGCTATTGGTGCTCAGGCGCTGTTCGTTCTGCTCCAGATCCTGACCGTTATAGCTCACACCGAGTAATAACCCTTGGCCCAACGATTGCGACTTAGGGTTAAAGTAGAAATGCACGACATCGATAATGCTGCCGAGAACATTGTCGCAGTAAGCCGTCATACTGATCTCATTAGATTCCCAAATCTTGGTTCCGGCCGGAACGTTGGAGGGAATGGCCAATGGACCAATGGCGATGGGCGGCATGTTGACCATGCCGGTCCCTTTTTCAACGCAGTCGAGCGCAAAGACGCTGCGCGAGCAAAGTAGCAGCACGATGAGTAGCCACTTCCTGCGAACTAATAAGCGATAAAGCGTTGGCATGGCTATTTCTTCTCCGGCTTGCTCAACATTTGGCAGCTGGCTGCGCTACAAGAGTACTGATTAACCTGTAAACCGCCGTAATCATCCATGTAGCCGATGCTGTATTTCGAGCTGACATACTGGCTGCCCGAGAGGGTTTCAGTGGCGAACGGTGCCAGCATCAGGCTATCGAAGCCGCGAAAACTCCCCGCGTTGTCTTTCCCCAAATAGCCAAGGGTGATGTAAAACGGTGTTGGGTTGCTGATGGTCAGGCCGTCAGCCGAAAGCTTGACGCCAATCTTCTCTTGCCATGCGCCTTTGGCCTGGCTCGCAATAGCAGCCGGGCGAAAAAACAGCTTAATGCGACTTTGAATCGCCACCTGCATCACGTTCGCCAGTTCGCTTTTCGGTGGCACTTCGCGCACATTGAAATAGAACAGCGATTCGCGATCTTTCGGCAGCGCCGCGGTTTCCGGCAACTGTAAAACACGGATTTGGCTTTTCTGCCCGGCATCAATGCGCTGCATCGGCGGCAGAGCCACCAGAGGTGAAGAGATCTTTTCACCTTTGGCATTCTCCAGCCAAACCTGCGCCAGATAAGGCAAATCCTTGCTTTGGTTTTCCAGCATGATGCTGACCGACTTCTCACCGGCGTTAAAAATAATCCGCGTGCGGTCGATATTGACGGCGGCGTTCGCTCCCTGAATTAGGGTTGTCGCCACTAATGCCGCAGTGGCTACACCCATCATGAACTTCTTCATTCGTCGTCCTTCCTCATTATCTCAATTCAACATTGCCTGCTGCGGCCTTGACCGATTGGCAAGGCAGCAGCAATTGACCATTTAAACTCGCAGAGTCCGCCGGGACCTGAATGCGGCACTGTTTGTCGTCGCCCCAATTCACCGTCAGGCTCTTCTCACCCGAGACACCGGCCAGATAAGCCAGCCCGTTATCACCAATCAACCCAGCTTCAAAGCCAGAGCTATCGTCGGTGACGGAGGCGCCCAGCGGCGGGAAACTGCCATCGGCCAGGCGGATAGTGGCCATCAGACGTTCACCCTTAATCGCGCGGATTTTGCGGAAACCAATCGCCCCTTCGGTGAGGGTTTTGCTCACCACCGAGCTATAAACCTCCACGTCGTCCGGCAGGTTGTTCACATCCACCCGAATGTCGGAGGTTTGATAGCTGGATACGCCATTGACCACCGCGACGCCATAATCATTGGTTACAGACGCCCCGTCGCTGATAGGAATGCCCTTAACGCCGGTTGATAACATCATGCGCGGCTCACTCCCCGCGCTGCTCTGATGCAGGGCCGCGCCGTGACGCGTAGCGGTAAAGGAGCCATACCAGTTGCCGCTGACCGAGCGATAGTCGTTATTCTTCACGCTGCCGTTAACTCCGAGCTGGCCGTAAGGCGACATATGCTGATAGTTAGCGCGGAAAATACCGTCACCTTTTTGCAAGTCAGGGCTGCTACCGCCCGCCCCGACGCGCCAGCTGTTTTTCGGGTCTTCGCTGTTGTAATAGGAAGCCGTCTGCGAGAAGCCGTTTTGCGAATCTTGTTGCGCGTCGTAGCTGATCTGCCGCCCGTTGGACAGTGGCAGGCTGAATGACAAAAACATCTGATTTTCATCAGTGTATTGGTACTGCAACTTACTGGCCGACAGGGTGGCCGAAACGCCGGTAAAGCGCCCGATATCAAAAATCTTACTGACTGAAACGCTGTAGTTATTGCTCGGGCTGTCGTTCCAATAAATCTTGTGCGTCGCCGACAAGTAGAGGGTGATCGCAGGCCAGGGTAAGAATTGGTTGGCCGTCACTGTGTAGGTTTGCTTGTCGTCGCGCGAGTAGTGTTCGCCGTTGGTCTTGTCCAAATATTGGTTCAGCGACATAAAGCTCTTTTCCGAGAAGCGATACCCGGCGAAGGTGATCTGGCTGCCGGTGCTGTCAAAACGCTTCGAGTAGTTCACCCGATAGCTGTAGCCGCTCTGCTTGCCTTCCACCGGGACCGTGGCCGACGAGCGCGTCACGTCAAAAGAGATCGCGCCGAAGTCTTGCAGGTTTTGCCCTACCCCTAACGCCTGCGACTGGTAATTGCCGGTGGTGGAAATCAGGCCGCCATACAGCGAAAAGTTGTTCAGCGCGCCCCAGGACATTTCCCCGCTATAGAAACCCGGCTGCATCACTTTGTTATTACTGCCGGTCGTCGGTTTACCCATGGCGGTTTTGAAACGCACTTCTCCCTTACGCGTTAAAAACGGAATGGTGGCGGTGCTCACCTGATAAGTGGTGACACTGCCGTTTTCCTCTTCAATCCGCACGTCTAGCGCCCCTTGCACGGCTTCGCTCAGGTCCTGAATCACGAACGGCCCCGGCGACACGTTGGTCTGGTAAATAACCCGGCCATTTTGACTGATGCTGACTTTGGCATTGGTCTTGGCAATCCCGGTTACCTGTGGCGCGTAGCCGCGCAGTGAAGGAGGCAACATGCGCTGATCGCTATTGAGCGAGACGCCGAGAAAGCGGAATGAGTCGAAAATGTCCGAGTTAAAATAGGTTTCACCGGCATTGAAGCGCGCGCCAATCGACGGCAGCGCGCGATACAGATAACGCTGGGTCCAGTTGAACTGGCTGTTGCGCTGGCCGCCCGTCGAACGAGTATTGTTGTACTGATAATCAGCACGGGCACGCCACGGCCCGACGTTAAAGCCCGCCGTACCGTAACTGCTCAAATTGGTGGAACTGCTGCCGTTCTGCGGCATGTATTTGCTGCCCAGCAGGTTGTAATCCAGAATGGCTCCGGCAACCCCCTCATCCCACTGCGAAGGCGGCACCCAGTTTTCATCGTGATAGGTCAACCACGCCTGAGGAATACTGACGTTGAGCGTCTGCTTCTCCTGATCGTAGCGAACGGTCACTTCTTCGCGCGTGTCGAGAGAAAGGCACTGGCCATCGTGCCAGCTTTCCAATGATTTGCGAGCCGCGTCGGTCAGGTCAAACTTATCGACCAACTCGGGCGTCAGGCAGATTCGGCTATTCTTATTGTCGGCGTCGGGAATATATTTGATCAGGCTCTGTTCTGGCAGGGTTCGGCCATTCAGAACGATATCCAGCAAATATTCTCCAGGCGCAATGTAGTTGGCGACTTCAAAGCGTTTTAAATCGATATTATTTCTGTCCCCGGCGTCAATAAAGTTGGTATTGAACTCCACTGCCAGGCTGCTCATTGAAATAAAACATCCCGTCAAAGAACTCATAACGATGACAGTGAGCTTTTTTCTAATCGGTGTCTTATTAAAAATGACCAACATATAAAACCACTTTTATTTTTATAAAGCGTGTTCGGCTTAATTATATGAACAGTGAAATATAGCCAGCAGAAAGCCTTGCCAATAAAGGCACGATAAAAGGGGAGTAAACTCCCCTATTTATTAAGGCAGTCTTATTTGTAATTCAGGGCGTAAGTTGCCTGAGATACGATAGTACCGGTGGATACTGGCTGGTTGTTCGCTTCAACACGCGCAGCAAATACCAATTCGTTATTACCGGTCACTAAGTTGATGTCTTTAGAGGTATCACCCACTTTCAGCAAGTCGCCGTTTGAGTCGATAATACGGATCGCAGCACCTTTAGCACTACCGGTGTTAGCCAGTAACTCGGACAGGCTGCTGTCTGGCGTACCCGCGAAAGATACTGCAACTTTAGACATAGCTGGGTACTGAACGTCGCCAGCGGTCTGTGCAGTCAGGTCACAATCTTGCAGGTGAATGGTGTAGTTAACGTTTTGTGAATACTTATTGCCGCTTTCCAGCACTTTATTCGCAACCTGGCCCATGTTCACGTTAATGTCTTCATCACCAGCTGCGATAGAGCATGGAGCGTTAATAACAGTACCGGTGAAATGAATACGACCAGAACCCTGATCGGCTCCCGTTGGTGCTACAGGCTCGTCAGCTGCAAAAGCTGAAGCAGAGATAACGGCAGACAGGGCAACGATGAGAGCTTTCTTTTTAGTAATAAACATATTGAGTCCTTGAGAAATAACGGTAGCAAAGAGAAATCTTGCTTACCGAAGAGAGCACCCCTCTCTTTTCCAGATCAATATACTGTTATTTGTGTTTTGTCGGAATAATAACTCGCAAAATGCTAATATTAAGATTATTAATCTAAAATGTAGGACTTATAAGACTTTTCTGTAGGAAATTTCACTCTGAGGTTAAATTAATTAACATTATATTTCATGATGGTTTTGAGCTAATTAATATAAATTGTGAATGGATTAAGCTTTATTTAACAAAATATAAACCTTTGTTTTAAATTGATATTACATCACACCATTTTTCAGGCGAGGGAGACGCCGCGGCTTGGCTTAGGTCAACTTCGTGCAGATAGGCTAGGATCCATACAATTCTAAAATTTGATCGGCTCTACCTATCGTAATTTTTCAGTATGCGGCAAATATTGCTGCACGACATTTCCACGCTTTTCTTTCCTCTCCTCTTACTCATCTCACCTTACTCAATGTGAGCATCCTAGCAGCCTAATGACCACAATCTTGCTTGGGTTACTGAGGTTGCGTGATCCGCCCCCCAAAATCCGAACAAAGCCTCAAGGCAAACTACACTTAACCTTTGATTGACATATGATTAACAAATTAAAGGAGAAAAACCATGAGCCAAGTCCATAAGCACCCTATTCCTGCGTCAATTGCAGAACGTACTCTCATCACACCAGAGCAATATCATCAGTATTATCAACAATCTGTAGAAAATCCGGATGCATTCTGGGCTGAGCAGGGAAAAATTCTCGACTGGATCAAGCCATACAGCAAAGTTAAAAACACCTCGTTTGCGCCAGGCAACATTGATATCCGCTGGTTTGAAGATGGCACCCTTAATTTGTCGGCCAACTGCCTTGACCGCCATCTCGAGAAAAACGGCGACCGCACGGCCCTGATTTGGGAAGGCGATGACCCGAAAGCCGAAAGCAAACACGTCACTTACCAACAATTGCATCACGACGTCTGCCAGTTCGCTAACGTACTGAAAGGCCTCGGCGTGAAGAAAGGTGACGTGGTTGCCATCTATATGCCCATGGTGCCGGAAGCCGCCGTGGCGATGTTGGCCTGCGCGCGCATCGGCGCCGTCCACTCCGTTATCTTCGCCGGCTTCTCGCCAGAAGCCGTGGCGGGTCGCATTGTCGACTCCAACTCCAAAGTGGTGATCACCGCTGACGAAGGCTTACGCGCCGGGCGCACCATTCCCCTGAAGAAAAACGTCGATGACGCGTTAAAAAATCCGGCAGTTACCAGCGTCACTAACGTGGTGGTTTTTAAACGCACGGGTAAAGAAGGCGAATGGAAACAGGGCCGCGATATTTGGTGGCATGACGCAATTAAAGATATTTCCGCTGATTGCCCGCCGGAAGAGATGAAAGCGGAAGATCCGTTATTTATTCTTTATACCTCGGGTTCAACCGGTAAACCTAAAGGCGTATTACATACGACTGGCGGTTATTTGGTTTATGCCGCGCTGACGTTTAAATATACTTTTGATTATCACGACGGCGATATTTATTGGTGTACCGCCGACGTCGGTTGGGTCACTGGCCACAGCTATTTACTTTATGGCCCATTAGCCTGCGGCGCTATTTCACTTATGTTCGAAGGCGTGCCTAATTACCCGGCGCCAAATCGCATGGCGCAGGTCATCGATAAACATAAAGTGAATATTTTATATACCGCACCAACGGCTATTCGCGCATTAATGGCGGAAGGTAATAAAGCCATTGAGGGAACCAGCCGCGATTCATTGCGCATTATGGGTTCAGTGGGTGAGCCGATTAACCCGGAAGCCTGGGAGTGGTATTACAAGACCATAGGTAACAGCAAATGCCCAATCGTCGACACCTGGTGGCAGACCGAAACCGGCGGCTTCATGATCACCCCGCTGCCTGGTGCGACCGAGCTGAAAGCGGGTTCGGCGACGCGTCCTTTCTTTGGCGTTAAGCCAGCCTTGGTGGATAACGAAGGTGTTCCGCAGGAAGGGGCATGCGAAGGGAACTTGGTCATTACTGATTCATGGCCGGGTCAGGCGAGAACGCTGTTTGGCGATCACGACCGTTTCGAACAAACTTACTTCTCAACCTTCAAAAATATGTATTTCAGCGGCGACGGCGCACGTCGTGACGAAGACGGTTATTACTGGATAACCGGCCGCGTCGATGACGTATTAAACATTTCCGGCCACCGTCTGGGGACCGCGGAGATTGAATCTGCGCTGGTTTCGCATCCGAAAATTGCCGAAGCCGCAGTGGTTGGCATTCCGCATAACATCAAAGGTCAGGCTATCTACGCCTACATTACCCTCAACCATGGTGAAGAACCCTCAGCAGAGCTGTATGCCGAAGTGCGTAACTGGGTACGCAAAGAAATCGGACCTATCGCCACGCCTGACATTCTTCACTGGACTGACTCCTTACCAAAAACTCGCTCAGGGAAAATTATGCGCCGCATTCTGCGCAAAATTGCCGCTGGCGATACCAGTAATTTGGGAGATACCTCTACCCTCGCCGATCCGGGTGTAGTCGATAAGCTGTTGGAAGAAAAACAATCAATGAAAGTGCCGTCGTAATTTTCACCGCCCTGGCGCGGTGAACTCTATCAATGCCTCACAGGAGTCACTGAGATGAATGATCTCATTTATCAAAGAGTTGTAAATAATCCACGCTTCAGGGAATTAGTAGAAAAACGCAGCCGCTTCGCGTGGCTGCTCTCTATTATCACGTTGGTGATGTACGTCAGTTTTATTTTCCTTATTGCCTTTGAACCCCAGTGGCTCGGCACGCCACTCTATGAAGGAGGAACTATCACTCGCGGTATCCCCATTGGGGTTGGGCTGATTGTCGCCTCCTTCGTGCTCACCGGTATTTATGTCTATCGCGCTAATGGCGAATTTGATCGCCTGACGGCAGAAATCATCCGCGAGGTGAACCCATGAACGCCCGTCGTTTAGGGGGATTATCGCTGGCGCTTCTGCTGGCATCACCATTCACCGCGCTGGCCGCAGAAGGTATTGCAGGGGAAGTCAAAAAGCAGCCTCTGAATATCGAAGCCATCGTGATGTTTGTCCTTTTCGTCGGCGCCACGCTGTATATCACCTATTGGGCCTCAAAGCGCACCCGCTCCCGACAGGATTACTATACCGCCGGCGGTAAAATCACCGGCTTCCAGAACGGGCTGGCCATCGCCGGTGACTTTATGTCGGCGGCATCATTCTTGGGCATTTCAGCGCTGGTTTATACTTCCGGCTACGACGGCTTGATCTACTCGATAGGCTTCCTGATTGGCTGGCCAATCATTCTATTTCTCATCGCGGAACGGCTTCGCAACTTGGGGAAATACACCTTCGCGGATGTCGCTTCCTATCGTTTAAAACAAAAGCCTATTCGAACTCTGTCAGCCTGCGGCTCGCTGGTGGTGGTCGCCCTGTATCTCATCGCGCAAATGGTGGGTGCCGGCAAACTGATACAGCTGCTCTTCGGGCTTAACTATCATGTCGCCGTGATTCTGGTCGGTATTCTGATGGTGCTTTACGTCTTGTTCGGCGGGATGTTAGCCACCACCTGGGTACAGATTATCAAAGCGATCCTACTGCTCGCCGGTGCCAGCTTTATGGCAATTATGGTGATGAAGTCGGTCAACTTTAACTTCAACACTCTCTTCCAGCAGGCGGTGGCGGTGCATCCAAAAGGGCTGGCAATTATGAGTCCGGGCGGACTGGTATCTGACCCGATATCCGCGCTATCGCTTGGATTGGCACTGATGTTTGGTACGGCCGGATTGCCACATATCCTGATGCGTTTCTTCACCGTCAACGATGCAAAAGAAGCGCGTAAAAGCGTGTTCTACGCCACGGGTTTTATAGGTTATTTCTACATTTTGACCTTCATTATCGGCTTCGGCGCTATTGTTCTCGTTAGCGCAAACCCAGCATTTAAAGATGCAACCGGCGCATTGTTGGGCGGCACCAACATGTCAGCGGTTCATCTTGCCGATGCCGTTGGCGGTAGCTTCTTCTTAGGATTCATCTCCGCCGTCGCCTTCGCAACAATCCTTGCAGTAGTGGCAGGGTTAACGCTAGCTGGCGCTTCAGCGGTATCTCACGATCTGTACGCCAGCGTAATAAAGGATGGTAAAGCCACTGAAAAGGATGAGCTGCGTATCTCGAAGATCACGGTAATTATCCTCGGCATCGTCGCCATTTTGCTGGGTATTTTATTCGAGAAGCAGAACATCGCATTCATGGTCGGCCTGGCATTCTCTATCGCCGCCAGCTGTAACTTCCCAATTATCCTGCTCTCCATGTACTGGGCAAAACTGACGACTCGAGGAGCAATGATTGGAGGTTGGCTTGGTCTCTTAACCGCGGTGATTCTCATGATCCTCGGCCCAACGATATGGGTACAGATCTTAGGTCATGAGAAAGCCATCTATCCTTATGAATATCCTGCACTATTCTCAATGATTGTTGCCTTTGTGGGAACTTGGCTGTTCTCAATAACAGACAATTCACGCGAGGGGCAGCTGGAAAGAGAACGTTTCCATCCGCAGTTCGTGAGATCCCAAACCGGTATTGGCATCTCCCAAAGCTCCAACCATTAATCAGTAAGCCATAACGCAAGAAGCCCCCCGGCTCGTAAGAGCAGGGGGGCTTCTTTGTTTTGCACTTTGCCGTGTCCCATATAGCAAAAAACCCCGGCCTTTCGGCTGGGGTTTTTCACTTTATTTGATGCCTGGCAGGTGATGAACCACTGCGTGCTTCACCCTGCGGGCCGTTGCTGCGCAACGTTCAAAAGGCAGCGCCTTTTGTCCTACTCTCTTCTCGAGCAGAGAACCGCCGGAAGGCAAAAAAGCCAAG
>NZ_JBQSVB010000010.1:0-151259 GCF_052376015.1 Ewingella sp. AOP8-B2-18
CCAAGAAGTTAGAAGAAATAATTTTTGAGTATGCCTATTCTAAAAATATAAATATTCATTGTGCTAACGATTTTTTAGAATATAAAACTCATGATGATTTAATGTCTCTTGAAGAAATAATTTTTCAAATAGCAGAGGAGGATTTGTCATTTTTTGGCCATTATTACTCTTTGTTTGAAAAATCCATATCTAGCATAAAATCAAATATTTGCAGCTCTACCTACGGACAGTTAATCGATAAGGTAAACATTGATTCTTTCCCAAGAAATTATTCATTAACAATTGATGGTCTTCTTTGGCCTGGAAAAAACGAAAGTGCGCATACTCATAGCTGGAAAGATACGCTGAAAAAAAATTCTATATTTATTGCTCAGAATAGTAAAAACAAAAGTGATTTTGTTCAAAAATCCCAAAATAACTACGACAACATTTCTTTCCACAAAGATATAGGTGAAACTTTAGACACTATGCAGCAAAGTACATATAAAGACTGTAGGGTCATAATATCAGACTCATTAAATACGTTGAATCAGTGTTACCATTTCATATCTAAATGCCCTAATAGTAATCAGGAGGATCTTAACTTCATATCAGAATACACAGCAACTATCGGGAAAAAACTATCTTGTACTCGGCAGGGCTCAAATAAACGAAAATTCGATTTCCCAATTGATGACTCTAAGGACTCTGCAACTGAATCGGTTAATTGTGAATATCATTTAAAGATAAACTGGGATGATAAGGGTATAAAGTTAACATCTAAAAATCTTATACGAATTTATTTCGCACTAAAATACGATGATAAATCAGAAAGAAAAAAAATTAAAGTTGCATACATAGGAAAGCATTGGTAATAATTAATAACTGTCTTTTTTATAAGCTCCGTTTAGGATATTTTTCCTCTCTATAAATGATTAATACCATTGCAGAACCTATTCTATAGAAAAAAGATCATTGCTTATAAAATGCTCTTTACTATAAATAAAATAGGGGAGGGAATCATGAAAATTCACTCCCCTTATTAATATAAGTGATGAGAGATGAACATGGAAAAAATTTTAACAGCATGGGATATTTAATAGTTTATATGAGTTAAGATGCTTATAATAAAAACTAGAAATCGTTACTGCTATAAATTATTTTATTTTTCATGGAAAAAATACTCAGCTAATTAAAGATACCTGATTCGACTACGCGTATATGACCAAAGAAAATATTACCTACCGTTTCAACGTACTGAAAATTATGCTCCTGAAGTCCACATTGGTGTATGAGAATCGTTTCCTTATTACTCAGTTTAAATTAAGAGGTTCAGCAAGGCATACAATCGAGATGCCCCACTACTTAAGTCCCCAATAAACACCCTTCAAGGATGTTATTCCCTGCGATCCACATTCCAAAACCAAATACAAATCCCTGTAAATGCATCCAGCACATTTCTTTATGTTGATGGTGGGAATACACTCTCTTCGCTGCGGCAAAATCCGCAGCCGGAATTGGAACTCCGACTATCTGGTACTGAAAAAACTTGTTTTTTTTCAGCGGCTACGTGCACACTTTAAATCGTGGCTCAGATAGGGCAACCCTTGCGGTTGGCCGGTCGCTAGATCCGGAGTTCCAAACCTGTCTGAGCCACACCTTTAGATTGGAACCTGAAGGCGTGGTGAAACTTAAAATCTAGCAATGGAATGATCATCATGACTCACACCGAAACCACTGAAAACTCTATCACCGTCTTCCGTTCACTGATTGCCGGGCTGGATTTCAGTCACTTAGAAGATACCCAGCTTTATGAACTGAGTGCATTAGCCTCTGAATCTGCCGAAGGGCTTTGTCATGGCTTGCTGTGTCTTAGCGAAGGGCTGGAGAACAGTGAGATTGTGCCGCCAGAGGGGGTGCCTCAAATCAGTGCTTATCTAAAAGCGGTGGCGCATCTCGTACCACTACTGTTTGAGTTGAATGAGTGTGCGAGTGACAGACTGGGAAGTCGAAGAAACGGACCATTAACTGTCTGAATTTGAGACTTAAACTTTTGGATTAAGCCAAATCGCAGACATAAAAAAAGCCACCCGAGGGTGACTTAATTTTCATACTGACTAATGGTGCCGAAGGCCGGACTCGAACCGGCACACCTTGCGGCGGTTGATTTTGAATCAACTGCGTCTACCGATTTCGCCACTTCGGCACTGAAAGTAGTATGCGGAAAACGGGTGCATTATACCTTTCCGAAGACCTCACGCAATACTTATCCTGACGGGTTTTGACTGAGTGCCGAAAAAAACGGCAAAACCGCGTCTTTCTGGCTGTTTTTACTACAAATCGAGGGTCTGAAGAGGTGAATAAAAGCCTTGAATCAGTGGGTCGCGTCGCTCGAACATCGCCACCAACTCTTTTACCACCTCGCCGCCGCGTTCGTGTGACCACGCCAGTGACAATGGCGAGCTTTGGCGGTGGTTAACCAGTGTTCTGGCGACCAGTTCGCCGCTGTCAAGATAGGGCTGGCATAGCGTGCGGGGCAGAAAACCAATGCCGACGCCGCGCAGGTGGCATTGCAGCTTGGTGTTCATGTCCGCCACTTTAATCTCCTGCTGGCCCGGCAGCAGCCAGGCGACGCGTTTGGCGAGATGCACCGCCGTGTCCTCGATATTGACCGCCGGATACCAGCGCAGCTGCTCTTCGCTCAGCGTCTCCCCGCCCTGCGCCAGCGGGTGCTGCGGCGCAACCACAAACACCCACTCGACCTTGCCGAGCGGCAGAATGCTGATGCTGTTCTCCAGCGACTCCCTGCCCGACACGCCAATCGCCAGATGGCAATCCCCATTGAGCAAGGTGTCCCACACGCCCATATACACCTGCCGGGTGATGTGGAAAGTGGTGAAGGGATAACGCACATTTAAATGCGCCAGCAGGTCGGCGACGCTATCGCCGTTATACAGCAAGTTATTGATAACAATATCAACCCTTGGCTCAACGCCCTGATTGATCTGCTTGAGTTCGCCGGGCATAGAGTCCAGCCAGCTCAGCCACTGACGACAGCGTTCGAGCAAATAGCTGCCCGCCGGAGTCAGCGTCACGCTGCGGGTGGTGCGCAGGAATAGCTGGGTGCCAATCCCCTCTTCTAGCACTTTGATGCGATAACTGATGGTGGCCGAGGTCTTGTGCAGCGACTCGGCGGCGCGGGAAAAGCTACAGCACTCGGCAACTTTTACAAATGAACGGATTGTCTCGTGGTCCAGCATTGGCGCTCCTTGCAGGTTTGTCTCAACTCACTATGCCGCCTATTGAGCCTAAAATCCTCCCCATCTCCCCTGACCTTCATCACAAAAATGGTTTTAATTGCTGAGATAGGGAAAGCGTGCGCGAAATACAATTATGGAAATATATTCCATTTATCACTTTTAATTGAAAATTCCCTTGCTACAGTAGGGATCGAATCGATGCGATAAGAGAAAGGATGTAATGACTGAATTACGGAGAAGAGGTCGGCCTGCTCAGGAGGGCACCTCTGCGACCAAGGGCGCGCAGGCGCTGGATCGTGGGCTGGAGATCTTGCAGTTTTTGGCACAATCGGGGGGGAGTTCTTCGGTGTCTGTGCTGTCGGAAAAGCTGGATCTGCCGCTTTCCACCACCTTCCGCCTGCTGAAAGTGCTTGAGAAATCAGAGTTTGTGTTCCAAGACCCGCAGCTGGGTTGGTGGCACATTGGTATTCAGTCGTTCACCGTCGGGTCGACGTATATGAACGATCGCGACGTGGTGTCGGTCGCCGGGCCCTTTATGCGCCGCCTGATGCTGCTCTCCGGCGAGACCGCCAATCTGGCGATCCGCAATAACATGGACGCCGTGCTGATCCGCCAGTGCGAGTGTCAGGCGATGGTGCGCATGTGCGCCCCGCTCGGCAGTCGTCTGCCGCTGCACGCCTCCGGCGCGGGCAAGGCGCTGCTCTACGCGCTGGATGAAGAAGAGATGCTGGATCTGATTGTGCGATCCGGTTTGCAGACTTTTACTCCGCACACGCTCAATAGCCTGATCCCACTGAAGAAGGATCTGGCGACCTCGGCCCAGCGCGGCTACGCGGTGGACCACGAGGAGCACGCGCTGGGGCTGAACTGCCTCGCGTCGGCGATTTTTGATAAGAACAATCAGCCGATTGCTGCCATCTCCATCTCGGGGCCAAGCTCGCGGATGGAACCGGCGCGCTTTGCCGAACTCGGCGAACTGGTGCGCGACGCCGCGCGCGACATCAGTACCGCACTGGGCGACCCGCACAGCTAGAATCTAGGCCTGACGCCAGAGATGGCGTCAGGCCGCACGGTCTGCCAATCACAAAGCTCCGTGCTTTTTTTTGGCATAAAACTAAGTTGGAAAAACTTTCCAATAAATGGATTTATCGACGATAAGGAATGTAAACGATGGCTAAGATGAGAGCAGTTGATGCAGCAATGTGGGTGCTGGAGAAAGAGGGAGTGACCACCGCCTTTGGCGTGCCCGGCGCGGCGATTAACCCGTTTTACGATGCCATGCGCAGGCACGGCGGCATTCGGCATATCCTTGCACGCCATGTGGAAGGTGCGTCGCACATGGCCGAGGGCTATACCCGCGCCACTGCGGGCAATATCGGCGTCTGTCTGGGCACCTCGGGACCGGCGGGCACGGACATGATCACCGCGCTCTACTCGGCCTCGGCGGACTCGATTCCTATCCTGTGCATTACCGGGCAGGCCCCGCGCGCCCGGCTGCACAAAGAGGATTTTCAGGCAGTGGATATTGAGTCGATTGCCAAGCCGGTGACCAAGATGGCGGTGACCGTGCTGGAACCCGCGCTGGTGCCGCGCATGCTGCAAAAAGCCTTTCATCTGATGCGTTCTGGTCGCCCCGGCCCGGTGCTGATCGACTTGCCGTTTGATGTGCAGATGGCGGAAATTGAATTTGATCCCGAGACTTATTCGCCGCTGGTGCCTTACAAGCCTTGCGCCACGCAGGCGCAGATCGACAAGGCGCTGGCGATGCTGTGTCAGGCCGAGCGCCCGCTGATTATTGCCGGGGGTGGGGTTATAAACGCCGACGCGGCGGATCTGCTGCAAGAGCTGACGGAGATCTGCAATATTCCGGTGATCCCAACCCTGATGGGCTGGGGAGCGATCCCCGACGATCACCCGCTGATGGCGGGCATGGTCGGCCTGCAAACCTCGCATCGCTACGGCAATGCCACCCTGCTGGCGTCGGATCTGCTGTTCGGCATTGGCAATCGCTGGGCAAATCGCCATACCGGTTCGGTGGAGAAATACGTCGCGGATCGCAAAGTGGTGCACATCGACATTGAAGCCACGCAGATTGGTCGAGTGATCTGCCCCGATCTGGGCATTGTGTCGGACGCCCGCGAAGCCCTGCTGATGCTGGTTGAATCAGCCAAACGCCTGTTCGCCAAGGGCGACCTGCCAAACCGCGACGGCTGGGTCGCAGAGTGCAACCAGCGCAAAGCCACCCTGCTGCGCAAAACCCATTTCGACGAGGTGCCGGTCAAACCGCACCGGGTGTATGAAGAGATGAACCGCGCGTTTGGTGCCGACGCCTGCTACGTCACCACCATCGGCCTGTCGCAAATCGCGGCGGCGCAGACCCTTCACGTGTTCAAACCACGGCACTGGATTAACTGCGGACAGGCTGGCCCGCTGGGCTGGACCCTGCCTGCGGCGCTGGGCGTTCGCGCCGCAGACCCCGCTCGCAAGGTGGTGGCGCTGTCCGGCGATTACGATTTTCAGTTCTTGATTGAGGAGCTGGCGGTCGGCGCACAGTTCAAACTCCCCTACATTCACGTGCTAGTCAATAACGCCTATCTGGGGTTGATTCGTCAGTCACAGCGCGGCTTCGACATGGACTATTGCGTCCAGCTTTCTTTCGAAAATATCAATAGTAGCGAGCTGGGTGAATACGGCGTGGACCATGTGAAGGTGGTCGAAGGGCTGGGCTGCAAGGCCATTCGCGTTTTCAAACCTGAAGAGATTGCCCCGGCGTTTAGGCAGGCTGAAAAACTGATGCAGCAACATCAGGTGCCGGTTGTGGTAGAAATTATCCTCGAGCGGGTGACCAATATTGCGATGGGCACCGAGCTGGATAATGTCACTGAATTTGAGCCGACCACCGCGCTACAGGCTGAAGCCCCGACCGCCGTGGCTTTTTACGATTACCGCCAAGGAGAGAACTCATGAGTCGCTTTGCCGCCAACCTTTCCATGCTGTTCACCGACGTCGATTTTTTGGCTCGATTCGCTCAGGCCAGGGCCTGCGGGTTCAGCGCCGTGGAATACATCTCTCCTTATGAATTTCCGCCCGAAGTAATACAGGCCGAGCTGGCTCAACACGGCTTATCTCAGGTGCTGTTCAATTTGCCGGTAGGGAACTGGGCCGGGGGCGAGCGCGGCATTGCCTGCTTGCCAGATAGAGTGGACGAGTTCCGCCAAGGGGTGAGTCAGGCGATTCGCTATGCCAAAGCCCTGAACTGCCCGCAGGTGAACTGTCTGGCAGGTAAAGTCCCGGCGGGCAGTGACCCGCAAGTGATAGAAAAAACGCTGGTGACTAACCTGCGTTTTGCCGCCGACGCGCTGGCAAAAGAGAATATTCGGCTGCTGATCGAGCCGATCAATAACCTTGATATGCCGGGGTTTTACCTTAATACCAGCCGTCAGGCGCTGGCGCTGATTGAGCAGGTCGGCAGCAAGAATCTCTGGTTGCAGTATGACATTTACCATATGCAAAGGATGGAAGGCGAGCTGATCCAGACCCTACGCAACCACCTGTCGCAGATCGCGCACATTCAGGTGGCGGACAATCCGGGGCGGCACGAGCCGGGAACCGGCGAGATCAATTTCGACAACATTTTTAGCGCGCTGGATCAGATGGGCTATAGCGGCTGGATCGGCTGTGAATATAACCCGCAGGGCGACACGGCGGCCGGATTATCTTGGCTAAATCATCGACAACGTTAATCAACTCACAAAGGAAGTCACGGGAAAAATATAATATGGCGTTCTGATAGACTTTTAATCGGAACCGGGAATGATAATTATCTCTCTCCGCTCAGGGTTATTCATCAACCTGAGCGGGAACTCTACAAATAAGACCAGCCTTCATAAAAAATTATCAGGATCTTAATCCAAGGAGATAGGTATGGCTGTTTCAGAAACAATCAATGGATCATCAATTTCACAACAAATTAATAAATCAAAATTGTATCGAAAAGTTGCATGGCGAATCATGCCCATTCTATTAATTAGTTATATTGTGGGTTATTTAGATCGCGTCGGCATCTCCTTCTCTAAATTCCAAATGATGCCGGACATTTTAAATGGCAACATGGCCTTAGCGGAATCAGTATATGGGCTGGGCGCCGGAGTGTTTTTCATCGGCTATATTATTGCTGGCGTGCCGAGCAATATGGTGTTGAGTAAGTACGGTGCGCGAAAAATCATTGCGCTACTGATGGTGATTTGGGGCGGCATCTCGATGCTCAGCGTGTTTATCACCTCTCCCATGCAGTTCTACATCGCCCGATTTTTCCTCGGCATTGCCGAAGCGGGCTTCTATCCCGGCGTCATTCTTTACCTCACTTTGTGGTTCCCCTCCGGCCAGCGCGCCAAGATGACCGCCCTGTTCGTCTGTGGCATTCCCATCAGTAATATCATCGGCGGCCCGTTGTGCGGCTGGATCATTGAGCACATGAATGGCCTGATGCAGATGTCCGGCTGGCAGTGGCTGTTTTTCATCAGCGGCCCGCGCGCGTTGCTGATTGCGCTGGTGATCTTCTTCTTCCTCGACAACACCTATCAAAACGCTAAATGGCTGACAGATGAGGAGAAAGCCATGATCCACGAGGATATGGATCAGGCCAATCAACAGCGATTGTTAAACGCCAAAAACGGTATTGTCGCCCACGAATGGACGATGAAAACCATGCTGAAATCCTCGGCGTTCACCAAAATGTGGCTGATCTGCTTCTGTACCGTGATGGGCCAAGGCGGGCTGGCGTTCTGGGTGCCGACCATTATCAAAGACACCGGCGTGAAGTCCGTTTTCGACGTCGGCCTGCTGAGCATGGTGCCTTATATGCTGGCGGTGGTGGCGATGCTGCTGGCGGCGCGTAGCTCCGATAAGCACCGCGAGCGCCGCTGGCACATCGTGGTTCCTTTCTGCATTGCCGCCGTCGCCATGGTCAGCATTGGCGTATTTCAGGACAACAAAAGCATCGTGATGTTCTCACTGTGCATCGCCGTGGCCGCCAGTCTGGTGCCTTCGCCGCTGTTCTGGAGCCTGCCGAATGCCATCTTTACCGGCACCTGCGCGGCGGCGGGCATTGCGCTGATTAACTCCATCGCCAATATCGGCGGCTTTATCTCACCCTATATTATCGGCTACTTTAAGAATACGACGAACAGTAATTTGGTAGCGATGTGCGTGCTGGCCTCAATGATGATCCTCGGCGCGATACTCACGCTAACGGTGCCTGCCAAGATGGTGAATAAGTAGTAACTGATTGTCTTAGAAGAGAAAGTGAGAAGTATTAAAAAAGCGCCTGAGGAGAGATCTTCAGGCGCTTTTGGCTATTTAGTTAAGACGAAATGCGTGATTAAAGCTCGGCGTCGCGATGGCAATCTTTAGAGTAGATGTAGCTGAACACCTCGTCTTTGCCCACCGCATAGCCCGCCTGCGGGCAGTACGCGCCCATAAAGATGTAGTCGCCTTTCTTCACCGGTACCCATTCGTTGTCGAGGTTGTACATGCCCGCGCCACTCAAGATATAAGCGCCGTGCTCCTGCACGTGGGTCTCAATGTAACCGTGGCTGGCACCCGGATTAAAGGACAAGATGTGTATGTTCATGTCAAAACCCAGCTCTTTCGGCAGGAAGTCTTGCAAGATAACGTCACTCATCCCTTCATACTCGATACGCTCAAGCTGGCTGACGTTGCCGCTGACCACATAGGCCTGATGGCCCGCCAATGGCTGATATTTGCGTTTGTAGAGGAACAGTTTGCTTGGTTTACCTTCGCTATTATTATCGAGATAAAGCTTTACGCCCGCCGGGCAATATAAATATCCGCCGGTTTTAAGTGCGTAAGATTTATCATCCGCCGCCGCCATAATTTCGCCGTCAATGACATAAACGAAAGTTTCTATATCGCCACCGCCAAAACCTTGATGATTACGACCGCCGTCTAATAAAGTCACCAGATAATCCACAAAGGTCGCGCCTAATTTCGGCGTGGACAGAATGGTAATATCGCAATTCTCAAAACCAGGAATGACGTTTTTAACTAAACCGTCCGGCTCAATTAAGGCATAGTTATGGCGTTTAATAATAGAACGTGAAGATAATACGTCGGCACGATAACCGGTCTGCTGATTAATATAACCCATGATTTTTCCTTATTTATTCCATAGGCCGATAAGAGATATCGGCCTATATAAAGATTATTGAGATAAAGCCGGTTTAGCGGTTTGATGTTTTTTCATTAATACGTTTACGGTGAAGAACATCAGCGTACCGATAACCAGAATGGCCGCCGAGATATAGAAGCCCATGACCTTCGAGCCGGTATGGTCGGAGATCATCCCGGTCACCAGCGGCGCAATCACCGAAGAAGACATGCCGAAGAAGTTGAAGACGCCGAAGCTGGTGCCGTAGCCCTTTTTCGGCGCGTTGTCGGCGACGAAAGAGATCATGATTGGGTCAACCGCCAGCTTGCCGAGCAGGCCGTAGAGGATCAGGCTAATCAGCAGCATGGTGGAGTCCGGCGACAGCACGGTGCAGGTCAGCATCACCGCCGCGCAAATCTCGAGGAAGATGATCAGGCTGACTTTCTTGTTGCGGAAACGGTCGGACATGCGGCTGAAGAACAGCGCCCCCGGCACCGAGGCGAAGGCCACCAGCGCCGACGAGAAGCCAATGGCGACGCCCTGAAAACCGCGCTCCTGCTGCAAGAATGACGGCAGCCAGGTGACAATCATGTAATAGCCGTAACAGGTGGCGAAATACATGACGTAGGCGGAAATCATCTTCAGGCTGAATAAGCCGCCCGGATTCTGATTGACCTCTTCAACCACCGGCGCGGCGGTCACCGTGGCTGTCGCGACAGGCTGCTGCTTAGGCGTACTTTTGATCACAAAGAAAAACACCAGCGTCATCAGCACCAGCAGGAAGGTGATCATAAACAGCAGCACCTGCCAGTTCATACCGACGCTTTTCACCAGCAGGCTGGAGGCAATCAGGCCAATCCCCATCCCCAGCGCCGAGCCGCTGTTAATGATGGCGGTGGATAAGCCGCGTTTTTCTAACGGAATGCTTTCAGAGGAGAGCGAGTAAGCCGAACCATAGTAGGAACCACAGCCCGCCCCGGCGAGCAGGCTACCGGCGTAGATCATGTGCAAGCTGGTGGCGTTACCAATCAGCAGCGTAGCGATGATGAACAGGCAGAAGCCGGGGATCAGCACAATCTTCTTGCCGAACTTATCCACCAAGATCCCGGCGGGGATCTGCATGCCGGTGTAGGCGAAGAAGTAGAAGCTGGCGATCAGCCCCATTTCGGTGTCGGACTGCGCGCCAATGGTGGCCTGAATTTCAGGGAAGATCGGCGTCAGGACGGTGCGGTAAATCCAGATAACCGCCCAGCCAAGACAGAGCACGACGACGATTTTCTTCCAGTACAGCGGATCAATGCCACCGCCGGCTGGCGATAAGGTAGTGCGAGTGGTCATACTGCGCCCCCGTTTTCTTGGTAAGCCAGCTGATACAGCACGTGGGCCAGGGCGCGAACGCCTTCGGCTAAGTCGCTCAATTCAGTTTTTTCAGCCGGGTTGTGGCTAATACCGGCGATACTTGGCACAAACAGCATGACGGTCGGCACCCGTGGCGCGAAGATTTGTGAGTCATGCCCCGCCCCGCTGTGCATCAGGCGATAGTTCATTTTCTCGGTTTCACACACCGCCGCGACCTGTTTCACCAGCTGTGGGTCCATTGGGATTGGCGCTTCGTCCATCCACAGGTTGATCTCCACCTCAATGCCCATCTCGCCGCAAATGCGTTGCATGTCAGCTTCAATCTCTTGAGTGAAACGCAGCAGCGCCTGTTGGTCGGTGTGGCGGCAGTCCATGGTGAAGTGGGTGAAGCCCGGCACCACGTTGACGGTATTGGGTTTTGGCTCCACTTTGCCGAAGGTCAGCACCAGCGGGTCGCCCTCTTTACGCGCCTTTTCAATGGACTCATAGCAGATGCGGCTAAAAGCGTGCACGGTGTCACGGCGGTAGCCCATCGGCGTGGTACCCGCGTGGTTGGACTCGCCGGTCAAGCGAATGTCGTAGCGGCGCTGGCCGACAATGCTGGTGACGACGCCGACGGTTTTGCCCTCGGTTTCCAGCACTTTGCCCTGTTCAATGTGCAACTCGACAAACGCGCGCAGGTCCTGACGCACCGGCGTGTTTTCCGGGCGGAAGTCAAAACCGGCCTGATGCATGGCATCCACAAAGCCCACGCCCTTGGCGTCTTGGACCTGATGCATGTCGGCGTTATTCGCCAAGCCAAAGATGTTTTTGCTGCCCCAGAAGACAAACGGGAAGCGGCTGCCCTCTTCTTCCGCCATCGATAGCACTTCTAAAGTGCGCAGTGGCTGGCCGTAAGTCTCTTTCAGGTAGTTGATTGCCAAAAAAGCGGCTTCGATACCAAACTGGCCGTCGAGGTTGCCGCCGTTCACCACGGTGTCGATGTGTGAGCCCGACATGATGGTCTGCTCGGGGTAGCGGCTACCTTCGAGGCGCGCCGATAGGTTGCCGACGTGGTCGAACTGGGTCTTCAGCCCGGCACTTTCAAATTTTTCCTGTAGTGCGCGCTGCGCGGCACACCACTCGGGAGTATAGAGAAGACGCGTCATACCTCCGGTCGGGTCTGCGCCGATCTGCGAAAGCCATGCGGAGATTTCTTGTATCTGGCGAGGGAAGTTTTGCATATTCCGGTCCTTATTTAATTTCCATATTGAAGGTCATTAATCACGAGGAGGTAGAAATAGAACCGCGAATTACTGGCAGGTTATTGGCCAATAATCCGCGCAAAAAGCACTTATTTATTCAAGTGAGTTATTTCACTGTCTTATTAATATAAAAAATCCATTAATTAACTGGCGAACGGATCTTTGTGGTCGTAAGAACGCAAATAGATTTCATCGGAGATGAGGTAATCGTAAATTTCATCAACAATTTCGATGCCATTGATTTCACTATTACGCTCATTGTTTTCGCTATTTTGCCCCGGATACATTACCTGACTCACGCCCGGCGCAGGTTTAATGCCATTGAGGTCACTCATCACCTGATTAATATTTTTGCGGAAGCTGTCGATATTAGTAAAAGCGGCAGGATCGATAACAATATGTAGCTGGCCGAGGTTACGGCCTTCGGTCAGGTCGTGATACATGGAACTGACGTTGCGGCCAAACGGCAGACCAAGCAGGATGCCCGCCAGCACGTCCACCATCAGCATCAGGCCATAGCCTTTCGGCCCGGCAATCGGCAGCAGACCGCTGACGGCGAAAGGATCGGTGGTGTGTTCGCCGTTGGAATCCACGGCCCAGGTGTCAGGGATTTTGGCATTGCGCGAGCGGGCATCCAGCACTTTGCCCCATGCCTGCACCGTGGTTGCCATGTCGAAGGTGATCATATGGCCATCTTCGCCCGGTGCGGCGAAAGCGATTGGGTTGGTACCGTAATAGACTTCCGCGCCGCCGTAGGGCACGACCATTGGGTCGGATTGACAGAGTGAAATGCCGATAAGCCCTTGTTTAGCCGCCTGTTGTACGAAGTAGGAGAGTGCGCCGCTGTGGCCAATACGGCGGATGCCCACTACCGCCACGCCGTTGTCTTTGGCGATGTCGATAGCGTGCTCCATGGCGATTTTGGCTGCCACGTGCCCCGCGCCGTTATCGCCGTCAAATACGCCGCTGCAAGGTCCGGTTTTCTCAAATCTAAAATCCGGGTTGTTGTTAGTCCCGCCTTTGCTGATACGTTCTGAGTAGTATTCCACCCGAACGGCACCGTGAGAATGTACGCCCCTTGCATCGGCATGGACCAGAACATCCGCCACGATATTGGCCTGTTCTCTTGGCAGTCCCGCCTTGTTGATCTTATTGCTAATTAAAGTGTGGAGCTGTTCCCGGGTGACTTTCATAGATAATCCTTTTTGCTAACCACTGATAGAACCTATTTATGGTCACAATCTATAACCCTCAGACTTTAAAAATGTGATCGGCGACGTTTTTAAACTATTAAATTAAAATTTCATTCACTCACCGTCGAATTATAAAAATTATTTTGATAAAGCCTGTCGGCATTGATTGAGCGATTTTAATAAAGTCTTCTCTTTGCCATGAATATTTCTAACAATCCGCGAAGTGTGACTCACCTCTCCTTGTGACACCCCAGATATTTGTAATTTCCAGCCAGCCATTAAGGGAAATTTTAAATTGAAATTCTTTATCAGGCTTTTCACGAACCGCTTCTCACTAAGCATGAGAAAAAAAGCAAAAGGAAACAGTCATGGTCCACGCTTTTATTAAGAAAGGGAGTTTTCAGGACTCGGTAAGCCTGATGTTGATCTCCCGAAAGCTCAGCGAATTTCCACAGGTAGACGAAATTTCGGTGATGATGGGCACCCCTGCCAACAAATCCCTGCTGGAAGCCACCGGCTTTTGGCACGCCCAGTTCAACGACGCCACGCCAAACGATATTTGTGTCGCTATTAAGGCCGACAGCCAAGACCCAGAGATCACCCAGTTCATCAGCGACGCGCTGGAAGAGGCGCTCAAAGCCATTGCGCAAGGGCAGCAAGGGGGCAAACGCCTGCCAGTCGCCCGCAGCTGGCAGACGGCTCGCCAAAAAGCGCCGGACGCCAATATGCTGCTGATCTCTATTGCCGGTGAATACGCCGCCGGTCTGGCCGATCAGGCGCTCGACAACGACTGCAACGTGATGATGTTTTCCGACAACGTCTCGCTGGAACAGGAGATTGCGCTGAAGAAGAAAGCCAGCAGCAAAAAGCTGATTGTGATGGGGCCGGACTGCGGCACCGCCAATATCGCCGGAGGTCCTTTGGCCTTTGCCAACGTTGCGCCCAAAGGCGTCATCGGCATTATCGGCGCGTCAGGCACTGGCATTCAGGAGCTGACCTCGCAAATCACGCTGGCCGGTCAGGGTGTCTCCCACGCCATTGGCCTCGGCGGGCGCGACCTCTCGGCCGAAGTCGGCGGCATCAGCGCCCTGACGGCGCTGGCGATGCTGGCTAATGACAGCAAAACGCAGGTCATCGCCTTCGTCTCTAAGCCTCCGGCAGAAGCCGTGCGCCAGCGCGTAATGGATGAAATGCAGGGCATCAATAAGCCGATTGTGGCGCTGTTCCTCGGCACCAAACCGGCCAGCCCGCGTGTGGGCAACGTGTGGCTCGCCAGCACGCTGGACGAAGCCGCCCGCCTCGCCGCCACATTGGCGAATGTCCAGCAGCAGATAGCTTCCCTGCCCGCCGTGCATGGCAAGAAAATCGCCGGATATTACGCCGGAGGCACCTTGGCCGCTGAAGTTGCCATGCTGCTGGCCGAGCATTTGCAGGTCGCGCCGGACAGCCAGCACCACCACGGCAGCATGCTCGACGCCGAGGGCCATCGAATCATTGATATGGGTGATGACTTCTACACCCAAGGCAAACCCCACCCGATGATTGACCCGTCGACCCGCAACCAGACCATCGCCCAGTTAGCTAATCAGCTTGAAACCGGCGTGCTGCTGATTGACGTGGTGATTGGCTTTGGCGCGCAGGCTGACCCGGCAACCTCGCTGGCCGACACGGTTCACGCACTCAAACAGCATCGCGACCCGGCTCACCCGCTGGTGGTGATCGCTACCGTCACCGGCACCGAGCAGGACCCACAACAGCGCAGTCGGCAAATCGACACGCTCACCGCCGCGGGCATCGTGGTGATGAACACCCTGCCGGAAGCCGTACTGCTGGCTCATCAACTAATCAGTCCGCCGACCGAAACCGGGCCATTGACGCCTTACCACTTGCTGGATGGCGTCTCTGTTATCAACGCCGGTCTGCGTAGTTTCGCCACTGATTTACAAACTAATCAGGTTCCCGTGGTGCATTACCAATGGGCACCGGTCGCGGGTGGAAATCAGCGTTTAGCCGCCATTCTGAAAAAATTGCACTGAGGGATCACATGACTACAACTATTAATGAAGCCAATGCAGCCGTAATTGCGCGGATCCGCGAAGCCCGTCCACACTGGTGTGACGTCAAACAGGCGCAGGAAGTGGTGCCGGTATTACAGCAAGGTCGCAAGCTACTGCACGCCGGTCCGCCGGTGGTCTGGCAAGACATGAGCGGCCCGGTGCGCGGCGCCTGTATTGGTTGCTGCCTGTTTGAAGGCTGGGCCGAAAATGAACAGCAGGCGCTGGCCCTGCTGGAAAACGGCGAAATTGAATTTATTCCGTGCCACAGCGTGCGCGCCGTTGGCCCGATGGGCGGCATCACTTCAGCCCATATGCCGATGCTGGTAGTGGAAAACCACACTCACGGCAATCTGGCGTTCTGCAATATGAATGAAGGGATTGGTAAAGTGATGCGTTTCGGCGCGTACGGCCCTGACGTGCAGGAGCGCCTGCGCTGGATGCGCGACACCTTGGCTCCGGTGCTGAAAGAGGTTCTAAGCCACATTGATGGCGGCATCGACCTGACCGCCGTGATGGCGCAGGCTATCACCATGGGGGATGAATTCCACCAGCGTAATATCGCCGCCTCCGCGCTGTTAATGCGCCAGCTGGCTCCAAAAATCGCCCAGTTGGATCGCCCGCAAAGCGAGCTGACCAGCGTGCTCTCCTTCCTTGCCATTACCGATCAGTTCTTCCTCAACCTGGCGATGGCCTACTGCAAAGCCGCCATGGATGCCGGGGCCGAAATCAAACAAGGCACCATCGTCACCGCCATGACCCGCAACGGCAAAGATTTTGGTATCAAAATCAGTGGCATGGGCGACCAGTGGTTCACTGCGCCGGTTAACACGCCGGAAGGCCTGTTCTTCTCAGGCTACAGCCAAGCCGACGCCAACCCTGACATCGGCGACAGCGCTATCACTGAAACCTTTGGTATCGGCGGCGCGGCCATGGTCGCAGCGCCGGGCGTGACGCGCTTTGTTGGCGCGGCGGGCGGCATGGGCGCGGCGCTGGACGTCTCCGAAGAGATGGCCGAAATCTTCCTCGAACGCAACATGATGCTGCAAATCCCGACGTGGGACTTCCAAGGTGCTTGTTTAGGTCTGGACGCTCGCCGCGTGGTGGAAACCGGCATCACGCCGCTGATCAACACCGGGATAGCACACCGCTCGCCGGGCGTCGGTCAGATTGGCGCGGGGACAGTTCGCCCACCGCTCGCCTGCTTCGAAAAAGCCATTGAAGCCTTAGCCGAGAAGCTTGGTATCAGCGCGTAACCCTTCACGCCACTTTGCCCGGCGGAGCCGTCGGGCAATCAGGAGCCACCATGGTTTGCATCGTTCTCTCTTCCAGCGCTCACGCCACCTGTGATTATGGTCCGTTGCGCCGCGCCGGCTTGTTCAACAACGCGATGAACTTTCTTACTCCGCGCCATCAGCTGTTGACGTTGCACCGCAGCGGGCACGGCCTCAGCCCGATGGGATGGGTGGTGGATGAAACGGATTTCGACCTGATTGCTGACCAGCTGCAAGGGGCCGAACAGCTCCATTTTGATGCCGAAGGCTTATTGATTGATGGCCTGCGGGTGAAAAATATCGGCCCGCAGCGCAACTTAACGCTGAGCCAGCCGGGGCTGGTGACCACGCAAACATTGCGCCAAACCCTACGCTGTTCGCCAGCGCAAACCGGCCTGTTTGGCGGGTTAGACGCGCTAGTGGCTTTACCCGCCGTCGGCGAATTACAGCAAATGCAGCGCCAATTTGCGGACTGGCTGCTGGGCGGCGAAGTGGACTGGACGGCGTTTATCGGCAAGGGGCCAGGCCTCACGCCAAGCAACGACGACACGCTGGTCGGCATGCTGCTGGTCGCCTACTGCGACAGCCGCGTTAATCCCAGCCAGCTGTCACCTTTTTTTGCGCACAGCAAGCCACTGGCCGGGCTAACCACGTTAGTGAGTCATCACTATCTGGCTTATGCCGCGCGGGGGATTTTCTCCTCGCCGCTGCTGGCTATCGCCCACGGGCTACTGGCTCCACAGACCTTACTCCCCGCCGTGCGCGACCTGCTGAGTGTCGGCCACTATTCGGGCGCGGACGCGCTGCTGGGCATCTGGCTGGCGGCGCAAACCATTAATCAACTTCACTCAGTCAGCACTTCGCCGCACTTAGCGGCCTGCTGAAAGCGTGGTTTTTACTTGTGATTCAACACACTAGAGAACTGAACATGGAAACTTTGGTTATCGCTTTAGGCGGGAATGCCCTGTTGCAACGCGGCGCGGTGCTTTCTGCTGAAAATCAATATAAGAGCATTGCGTTGATTGCCGATGCGATTGGCGAGTTAGCCAAGAAATACCGCATTGCCATTGTCCACGGCAACGGCCCGCAGGTCGGCCTGCTGGCCTTGCAGAATCTCAACTATCGCGACGTGCCGCCTTATCCGCTGGACATTCTGGTGGCGGAAACCCAAGGGATGATTGGCTATATGCTGGCGCAAAAGCTCTCCGCGTCTCACCCCCAGCAGGCGGTTTCCACCCTGATGACCCGCATTCTGGTGGACGGTGACGATGAAGCTTTCCAGCAGCCAACCAAGTTTATCGGCCCGGTCTATGCGCCGAAGGAAGAGTCGCATCTACGCCAGCAGTATGGCTGGACCATGAAGATGGACGGCGAGCATCTGCGCCGCGTGGTGCCTTCCCCTGAGCCTAAGCAGATCTTGGACATAGAAGCCGTTCACGCGCTGCTGGCGAAAAATCAGGTGGTGATTTGCAGCGGCGGCGGCGGCATTCCGATGGTGGCGACCGAGCAGGGATTACAGGGCGTTGAGGCAGTGATTGATAAAGATCTCGCCGCGGCGCTGCTGGCCGAAGCGCTGGATGCTGACCATCTGGTCATTTTGACCGACGCCGACGCGGTGTATACCGGCTGGGGCACGCCAAGCCAGCAGGCCATTCGCAGCGCCACGCCGCAGCAATTGGCTCCGCTGGCGGTGCCGGACGGCTCAATGGGGCCGAAGATCATGGCGGTGAGTCGCTTTGTCGAACGTTCAGGTAAAGAGGCGCACATTGGCGCGCTCAAAGACATTGATGCCGTGTTGAACGGCAGCGCGGGAACCCTGATCCACCCCGCCCGCTAATCCACCCAAAACACTGAAGCAGGCTGGTTACAGCCGCAAAAATCAGGCCGGTGGAGAGCGATTTCTCACCGGCCTTTCAACGTTGAAGCATTTGAACTTTTGAGGCACACATCATGGAAAAAAACGCGCACGCCAGCCGGTTCCCCTACTGGATCCAGTTGGTGATTATCTTCTTCTTCGGCTGGGTGGTTATCTACGCCGGACGCTCGGTTCTCAGCCCGCTAATGCCGATGATTCAGGACGAATACGGGCTGAATCAGGCCGAGCTGGGCATCATCAGTAGCCTGTTCTTCTTGGCCTACACCCTGCTACAGGTTCCCGCCGGATTGCTCGGCGACCGGCTGGGCCACAAAAAAGTCTTAGTCACCGGCTTTATGCTGTTCGCCGTTTTTATTGCTTCTATCAGCATTTCACCGGGGTTCTTAGGCTTTATCCTGCTGTGGATGCTGACCGGCGCGGCGCAAGGGGTCTATTACGGCCCGCAGTACGCGCTCTCTTCGGAAGCCATTCCGAAGAAATGGCTGACGCTGGGTAGCGCGGTAATTGGCAGCGGCATGTCCTTTGGTATTGCGCTGGGCTATCAGCTGTCTAGCTTGTCGGTGAATCATTTCCATACTGGTTGGAAATTGCCCTTTGTGATCATCGCCTTGCCGGTGCTGGTGGTCGCGCTGTTGATGCTGTTTGTTATCCATAAACGCCCGCCGGTTGCCGCGCCCGCTGCGGTACAGGCCGCCGACCAAGAGCCGCCGTTCCGCTTTATGGATTTACTGAAAAATCGCAACCTGATCCTCGCCTACATCACCATTTTCTGCTCGATTTACGGCTTCTTCGTGATCATCTCTTGGCTGCCTTACTACTTGCAGCAGGAGCGCGGAATGGACATGGCGCGCGCCAGTAATATTGCGTCGATTGTGCCGTGGATTTCGATTCTCGGGACGCTGATTTTCAGCTACGCCTCGGACAAGCTGGGCCGCAGAAAGCCGGTGGTGCTGTGCATGCTGCCGCTCTCGCTGCTGGCGCTGTTCGGCATTGTCTATTCGACCTCGGAAACCATGCTGATTGTCGTGCTGGTGCTGTATGGCTTTATCGGCAAAATCAGCCTGAACCCGATTCTGGTGGCGCTGGTGGCAGATAACGCGCCGAAGAAAGCCCTCGGCACCGCCTTCAGCCTGTATAACTTCTTTGGCATGGCGGCATCGATTTTTGCCCCTTACGTGACCGGCTTTATCGCCGACCGCACGGGCTCACTCAACGCCGGTTTCTACTTCGCGGCGATCATCACGCTGGTGGGAATTGGTGCCATGCTACTGGTGCGCGAAAAACACGTGCCGCAACCGGAATAACCAGATAAAGGAGATTTCTTACAACATTTTGCCAATTGGGCGCTTTTTTCCCATGCCGTTTCAGAAAGTTCGCATTAGTATACAAATTCCGAATGAATACTCTGCCTAGTTGATGGATACCGGTTTGCTGAAAAAAATTTCTCTCTCACTTTTGGCTCTGGCCTTTGCCAGCACGCCGCTGTTGAGCCAGGCGAAAAACGCCCGATTGGCTTCTCAAGTTGTTGATGACTATGCCGAACATATCTTCTACGGCAGCGGCGCGATGGGAATGGCGCTGGTGGTTGTCGATAATAACCAACAAGTTTTCCGCAGCTTTGGCGAAACCCGTCCCGGCTCAGACATTCGTCCACGCGAAGATTCCGTGATTCGAATTGCCTCGCTGACCAAGCTGATGACCAGCGAAGTGCTGGTGAAGCTGTCGCAGCAGGGTACCGTCAAGATTAACGACCCGCTGCGCAAATATTCCGGCGGCAGCGCGGTACCTTCCTATAGCGGCTCCACGCCAATCACCCTGCTTAACCTCGCCACTCACACCAGCGGCCTGCCGCGTGAGCAGCCGGGCGGCGCGCCAAATCGCCCGGTGTTCACTTGGCCGACCAAGGCCGATCGCTGGGCGTGGCTGCGAGTCGCCAAAATGACCACGCCTCCGGGCGCGCGTGCGGCTTATTCCAACTTAGCCTTTGACCTGCTGGCTGACGCCTTATCCAACGCGGCGCGCAAACCTTACACCCAGCTGCTGCGCGAACAGATAACCCAGCCGCTGGGCATGGTCGACACCACGCTGACGCCAAACGCCAGCCAGTGTGCTCGCCTGATGTCCGGCCTGCGCCCAAGCCCGTGCCTGAATACCACGGCGGCGGCGGGCAGCGGCGGGATTTACTCGACCCCGGCCGACATGGCGCGTTGGATGCGCCAGTTCCTGCCTTCCCCACTCGGCAAGCCAAGCCTGACCGCCGAAATGGCGCAGAAGATGTACTTTAAGCGTACTGATTTGGTATCGCTAAAAGGCATGGACGTGCCGGGCATGGCCGACTCTTTGGGTATGGGTTGGGTGACGATGGCGCCGACGCCACTGTTACCGCGCATTATTCAGAAAACCGGCGGTGGCGGTGGCTTTATTACTTATGTGGCGATGGTGCCTCAGCGCGGCGTAGGCGTGTTCGTGGTAGTGACGCGCAGCGAGTTAACCAAGTTTAAAAATATGAGTGACGGCGTAAACGATCTGGTTGCGGAGTTAGTGCGTAATAACGAGATTTAAAGCGCGGAATGATTTAAAGCACGGAATTGCAAGCTGGGCTTATCCTCCCCTTAGTTCAAGGGGAGGATCAAAACCCTATCTTACTGATAGAGTTAGTTATTAATGACGCTTACCGTCATCATCTTCATCAACCAAATCTTCTTCATCACCTTCTTCGCCGTCCTCATCTTCGTCGTCGCCTTCGAAGTAAGTGCCCCAACCGTCGTAATCAACGCCGTGGGCTTCGGCCAGGTCCATCAACTGCTCAACCTGTTTATCAATCAGTTCGGCGTTCAGCGCAATTTCGCTGATCACGTCACAGCACATCACGGTTGAACCGTCTTCTAATTCCAACTCTTCTGCGTCATTAACTTCATAACCCAGTTTGAAAGCGGCAACCGCGGCTTTCTCCAAATCTTCAAACTTATCAGAAGATAAGTGATGTTCGATGGTGTAAAGCGCGTCTGGATCGCTGCCATCATCCAGCAGCTCTTCGATGATTAAGCGGGTCTCTTCACTCTGTTCTTCTAGCAATTCACGATTTGCCATGCCTCTGTCCTCAATCAATGTGACGTTTCTCTAGACCATTTTCACACAGCGCGGGGCCAGCCTCCACTATAAAGTTTTAACGACGGGGTTGTAATTGCATATTCATACATATAAATTGAATTTTAATTCACTAAAGAATGCAAAGGCATTGGAGAGGAACACCATGAGTCTGTTGAGTAAACGTCATTTTCTCAGGTTACTGGATTTTACCCCGTCGGAGATTTCATCCCTTCTCCAGCTCTCCGCCGAGCTGAAAGCCGATAAGAAAAACGGCAGCGAAAAAGCCCATCTGCAAGGGAAAAACATCGCGCTCATCTTCGAAAAAGACTCAACCCGCACCCGATGCTCTTTCGAAGTTGCCGCCTATGATCAGGGTGCTAACGTCACCTACCTCGGCCCAAGTGGCAGCCAAATTGGTCACAAAGAGTCAATGAAAGACACCGCCCGCGTGCTGGGCAGAATGTATGACGGTATTCAATATCGCGGTTTTGGTCAGGATAAAGTTGAGACGCTGGCGGAGTTCTCCGGCGTGCCGGTGTGGAATGGCCTGACGACGGAATTTCACCCGACTCAGCTGCTGGCCGACCTGCTGACCATGCAAGAGCATCTGCCGGGCAAATCTCTGTCACAAATGACGCTGGCCTATCTGGGCGACGCGCGCAACAACATGGGTAATACCCTGCTGGAAGCCGCCGCGCTCTGCGGTTTGGACCTCCGTCTGGTCGCGCCGACCGCCTGCTGGCCTGAAGCCGAGCTGGTGGAAACCTGTAAGAAGCTGGCGCAGGAAAACGGCGGCAACATCACTCTAACCGAAGACATTGCGGCGGGCGTGAAAGGCGCGGATTTCCTCTATACCGACGTTTGGGTATCAATGGGTGAGCCAAAAGAGACGTGGAAACAACGCATTAGCCTGCTGCGTGACTATCAGGTGAACAGCGCCATGCTGGCCCTGACCGGCAACCCGCAGGTGAAATTCCTTCACTGCCTGCCCGCCTTCCATGACGACCAGACTACCCTCGGCCGCCAGATGGCGGAAGAGTACAACCTGCACGGCGGGATGGAAGTGACCGACGAAGTGTTCGAGTCGGCGCACAGCGTGGTCTTTGATCAGGCTGAAAACCGCCTGCACACCATCAAAGCAGTGATGGTCGCCACTCTTGGTTCACTCTGATTCGCCTTCGGCCTGACGCGACAATCCTCGCGCGTCAGGTTATTTCCTCCAGCTTCGCACATACCCTTTTACACAACATTGCAGTTTTTCATGGCCAATCCCCGCCTGAACGCCCCATTTTCAACTAACCTTTTCATTATGCGCCGCTTCTTTTGCCATCTTTTGGAGTGATAAAGAAAAGGGAAACGATATGAAATCAGTCAATTTGGAATATGTCTTGCGACTGGAAAGTTTACTGAGCCGGATCTATCCCAGAGAACACATTGCCGATTTACTGAAACAGATCCTGCAACTGGCCGAAAAATGGAATTACGGCAAACACCGCACTCAGGATTGGGTCGATGGCACCAACATTTACCTCATCACCTATGGCGACAATATCAGCCACGGCGAGCAGAAACCGCTGGCGACCCTGAATCATTTTGCCGACAAGTATCTGCGCGAAATCATCAGCGATATCCATATCTTACCGATGTATCCCTACAGCTCGGATGATGGTTTCAGCGTCATCGACTATCGCCGGATTGACGAACATCTTGGCGGTTGGCAGGACATCCACCAGCTCTCTTCCCACTTCAACCTGATGTTCGACTGCGTGATCAACCACATTTCGCGATCCAGCGACTGGATGAAGGGCTATCTGCACGACGATCCTTACTACAAAGATTACTTTATCGACTCCAACCCGGAGCTGGATTACAGCCGCGTGGTGCGCCCCCGCGCTCTGCCGCTGCTGACGCCGTTTATCAAAGCCGACGGCACCGAGCTGTATCTGTGGACCACCTTCAGCGAGGATCAGGTCGACATCAATTTCAAAAACCCGCAGGTGCTGCTGGAGAGCATCGACGTGCTGCTGCAATACGCCGCCAGCGGCGGGCAGTCGATTCGCCTCGACGCCATTGGCTATATTTGGAAAGAGGTCGGCACTCGCTGTATCCATATGCCGCAGGCGCACAACATCATCAAAGTGTGGCGCACCATTCTGGATGAAGTGATCCCCGGCACGCGGCTCATCACCGAAACCAACGTGCCGCATCACGAGAACATCAGCTACTTTGGCGAAGGCGACGAAGCCCACATGGTGTACCAGTTCCCGCTGCCGCCGCTGACCCTGCATGCCTTCCTGCGCCAAGACACCACCACGCTGACCCAGTGGGCGCAGAGCCTCAACGCCGAGGCGCGCTACCCGGAAACTACCTATTTCAACTTTTTAGCCAGCCATGACGGCATCGGCCTGCGCCCGACCGAAACTTTCCTCAGCGACGACGAGCGCAAATACATGGCGCAGGAGACGTTGCGCAAAGAGGGCCGCGTCTCCTACAAGGACAACGGCGACGGCACCCACTCGCCCTACGAGTTGAACATCAACTTCCTCAGCGCTCTGACCGAGCCGGATGACGACGTCGACACCAAAGCGCGGAAATTCCTCGCGGCGCAGGCCCTGCTGCTCTCCTTCATCGGCGTGCCGGCCATCTATATTCACAGCCTGCTGGGCAGCGAAAATGACCTCGAGGGTATGCACCAGTCGGGGCTAAATCGCCGCATTAACCGCAAGAAGCTCAAGCTAGACCAAGTGGAGGCCGGGCTGGAAAAAACTGACAGCCTGAGCTCAAAGGTGTTTTACGGACTGAGTAATCTGATCAAGCACCGTCGCGCCCATCCGGCCTTCTCGCCACAGGCCGGGCAGCGGGTGTTCGACATGGGGAAATCGCTGTTTGCCATGGAGCGCTATGATCCGCTGACGGAAGACAAAATCACCTGCGTGTTCAACATCAGCAACCAAACGCAGGTGGTTAAACTGGCGATTGAAGGCAAGGATTTGATTGCCGATGTGCCGTTTGACGGCCAAACCCGCCTCCAGCCGTGGCAGGTGGTGTGGATCAAGCACAAGCTGAAGGCTCCGGAGCGTCTGGGCCGCATGCGTCGCTGGAGAATGAAAATCTTCAAACGGTAAGTGGGCTGCCAATCGTTTGCTTTTAGAATCGATTCAGGCCGATTTTCGCTTGCAGCACGAAAATCTGCGCGTATAATGCGCCACAATTTGCCGGGAGAACCCATGAACAATTGTCAGGTTTGTGATGTTAAAAAACATGCTCAACACGCCGTACCTGAAGGCAGCCCGCTGCCGTTGTTCTTCCGTTGCATTGCTGAATTATTGAAAGCCCCTCATTGAAGGGGCTTTTTTTTGTCCAGAATTTGAGGTTAAGAACCCTAACTGCTGAGGAAATACGTCATGGCTAATCCGCTGTACCAAAAACACATCATCTCGATTAACGATCTCAGTCGTGAAGAGTTAGAACTGGTGCTCGACACCGCGGCCAGCCTGAAAGCCAATCCACAGCCTGAACTGTTGAAGCATAAAGTGATTGCCAGCTGCTTCTTCGAAGCATCGACCCGCACGCGCTTATCGTTCGAAACCTCAATCCACCGTCTGGGCGCTTCGGTGGTCGGTTTCGCCGACGGCTCCAACACGTCGCTTGGTAAGAAAGGCGAAACGCTGGCCGACACCATATCGGTGATTGGCACCTACGTGGACGCCATCGTGATGCGCCACCCGCAGGAAGGCGCGGCGCGCTTAGCCACTGAATTCTCCGGCGGCATTCCCATCCTCAACGCCGGCGACGGTGCCAACCAGCACCCGACGCAGACCCTGCTCGACCTGTTCACCATTCGCGAAACTCAGGGCCGTCTGGACAACATCAAAATAGCCATGGTCGGTGACCTGAAATATGGCCGCACCGTCCACTCGCTGGCGCAGGCGCTGGCGAAATTCAAAGGCAACCGTTTCTACTTTATCGCCCCGGACGCGCTGGCCATGCCGGGCTATATTCTCTCCCTGCTGGAAGAGAAAGGCATTGAGTACAGCCTGCATCAGAGCATCGACGAAGTGGTGCCGGAGCTGGATATTCTCTACATGACTCGCGTGCAGAAAGAGCGTCTGGACCCGTCGGAGTACGCCAACGTCAAAGCCCAGTTTATCCTGCGCGCCAATGACCTACAGAGTGCCCAGTCACATCTGAAAGTGCTGCACCCGTTGCCGCGCATCGACGAGATCACCACCGACGTCGATAAAACCCCTTACGCCTGGTACTTCCAGCAAGCTGGTAACGGCATTTATGCCCGCCAAGCCTTGCTGGCACTGGTTCTTAACGCCGACACTGCCCACTAAACTTGAGGAGATAACAGCATGACTCACGATAACAAACTTCAGGTTGAAGCCATCAAATGCGGCACCGTCATCGACCATATTCCGGCTCAGGTAGGCTTCAAGCTGCTGTCACTGTTTAAGCTGACTGAAACCGACCAGCGCATCACCATTGGCCTGAACCTGCCGTCGAACGAGCTGGGCCGCAAAGACATTATTAAAATCGAAAACACCTTCCTGACCGAGCAGCAGGTCAACCAGCTGGCGGTTTACGCGCCGAAAGCCACGGTGAACCGCATCGACGATTACGAAGTGGTGAAGAAGCTGACCCCCAGCCTGCCGGACCGTATCGACGGCGTGCTGCACTGCCCGAACAGCAACTGCATCAGCCGCTCTGAGCCGGTGGCCTCGAGCTTTAGCGTCAAGCAGCGCCAGAGCGAAGTGCACCTGCAATGCAAATATTGCGAGAAAGAGTTCGAGCATCAGGTGGTGATGAGCAGCGATGAATAAGCCGTGACCTGATCGGGCGTAATGACTTTTCATCTGCGCCCTTTATACTGTCGGCAAGCTATCCTTCCTTATCACTTAAATCAGGAGACACTATGTCCCGCGAAATTAGCACTGAAAATGCACCAGCAGCTATCGGTCCTTACGTTCAGGGCGTTGATCTGGGCAGCATGATCATCACTTCCGGCCAGATCCCGGTTGATCCAAAAACCGGTGCAGTTGCCGATGACATCGCCGCTCAGGCACGTCAGTCTCTGGTCAACGTTCAGGCGATCGTGGAAGCCGCTGGCCTCAAGGTCTCAGACATCGTGAAAACCACTGTTTTCGTTAAAGATCTGAATGACTTCGCCACGGTTAACGCCACTTACGAAGCTTTCTTCACCGAGCACAATGCGCCATTCCCGGCTCGTTCTTGTGTTGAAGTGGCTCGTCTGCCGAAAGATGTGAAAATCGAAATCGAAGCCATCGCCGTTCGTCGTTAATTCGACCCACGCGCCGTGCAATAGCCAGCCTGCGGGCTGGCTTTTTTATGCCTTTTTCTGCCCCATTTCCCGCCACATTGTTATTGCCTCATCACCGACCATACTTAAGACATCTGCCCATTTTCTGCCCTGTATTCAGGCAGCCGCCTTATCTGGCGCACTGAAATAGCGCGAAATAGCCTCTTTCTACTGAGTTTTCTGCGGTTTATGCACGCTGGCATGGTTTATGCCTGATCACTAATGCGTATTGAAAAACAATGAAGCAGCCCGTCCTGTCAGTGAGGTGAATATGATTAATATCGAGCTTTCTGATTCACCCTTTTTTGATGAAATGCTAATGGCGCAGGGGCAACACCGCGACCACTATCAAGCTTACTGGCAATGGTTACAGCAGGCAGATCAACAGGCCGTACAGCGCAAGAAGGAGGAAGCCGCGCTGCTGTTTCACCGGGTGGGGATTACCTTTAATGTTTATGGCGAAGATGACGGCGCGGAGCGACTGATCCCGTTCGACAGCGTGCCGCGCATCATTCCAGCCAATGAATGGAAGATGTTAGATCTCGGCATTCGCCAGCGCGTTGAGGCACTTAATGCCTTTCTGCATGATATCTATCACGACCAGAAGATCCTTAAGGCGGGCATCGTGCCTGCCGAGCAGGTGCTCGCCAACGAGCAGTACCAGCCCTGCATGCAGGGGGTAGATCTGCATCGCAACACCTATGCGCACATCGCCGGAACCGACATGGTGCGCGGCGGCGATGGCGAATATTACGTGCTGGAAGACAACCTGCGCACGCCGTCCGGCGTCTCTTATATGATGGAAAACCGCAAAATGATGATGCGGCTCTATCCTGAACTGTTCGCCGAGCAGCGCATCGCGCCGGTGTCGCGCTACCCTTCCCACCTGCTGCAAACCCTGCGTGAAAGCACGCCGGTCAATGACCCAACCGTTGTGGTGCTGACGCCGGGGCGTTTCAACAGCGCCTATTTCGAGCACAGCTTCCTCGCCCAGCAGATGGGGGTCGAGCTGGTGGAAAGCGTTGATTTGTTTGTCAAAGATGGCGCGGTCTTTATGCGTACCACCTCCGGCCCGTGCAAAATCGACGTGATTTACCGCCGCATTGATGACGCCTTCCTCGACCCGCTGGCCTTCCGCGCTGACTCCATGCTCGGCGTGCCGGGGCTGCTGTCGGTCTATCGCGCCGGGGGCGTGGTGCTGGCGAACGCTATCGGCACCGGCGTCGCCGACGACAAGTCCATCTACCCTTATGTGCCGGAGATGATCCGCTTCTATCTGGCGGAAGATCCGATCCTGAATAATGTGCCGACGTGGCAGTGCCGCGATGAAAAAGCCCTGAGCTTCGTGCTGGCGAATCTGGAAAAAATGGTGGTGAAAGAGGTTCACGGCGCAGGCGGCTACGGCATGTTGATAGGGCCGACGGCCAGCAAAGCCGAGATAGAACGTTTCCGCGAACTGCTCAAAGCCCGCCCACAGAACTACATCGCGCAGGAAACGCTGGCACTTTCCACCTGCCCGACCTTTGTCGGTAACGGGCTGGCACCGCGCCATATCGACTTGCGCCCCTTTGCGCTGACTGGCGCGGAAGTCCGTCTGGTGCCCGGCGGCCTAACCCGCGTGGCGCTGGCTGAAGGTTCGCTGGTGGTCAACTCGTCGCAGGGCGGCGGGACCAAAGATACTTGGGTGTTAGAGGATGAGCCGGTCAACGGCCAGGTTGCGGAGGATGACGCATGCTAAGCAGAACCGCCAGCGAGCTGTACTGGATGGCGCGCTATCTGGAGCGCGCCGAGAACATTGCCCGCCTACTCGACGTCACCAACAAGCTGTCGATGATGTCGATTCGCGACCAATCTCAGCTGGAAGATGAGCGGAACGATTTACTGGTGCCGCTGACCCTCACAGGCACCCGGCAGCTGTTCAGCGACAATTATCCGCAGGTCACTATGGGCAACCTGCTCAACTTCTTCGCGCTGGACAGCCTTAACCACAGCAGCATCTTCAGCTGTATGCAGATGGCGTGGAACAACGCCCACGCGGTGCGCGGCAGCCTGTCGTCGGAAGTGTGGGAGAGCATTAACGCCTCGTGGATTGAGATGAAGCAGATCCGCCGCCAAGGCGTGGCGTCGGTCGGCGCAGACGCCTTTTTCGACTGGGTGAAGGAGCGTTCGCACCTGTTTCGGGGGGCTATGTTTGGCACTCTGCTGCGCAGCGACGCGCTCTATTTTATCCGCCTTGGCACCATGCTCGAGCGCGCCGACAGCACGGCGCGGCTGCTGGACGCCAAAAACCAGCTGCTCGATGCCGATGAAGACCCGGTGCGCGAGTATTACCGGATGGACACCCTGCTGCGCGCGGTTAGCGCCCGCGAGGCTTTCCATACTCTTTATAAGCAGCAAATCAGCCGCGAAACCATCGCCGATCTGCTGATCCTGCGCCGCGAACTGCCCCGCTCGCTGCTGGCCTGCGTGGAGATCATGGCCGAACAGCTGGAGCTGATTGGCGGCCGCACCGGCAACTTGCCGCGCCGCCTGGTCCACACCCTGCACGCCGAACTGCGTTTCAGCACGCTGGACGACATTCTGAAGGTGGGCCTGCGCGAATGGCTGGCGCAATTCCTGAGCCAAACCAGTGCCATCGCCGAAAGCATTCACCACACTTATCTGGAGGCCCAATAATGAAGCTTAATGTCAGTCATCAGACGCATTACACCTATGCGCAGCAGGTGAAACGCAGCACTCAGTATCTGCGCCTCACCCCGCAAGACTCCAGCCATCAGAAGATTTTGTCGTGGGATTTAACCCTGCCGGAGTTCGCCACCCGCACGCTGGACGCCTATGGCAACGTGCTGCACGTACTGACGCTGGACCAGCCGCATCAGGCTATCACCATTGAAGCTAACGGCGTGGTGGAAATCGAAGACAACGTGGAGGATGACAACTGCGGCCATTTATCGCCGCTGGTGTTCCTGCGCACCAGCCCGCTGACCCAGGCCGACGGCGCGATCCGCGACTTCGCCAGCCGCTATTATCGCCCGCAGGCCCAGCATGAAAGCCTGCGCGCCTTAATGGGCGAACTGTTGATGAAAATGCCTTACAGCCCCGGCACCACCACGGTGAAAGACAGCGCCTCGCAGGCGTTTTCCGCCCAGCAGGGGGTGTGTCAGGACCACACCCACGTGTTCCTCGCCTGCTGCCGCAGCTTGGGCATCCCGGCGCGCTACGTCAGTGGCTATCTCTACACCGAGGATTCTACCCACGTGGCGATGCACGCCTGGGCCGAAGCCTGGCTCGACGGACACTGGCAGAGCTTCGACGTGACTAACAATACCTGCCAGCCGAATCAGCATTTGAAACTCGCTATTGGTATCGATTATCTTGATGCGTGCCCGGTGCGTGGCGTTCGGTTAGGCGGAGGGTGCGAAGATATGCATACCGTCGCGGCGGTGCAAATGCTCGATATTCCCCAATGACCCTGACTTACTGAAAAGGTAGATTTCGATGACTTACTGTGTGGCCATGCGCTTGTCCTCTGGTCTGGTTTTTGTCTCAGATTCGCGCACCAATGCCGGGGTGGACCACATCTCCACCTTCCGCAAACTGCATGTTTTTCATCAAAGCGATGAGAGGATGCTGGTTATCCAAAGTGCCGGAAATTTGGCGACCACACAGAGCATCATCAGCCTGCTGCACCGCCGCTGTCTGGACCCGGATCGCGAGAATATGCTCAACGTGGAGTCGATGTACGACGCTGCCAGCCTGCTGGGAGAAACCGTGAGAGAGGTGATCGCCCGCGACAGCGGCGCGAATCAGGGTGGCATGACCGATTTCAGCTGTAACTTGCTGTTAGGCGGGCAGATTAAGGGCGAAGGGCTGCGGCTATTCCACATTTACCCGCAAGGCAATTTCATCGAAGCGACCCACGACACGCCCTATTTTCAGGTGGGAGAAAGCAAGTACGGTAAGCCGATTATCGACCGCGTGCTGACTTACAACACGCCGCTGGAACAGGCTATGCAGTGCGCGCTGATTTCGATGGATTCCACCCTGCGCAGTAATCTGTCGGTGGGCCTGCCGCTGGACGTGATGATCTACCCGACCGACAGTTTCAGCACCGCGCAGCAGTACCGCGTCACGGAGGAACATCCCTATTTCGACATGATCCGTAAAGGCTGGGGGGAAGGTTTGCTGAGCATCTTTGCCCAGTTGCCGCCGCTGAAGCTGGATTGATCAAAAAAGGATCGGCGCTGGCCGATCCTTCTCTCACGTTCTCTCTGACGTTTACAGCGTCACGCCGCTTTTGAAAATCGCCAACTCGCGAAAATCATTCAGCTCGTTCTTGGTCTGCTGGCCGCTGGCAATCTTCACAATCAGATCCACAAAGCTGTCCAGCAGCTGATCCATGCTCACGCCGTGGATCAGCTGCCCGGCGTCGAAGTCGATCCAGTGCGGCTTTTTGGCCGCCAGTTCGCTGTTGGTCGCCAGTTTTACCGTCGGCACAAATCCGCCATAAGGCGTGCCACGCCCGGTGCTGAACAGCACCATATGGCAGCCCGCTCCGGCCAGCGCGCTGGTGGCGACGGCGTCATTGCCCGGCGCGCTCAGCAGGTTCAGGCCGTGCGCGGTCAGGCGTTCGCCATACTTCAACACGTCGACAATCGGGCTATGCCCGGCTTTCTGCGTACAGCCCAGCGACTTCTCCTCAAGGGTAGTGATGCCCCCCGCCTTGTTGCCCGGCGACGGGTTTTCATAAATCGGCTGGTTGTGGGAAATGAAATACTGCTTGAAGTCATTCACCATGCTGACGGTTTTGTCGAAAGTCGCCTCGTCACGGCAGCGGCTCATCAGAATGCGCTCCGCGCCGAACATTTCCGGCACTTCGGTCAGCACAGTGGTGCCGCCGTTGGCAATGGTGTAATCCGAAAAACGCCCGAGCAGCGGGTTGGCGGTGATGCCCGACAGTCCGTCAGACCCGCCGCACTCTAAGCCGAATTTCAGCTCGCTCATCCTGCCCGGCTGGCGCTGGTCACTGCGCATCACGGCGTAAAGCTCGTGCAAACGTGCGACGCCCGCCTCAACTTCGTCATCGAATTTCTGCAACGCCATAAAGCGCACGCGAGCTTCATCGACCTCTCCTAAGGTTTCGCGGAACACGTCCACCTGATTGTTTTCACAGCCTAAACCAATCACCAGCACCGCGCCCGCGTTGGGGTGGCGCACCATGTTCTGCAACATAGTGCGGGTGTTGATATGGTCATCGCCGAGCTGCGAACAGCCCAACTGATGAGTGAACAGGTAGACCCCGTCAATGCCTTCCGCCTGCTGAGTTTCTTTGAGGAAACGCTGCTGAATCTGCTTGGCGATGCCATTCACGCAGCCGACAGTTGGGATCAGCCACAGCTCGTTGCGAATACCGACTTGCCCGTTTTTGCGGCGGTAAATCTGCACCTCGCGATCGCCCTTTTGTTCAGGCACGGCGGCGAATTGCGGCTGATACTGATACGCGTCGAGATCGCTGAGGTTGGTTTTGGCATTCTGCGAATGAATGTGTTCTCCGGCAGCGATGTCCACCAGCGCATGACCAATCGGCAAGCCGTATTTGATGATGTGCTCTCCGGCGGCAATCGGGCGTAGCGCAAACTTGTGGCCGCGCACTACCTCTTGCAGCAAAGCAGCGCCGGTGTCGGTAATTTCTCCGCAGGTGAGATCGCGCAGTGCCACGGCGACATTATCAGCAGGGTGAATAGTAATGGTGCTTTGCATAGTCGCCGTGTCAGTCATGCTGTGCGTCACTCTCAGTTAAGCTCAATCGCGAAGTAGCTTTTGGCGTTGTCGAAACAGATGTTTTTCACCATGTTACCGAGCAGCGTGATGTCATTTGGCGCTTCGCCCTCTTCCACCCAGCGACCTATCATCTGGCAAAGAATGCGGCGAAAGTATTCATGGCGCGTATAGGACAGGAAGCTGCGGCTGTCGGTCAGCATGCCAACGAAGCGGCTGAGCAGCCCCATGTTGGCGAGCTGGATCATCTGGCGCTGCATGCCGTCTTTTTGGTCGTTAAACCACCACGCGGAGCCGAACTGCACTTTGCCCGGAATGCCGTCGCCTTGGAAGTTCACCGCCATGGTTGCCAGCACTTCGTTATCACGCGGGTTCAGGCAGTAAAGAATGGTTTTCGGCAAGTCGCCGTTCATCCCCTGCGCGCCCAGCAGTTTCGACAGCGGCTCGGCCAGTGGTTGGTCATTAATAGAGTCAAAGCCGACGTCGGCACCCAGCAGTTCAAACATGCGGGTGTTGTTATTACGCAGCGCGCCGATGTGGTACTGCTGCACCCAGTTGCGGCGCTGGTATTCAGAAGCAAGGAACAGCAACACGCCGGTTTTGAACTGCGCGCTCTCTTCTTTGCTCGGCAGGCTGCCGCTCAGGCGACGAGACAAAATGCCGTCCAGCGTGGCCGGGTCAGCTTCGGCATAAACCACCACGTCCAGGGCGTGGTCTGACACCTTGCAGCCGTGCGCCGCGAAGTGATCCATGCGTTTTTTCAGCGCGTCGCAGACATCGCTAAAACGCGAAATGGTGGTATCTGAAGTCTGCTCAAGGCGCTTGATGTAATCGTTGAAGCCAGCGGCATCAATGTTGAAAGCCTTGTCCGGACGCCAGCTTGGCAGCACTTTGATGTCAAAATTGCCATCTTCGGCGACGGTTTTATGGTGCTCCAGCGAGTCAATCGGGTCATCGGTGGTGCCGACCATCTTCACATTCATTTGCTTCATGATGCCGCGCGCGCTGAAGCTCTTCTGTGCCAGCAGCTCATTGCCGCGCTCCCAAATTTCATCGGCAGTTTTCGGCGACAGCAGCTTGCCAATAATGCCGAACGGGCGGCGCAGCTCAAGGTGAGTCCAGATATAGAGCGGGTTACCGAGGGTGTGAGGCACGGTGGCGGCCCAAGCATCAAACTTCTCGCGGTCGCTGGCGTCGCCGGTGCACAGGCGCTCGGCCATGCCGTTGGTGCGCATGGCGCGCCACTTGTAGTGATCCCCCTTCAGCCAGATGTCGTAGAGGTTTTTAAACTGATAGTCCTGCGCAATCTGTTCCGGCGGCAGGTGACAGTGATAGTCAAAAATCGGCTGATCTTTCGCATAGTCGTGGTACAGGCGACGTGCGACTTCGGTATCGAGCAGGAAATCTTCAGTTAAAAACTGCGCCATCTTGGGGTTCCTCGCCTTGATGTGAATTTGAGTTATCTCTCTTGATGCAAAGTTATCACACCAATTTAAGCTATCGTCCAGCGCTATTTCTTGCTAAACCCGGCTCGCCAATAGACTGAGAAATAATAAAAAATCTTTAAAATTATTGATATTTAAGGATTTTATCAATTTATATAGCCAGCGCACATTATCCACACTATTCAAATGTGGTTTTGTGATGTCATTCAAATTTTAAATCTGTATGACAAGTTATCGTAATTTTGCCCGAACAAATGTGCCGTCGAGATCCTGCCACCTCGACGGCACCGTTGTTTGGGCATTTTTTAGCGAACCGTTCGCTGGGCAAAAGAAAAAACCAAGAAGCAATAAAGCCGAGGCCCGCCGTCAGGCGGAGCTATTCGCGCCGTGGCCGTATCGAGCCATCGCCGACTACATTGGGTTGGAGAGAACGAAATGGGTAAGATTAAAGGGTTACGCTGGTACATGATCGCACTGGTGACCGTCGGTACTGTTCTGGGGTATTTAACACGTAATGCCATCGCCGTGGCGGCACCGACATTACAAGATCAACTGCATATCACCACTCAACAATATTCTTATATTATCGCTGCTTATTCAGCCTGTTACACCATCATGCAACCCGTGGCGGGCTACGTGCTGGACGTGATGGGCACCAAAGTGGGCTACGCCATGTTTGCCATCATGTGGGCGCTGTTTTGTATGGCGACGGCGCTGGCCAGCAGTTGGGGCGGCTTGGCTATCGCTCGTGGCGCAGTAGGTATGGCAGAAGCGGCTATGATCCCGGCGGGCCTGAAAGCCAGCAGCGAGTGGTTCCCCGCCAAAGAGCGCTCCATCGCGGTGGGCTACTTCAACGTCGGCTCTTCCATCGGCGGCATGATTGCGCCACCACTGGTAGTGTGGGCGATTGTGATGCACAGTTGGCAGATGGCGTTCATCATCACCGGCGTGCTGAGTCTGGTATGGGCGGTGTGCTGGCTGGTGTTTTATAAGCACCCGAAAGACCAGAAGAAGCTGAGCGAGCCTGAGCGCGAATACATTCTGGGTGGTCAGGAAGCGCAGCACCAAACTTCAAACAGTAAGAAGATGTCGGCATGGCAAATCCTGCGTAACCGCCAGTTCTGGGGCATCGCGCTGCCGCGTTTTCTGGCTGAACCAGCGTGGGGAACCTTCAACGCGTGGATCCCACTGTTTATGTTTAAAGCCTATGGCTTCGACCTCAAGCATATTGCGATGTTTGCCTGGATGCCGATGCTGTTCGCCGACTTAGGCTGCATCGTGGGGGGCTATCTGCCGCCGTTATTCCAGAAATACTTCAAGGTGAACCTGATTGTCTCGCGCAAACTGGTGGTGACCATGGGCGCGCTGCTGATGATTGGTCCGGGGATGATTGGCCTGTTCGCCAGCCCTTACGCGGCCATCGCCCTGTTGTGCGTCGGCGGCTTTGCCCACCAGTCGCTGTCTGGCGCGCTGATCACCCTCTCCTCTGACGTGTTTGGCCGAAACGAAGTGGCGACCGCCAATGGTTTGACCGGCATGGCAGCATGGACCGCCAGCACGCTGTTCGCCTTAGTGGTGGGCGCACTGGCTGACACCTTGGGCTTCAGCCCGCTGTTTGCCGCGCTGTCGGTATTTGACCTGCTCGGCGCGATTGTTATCTGGACCGTATTGCAAAATCGCTCGGCGGTTGAGCCTGTTGCCCAGCCGTTGCAGCCCGCGAAAGTCTAAAACTCGTCTCCGCCGGTATGTCTTGTGCAAGGCATACCGGTTTTCACTTGAGTTGCACGGTGCATCGCCCTGCACTTCCTCGTATACTGGTATAACAAGTTTGGAACGCTAGTCCCGCGCAATTCAATTTATCAAAGTGATGAAGAGTAAAATCATGGAACCCACTGAAACCAGACGTCTTTATCAACAACTGGCCGCGACGCTCAAAGAGAGAATTGAGGGTGGCGTTTATCCGGTCGGCGAGAAATTGCCCGCCGAACGTCTGATTTCGGAAGAGATGAATGTCAGCCGCACCGTGGTGCGCGAAGCCATCATCATGCTCGAAGTAGAAGGCTACGTGGAGGTGCGCAAAGGCTCAGGCATTCACGTGATGTCCAACCAGCAGAAGCATCTGGTGGTGGCGGGCAGCGGCGGTACCGGCCTTGATTTCGGCGCGGCAGGCCCCTTTGAGCTGCTTCAGGCGCGCCAGCTGATTGAAAGCAATATCGCGGAGTTTGCAGCGACTCAGGTCACCAAGCAGGACATTATCCGGCTGATGGAGATCCAAGAGCAGGCGCGGCTTGAAGACCGTTTTCGCGATTCAGAATGGGATTTGAAATTTCACATTCAGGTGGCGCAATCCACCCAAAATAGCGCCATGGCGACCATCGTCGAGAAGATGTGGAGCCAGCGTCGGCAGAACCCTTACTGGCGCAAGCTGCACGAACATATTGATGAGAAATCGATCGAAGGCTGGTGTGAAGATCACGACAAAATTTTGAAGGCGCTGATCCGCCGCGACCCGCACGCCGCCAAGCTGGCGATGTGGCAACATCTGGAAAACACCAAGCAGATGCTGTTCCGCGCCACCAGCGATGACTTTGAATTCAACGTTGATCGCTATATGTACTCAGAAAACCCGGTGGTGCATCTCGATTCACCACCTCTCAATGTCCCTACTCCGCTAAACAACAAATAGTGCCTCTTATAGCAGGCCGATTTCTCGACCTGCTTTCATCAATTTCTTCTGAATAATCCTACCCATTTGTCAGAAAAATAAGCCTCTACCTGTCAGCCATTGTCGAGTTGTGTCAGTCAGTGTAAAAGCGCGCCCCGTATGGCGTTGCGAACTTAAACCAATGCGCTCAAGCAGGTATATTTACCTGTCTCAAAGGTGGTTGTTTTGTTACAGTTAGACGACTTTTATTACCTAAGCGCCGAGCGATAAAATGCGCTTAATGCGAGGAATCGTCCAAAATACCCGCATAAAGACTAAGGAAAATAAAGGTTACAACGTTTTTTTTGCACTTAAGATGCATTTGATTGCCAGTGATCAATCGGCCTTTTGTATCAATTCCTATACTGCATGTATCAATACTCACGGCGTTTTGGGCTTTTTGCCCCGAATGCAGCGCCAGGGAAAGGCGTACTTCTCGGTCTGAAAGTCTCGCGTTGAGCATGCTTGCTCCGTAGTCGATTCAGGCGGGTTAACTGAAAACGATGGAGTTTCGCAAAAGTACATGGAAATCATTAGTTCGCTTATCGATGCCTTATGGCAACAAGATTATGAAACTCTGGCCAACCCTTCGCTGGTCTGGACGTTATATACCGTTTTATTTTTGATTATCTTCCTCGAAAACGGCCTGCTGCCCGCCGCCTTCCTGCCTGGCGACAGCTTATTAATTTTAGTCGGCGTATTGATTGCTAAAGACGCCATGAATTTCCCGCTTACCATCGTGCTGCTGACCACCGCCGCTAGCCTCGGCTGCTGGCTGAGTTATATTCAGGGCAAGTGGCTGGGCAATACGCGAATAGTGCAAGGCTGGCTGGCGCATCTCCCGGTGCAGTATCACGAGCGCGCGCACAACCTGTTCCACCGCCACGGGCTTTCCGCACTGCTGGTGGGCCGCTTTCTGGCCTTCGTCAGAACCTTATTACCGACCATCGCGGGCCTGTCCGGGCTGAGCAACGCGCGTTTCCAGTTCTTCAATTGGATGAGCGGCCTGCTGTGGATCTTAATTTTGACCACCCTCGGCTATTTCTTGGGTAAGACGCCGCTGTTCCTGAAGTACGAAGATCAGCTGATGAACTGCCTGATGCTGTTGCCGGTGGTGCTGCTGGTGGGTGGCCTTGGCGGCTCATTGCTGCTGCTGTGGCGTAAAAAGCAGGCCGATCGTCAGAATAAGGGCGATAAGGCACCGTGAAAATCAAACCGATTAAACGCTCAATCCTGTGGCCTATCACCTTGCTGACGCTGGTGTTGGTGGCGATTGTGATTGGATTTGCCGTCGCCCGCATGCCGCAGAACACTAACGCCCTGCAGATTCGCCCAGTGCGGGCCGGCGTGGCGCTGCCCGACGGCTTTTATGTTTACCAAAGCCTGAACCAGCGCGGCATTCGCATTCAGAGCATCACGCCGGTGCAGGACGGGCTGATCGTCGAACTGGACTCACTGGAGCAGCGCGAACTGGCGGAACACGCCTTGATGGATATCTTACCGCTGGGCTTCTCCATCCAACGCTGCGATCCGCCACAATCCCAGCTCTGGGTGCATAAAATCACCCGCGACCAGCTCAAATTAGGTTAACCCTCTCGCGCTTTCGGAATCCTCCCCTAAGCGCATCTATTATCTGCTGTTATACTTAATCCCACTGTATTGAAAAATTATCTGTGCCAAGACGGCGCATTTTTTCTATCGACCCATTTCGATAAGACGTTTTTCAGTGCTTTACCTACGGAAGAAATGCACCAGCGTTTCACAATGACTAAGGAAGACACCCTCATGAATCTGCGTTTATCCGCGCTGTTCGCTATACCGCTTTTCGCATTTTCTGCCGCATCTCTCGCTGCTTCGCAGCCACAGACTTGCGCCGCTAAACAACAGCAAATCAAGACCCAACTTGATTACGCACATCAGCACAACAATAAAGACCAGATCGCTGGCCTGCAAAAAGCCTTGAGCGAAAACCAAGCGCACTGCACGGACTCTGGTCTCAAAGCCGAATACGAAAAACATGTTGCTGAAAAGAAAGAAAAAGTTCAGGAACGTGAGCAAGAGCTGAAAGAAGCCCAAGCCACGGGCGACAGCAAAAAGATCGAGAAGAAACAGCACAAGCTGGACGAAGCACAATCTGAATTGAAAGAAGCACAGGGCCAATAATTAGCCCTGTCAGACCGATTTTCCCCGTTCATAGCGGTGAAATGGCGTTATCTGACTCAGGCTTAACCTTAAATCGGGGGCTTTAGTCCTTAAATCAGGTGCCTAAGTTGCGATAACCCAGATATCCGCTATGTTAAAAGTTCGCATCAGTTAACGTATGGAGTGATACAAAAATGGCTAAGAACACCACCTCAGAAAATCTGCGCGCGGAACTTAAATCGTTGGCTGATACTTTGGAAGAAGTTCTTCAAACTTCCACCGATAAGCCAAAAGCAGAGTTAGATAAGCTGCGCGGCAAGGCAGAAAGCCTGCTGAAAGACACCCGCTCTCGCCTGAGTGATACTGGCGATAAGCTGGCCCATCATTCGAAAGAAATCGCAGGTCGTGCTGATGATTACGTGCATGACAAACCTTGGACTGGCGTTGGTATTGGTGCTGCCGTCGGCGTAGTCATTGGCGTTCTGCTAGCCCGCCGTTAATTATGGCTGAACCGATAAAGACTCCGCCACAAGGACCGGGCAAAGGGATACTTGATACGGCGCAACGCATTGTCACCGTTTTGGTTGGCATGGTTGAAACGCGTGTCAGACTGGCCGTCATTGAGCTGGAAGAGGAAAAGGCCAATATTTTCCAACTCTTGCTGATGGCGGGCATCACCCTCATCTTTACCGCTTTCGGTTTAATGAGCCTATTGGTTGTGCTGTTCTGGGCAATCGACCCGGCTTATCGACTTGTTGCAATGGGCACCACCACCGGCGTTTTACTGTTCCTGGCGGTGGTATTAGGTCTCTGGACGCTGTCGAAAGCGAAACGTTCAACTTTGTTGAGCATGACGCGTAAACAGCTGGATATTGACCGTTCATTGCTGGAAAAGGATGACCAATGAGCACACCTGACCGCGTTATCGAGAAAGTAAAACTGCTGCGTAAAATCGAGCGCCAACGCGCTGAGTTGTCTGCGGGCCGCCACGAATGGCTCGAAGCAACCGCAAAAGTAGATCGCGGCTGGGTGAAGTTTATTGATATGCGTAAATACCTGGTGCTGGGTTCCAGCGTTCTGGCGATTTACGGCATCCGACATCCAAGTAAAGTGGTTCGCTGGTCGCGTCGCGCCTTTGGTATCTGGGGCACCGTGCAGCTTTTCCGCCGTAACTTTATAAAGCCGTAGCGCTAATTTATTGATTAAAATCGACTAATTCATTTTTAATCAACTCGCAACGCGCTCCCCCACGGGCCAGTCCGGAGTTTCTCCGACTGGCCCGTTTCTTTAAGTTCCCGCCGCGCTGTTCAATTTATTTGATAATAATAGACAGTTTTACTTGCTAACAACTGTTCAACTTTCCCCTTACTATCCCATCATCAACCAGACGCGGTAACGGTTGGGGATAATACCCGGACGTGCCGTTAATATTATTGTCGCCCAATTTGGGCAACATTTTTCGGAGTCGAAAATGACCAAAGTTAACAATACCGTCCTGCTTATCGCTCGTATCTTAATGCCGATTCTGTTCATCACTGCGGGCTGGGGCAAGATCACCAACTACGCAGGAACCGGTGCTTACATGAGCTCAATGGGTGTGCCATCTTTCCTGCTGCCACTGACCATTTTGCTTGAGTTCGGCGGCGGCTTGGCCATTCTGTTCGGCTTCCTGACCCGTACTACAGCGTTTATCACTGCAATCTTCACCATCCTGACTGCACTGATCTTCCACACTGATTTTGCTGTTGCCGTAAACCAGATGATGTTCATGAAAAACCTGTCTATCGCCGGTGGCTTCTTCGCCCTGTTCGTAGCGGGTCCGGGCGCAATCAGCATCGACCGCCTGATCAAGAAAAACTGGTAACAGTTCGCACATAAGAATGTGCCGCTATACTCAATAGACTGATGGGCGATGTGATTATTCACCTCGCCCTTTTTATTTCTTATCTGCACATCTCCCCAGCATGATTCGCGTTGCATCAATGCAGTACACCAAGATTCAGCACGAAGGATGATGGGAAAGGAGGGATCATGGGACAACTCGTCGAAGGCAAATGGCATGACGTTTGGTATGACACCAAATCTACCGGCGGCCATTTCAAACGCACTGAATCGCAATTTCGCAATTGGGTGACCCCCAACGGCGAGGCAGGTCCGCACGGCAAAAGCGGATTCGCCGCCGAGCCGAATCGCTATCACCTTTATGTCTCCCTCGCCTGTCCCTGGGCGCACCGCACCTTACTGATGCGCGCCCTGAAAGGCTTGGATAAGCTGATTCCAGTTTCCGTGGTGCATCCGCTGATGCTGGAGAATGGCTGGACCTTCGCCACCGACTTCCCTGCCGCGACCGGCGATGACCTTTACCACCTGAACTTCGCCTATGAAATCTATCTGCGGGCGCAGAAGGACTACACCGGGCGCGTCACCGTGCCTATCCTGTGGGACAAAAAGCTGCAAACCATCGTCAGCAATGAATCGGCGGACATCATCCGTATGTTCAACAGCGCGTTTGATGCCCAAGGCGCGCGCGCTGGGGATTACTACCCGGAAAACCTGCGCTCGGCCATTGATGAAGTGAATGAGTGGGTCTATCCACTAATTAACAACGGCGTCTATAAAGCGGGTTTTGCTACCTCGCAGGAAGCCTATGACGAGGCGGTAAAAGGGGTATTTGAAGGGCTGGACCGAGCCGAAGCCCTGCTGGAGAAACATCGCTACCTGACCGGCAACCAGCTAACCGAGGCCGATTTGCGCCTGTGGACCACACTGGTGCGCTTCGATCCGGTGTACGTCACGCACTTTAAGTGCGACCGCTATCGCATTAGTGATTACCCGAACCTCTACGGCTTCCTGCGTGACATCTACCAAATGCCGGGCATTGCCGAAACCGTGGACTTCGCGCACATCCGCAATCATTACTATCGCAGCCACGCGACCATCAATCCGCACGGGGTGATCTCCACCGGTCCGGCGCAGGATCTGGATGCCGAGCACGGCCGCGACCTGCGTTTCAGCTAAGCCGCATGCTTCCCCTCTGGCGAGGGGGAGCAAGACTAGTTGGCGTCGCGGGTGGCAAGCAGCTTGGCGATTTCCCGCAGGAACCACGCCTTGGCTTCACCCATGCTGTCGCGGCGCCACGCCATGATGATCTCCGCCTCGCGGTTGTACTCCGCGCTCACCACCCGCAGACGCCCCTCGGCGATATCTTTTTCCACCATCGGATAAGGCATCGTCGCCACACCCAAACCTGCCAACAGCGCCTGTCGCTTCTCTTCAATGGTACTGACGGTTAAACGCTGCTGTTTATCCAGCAGCTGCACGGTGAGGGTCGGGCGCTCGCGGGCGGTATCCGCCACCGCGATGCCGCGATATTTCACCCGGCTGACTTCCGACAGCGGCTCGGCTTCCAGATGAATTGGGTGATCCGGCGCGGCGACATAGACACTCATCAGCTTATAGAGCTTGCGGCTGTTGATTTCAGACGATGAGCGGAAGTGCATATCCGGCGCGATAACAATGTCGGCGCGGCCCTGCTCAAGACGCTCCCAGGCACCGGCTAGCACTTCGGTTATCAGCGATACCTGCGTGTTGGCTTTCAGCGCCAGCTTTTCAATTAACGGGAATAGCTGGGTAGCGGGAACCAGCGCTTCACAAACGATGGTGATTTGGGTTTCCCAACCGCGCGCCAGCGCTTCGGCATCTACGGTAAGTTTATCAGCGGCTTCGAGCAAAACGCGGCCGCGTTCGAGCAGCATGCGGCCAACGTTGGTGAATTTTGTCCGATGACCTGAACGGTCAAACAACACCACGTCCAGCTCTTCCTCCAACTTCTGCATGGTGTAGCTCAATGCAGAAGGCACGCGGCCTAGCTCGTCTGCCGCCGCCGCAAAGCTGCCGCGCCGGTCGATGGCATCCATGACCCTGAGTGCTTCAAGTGTGAGTGCGCGATCCTTAGCCATGGGGTTCTCTGTCAGGAAATTTGAATATACCGACCAGATTAACTGGCTAACAATCAGTCGTCCAGACGCTTACCATTTAAGTATGGAATTTTTTTAACTGAGCCAGACCGCAATGATTAAGAGCAGAACTGCAAAAGAGTGCGGCACAGCTGACTTTGGTTGGCTTCAGGCGCGCTATACCTTTTCATTTGGGCACTATTTTGACCCAAAACTTATGGGCTACGCGTCACTGCGCGTTCTCAATCAGGAAGTGCTGGCGCCGGGTGCCAGCTTCCAGCCACGCACCTACCCGCACGTCGACATCCTGAATTTAGTGCTGCAAGGCAGCGCGGAGTACCGCGACGCCGAGGGCAATAGCGTTCGCGTCAACGAGGGCGAAGCCGTGCTGCTTTCAACCCAGAATAACGTTGCTTACAGCGAGCTGAACCTGAGTTCAACCCAGCCTCTGACCCGCATGCAGCTGTGGCTGGACGCCTGCCCGCAGCATGAAAATCCGCTGATCCAGCAGCTTAAGGTCGGCCAGCAGCCGCACCTGTTGCTGGCATCGCCCGATGGCGAGAAAGGCAGCCTACAGCTGCGCCAGCAGGTGTGGATCCATCATATTGAGCTGGGCGAAGGCGAGAGCATTACTCTACCGATACGCGGCACGCGAGCCTATTTGCAATCGATTCACGGCCGCATCGACGCCCTGGGCGCAGAGAGTCAGGAGAAGCAGAAGCTGGTGTGTGGCGACGGCGCGTTTATCCAAGGTGAGTCAGAAATCAGCCTGACCGCCAGCACCCCGCTGCGCGCCCTGCTGATCGACCTGCCGGTGTGACGCAATAAGCTTCACCGCGAAACGCCATAAATGAAGAAGGCCCGTGTAACTTGCGTTACACGGGCCTTTTCGTATTGGAGGAGTTGACCGTTAAGCCGGGTTCTGTCGTGGACAGTCATTCATCTAGGCCAGCAATCGCTCACTGGCTCAAGCAGCCTACCCGGGTTCAGTACGGGCCGTACCATGTGAACCCCTATTTGGCCTTGCTCCGGGTGGAGTTTACCATGCCACGAACTGTTGCCAGCCGCGCGGTGCGCTCTTACCGCACCCTTTCACCCTTACCTGATCCCACTTGCGTGGGCCATCGGCGGTTTGCTCTCTGTTGCACTTGTCGTAAGCTCGCGCTTCCCAGGCGTTACCTGGCACCCTGCCCTATGGAGCCCGGACTTTCCTCCCCTTCATCTGTCTCCCCCGAAAGGGACGGCAACGAAGCGGCGACTGTCTGGTCAACTCCGGCGCGGATGATAGGCCATAATGGCCTACTTGTCACCCTCTTGCTGGTCGAGTGCGTATTTATACAACGCATTCTTCTTCACGCCGTGGATCTCGGCGGCCAGCGAGGCGGCCTTTTTCAGCGGTAACTCTTTTTGTAGCAGCGCCAGCGTGCGCAGTGCCTCAGCCGGTAAGGCTTCGGTATCTACTTTATGGCCTTCGACAATCAGCACCATTTCGCCACGTTTGCGGGTTTCATCTTCTTTTACCCAGTCGAGCAGCGCGCCCACGGCGTCACCACGGATGTTTTCCCAGGTTTTAGTGATTTCGCGCGCCAGCACGACATAGCGATCTGGCCCCCAGACTTCCACCATATCTTGCAGGCTGTCGAGCAGGCGATGAGTGGATTCGTAGAAGATCAGGGTGCGAGGCTCTTCAATCAGTGCCTGAAGGGCATCTTTTCGTGATTTTGTTTTCGCAGGCAGAAAACCCTCGTAACAGAATTTATCCGAAGGCAAACCGGCGGCGCTCAGAGCCGCAATCGCGGCACAGGCCCCCGGCAAAGGAACCACACGAATACCGGCTTCACGGCAGCGACGCACCAGATGGTAGCCGGGGTCGTTAATCAGCGGCGTTCCGGCATCGGAAACTAACGCAATGCTTTGACCACTCTGCAATTTTGCTAATAAATGCTCGGCTTTTTGCTGCTCATTATGGTCATGCAAAGGGTACATTTTGGCGCTAATGGCGAAGTGTTGCAGCAGTAATCCGGTATGGCGGGTATCCTCCGCCGCAATCAAATCTACGCTGCTGAGCACCGCCAATGCACGCTGGGTAATGTCCCCTAAATTGCCGATTGGTGTCGGTACGATGTACAGCGTTGATGCAGAAATATCTGCTTGATCGTGTTGATTCATTGTTTCATCCGGATTGCCGATTTAATATTGAGCATCTTGAAAAAAACATCACTGGAAACTGAATGCCTTCCTCAACTACTTTTCGTACCCGCACGGGACGTTTGATCCCTGCCGTTATCGTGGCGATGCTTCTCGCCAGTTGTTCGAGCCAGGCACCGCAAGCGCCGACTGAAACCGTTCAGGCGAAGGCGACGGGCAGCTCAGACTATTATCTGCAGCAGGCCCAGCAAAGCGGTGATGATACCAAGGCTGACTGGCAATTACTTGCAGTTCGTGCCCTGTTGCGCGAAGGCAAAGTGCCTCAGGCAGCCGATCAGCTGGCCAATTTGCCGCAAAACCTGACCGCCGTGCAGGCGCAAGAGCAGCAGTTGGTGAGCGCCGAAGTGCAGGTCGCCCAGCAGAATTACCCAGCGGCGGCCACCACGCTGAGCAAAATCGATCCCTCCAACCTCAACAGCGACCAGCAGGCGCGCTTCTATCAGGCGCAAATCGACGCCAGCCAAGGCCGCACCAGCCTAGGCCTGCTGCGTGCCTATATCGCTCAGGAGCCGCTGTTACAGGGTAAACCCCATCAGAACAACATTGACGCCACCTGGGCCGCGCTGACTCAGATGACGCCGCAGGACGTTAGCAACATCACCATCAATGCGAATGAAAACACCCTGCAAGGCTGGCTCGACCTGCTCAGCGTCTGGCAGAGCAACAAGCAAGACCCTGACCTGCTGAAAGCCGGTATTAAAGACTGGCAGCGCCGCTATCCGGTGAACCCGGCGGCTAAGAGCCTGCCGACTCAGTTAAACAGCGTGTTGAACTTCCAACCTTCTTCTACGGAGAAGATTGCCTTGTTCCTGCCGATGAGCGGCGCGGCGCAGGTGTATGGCAATGCCATTCAGCAAGGCTTCAACGCGGCAATGAACGGATTACCTTCTGCTCAGCCTGCGGCGCAGCAGCAGCCAGCAGCAGATCCAAACGCGGCACCGGCTCCAGCTCCGGTTGACCCGAATGCCGCCGTTAGCCCTTCGGCCCAGCAGGACGGCGCGGATCAAGAGCAGCAGGCAGCCACTACTGCAGCAGCTCCGGCTGCCCCACAGCCAACCACGTCGGCTAACCCAAGTGCTCAGGTGAAAGTGTATGACACCAGCACCCAACCAATCCCAGCCTTGCTCGCGCAGGCTCAGCAAGATGGCGCGACTATCGTCGTCGGCCCATTGCTGAAGGATCAGGTCAACGGTTTGGCGGCAGATCAAACGCCATTAAACGTTTTAGCGCTGAATCAGCCAGAAACTGAGAAAAGCAGCCCGAATATCTGTTACTTTGCGCTCTCTCCGGAAGACGAAGCTCAGGACGCCGCGCGCCATATGTGGCAACAGCACCGTCAGGCTCCGCTGCTGTTGGTGCCGCGTGGTAACTTCGGCGACCGTATCGCTCAGGCTTTTGCCGATGAGTGGCAGAAACAGGGTGGACAAACGGTGCTGAAACAGGGCCTTGGCTCTTATGCAGAACTGAAATCCACCATCCGCAGCGGCATTCGTCTGACCGGCACGCCGGTGTCGAGCAGCGCGCAAGCGGCGGCGACCGCGCCTCAGGGCGTGACCATTGGCGGCATCACCATCCCGGCACCACCAACCGATGACCAGATCACTCAGGCCACCGGCGGCGGCGCATCGGGTAATGTAGATTCGGTGTATATCGTGGCGACGCAGGACGAGCTGACGCTGATTAAGCCGATGATTGATTTGGCTGTCAGCGGCCGCAATAAGCCAGCTGTCTACGCCAGTTCGCGCAGCTATCAGGCAGGCGCAGGCCCGGATTACCGTCTGGAGATGGAAGGCGTGCAGTTCAGCGATATTCCTCTGCTGGCGGGCACCAACCCGGCGTTGATGCAGCAAGCTACGGGTCAGTTCAAAAATGACTACTCGCTGGTGCGCCTCTACGCAATGGGTATCGACGCATGGGACTTGGCAAACCACTTCTCACAAATGCGCCAGATCCCAGGCTTCCAGATTAGTGGCAAAACCGGCCAGCTGAGTGCGAACCAAAACTGCGTGATCCATCGCAAAATGCCGTGGTTGCAGTACAGTAAAGGCGCGCTGGTGCCGGTTTCTTCTTAAATCATAGGTTTAAGACAAAGCTGAAAGCGTGAACGGGGTATCGGATTTACCCCGTTTTTTAAGTACAAGGATGTATAGATGTTAGAAAAAAACGCGACAACGCGCGAACGTGGCGCAGACTATGAAGTCTTCGCCCGGCGTTATCTCGAAAAAGCCGGGTTAATTTTCGTCGAGGCCAACGTGGCTTGCCGACAGGGTGAAATTGACCTGATCATGCGCGACCAGCAAACCATCGTGTTTGTTGAGGTGCGCTACCGTCGCAACGCCTTATTTGGCGGAGCCGCGGCCAGCGTGACGCATCAAAAACAGCGGCGTTTATTACAAGCCGCCTCTTTTTGGCTTGCACGAAGAAATGCGAGCTTTGACACATCATCTTGCCGTTTTGATGTTTTAGCCATCACGGGTAGCCAGATAGAATGGCTGCGTGATGCATTCAATGCGGATTAAGATTGTTTTGAGACTGACGCCTGCCATAGCGCAGCCGACATTTTACTGACTGGACTAAATCACGTGCTGGATAGAATCAAAGCCTGCTTTACTGAAAGTATTCAAACCCAGATTGCCGCCGCAGAAGCACTGCCCGATGCGATTTCCCGCGCAGCAATGACGCTGGTGCAATCACTGCTAAACGGTAACAAGATACTGTGCTGCGGTAATGGTACTTCCGCCGCGAATGCCCAGCATTTTTCAGCCAGTCTGATTAATCGCTTTGAAACTGAACGTCCAAGCTTACCCGCAATCTCACTATGTGCGGATAACATCGTGCTGACGGCTATCGCTAACGATCGCCTGCATGAAGAAATCTACGCCAAACAGGTTCGCGCGCTGGGGCAGGCTGGAGACGTTTTACTGGCTATTTCCACCCGCGGTAACAGCCGTGATATTGTCAAAGCGGTTGAAGCAGCAGTGACCCGCGACATGACCATCGTCGCACTGACAGGGTATGACGGCGGTGAGTTGGCCGGTCTATTAGGGCCTCACGATGTTGAGATCCGTATTCCGTCCCATCGCAGCGCACGTATTCAGGAAATGCATATGCTCACAGTGAACTGCCTCTGTGACCTGATTGATAACACGCTGTTCCCTCACCAGGACGATTAAGGAGATCCAATGAAGGCGAGTCCTCTCTTTGCAGTATTGTTAAGCGCCCTACTATTACAAGGCTGCGTAGCGGCCGCCGTTGTTGGCGTCGCGGGCGTGGCAACGAAAACCACCACCGATCCACGTACCGTGGGTACTCAGGTGGATGACGGCACGCTGGAAGCTCGCGTGTCTAACGCCATTAGCAAAGATAAACAGCTTAAAGATGAAGCTCGCATTGTGGCGACCGCCTATCAGGGCAAAGTCTTGCTAACCGGCCAGACGCCAACGCCAGACATGGCCGCGCGCGCGAAGCAAATCACCATGGGTGTTGACGGCGCGAGCGAAGTCTACAACGAAATCCGTACCGGCAAGCCTGTCTCTATGGGCACTGCATCGATGGACACGTGGATCACCACCAAAGTCCGTTCGCAGATCCTGACCAGCGACTCGGTGAAATCTTCCAATGTGAAAGTGACCACTGAAAACGGCGAAGTCTTCTTGTTGGGTCTGGTAACTCAGGAAGAGGGGAAATCGGCGGCGAGCATTGCAGCCGGTGTGAGTGGTGTGAAACACGTCACCACTGCCTTTACCTACGTGAAGTAAATCATTTCGCTCATAACATTCAGGCCCTTAACGGGCCTGAATTCTTTCTGACTTTCAACAGCTTGTCTGACATCTCGCCTTAAAGCACTTCGCCATTGCTGCTAATCACGTTCTTGTACCACTCAAAGCTCTGTTTACGCGAACGGGCCATGGTTCCGCTGCCGTCATCGTTTTTATCGACGTGGATAAAACCGTAGCGCTTGCTGTACTCGCCGGTGGTGAAGGACACGCAGTCGATGCAGCCCCAAGGGGTGTAGCCCATCAGGTCAACGCCGTCTTCAAACACCGCTTTCTTCATCTGCTCAATATGCGCTTTCAGGTAGGCGATACGGTAGTCATCGTGGATCATGCCGTCTGGAGAAGCCTTATCGATGGCGCCAAAGCCATTTTCGACGATGAACAGCGGCTTCTGATAACGCTCGTACAGCACGCTCAGCGAGTAGCGCAGGCCTACTGGGTCAATCTGCCAGCCCCAGTCGGACGCCTTGACGTGCGGGTTCGGCACGCTGCCGGCAAAGCCAGACAAGCCGTTGTCATCGCTCGGGTTATGCGCCGACACCGCGTTACTCATGTAATAGCTCAGCCCCATGTAATCCGCGCAGCCTTCGCGCAGGGCTTGTTCGTCGCCCTCTTCCATCTGGATGTTAAAGCCGCGACGCTCCCACTCTTTAAGAATGTAGGACGGGTAGTATCCGCGCATGTGCACATCGCCAAACAGGAAGCGCTCACGCATGGACTCCACCGAGTACATCACGTCGTCCGGATGGCAGGAGAATGGATACAGCGGCACCATGGCCACCATGCAGCCAATCTGGAAGTCAGGGTTAATGGCATGACCCAGCTTCACCACTTTGGCACTGGCCACGAACTGGTGGTGCAGCACCTGATACATGGTCTCTTCCGGGTTTTCGTGTTCGGTGAACACTACGCCGGAGCAGCAATAGCCGAACAGCGGGTACTTCCAGTTGCGCTGGTTGTTGATCTCGTTGAAGGTCATCCAGTACTTCACTTTGTGCTTATAACGCTCCAGCACCACTTCACTGAACTTCACAAAGAAATCCACCACTTTGCGGTTTTTCCAGCCGCCGTACTCTTTTACCAGATGCCACGGCATCTCGAAGTGAGACAGGGTGATAACCGGCTCGATGCCGTGCTTAAGCAGCTCGTCAAACATGTTGTCGTAGAATTGCAGGCCAGCTTCGTTTGGCTGGGCCTCATCACCATTGGGGAAGATGCGGGTCCAGGCAATCGAGGTGCGGAAGCATTTGAAGCCCATCTCAGCAAATAGCGCGATGTCTTCTTTATAGTGCGAGTAAAAATCGACGGCTTCATGGTTCGGATAGCGATAACCTTCAAGCACGCCATCGGTTCTCACGCGATCCACGCCGTGCGAGCCACCGGAAAGCACATCGGCGATACTTACGCCTTTACCGCCCTTATCCCAGCCACCTTCAACCTGATGCGCGGCTACGGCACCGCCCCATAAAAAATCTTTCGGTAATTGCTGGCTGCTTCTCATACAAATTCTCCCTTATTCAGGGCGGGAAGCTCCCGCCCAATCTACAAAATACTGATTAAGCCTGATTCAACTGGGCCTGTGGCGCCGTCGTATCAGCCGCCTTGGCACTGCTTTTGGGTTGGCTTTCCACTTCGTCTTTAAAGCCGACCAGATAGGTGAACAGCGCGCCGAGCACGAACGCCACGGTGATAGAAAGCAGGAATCCGAGGAACTGCGGCATGTGGCCTTCTTTGAAGAACACCGGCAGCACCGCGATGCCCGGCAGGCAGTAACTCCATGAAACGGCGTTGAATGAGCCTGCAATCGCGCCGCCAATCCCGCCCGCAGCACAGCTGCACAGGAAAGGTTTTTTCAGGCGCAGCGCCACACCATAGATAGCCGGTTCGGTGATCCCAAACAGCCCGGTTACGCCCGCTGACAGTGAAATACCTTTCATTTCACGGCTACGGGTTTTCAGATAAACGCCGAACATGGTGCCGGTCATAGCGAATACCGCAGAAGCCTGCAGGCCAGTGAAGGTGTCATAACCCAAGGTTGCGTAGTTGCCGACGGTAACCGGCGTAATGCCCCAATGAACGCCAAGGGTGACTAACGGCTGCCAGAAGGCACCCACCACGAAGCCTGCCACGGTCGGGCTGAGATGATACAGGTAGTTATAAACGCCGCCGATCGCGCCGCCAATCAGGTTGCCAATCGGGCCAAACACCAGCAGGGTCATCGGCACCATAATCGCGATACAGAACATTGGGGTGAACAGGTTGCGGATCACCACTGGCAGGATTTTATTGAAGAAACGCTCAACGTAGGACATCGCCCAAACCATCAGAATGATGGGGATAACTGACGCGGTGTAGCTGAGGTATTTCACCGGAATGCCGAGGAAGTCCAGCGTCGGCGCGGAGAGCGGAATGCCCACGAGATTGGTCAGAGCATTGGCGATTTCCGGGTTGCTAACGGCTTCACGCATCAATTGCTGCATCGCAGGATCCGCAGAGTTGATAGTGGTGATTTTGAACGCCGTCACCATGTTCATGTAGTCAGGGCTGATCAGCGCACAGGCGGTGATAACAGCGGTGAATGGATGAACGTTGAATTTTTTAGCCGCCGTAAAGGCGATCATCACTGGCAGGAAGGTGAATGCCGTCCACGACACAAAGTTCAGGATGCGGTAAGTGCCGCTGCTGGAGTCCATAATGCCGACGGCGGCCAGGAAGGAGATGATCCCCTGTAAAATACCGCAGGCCGCGAGTTGGTAAAGGAATGGCGTGAAAATACTCGAAATGACGTCCATCACCCGGCTGACAATGCCAACATTCGGCGCGGAGACCGGGGCATTTTCGTCAACGGTGATCAGTCGCAGAACCTGTTTATAAGCATCGCTGACGTGGTTGCCGATCACCACCTGCATCTGCCCGCCCGCTTCGATAACGGTAATAACGCCTTTAACGCGTTTTAATTCCTCTTTATCGACGATGCTATTATCTTTCAAAATAAAGCGTAATCGGGTTGCGCAATGTGTGACGCTAATCACATTATTATCGCCACCAATATATTTTACGACTTCCTGAGCAGTTTGAGCGTAATCAATCGCCATTATTATTCTCCTAATACCCGGGGTATTTGGCGCTTTGGCTGCTTAGCTGAGACGTCAATCACTGCGGGTATAACTTTTGGCACGAGAGGTGAGATTATTATTTTTATACTTCGGACGGGAGTTTAGCAAAAAAGAAATTGAAGTCACGATATAACAAAGCGGGTTATTTGGTAGATGTTACATATTTAAAACACCCTGTTTTATTTAGGGTGTTTGATAATATTTTCATTAATTAGCGGCGGCAGTTTTTTGCCGATAGTTTCGATAATATACAAAACTGGGATCTGCGTCGTAATATTGTAGTGGCCTTCGAGCAGAATGGGTGGCATGTGGTAAGAGATGTTGAGGTCCGCCATGCGGGCCAGCGTGGAGCTTTCGCTGTTGGTCAGGCTGATAATTTTGCAATTCTGCAAACTGAACTGGCTGGCAATGCGGATGATCTCTTCTGTCTCGCCAGAAACCGAGAAAATAATCGCGATGGCATCCTGATACATATCGCTATTAATTGGGTAATAAGGGTCATCAATATAAGTGCTGAACTTACCAATATTAGAAAAAAAGCGCGCGCTATATTTACCCAAAGCGCCCGACGTGCCAATGCCCACAAATATAATTCTGCGGGTGGAAGCAATTTGCGCAGCGGCTTTATCTAATAACTCATCAAACTCGCTATTATTAATACTTTTGAAGTAACTAATAATCTCACTAATACCGAAAGAGACCGGCGGCTTTTCATCACGTTCAAGATATAACTTAAAGCGAATGCGGAATTCTGAATATCCGTCGCAATTCATTTTCTTGCAAAAACGCAGCACGGTGGTGGTGGAAACGCCCGCAGCATCAGCGAGTTCACGGATAGTCATATACATGACTTTATCCGTGTTTTTAATGATGGTGTTATACACCATCAATTCTAATTCGTTCAGCGTCGAAATTTCTTTATAAGTGAACATACTGATGCCTGTGCCAAAGTTAGCCGATCCAAACTTAATCGTGCCTGATTATAGCAGTTTAAGCATGGTAACTTCACAATCAGTATGACCTGTATTGCCTAATGGTCCGTCAATATGCACAAAACCTAAGTGCTCATATAAAGCCACGGCCTGCGTCAGGCTGCCGGTGGTTTCTAAATAGCAGCGTGCAAAGCCTTGGGTGCGGGCAAAATCTAATGCCTGTAAGGCTAATTTCTTGGCTAAACCTTTCCCGCGCAATGCCGAGTGGAAATACATTTTCTGTAATTCACACAAATCATCTTCTGCGCCCTGTAGAGGTGCGACCCCGCCGCCGCCCGCGATCTGCCCATCCAGCTCCACCACCCAATATGCGCAGCGCGGTTGGCTGTAATTTTCATATAAATGGTCAAGGTTGGGATCCGCCACCGTGTAGCCTTTGTCGGCGGTCAGGCCGAATTCGGCAGAGACTTGGCGGATAACATTCGCAATAGCGGCATTGTCTTCAGGACGTATCAGACGCACCTGCAAGTTGAGGGGTGTGGCGGTAGACATAAGGCTCACTCAATATGATGATAAAAACACAATCAGTCCGAATTAATACCACCTAACCGCGCAATGATGCAACGCCGGGGCCACGGATGCCGTTTTAAAATACGCAATAAATTTAGCTTGCGCCGCTGCAACAAAAAAGGCCGCGTGAGCGGCCTTTTGCATAACATCACTTAGACACGATATCTTACAGCGCGGCGATAGTCGCTTTCTGCTCAGCCAGCTTAACTTTGGCTTCGCCACAGGCAACCAGACGTTCACGCTCTTTAGCAACAACCGCTTCTGGAGCACGAGCCACGAAGCCTTCGTTGGAGAGCTTGCCTTCGATTGACGCGATTTCGCCGTCAATCTTCGCCATCTCTTTATCCAAACGCGCCAGCTCAGCGGCTTTGTCGATAAGACCGGCCATTGGGATCAGCAACTCAGCGCCGTCCACCAGCTTGGTCATAGAAACCGGGCCTTTATCGCCCGCAGGCAGCACGGTGATGGACTCAAGACGTGCCAGCGAGGAGATGAAGTTCAGGTTCTGCTCAACGCGACGCTGTGCATCTGCACTTGCTCCACGCAGCAGCAGCTCCAGAGGTTTGCCCGGAGAGAGGTTCATCTCGGCGCGAACGTTACGGATAGCGATGATAGCCTGCTTGATCCACTCAAGGTCGGCCAGCGCGCTTTCGTCAGCCTTAGCCGCGTCATACTCTGGGAAAGGTTGCAGCATGATAGTTTCAGCTGTGATGCCTTTCAGCGTTTTAACGCGCTGCCAGATGGTTTCTGTAATGAATGGAATGATCGGATGCGCCAGGCGCAGCAGGCCTTCCAGCACTTCCACCAGCGTATGACGGGTGCCGCGCAGCTGTGCTTCGCTGCCGCCATTCATTACCGGCTTGGTGAGTTCCAGATACCAGTCGCAGAACTGGTTCCAGGTGAATTCATACAGAATGCTGGCCGCTAAGTCGAAGCGGTAGCCGTCCATTGCGTCACGGTAAGCTTTCACCGTGCGGTTGTATTCAGCCAGGATCCAACGATCAGCCAGAGACAGCTCAAGCTCGCCGCCGTTCAGGCCGCAATCTTGATCTTCTGTGTTCATCAGCACGAAGCGGCTAGCGTTCCACAGCTTATTACAGAAGTTGCGATAACCCTCGAGACGCTTCATGTCCCAGTTGATATCACGGCCGGTTGAAGCCAGCGCGGCCAGTGTGAAGCGCAGGGCATCAGTACCGTGCGGCTCGATGCCGTTCGGGAACTGCTTCTCGGTGCGCTTACGGATTTTCTCCGCCAGCTGTGGCTGCATCATGTTACCGGTACGTTTTTCCAGCAGGTCTTCCAGCGAAATGCCGTCAATCATATCTAATGGATCGATTACGTTACCTTTCGACTTAGACATCTTCTGCCCTTCGTCGTCGCGGATAAGCCCGGTCATGTAGACCGTGTGGAATGGAACCTGCGGCTTGCCGTTTTCATCTTTCACGAAGTGCATGGTCATCATGATCATGCGCGCGATCCAGAAGAAGATGATGTCGAAGCCGCTGACCACGACGCTCGACGGGTGGAAAGCTTTCAGATCGGCAGTTTGGTTCGGCCAGCCCAGCGTGGAGAAGGTCCACAGGCCAGAAGAGAACCAAGTGTCGAGCACATCTTCGTCTTGGGTCAGCACGACGTCTGCGCCCAGATTGTTTTCGCTGCGCACTTCAGCTTCGTCGCGGCCAACGTAAACGTTGCCTTCGGCGTCGTACCACGCAGGGATACGGTGGCCCCACCACAGCTGGCGGGAAATACACCAGTCCTGAATGTCACGCATCCAGCTGAAATACATGTTTTCGTACTGCTTAGGCACGAACTGGATCTCACCCTGCTCAACGGCTTCTACCGCCACTTTCGCCAGCGGGGCTGTGCGCACATACCATTGGTCGGTCAGCATTGGCTCGATAACCACGCCACCGCGATCGCCATAAGGCACGGTCAGCTCGTGAGGTTTGATCTCTTCCAGCAGGCCAGCTTCGTCGAAAGCAGCAACCACGGCTTTACGCGCGGCAAAACGCTCTAGGCCGCGGAAGGCTTCTGGGATTTCATTGCTGCACGCGTCGCTCTCTTCACCGTTAGTGTCGAAAACTTCGGCTGTCTGGCGAACATCGCCATCGAAGGTCAGGATGTTGATCATCGGCAAGCCGTGACGTTTACCCACTTCGTAGTCGTTAAAGTCGTGGGCTGGCGTGATTTTCACGCAGCCGGTGCCTTTTTCCATATCGGCGTGTTCATCACCCACGATAGGAATACGACGGCCAACCAGCGGCAGAATAATCTCTTTGCCAATCAAATCTTTGTAGCGCGGATCTTCTGGATTAACGGCCACGCCGGTATCACCCAGCATGGTTTCAGGACGCGTCGTCGCCACCACCAGATAGTCGTTACCTTCGGCCGTTTTCGCGCCGTCAGCCAGCGGATAACGCAGGTGCCACATGGAACCTTTGGATTCGCGGTTTTCAACTTCAAGGTCAGAAATCGCAGTACGCAGTTTCGGGTCCCAGTTCACCAGACGTTTGCCGCGGTAAATCAGGTCCTCTTTATACAGGCGCACAAAGACTTCGCGCACGGCGTCAGACAGGCCATCATCCATGGTGAAGCGCTCGCGCTCCCAGTCCACGGAGTCGCCCAGACGGCGCATCTGGCGAGTAATGGTGCCACCGGATTCGGCTTTCCACTCCCAGATTTTGTCGATGAAAGCATCGCGACCGTAGTCGTGGCGCGTTTTACCTTCTTCGGCAGCAATTTTGCGTTCAACCACCATCTGCGTTGCGATACCCGCATGGTCAGTACCCGCCTGCCACAGCGTGTTTTTACCCTGCATACGCTGATAGCGGATCATGGCGTCCATGATGGTTTGCTGGAAAGCGTGACCCATGTGCAAGCTACCGGTGACGTTCGGCGGCGGGATCATGATGGCAAAGCTTTCTTTACTGGTGTCGCCATGCGGCTTGAAATAGCCCTGTTCTTCCCAGTGCTCGTAAAGCGGTTGCTCGATATCTTGCGGGTTATATGTCTTATCCATTTCGCTTCGTTTTTTTAGTCGGTCGATGTAGTGACCGACGGCGGCGTGGCCGTGGTCAAGGTAAAGCCAACGCTGCGATACGCTTTATAGCGATCGCGCGCCAACTGTTTTAGGGAATCTTCGTATGGTACGAAGTCTACCACTTCATGGAAAGCAGTAGCAAAATCTGCAAACTGGGGCAGCAGGCTTATCAAGAGATCGCGCGGCGCGTTACCGCGTTTTCCCGGCCAGCATAGCTCAACCGGCGCACCGAATTTTGGGCCTTCGCCGGCCAAATTGTGCGGCACGAACTGGCTTGGGTCGCGCTGCCATAAGGCTTCGTCCAGACGTTCTGCCTGCTGTTGATCTTCACATGCCAGCAAAACGCGTTTCCCGGCGCGACAGCGTTCGGCGGCAATCTGACAGGCCAGCGCTTCGTGCGAGCTAAGGCCGGTGTCGCCATCGGGCGTATCGAGCAGAAAAAAAGTGGCTTGTTTCATCAGTTATCCAGTGCATTTAACCAAAATAAATCAGGCCGGAATTAACCGACCTGATCCCCTTCATCCTTCAAGCTGTCTCTGCGTTGGCTGCCTTCATTCACCCTAGTCACTTACTTGATGTAAGCTCCCAGGGATTCATTCAGTTGCCGCCTTGATACAGCTCGAATGATTTTGGGTATCGCTAGGGTGTATGGGGAGATCAATCGTCGCCATCAAGCCCTGCGCGGTTCAACAAGAACTGAGACAGGAGAGCGACAGGACGGCCCGTGGCGCCTTTGTTCTTACCTGAACGCCATGCCGTACCGGCGATGTCGAGATGGGCCCAGCTGTATTTACGGGTAAAGCGCGACAGGAAGCAGCCTGCGGTGATAGCACCACCCGGACGGCCACCGATATTCGCCATATCAGCAAAGTTGGAATCCAGCTGCTCGTAATACTCGTCAGCCAGCGGCAAACGCCACGCGCGGTCACCCGACTGCTCGGACGCGCCAATCAGCTCATGGGCCAGCGGATTGTGATTCGACAGCAAACCGGTGATGTGATGACCCAATGCGATCACGCATGCGCCGGTCAGGGTCGCCACGTCAATCACCAGCTCAGGGTCGAAGCGCTCGACGTAGGTCAGGGCGTCGCACAACACCAGGCGGCCTTCGGCATCGGTATTGAGCACTTCTACCGTCTGGCCGGACATCGTGGTCAGAATGTCGCCCGGACGGAATGCCTGACCACCCGGCATGTTTTCACAGCCCGCCAACACGCCTATCACGTTCAACGGCAGGTTGAGTTCGGCCACCACGCGCATCGCACCATAAACTGCTGCGGCACCACACATGTCGTACTTCATCTCATCCATATCAGCCGCAGGCTTAATGGAAATACCGCCGGAGTCGAAGGTCAAACCTTTACCGACGAGCACGATAGGCTTAGCGTCTGGATTGGGATTGCCTTTATATTCCATCACGGACATCAAGGATTCGTTTTTAGAACCATGACCCACCGCCAGATAGGCATTCATGCCCAGCTCTTTCATCTGCTGTTCGCCGATGACGCGGGTGGTGATGTTGGTGCTAAACGCATCTGCCAGTTGGCGAGCCTGAGAAGCCAGGTAAGCCGCGTTACAGATGTTTGGTGGCATGTTGCTGAGGTCTTTGGCAGCTTTGATACCCGCAGCCACGGCCAGACCGTGCTGAATAGCGCGCTCGCCGCTGGTCAATTCGCGGCGCGTTGGCACGTTGAAGACCATCTTACGCAGCGGACGGCGCGGCTCGGTTTTGTTGCTTTTCAACTGATCGAAGGTGTAAAGCGACTCTTTGGAGGTTTCGACCGCCTGACGCACTTTCCAATAGGTATTACGCCCTTTGACATGCAATTCGGTCAGGAAACAGACGGCTTCCATCGAACCCGTGTCGTTCAGGGTGTTGATGGTTTTTTGGATCACCTGTTTGTACTGGCGCTCATCAAGCTCGCGCTCTTTCCCGCAACCGATCAACAGGATGCGTTCGGAAAGAATGTTCGGAACATGATGCAGCAGCAGAGTTTGGCCGACTTTACCCTCGAGTTCGCCACGGCGGAGCAAGGCGCTGATGTAGCCATCACTGATTTTGTCGAGCTGTTCGGCAATAGGTGACAAGCGGCGAGGTTCAAAAACGCCGACTACAATACAGGCACTGCGCTGTTTTTCCGGGCTACCGCTTTTTACACTGAACTCCATGCACTCTCCTGAATCTTAAAGACAACGGCGGGGGCTGCGGCTAGAATGAATAGGCCGGAGACATCTCCCGTCACTGTGTTAACGACCTGTGTTAACCTGAACGGCGTTAGTTTTTATTTTGGCGGCTATAAGCATGTTCCTATAGGACACCCCAATTCTCGGTGTTGTAATACTATTTTAGCTGTGAAGGTTGCCATATGATGAGAATAAATGGCGGATTAGCGATGAAACTATCGATTTTCCTGCAAAAAGACAAGTTATCACAGGCGTATTAAGCGTGATCATCATTAGATATCTGGTTAGGGAAACCTTCAAGAGCCAAATCGCAATTCTCTTTATCCTGCTGCTGATCTTCTTTTGTCAGAAGTTAGTCAGGGTTCTGGGCGCGGCGGTTGATGGCGATATCCCAACAAATTTAGTCCTTTCTCTGCTGGGCTTAGGCGTGCCGGAAATGGCACAGCTCATCTTGCCTTTAAGTCTGTTCCTCGGCTTATTGATGACATTGGGCAAACTTTATACAGACAGTGAAATCACTGTTATGCACGCCTGCGGCCTTGGTAAACGTTCATTAATCCTTGCTGCGCTATGTCTGGCTTTATTTACCTCTGTTTTTGCAGGGATCAACGCCTTCTGGGTTAGCCCTTGGTCATCCAAGCATCAAGACGAAGTGTTAGCCGAAGCGAAAGCCAACCCAAGCATGGCGGCCATGGTCGAAGGCCAGTTCCAACAGGCTCAGGACGGCAATGCCGTGCTGTTCGTTGGTAACGTGAAAGGTAAAGAATTCCACAACGTGTTCCTGGCGCAGCTGCGCCCGAACGGCAATCAGCGCCCGTCGGTAGTGGTCGCAGATAAAGGCCATATGGAACAGCGCCCGGACGGCTCACAGATGGTGACGCTGGACCAGGGCACGCGCTACGAAGGTACCGCCCTGCTGCGTGACTTCCGTATCACTGATTTCGTCAATTATCTGGCGGTCATTGGTCATCAGGCGGTTGCGCTCGACACCAGCGATTCCGACCAGATGTCGATGCAACAGCTGTGGCACTCAGATTTGCCCGAGGCGCGTTCTGAATTCCACTGGCGTCTGACGCTGGTTGCTTCCGTGTTCATCATGGCGTTACTGGTGGTGCCACTCAGCGTGGTCAACCCGCGCCAGGGCCGCGTGCTCAGTATGCTGCCAGCCATCATGCTGTATTTGATTTTCTTCCTGCTGCAAAGCTCTCTGCGCTCTAACGGTGCGAAAGACAAACTGGACCCAATGATATGGATGTGGGTGACCAACCTCGCCTACTTCTTATTAGCACTGGTGCTGAACATGTGGGACACGTTGCCGATGCGTAAGATTCGCGCGCGCTTGAGAGGGAGAGCCTGATGTTTGGAGTATTAGACCGCTATATCGGCCGCACGATCTTCAACACCATCATGATGACGTTGTTCATGCTGGTGTCGCTGTCGGGCATTATCAAATTCGTCGACCAGCTGCGTAAAGTCGGTCAGGGTGGCTATTCTGCGGCGGGCGCGGGCCTCTATACCCTGCTCAGCGTGCCAAAAGATATCGAGATCTTCTTCCCGATGGCGGCCCTGTTAGGCGCACTCTTGGGCTTGGGCACCTTGGCAACTCGTAGTGAACTGGTGGTCATGCAGGCTTCGGGCTTCACCCGTATGCAAATTGCTTCTTCCGTGATGAAGACGGCCATTCCGCTGGTCCTGCTAACCATGGCAATCGGCGAATGGGTGGCGCCGCAGGGCGAGCAGATGGCGAGAAACTACCGCGCACAGCAAATGTACGGCGGTTCGTTGCTCTCCACCCAGAGCGGCCTGTGGGCGAAAGATGGCAAAGACTTTATCTTTATCGAACGTGTCGCGGGTGACAATGAAATCACCGGCGTGAACATCTACCACTTCGATAACAACAATAAGCTGCAGTCCGTTCGCTATGCCTCTTCCGCGTCATTTGAAAATGGCACCTGGAAACTGTCGCAGGTGGATGAGTCTATCCTCACCGACGGCAAGCAGATCACCGGCTCGCAAACCCTGACTGGCGAATGGAAAACCAATCTGACGCCAGACAAGCTGGGCGTGGTGGCTTTAGACCCTGACGCGCTGTCGATTAGCGGCTTGCACAACTATGTGAAATACCTGCAGCAGAGTGGGCAAGAGGCCAAGCGTTATCAGCTCAATATGTGGAGTAAGATTTTCTCGCCATTGTCAGTCGCGGTAATGATGTTGATGGCCCTGTCGTTCATCTTCGGGCCGCTGCGCAGCGTGCCTATGGGCGTGCGCGTGGTGACGGGGATCTGCTTCGGCTTCCTGTTCTACGTGATGGACCAGATTTTCGGCCCATTAAGCTTGGTGTACAGCATTCCGCCGATCCTTGGCGCTATCCTGCCGAGCGCGCTGTTCCTGTTTATCAGTATCTATCTGCTACTCAAGAAACGCTAAGTGTTACCCGGCCCCTCCCCTCTCTTTTACGGCGGGATGGGCCGGAAGAAGTCTCTTCTTTGCTAACTGCTGATTAACGCAAGTTATGCTCTTTTAAGAAAGCATCCCCGCCCAGTTGTCCCATCTGCCGTAAAATCCACTGCTGCCTGCGCAGCACATAAGCCGAAGGCGCATTGACCTTGAACAGATGAGGGTTAGGCAGCACTGCGGCCAATAGCGCCGCTTGTGAGGCTGTCAGCCTGCTGGCAGGCTTATGGAAGAAGTGCTGAGCCGCCTCTTCCACGCCAAACACGCCGTCGCCAAACTCAACAATATTCAGATACACCGTGAGAATGCGGCGTTTGCTCCAGACGGTTTCTATACCTACCGTCAAACCGGCTTCCAGCCCCTTGCGCACCCAACTGCGACCATCCCACAAAAACAGATTTTTGGCAGTTTGCTGAGAAAGCGTCGATGCGCCACGGATCCTGGCGTTTTCCTGATCGCTTTTGGAGAGCACGGATTGAATGGCATCAACGTCAAAACCCCAGTGTTCAGGGAATTTCTGATCCTCTGCGGCCATGACTGCTAGCGCCATTGGCGACGATATTTCGCTCATCGGTACCCAGTCAGAATGTGAAACATAGCCAAAATCCCCGGACAGCCATGCCGAAATCTGCCTTTCGACCATCACAGCAGAAAAGGGAACGGGCAAAAAGGAAAACAGCACGATCCCTGCAATCCATACACCGATAACAAAAATTACCAGTCGTTTTAACCATTTTAAGGGGGCTCGAAGCAGAGCCATTCCAGACGATTTCCTCATTCACTCCATTCCATGACACATCTGACCAGCTTATCAATCCCCAGAGCCGCTTGAGTGTCAGAATCTTCTGACAAGCCCCCCGGAGTGCTAACAATCCGCATTTCCATATTGACCACAATATCATCCGCCGGACAGAAAACCGGCTCGGCACCAATTGCATCAAGGAGTTCCGCCCGATCGGCATCTTTTCCTAAGGTAACTCTTATTGATGTATCAAAGAGTTTCGGCGCTAACAATGATGACTGACTGACAAAGCCAATTGGTTTACGTTTCTTATGTATTTCATCCACCAATGTGAACAGTTGTTCATCGATCCTGTAATCGCTTCCATCTTTCTCGAAGGTGGTTAACTGACTAACTACTCCAAATCCGCCACTAAAAATCAGCGCGCTGAGCTGTTCAGGAACCGATTCCTTGAGTGAAATTATTTCATAATCATCAAAATATGAGGATTTTTTTTCGTTAGCGGTAAAGCTAACGTTACACTTTGCAATAAGCTCTTTAATAACAGCGAGTTCAGAGGCATTAGCAACAATAAACAGCGCCTTGTCTGTATGTTTTCTCACCGACATAACGGTCAAAAAAGCGTCTGAAAACTCTGTTCCATTAGAAAAATCACGACTACAAAGGAAAACACCCACAACCTGCATTTGTATTCTCCTAAAAATCCTGCGATAAAGACTTGTAGTTTTGTATAGACAAAGACTAATCTACATCACAGTTTTTAATGAATCTTGTAACAGCAACGCTTATATTTGTTATGTTGATTCATAGAATATGTATTAGACTTTACGTCGAATTGACCAAAACCTGCGAAACCAAAACCCTAAGAATTAACGCGGGTTAACGATTTCCCTGGTGTTGGCGCAGTATTCGCGCACCCCGGCCTAGGCTGGGGTTATTTTTTTTCAGCGTTTGCCGTCCATTCACGTAAAATTCGCACATCATTACGCCATTCAAGCTTCAACTCATCGATCCACTCCTGAACGTTATCCCACCAAGCTGGCAATGTCGGCGTTTGAATTTGCTGTGCTAGCACTTGTAGATGCTTAAGCCCTACCGACCCGGCCGCGCCTTTGATCTTATGGCCCTCTTCCGCAATGCCTTTTTGGTCGCGGGCGACCATGTTGGAATCAAGCACCGCGAGATAATCCGGCATCATTTTCTCAAACATATCCGCACTCTGGTAAATCAGCCCCGGCCCAACCAACTCCATGTACTGTTCCAGCATGGCGACATCGAGCACTGACTCGTTAGCTTTTGCGACCACGGTTTTTTCCTCAGTAGGCAATTCTTCAGGTTGATGATCCCAAAACTGCTGGATCATGGCAGTCAGCGCCGCCACGGAGAGCGGCTTACTCAGTACGTCATCCATACCGGCATCGAGATACTCTTTCTTGTCTTTCAGCACGTTGGCGGTCAACGCCACTAACGGTGGGAGATGCTGGCCGGCATAGTCCTGACGAAGTTTGCGAGCGATATCCAGCCCGGTCATGTCCGGTAGCTGAATGTCGAGCAGCACCAAATCGTATTCGTCCGGATCGAACATTTGCAGTGCGTCGTGGCCATTCATTGCCACGTCAACGCTGTTGCCGAGCTTCTCCAGTACCGAGCGCGCCACGATGACGTTCAGCTCGATATCCTCCACCAGCAGCACGTTCAGCGCCGGCAGCGGCAGATCCTCTTCCTCTTCGCTCTCGGCGACGGGTTCATCAAGCGTAGGCGCGATAACGCTCAGCGTGAAGCAAGAACCCTGTCCCTTTTCGCTGCATACGGTGATATCGCCGCCCATGCTTTGCGCCAGGCGTTTCGACACCGCCAGGCCAATCCCGGTGCCGGTGGCGGGCTTGCCGCCGTTCTTATCTTTCACCTGGTAATACATGGCGAAGATCTTCTCTTGTTCATCTTTCGGAATGCCCATTCCCGAATCCTGCACTTCAAAGCGCAGATGCTCGCTGCCGTCGTGATGGACGCGCACCACGATTTCGCCGTCGTGAGTGAACTTGACCGCGTTACCAATCAGATTCCACAGGATTTGTCGCAAACGGGTGCCGTCGGTAACGATTTTGTCTGGCATCGGCAAATCGGGCTGCATCACGAACTTCAGGCCTTTAGGCTGAACCAGCAAGCCGGAGAGATTTTCCAGATCCGACAGGAAACCGGTGAAGTCCACCGGCTGGTTATCCAACTGCACTTTGCGGCGCTCGAGCTTATCCATCTCAATGATGTCATTGAAAATGTTACCAAGGGTGATGGCGCTGACGTGAATGGTTTTCAGATAGTTGTGCTGCTCTTCGTTCAGATGAGTGTCGAGCAGGATGCGGCTCAGCCCCACGATGCCGTTAAGCGGCGTACGCAGCTCGTGGCTGATAGTAGAGATAAAGGTGGTCTTTTCCCTGCTGGCGTTCTCCAGCGCGTCCTGATAGCGCTTACGCTCGGTAATATCACGCCCGAAGCCCATCAGGCCGTGGCGCTTACCGATACGGTCATAAAACGGCACTTTGCGCAGCTCGAAACAGGCTTTGCGCCCGTCGGGATACACCAGCCACTGCTCGTAGGTTAAAGAGACATTGTGGCGGAAGACTTTCTCATCGGTTTCCACCACTTTCTCGGCAATGTCCGGGCTGTAAACATCATTGGGGGTCAGCCCAATAAGCTGCTTCTCGCTTTTACCGGTCAGCAACTCCATTGCGCGGTTACAGCCGGAGAACTCCTTGTCTTCGTTGCGGTAGTAAACCAAATCCGGCGAGGCATCGAGGAAGGAGCGGAGCAGAGCCGATTGCTGGCTCAGTTCAATCTGCGCCTGTTCGCGGTGGTGCATCTCGAGTTTCAGCTTGTCGACCACGGCCAAACGCGCTTCTTCCGCCTTGATACGGTCGGCGATCTCCTGATTCAGCTGGGTGATGTTGTCCTTCAGCTGCTGATTTAGGGTCAGGTCGCGATGGCGCATCTCTTCGAGCTTATCGACCAAGCGCGACAAACGCTGACGGGACTCTTCCAGCTGTTCGACCACCACCGAGAGGAAATAGACCGCCCAAGGGGTTATCAGCAAACCAAAGAAGATTGAACGCACCACGTCAATGCTATCAACCTGCCCACGCAGCAGCATGGTCACGGCCATTTGCACAATCATCGCCAGCACCACTAGCGCGGATGCCAATAGCAAAGAAAAACGTACCAATCCCAGCTTGACCATCAGATCAACGTAATACTGGGCTAACACTCGGATTTGCTTCATAACCATTCCCTAAAAACGAAGACGATTAAATGATACCGCATAATGCTCGGAAATGAGGCGAAGATGAGTCAGAACCGCGAGCCGGCTATTGCTGCAGGCTTTGCACCCAGACAGGGCTGGTGATGGTGCAAGGGAGTTTAAATCCGTGCAGATATTGACTAATAAGCTGTGTGATATTATTAATGATCGCCTTAACTATTCAGGTTTGCCCCTAATATCCTCAGTCATTCCGCCCTTTCTTCATAAATTCTCCTTAATGCGAATCACTTACATTAAGAATAACTATTCATTATTACTGCAAATAAAATCACTTCTTACTGTATGAATATTTCTTATTATTCTCCCCCTCTTAGTACATTATTACTGTCTGGTTAAAAACAGTCACAAAGCACAGGCGGCAGGCCTTTAGCAGTATAAAACACTGCGATTATCGTCTCTTCTAGCATGGTGCATAGTTAGTGTGGCTACCGGACAGTGAGACAGCTCACACTTCGGCCCCCTATCCGCAACGTCTATGCGGGTTTAAAATCACCAATAAGTTCTTTTATTTCAATACCATAACCTCATTTATGCACATTTTGATATAACTTAAATACCTATTTGACCTGTGTAGGCTTTCTCGCTAAGTTGGGAGTCCGCTGGAAGCAATCTCGACGGGTGCATCACTCGTCATATTTATGCAGTAATTGAAGACTCCCTCATTAAAACAAGTCAACCACCACTTGTGAGAACCGTCACGAGGGGCCTTTGACCGAGAAACTCAGGCATTCAACGCACCGCAAGAGTGCGCGGAAATGTGAGCCCTCTCCGTCTAAAAGCCCCCTCGCAAAAGGTGTGAGAGTCTCGCAGAGCCTGGGGAGGTTCACTAATATGTTGTACGATAAATCCCTCGAGAGGGACAACTGTGGTTTCGGCCTGATCGCCCACATAGAAGGCGAACCTAGCCATAAGGTCGTGCGTACGGCAATCCACGCACTGGCCCGCATGCAACACCGTGGCGCAATCCTTGCCGATGGCAAGACTGGCGACGGCTGTGGCTTACTTTTACAGAAACCCGACCGTTTCTTCCGCATGGTTGCAGAAGAGCGCGGCTGGCGTTTGGCAAAAAACTACGCCGTTGGCATGTTATTCCTCAGCAAAGATGATGAAGAAGCTGCTGCAAGTCGCCGCATTATTGAGGAAGAACTGCAAAACGAAACGCTGTCAGTCGTTGGCTGGCGCGACGTGCCGACTAACCCTGACGTTCTCGGTGAGATTGCCCTCTCCTCCCTGCCTCGCATCGAACAGATTTTCGTGAACGCCCCTGCGGGCTGGCGTCCGCGCGATATGGAACGCCGCCTGTACATGGCGCGTCGCCGTATGGAAAAACGTATTGAAGACAAAGACTTCTACGTGTGTAGCTTCTCCAACGTGGTGAACATTTATAAAGGCTTGTGTATGCCAGCCGATTTGCCACGTTTCTATCTTGATTTAGCTGACCTGCGTCTGGAATCGGCCATTTGCTTATTCCACCAGCGCTTTTCCACCAACACCGTGCCGCGCTGGCCTCTGGCCCAGCCGTTCCGCTATTTGGCGCACAACGGCGAGATCAACACCATTGCTGGTAACCGCCAGTGGGCGCGCGCCCGTGGTTATAAGTTCAAGACGCCGTTAATCCCCGATCTGCAAGACGCTGCGCCGTTTGTGAATGAAACAGGTTCTGACTCCAGCTCGCTGGATAACATGCTGGAGCTGTTCCTAGCCGGTGGTATGGACCTGCTGCGCGCTATGCGCCTGCTGGTGCCGCCAGCCTGGCAGCAGAACCCGGACATGGACGACGACCTGCGCGCGTTCTTCGACTTCAACTCCATGCACATGGAGCCGTGGGACGGCCCGGCCGGTATCGTGATGTCAGATGGCCGCTACGCTGCCTGTAACCTCGACCGTAACGGCCTGCGCCCTGCGCGCTACGTCATTACCAAAGACAAGCTGATCACCTGCGCGTCTGAAGTGGGTATCTGGGATTACCAGCCGGACGAAGTGGTCGAAAAAGGCCGCGTCGGACCTGGCGAACTGATGGTTATCGACACCCGTACCGGCAAGATCCACCACTCGGCAGAAACCGATAACGACCTGAAAGGACGCCACCCGTATAAAGAGTGGATGGAGAAAAACGTTCAGCGTCTGGTGCCGTTTGAAGATCTCTCCGACGCCGAAGTGGGCACTCGCGAACTCGACGATACCCAGTTGGAAACCTTCCAGAAGCAGTTCGCTTATAGCAGCGAAGAGCTGGATCAGATCATCCGCGTGCTGGGTGAGAACGGTCAAGAGGCCGTCGGTTCAATGGGTGACGACACGCCATTCGCCGTGCTTTCGAGCCGTCCGCGCATTATTTATGATTACTTCCGCCAGCAGTTTGCGCAGGTCACCAACCCGCCAATCGACCCGCTGCGCGAAGCTCACGTGATGTCTCTCGCGACCAGTATTGGCCGCGAGATGAACGTGTTCTGTGAAGCCGAAGGTCAGGCGCACCGTCTGAGCTTCAAATCGCCAATCCTGCTGTGGTCTGACTTTAAACAGCTGACCACGCTGGACAGCAAATACTATCGCGCCGACACGCTGGACCTGACTTACGACCCAGCCGAGCAAGATATGGAAGCCTTTGTCGCCAAACTCTGCGACGAAGGTGAGCGCAAAGTGCGCGACGGCGCCGTGCTGCTGGTGCTGTCTGACCGCAATATCGCGCCAAACCGTTTACCTCTGCCAGCCCCAATGGCAGTGGGCGCGCTGCAACGCCGTCTGGTTGAGAAGAGCCTGCGCTGCGACGCCAACATCATTGTTGAAACCGCCAGTGCCCGCGATCCGCACCACTTCGCCGTGCTGCTTGGGTTCGGCGCGACGGCGGTCTACCCGTACCTCGCTTATGAAACCTTGGCGAAGCTGGTCGACACTCAGGTTATCGACAAGAAATACCGCGAAGTCATGTTGAACTACCGTAACGGTATCAACAAAGGCTTGTACAAAATCATGTCCAAAATGGGCATTTCCACTATCGCCTCTTACCGTTGTTCGCAACTGTTCGAAGCCGTGGGTCTGCACAAAGACTTGTCCAATACCTGCTTCCAAGGCGTGGTGAGCCGCATCGGTGGCGCAAGCTACAGCGACTTCGAGCAAGACCTGCAAAACCTGTCCAAACGCGCATGGTTGAAGCGTAAGACGCTGGAACAGGGCGGCCTGCTGAAATTCGTCCACGGTGGCGAATATCACGCTTATAACCCTGACGTGGTGAACACGCTGCAAGCAGCAGTCAGAAGCGGCGAGTACAGCGACTATCAGCAATACGCCAAACTGGTCAATGAGCGTCCGGTTGCTGCCCTGCGCGATCTGTTGCAGATCACGCCAAAAGGTCAGCCGATCCCAGTCGATCAGGTTGAACCAGCCGAAGGCTTGTTCACTCGCTTCGATACCGCAGCCATGTCCATCGGCGCACTCAGCCCGGAGGCTCACGAGTCTCTGGCAGAAGCGATGAACAGCATTGGCGGTCGCTCTAACTCAGGCGAAGGCGGTGAAGATCCGGCTCGCTACGGCACCAATAAAGTGTCGCGCATCAAGCAGGTGGCTTCGGGTCGTTTCGGCGTAACACCGGCTTATCTGGTGAATGCTGACGTCATTCAGATCAAAGTCGCTCAGGGTGCAAAACCGGGCGAAGGCGGCCAGCTGCCGGGTGACAAAGTGACGCCGTACATCGCGAAACTGCGTTACTCCGTGCCGGGCGTGACCCTGATTTCTCCACCACCGCACCACGACATCTACTCCATCGAAGACTTGGCGCAGCTGATTTTCGACCTGAAACAGGTTAATCCAAAAGCCATGATTTCGGTGAAACTGGTTTCGGAGCCGGGCGTAGGTACTATCGCCACCGGCGTGGCGAAAGCCTATGCGGATCTCATCACCATCGCAGGTTACGACGGCGGTACTGGCGCAAGCCCACTGTCATCTGTGAAATACGCGGGCTGCCCGTGGGAGCTCGGTCTGGTGGAAACTCAGCAAGCGCTGGTTGCCAACGGCCTGCGCCACAAGATCCGCCTGCAAGTGGATGGCGGTCTGAAAACAGGTGCTGACATTATTAAAGCTGCCATCTTGGGTGCTGAAAGCTTCGGCTTCGGTACTGGCCCAATGGTCGCGCTGGGCTGTAAATACCTGCGTATTTGCCACCTGAACAACTGCGCAACCGGCGTAGCCACTCAGGATGAGAAACTGCGCCGCAACCACTACCACGGCCTGCCAGAGCGCGTGACTAACTACTTCAAGTTCATCGCTCAGGAAACCCGTGAGATTATGGCCGAGCTAGGCGTGAGCCAGTTGGTTGATCTGATTGGTCGCACTGACTTGCTGCTGGAACTCGACGGCTTCACCGCCAAGCAGAACAAACTGGACCTGTCCGCGCTGCTGAAGACGGCAACGCCACATCCGGGCAAAGCAGTGTACTGCACCGAAAGCAACCCGCCGTTCGACAACGGCAAGCTGAACAAAGACATTCTGGATCAGGCCGCGTCGCATATCGAGACCAAACAGAGCAAGCCGCTGTTCTTCGATATCCGTAACACCGACCGTTCCGTGGGTGCGCTGCTGTCCGGCGCCATCGCTGAGAAGCATGGCGATCAGGGCATGGCGGCTGACCCAGTTCGCATCAACTTCAACGGTACTGCGGGCCAGAGCTTCGGCGTCTGGAACGCCGGTGGCGTAGACCTGATGTTAACCGGCGACGCTAACGACTACGTGGGTAAAGGTATGGCCGGCGGCCGTATCGCTATTCGCCCACCGATTGGGTCGGCGTTCCGCAGCCACGAAGCCAGCATCATCGGCAACACCTGTCTGTATGGCGCAACCGGCGGCAAGATGTTTGCTGCGGGCCGCGCAGGCGAGCGTTTCGCGGTGCGTAACTCCGGTGCTATCACCGTGGTTGAAGGCATTGGCGATAACGGCTGTGAATACATGACTGGCGGCATCGTCTGCGTGCTGGGCCGTACTGGCGTCAACTTCGGCGCGGGCATGACCGGTGGTTTCGCCTACGTGCTGGATGAAGATGGCGAGTTCCGCAAACGCGTTAACCCAGAATTGGTTGAAGTGCTTGATGTTGAAGAGCTGGCAATCCATGAAGAGCATCTGCGCGGTTTGATCACCGAACACGTACAGTTGACCGCATCGACACGCGGTGAAGAGATTTTGGCTAACTGGCCGGAATGGGCGCCGAAGTTTGCGCTGGTAAAACCGAAGTCCAGTGATGTCAAAGCATTGTTGGGTCACCGTAGTCGTTCCGCAGCTGAGCTGCGGGTACAAGCGCAGTAAGAGGTCAAGATGAGTCAAAACGTTTATCAATTTATCGACTTACAGCGCGTTGATCCGCCAAAGAAACCGCTGAAAATCCGTAAAATTGAATTTGTTGAAATTTACGAGCCGTTTTCAGCGACTCAGGCCGCGTCACAGGCTGACCGCTGTCTCTCTTGCGGTAACCCGTATTGCGAGTGGAAATGCCCGGTTCACAACTACATTCCTAACTGGCTGAAGCTGGCGAATGAAGGTCGCATTATGGAAGCGGCGGATCTGGCTCACCAGACCAACAGCCTGCCAGAAGTGTGCGGACGCGTCTGCCCGCAAGATCGCCTGTGCGAAGGCTCTTGTACGCTGAATGACGAGTTTGGCGCGGTCACCATCGGCAACATCGAGCGTTATATCAACGATAAAGCCATCGAAATGGGCTGGCGTCCTGATATGTCTCACGTGCAGCCAACCGGCAAACGCGTCGCTATTATCGGCGCGGGCCCTGCTGGCCTTGCCTGTGCCGATGTGCTGACCCGCAACGGCGTGAAAGCCGTGGTGTATGACCGTCACCCTGAAATCGGCGGTCTGCTGACCTTCGGTATCCCGGCCTTCAAGCTGGAAAAATCCGTGATGACCAAGCGCCGTGAGATCTTCACCGAAATGGGTATCGAGTTCCAACTCAATACCGAAGTCGGCAAGGACATCACCATTGATGCCCTGCTGGCCGAGTACGACGCGGTGTTCTTGGGCGTGGGGACTTACCAGTCCATGCGCGGTGGTTTGGAAAATGAAGATGCGCCGGGCGTTTACGACGCGCTGCCATTCCTGATTGCTAACACCAAGCAGCTGATGGGCTATGACGACAGCGTTGATGAGCCTTACACCACGATGGAGAAGAAACGCGTCGTGGTGCTGGGCGGTGGCGACACCGCGATGGACTGCGTGCGTACCTCGATTCGCCAAGGCGCAACGCACGTCACCTGTGCTTATCGCCGTGACGAAGAGAACATGCCGGGCTCACGCCGTGAAGTGAAGAATGCGCGCGAAGAAGGTGTTGAATTCAAATTCAACCTGCAGCCGCTGAGCATCGAACTGAACAGCGCTGGCCGCGTCAGTGGTGTGAGAATGGCACGCACCGAACTTGGTGCGCCAGACGCCCAAGGCCGTCGCCGTGCTGAGATCGTGGCGGGTTCCGAACATGTGATGGAAGCCGATGCCGTGGTCATGGCCTTTGGTTTCCGCCCACATAAAATGGAATGGCTGGCATCACACGACGTCGAACTGGACACTCAGGGCCGCGTCGTGGCACCTGAAGGCAGCGAAAACGCCTTCCAGACCAGCAACCCGAAAATCTTTGCTGGCGGCGATATCGTGCGCGGCTCTGATTTAGTGGTTACCGCCATTGCTGAAGGCCGCAAAGCGGCAGACGGCATCATGAACTATCTCGAAGTTTAAGCGTAACAAACATGAAAAGCGGGGATGGCAACATCCCCGCTTTTTTTTGCCTTCAACGCTGACTGACTAGAACTGGGTATACAGCCCCTCAAATTCAAAGCCGTTGTTCTGGCTGAGTAATTTGTAGAACTCGCCGCTCTTCTTGATGGTTCGCTGCTGGGTTTTGAGGTCCAGCGCAATCAGCCCGTAACGGTTTTTATAGGTATTCAGCCACGACCAGCAGTCGATGAAGGTCCACAGGTGGTAGCCTTTAACGTTGCAGCCCTCGCTGATGGCCTGATGCAAGTAAGCCAGATGGTTTTGAATGAAGCCGATGCGATAGCTGTCCTGCACTTGCCCGTCTTGAATGAAACGCTCTTCATCCGCCACGCCCATGCCGTTTTCCGAGATATAAGCTTCGATATTGCCGTAGTTGTCGCGGATATCCACGCACAAATCGTAAATCCCCTCTTCGTAGATTTCCCAGCCACGGTAAGGATTGAACTTGCGTCCCGGCATCACATAGCTTTCGAAGAACCATTCCGGCATGAAAGGCGATTGCGGATCCACCGCCGTCAGCCGCGCCTTAACTCGCCGAGGTTCGTAGTAGTTGATCCCCAGAATCTGCACGGTGTTTTCGGCGATGATTTGCAAATCCCCCTCTTCAATTACCGGCATCTGATCGTGCTTCTTCAGCACATCGACAAGTTCAGCCGGGAACTCACCTTTAACTGATGGGTCGAGGAAGCTGCGGTTATAGAACAGATCGGCGTATTTCGCGGCCTGCACGTCGGCCGGATTTTCGCTGCGCGGATAGCTCGGGCTGAGATTCAAAATCACGCCAATCTTGCTGTTCAGACCGTGGCTCTTGAAGGCGCGGACTGCCATGGCGCTGGCGAGAACCGTCGTGAACGCCACCTGAGCGGCACGCTTGAAATCAACCACGTTAGGATAGTGGAAGTCTTCTAAAAAGCCGCCCAGCACCGGCACAACCGGCTCATTGAAGGTAAACCAGCGATAGACTAAATCACCAAACTCGCGGAAGCAGACGTCGCAGTAGCGGACATAGGCTGCCAGCACCTCGCGATTCTCCCAGCCGCCTTTGAGCATCATGGCTTCTGGCATGTCGAAATGGAAAAGATTCACAAAAGGCTTAATGCCTTGCTGGGTCAACTCTTCCAACACTTTGCGGTAGAAAACGATGGCTTCGGCACAGACTTCGCCATCGCCCTGCGGGAACATTCGCGCCCAGGAGATAGAGATGCGGAAGGAGTTATGCCCGGTCTCCTTCATCAGCTGGATGTCTTCGGGATAGCGATTAAAGAAGTCGGTGGTGACGTCGGTGTTAATGCCGTGGTGAAAGCGATTCGGATATTTATCCCAAGACATGTCCCATTGAGTGCGGCCCTTGCCCGTATTACCGCGACCTTCCGCCTGCTCTGCCGACCAGGCGCTGCCCCACCAAAAGTCCTGTGGGAAAGATAAAAACTGTGGTTTCAGCTTCATGCGAGCACCTCCGCAGACATCTGATTCCCTTCATTGATTGCAGCAACGCCTTGGTGTTCAACATTCAATACGTCCATACCCATCCTCTCCATAAATGCACAGTCGTGATGAGCATTTAGCATGGTCGGGATACTTTGCTGAGTAAACAAGTAACAGCGGCAGATGAAATCTTTGTGATACCCATCACCAACTTAGAGAGTGGCCCGGCAACTCCGCTGAAAACAGCCATAAAAAAACCCCGCATCAAGATGCAGGGTTTATGTTGTGGTCATGCTATTCGCGCTTACTTCACCACGCGAAGTGCAGGACGCCCGCCACGAGGCGGCGTCGGTGGCTCATCATCCGGATTCTCTTCAGAGACATCCGGCAAATCGCCGTCGATAACCGACATCGTTGGCGCTGAATCTGCCATTTCGCCTTCGTCGCTGTGGTCCTCAAAGGTACCATCAGCGTCATAAGCGGGTTCAGGTTCGAACATGGTACCTGCGCCATTTTCACGGGCGTAAATCGCCAGCACGGCGGCGATAGGCACGAAAACGTTGCGAGGAACACCGCCGAAGCGTGCGTTAAAGCGAACATCATCGTTACCCAGTTCGAGGTTGCCGACGGCGCGCGGTGCAACATTGAGGACAATCTGACCATCACGGGCAAATTCCATCGGCACCATAACGCCTGGCATGGTGACGTCTACCACCAAGTGCGGCGTCAGCTGGTTGTCGAGCAACCAGTCGTAAAACGCCCGCAGCAGGTAGGGACGGCGCGGAGACATGTCAGTCATCTCCATCACTTAACCTCGGGTATGCAAACGCATTTCGCGCTCTGGTTCAGTCAAAGAGGCCAGGAAAGCATCACGCTCGAATACGCGAGTCATGTAACCTTTCAGCTCTTTAGAACCCGCGCCTGACAGCTCAATGCCCAATTCAGGCAAGCGCCATAACAACGGAGCCAGATAGCAGTCAACCAGACTGAATTCTTCGCTCTTGAAGTAAGGCATGTAAGAGAAAATTGGCGCGATGGCGAGCAGTTCTTCACGCAGTTGCTTACGCGCAGCGTCAGCTTCTTGTGCAGAACCCTGTTCGATTTGGCGCAGCAGTGAGTACCAGTCATTTTCGATGCGGTGCATCATCAGACGGCTTTCACCACGAGCAACCGGATAAACCGGCATTAATGGAGGATGCGGGAAACGCTCATCAAGGTATTCCATGATGATACGTGATTCAAACAGAGTCAGCTCACGATCGACCAGCGTTGGAACGGTGCGATATGGGTTGAGGTCAATAAGATCCTGCGGCAAGTGATCCATATCCACCTGCTCGATCTCGACGCTAACACCTTTTTCCGCCAGTACGATGCGTACTTGATGGCTAAAAATGTCGGTCGGGCCGGAAAACAGCGTCATTACCGAACGTTTGTTGGCAGCGACAGCCATGAAAACCTCCAAGTTTATCTAGAATAATCTGCGAATAGCCAACTGGTCAGGCTTATATCCTGAACAGTCATCTTCACCACCAGCCCGCAGTCTCGCTCCGTAGTTTCGCTTCTAGTTTCTTCAATAAACGTTGGCAAGGTAAACCCTAGCCATAGAGTGCGGTAACGGGAACTGCTCGGCGAACAGGCACAAAAGTGTGTGATAGTTTACCAGATTTTGACCGGTCTGTGGGGACGGGATGGAGGATTTCGTGGTGAAATGTGTGTCAGAAGGCAATTTGTTGAGGCATTACGCAAATTTCAGACATAAAAAAACCCGGTGAAGCACCGGGTTTTTGACGCTGTTCTTTGTGCCGAAGCAGAAAGAATTAACGCTTGGAGAACTGAGGACGACGACGTGCTTTACGCAGACCGACTTTCTTACGTTCAACCTGACGAGCATCACGAGTAACGAAGCCAGCTTTACGCAGTTCGCCACGAAGATTTTCGTCATATTCCATCAGTGCACGAGTGATACCGTGACGGATAGCACCAGCTTGACCGGAGATACCACCACCTTTAACAGTGATGTACAGGTCAAATTTCTCAACCATGTCGACCAGTTCCAGAGGTTGACGAACTACCATGCGGGCAGTTTCACGACCAAAGTACTGTTCCAGGCTACGCTGGTTAATTACGATGTTACCACTACCCGGTTTGATGAAAACGCGAGCGGCGGAGCTTTTGCGGCGACCAGTGCCGTAGTATTGATTTTCAGCCATTGCCTATAATCCCGAATTAAATGTCAAGAACTTGCGGTTGTTGCGCCGCATGAGTGTGCTCGTTACCCGCGTAAACTTTCATTTTACGGTACATTGCACGACCCAGCGGGCCCTTTGGCAACATGCCTTTAACCGCGAGCTCGATCACGCGTTCAGGACGGCGAGCGATCATCTCTTCAAAGGTCGCTTGCTTGATACCACCGATGTGGCCGGTGTGATGGTAATAAATCTTGTCGTTACGCTTGTTGCCGGTAACAGCAACTTTTTCTGCGTTCAGAACGATGATGTAATCACCAGTATCAACGTGCGGAGTGTATTCCGCTTTATGTTTGCCACGCAGACGGCGAGCCAGTTCAGTGGCCAGGCGACCTAAAGTCTTGCCGGTTGCGTCAACTACGAACCAGTCACGTTGTACGGTTTCCGGTTTAGCTGTAAAAGTTTTCATTAAAAGCTTACCCAATTAAAGTTACACGTTGGCGAACACCCTAACGCCTATATGTTTTTACAAACCGAAGTTCATAAAATAAGTATTGGAGGTTCACACGACCATCGTCCAGCAAACCTACCCCTTCGAATAGCCAATGCCGGCACTTATAAAGTTTCGGGAAAAAAACTTCGTAGTAACGTGGGGTCGCAAGATTATAGAGAAGTCGCCCACAAAGATCGAACCCTTTTTTGACTAAAACGCAGATTTCGCAACCGATTCTTTTTTCACCCATTAAACCAAGCAACTTAGGGAAGATGCGGGCGCTTGAGGTACTCCTCGCTCTGCATCTCCTGCAATCGCGAGAGGCAGCGCTGGTATTCAAATTTCAGCCGCTCACCCTGATAAATCTCAAACATCGGCTTCTCGGCGGAAATCACCAGCTTAACGTGGCGCTCATAGAATTCGTCCACCAGCGCAAGAAAACGGCGGGCCGGGTTTTCATCTTTCACGCCCATCACCGGCACGTTGTGCAGTAGCACGCTGTGGTAGATTTTTGACAGCGCAATGTAATCCAGCTGGCTTCTGGCCTCTTCGCACAGGGTGTGGAACTCCACGGCCAGCACGCCATCGCCAGAGGCAATCGACTGTAGCGGGCGGTGATTCACCTGCAAAACCGGGCTGGCTTCACCCTCTTGCCCCGCGAGTTTGTCGAACATATGCTGCATCGCAACATGAGTTTCAGGCTGTAGCGGCGTAAGCCACAAATTGGCCTGGGTGAGCGTTCGCAGGCGGTAATCGATACCCGCATCCACGTTCATCACGTCGCAATACTCTTTAATCAAATCAATCGCGGGCAGGAAACGCGCACGCTGCAAGCCATTACGGTACAGGTTGTCCGGAGGAATGTTCGAAGTGGCAATCAGCGTGATGCCACGGGCGAACAGCGCCTGAAGCAGGGTCGCCAGCAGCATAGCGTCGGTAATGTCAGAGACAAAAAATTCGTCGAAGCACAGCACGTCCGTTTCGGCTTTAAAGCCGTCGGCGATGATTTCCAGCGGATCTTCCTTGCCCTGTAGCTCAGTTAATTGCTCGTGAACTCGCAACATGAAGCGATGAAAATGTAAACGCAGCTTGCGATCGCCGGGAAGTGTCTGAAAAAACAGATCCATCAGCCAAGTTTTCCCCCGCCCCACCCCGCCCCACATATATAATCCCTGGGCTGGTCTCTGCGGGCTCTTTTGAGCACTTTTGCCGAACAGTCTTCCCAATAAGCCCGGCCGGGCTGAAGGTGAAACTGGCGCAGCACCAGCTTGAGCATTTAACGCGTGATAAATAGCGTCTAACCGCGTGACGGCGGCAAGCTGAACATCATCTGGTTGGAACTCACCGGCCGATAATGCGTTCTTATATACTGTCAGTGGTGTAATGGGTTGCATGTGGTTCAACGTCCCTGAGAAAATATTTTTCAGTATTTCGCGGAGGTTATGCGCAGATTTAATGCCTATTCGCCGCTTTTATCACCCGTCTGCTCGTGAAAAAACCGCTTTCCTTTGGTGATTGTTCGCCTAGGATTCCACTCAGACAAGGTAAACGGTTATAGTGGACTTATACGGGTCGAAACGTATGTTGAATTTACGTTAAAACCATTGCGTGAAAAAGCCCTACGGAACAACGAAGTTAAAATAGGAGTCATTATGACCTGGGAGTATGCGCTCATTGGATTAGTGGTCGGTATCGCCGTTGGTGCGGTAGCGATGCGCTTTGGCAATCGTAAATTACGCGATCAGCAAGTGATGCAAAACGAGCTGGAGAGAAGCAAAGCAGAACTCGAAGAGTATCGTCAGGAACTCACTGGCCACTTCGCCCGCAGCGCTGAGCTGCTGGATAACATGGCCACCGACTATCGCCAGCTGTATCAGCACATGGCGAAAAGCTCGAACAATTTACTGCCAGATATGCCGGCCCATGACAATCCGTTCAACTACCGTTTGACGGGTTCAGAGGCAGATAACGATCAGGCTCCGGTTGAGATGCCACGCGATTACTCAGATGGCGCTTCTGGCCTTCTGCGCGGTGAGCGTACTGGTCGTAAATAAGGTTCTACCTTGCTCCGCGACGCTATTCATCGTTGCGGGCAACTCGCGGCGCACCGATTTCGGTGTCGCCGCGCCAACTTCAAACCCGTCTTCTTTTATAAATATAAACAATCTCATTACCGTTTCGAGCCTCTAACAGACAGCGAGAGAGTTATCCTGATGAAGAAAAAGTCATTTTTACTCAGTGCATTAGCCATTAGTCTCGGATTAACCTTCGCTTCTGTTCCTGTTGCGAACGCCAGTATTCCTGTCGCCGTAGACGGTCAGGCATTGCCAAGTCTGGCGCCAATGCTGGAAAAAGTCCTGCCCGCCGTGGTCAGCGTGCAGGTCACTGGCACCACGCCTGCCAGCAACGACGTTCCCCCTGAATTTAAATTCTTCTTCGGCCCACAGGCGCCAACGGAAGATCAGGGCGGTCAGGCTTTTGAAGGCCTTGGTTCTGGCGTCATTATTGATGCCGCCAAAGGCTATGTACTGACCAACAACCACGTGGTTAACAACGCCGACAAGATCAAAGTGCAGATCAACGACGGCCGTGAATATGATGCGAAGCTGATTGGCAAAGACGATCAGTCCGATATCGCCCTGATTCAGCTGATTGACGCCAAAAACCTGACCCAAATTGCCATGGCTGACTCCGACGCGCTGCGCGTGGGCGACTTCGCTGTAGCGGTGGGTAACCCATTCGGCCTTGGGCAGACTGCCACGTCCGGCATTATCTCTGCGCTGGGGCGCAGTGGCTTGAATCTGGAAGGGTTGGAAAACTTTATCCAAACCGATGCCTCAATTAACCGGGGTAACTCCGGTGGCGCGCTGATTAACTTGAAAGGCGAGCTTATCGGTATCAATACCGCGATCCTCTCCTCGCAGGGCGGCAGCATCGGCATTGGTTTCGCCATTCCGGTGAACATGGCGAAAAACCTCAGCGCTCAGTTGATTAAGTTTGGCGAAGTGAAACGCGGCCTACTGGGTATTCGCGGCAGCGAAATGACTCCGGAACTAGCAAAAGCCTTCAAACTGGACAGCCAGCGTGGTGCCTTCGTCAATGAAGTTCTGCCGGATTCCGCAGCGGCAAAAGCCGGTATCAAGGCTGGCGACGTGCTGATCACCCTGCAAGGCAAACCGCTAAGCAGCTTTGCCGAACTGCGTGCCAAAGTGGGAACTGCCGGTCCGGGCGTCACCATGCAGATTGGTTTGCTGCGCGAAGGCAAGCCGATGAATGTGGATGTCACGCTAGATAAAAGCCCGACGGTGGAAACCAGCATCGATAAGATAAACCCGGCGTTGCAGGGCGTGACCTTAAGCGATCTTGATCCTAAAACCGCCAAAGGTATTCGGGTCGATGACGTGAAGAAAGGCTCTCCGGCGGATCAAATCGGCTTGCAGAAAGATGACGTGATCGTCGGCGTAAACCGCGAGGCCGTCGACAATCTGGCTGCACTGCGCAAGATCCTGGAAACCAAACCGGCCTTGATTGCCCTGAGCGTGCAACGTAAAGGGCAGAATATCTATTTGTTGATGCCGTAAAAGCGTCGTTAATGCCGTAAACCTCTGAAAATCGGACGTAGCCAGTGCTGCGTCCGATTAACTCATGCTATCCTTCTGACATATTTCAACCACCATTCCAGACACTCATGCTAGTTAAGTTATTGCGATCCGCCGTTATTGGACTGATTGTTGCCGGTATTTTGCTGGCCGCGGTGCCTATGCTGCGTAAAAATATCGCCCAGCCGCTGTTTGAGCATAATTTCACTGAAAATAGCCAACAGCCGGTCAGCTATAACGAAGGCGTGCGTCACGCAGCCCCTGCGGTAGTTAACGTTTATAACCGTAATATGGGAGCCAACTCGCAAAGCGAGTTGCAGATCCGCACTCTGGGATCGGGCGTCATCATGAATGACAAAGGCTACATTCTGACCAACAAACACGTTATCAATAATGCTGACCAAATCATCGTCGCATTACAGGATGGGCGCGTGTTTGAAGCCCTGCTGGTCGGTTCGGATACCCTCACCGATCTGGCCGTGCTGAAAATCGATGCAGGTACTAATCTGCCGGTCATTCCGATTAACGCCAAGCGGGTGCCTCACGTGGGCGACATCGTGATGGCGATTGGCAACCCTTATAACCTTGGTCAGACCGTGACGCAGGGGATTATCAGCGCCACGGGGCGTATTGGTTTAAGCCCGTCTGGTCGCCAAAACTTCCTGCAAACCGATGCCTCTATTAACCAAGGCAACTCGGGCGGGGCGCTGGTGAACTCACTGGGCGAACTGGTGGGTATCAACACCCTCTCCTTCGACCAGAGCAATGATGGCGCGACGCCAGAGGGCATCGGCTTCGCCATCCCTACCGCATTGGCCACCAAAGTCATGGGCAAGCTTATCCGCGATGGTCGGGTGATCCGTGGTTATATCGGTATCGGCGGGCGCGAGGCTTCTCCTCTGCACGGGCCAAATACCGGTTTAGATAGAATTCAGGGCATTATCGTTAATGAAGTGACACCAAACGGTCCGGCGGCCAACGCGGGTATCGTGGTGAGCGACGTGATTGTCAGCGTGAACGGCAAACCGGCGGTGTCAGCCATTGAGACGATGGACCAGGTCGCAGAGATTCGCCCTGGCACGGTTATCCCGGTTGAGATCATGCGCGACGGCAAGAAGATTGCTCTACAGGTCACCATTCAGGAATATCCGTCGCATTGATCGGGCGATAAAAACCAGAGCGATAAAAAAAGCCGGAAGAGTAAGTCTTCCGGCTTTTTCATGTGTGGCCCGACAGAATATGGCGGGCAGTACGGCGTAATTACTCGCCTTTCACACGTTCGATTTTTGCACCCAGTTGGCGCAGTTTATCTTCGATACGCTCATAGCCGCGATCGATGTGATAAATACGGTCAACGATAGTCACGCCTTCCGCAATACAGCCCGCCAGTACCAGACTCGCCGAAGCGCGCAGGTCGGTCGCCATTACCTGCGCACCGGACAGCTGCTCAACACCGTGACAAATCAAGGTGCTGCCTTCAATCTCAGCGTGAGCACCCATACGGATAAGCTCAGGGATGTGCATGAAGCGGTTTTCGAAGATGGTTTCGGTGATAACGCCGGTACCTTCAGCCACCAGATTCAGCAAGCTGAACTGCGCCTGCATGTCAGTCGGGAAGCCCGGGTGCGGGGCGGTGCGCAGCGTTACGGCTTTCGCGCGCTTACCGTGCATGTCGAGGCTGATCCAATCTTCGCCTACTTCGATATCAGCACCTGCTTCACGCAGTTTTGCCAGCACGGCATCCAGCGTGTCAGGGCGAGTATCGCGGCAAACCACTTTACCGCCAGAGATAGCAGCTGCAATCAGGAAAGTGCCGGTTTCGATACGGTCAGGCACGACGCGGTAAACACCGCCGCCGAGACGCTTCACGCCTTCGATGGTGATTTTGTCGGTACCTGCGCCAGTGATTTTCGCACCGATGGCGTTGAGGAAGCCGGCAGTGTCCGCGATTTCAGGCTCACGCGCCGCGTTCTCGATGATGGTGGTGCCTTCAGCCAAGGTTGCCGCACACATGATTGTCACGGTCGCGCCTACGCTCACCTTGTCCATCACGATGTGAGCGCCCTTCAGGCGGCCATCGACTGAAGCTTTCACATAGCCTTCTTCCAGCACGATTTTGGCACCCAGCTGCTCAAGGCCGCTAATGTGCAAATCAACCGGACGCGCGCCGATAGCGCAGCCGCCCGGCAGGGAAACCTGCCCCTGACCGAAACGAGCAACCAGCGGGCCTAATGCCCAGATAGAAGCGCGCATGGTTTTGACTAAGTCGTATGGCGCGCAAAATTCATTTACGTCGCGTGCATCAACAAAAACCGAACCATTACGTTCGACTTTAGTCCCCAGCTGACCAAGCAGCTTCATGGTGGTGTCGATGTCTTTTAAATGCGGGACATTCTGAAGTTCCACCGGCTCTTCGGCGAGAAGCGCGGCAAACAAGATAGGAAGTGCGGCATTTTTTGCACCGGAGATAGAGACTTCGCCACTTAGACGAGTCCCACCCTGTACACGAAATTTATCCATTATGACGGCTCTCTTAATTTCAAAAACTTCATTTCAAATATTGCGGAACTGCCGGATGAACCAGCAGCTTAAAAACCGTTCAGCTTGCGATCGCGCTGCCATTCTTCAGGGGTATAAGCTTTGATAGAAAGGGCGTGGATGCGGTTATCAGCGATGTATTCCATCAGCGGGGCGTACACGGTTTGCTGTTTTTTCACGCGGCTCATGCCGTCGAACATGGCGCCGACCACGATGGCCTGAAAATGGCTACCGTCGCCAGTAATGTGAGCTTCATCTAATGCCAATGCGTTCATCAGCACGTCTTTAATTTCGTTAGTGTCCATAGCAATCGATTCTTCTGAAGAGATCATAACAGCCGAACATCTTATAGAGATCCGGCCAACTCTTAAACCATGAAAAAGCCCCTGTTCGAGAGTTTCGCACAGGGGCTTGTCGGTATGGACGCCGCTTTAGCCATGACTTCAGGCTAACTCACGGTATCTATTGCCTTATTTTATCCGGCATGGAAGGCACATTTAGTTAACAGGAATAATGTCCTGCAAATTGTAGAGTGCGATCAAGGTGCTCAAACGGTCGGTCATGCCGGTCACGCTGAGTGAGCCACCGCCCTGCTCTGCCAGCTCACGCAGGTGAACCAGCATCGCCAGTCCGGCAGAATCAACGCGCTCAAGGCCAGCAACATCCACAGTGTTAACGCCCGCCATCAGGGTCAGGCGCTGGTTCCATAATGGCAGCAGGGTTTCGCGATCCAACTCACCGCGCAAAATCAGGCGCGGTGGTTGATGTTCCCAGCTCAGTTGGCCTTTCATTTTTTATCCAGAGTGATTGGCTGCGCAGCGGCTTGTTTCAGACGCTCAGTCAGACCATCAATGCCTTTCTGGCGCAAAATGTCTGCCCACTCGTTCTGCTTGGTAGAGATCATGCTGACGCCTTCGGCAATCATGTCATAAGCCTGCCAATCGCCAGTCTGGCTGTTTTTACGCCATTGGAAATCAAGACGAACCGGCGGACGGCCGTGCTGGTCGATGATGGTAACGCGGATAGCGATGATTTGCTGGCCGGCATAAGACTGCTCAGGCTGTACCTGATAGGTCTGGTCGCGGTATAACGCCAACGCCTGACCGTAAGCCTGTTGCAGGTAGTCGCCGAACGCTTTGAAGTACGCATCACGCTGGGCTGGGGTCGCATCTTTGTAGTAACGGCCTAGCACCAGAGCGCCCGCGTATTTGATCTGCACGAAAGGCAGTAGCTCTTCACGCACGATGGTACGCAGATAGTTTGGATCTTGTTTGATTTTCGGCTGATCGGTTTTCAAGCGGGTAAAGGTATTTTTCGCCGCTTCATTCATCACGCTATAAGGGTTGGTCTTGTCTACTGCCGCATTGGCTAGGGGTGCCATTACCACCAGCAGAGTGGCCAAAATAATACGTTTAAACATGCCTTGCTCCTCTTAATAAAGCTTTGCGATGGAAACTACTTAATGACTTGGGGCCGCAGGTTGTGGGGCTGATACAGCATCTGGCGCTGCCTGTGCGTCACCGGATTTCGCATCTTTACCATCGTTACCGCTCTTGTACAGGAATTGGCCGATAAGGTCTTCCAACACTAAAGCTGATTTGGTGTCCTGAATTGAACCGCCATCTTTAAGGATAGTCGTTCCCATCTCTGGGTCTTCGAAACCAATGTTCAGGGCCAGGAATTGCTCGCCCAGCAGGCCAGATGTGCGAATCGCCAAGGTACTGGTGCTCGGGATCTGGTTGTATTTCTGCTCGATATCCATTTCCACTTTTGGCGAGTAGTTTTTATCGAGTGTGATGGCGCTAACACGGCCAACCACTACGCCGCCCACTTTCACCGGAGAGCCCGCTTTCAGGCCACCGATGTTGTCAAAGGTGGCAGAGATACGGTAAGTCGGTTCTGAACCGATCGAACGAATATCGGCCACTTTGAGGCAAAGGAATAACACGGCGCACAGGGCGATTATCAAAAATGCGCCAACCCAAATTTCACTCTTTTTCGTTTGCATCGATTAATTCCCAAACATCAGTGCTGTCAGCACAAAATCTAATCCCAGCACCGCCAAAGACGAATGCACCACGGTACGAGTCGTTGCCCGGCTAATCCCTTCCGAAGTTGGGATAGCATCATAACCATTGAAGAGCGCAATCCAGGTCACGGTAATAGCGAAAACTACGCTTTTAATCAAACAGTTGAGCAGGTCATGACGCCATTCTACTGCACTTTGCATGGCGGACCAGAAGAAGCCGCTGTCGATGCCTTTCCAGTTAACGCCGACCAGAGAGCCGCCCCAAATCCCCACCGCGACAAAGATGGCGGTCAGCAGTGGCATCGAAATCATCCCGGCCCAGAAGCGCGGCGCGACAACGCGGCGCAGTGGGTCAATTGCCATCATTTCCAGACTTGAGATCTGCTCGGTGGCTTTCATCAAGCCGATTTCCGCAGTGAGTGCAGAACCCGCACGCCCGGCGAACAGCAGAGCCGTGACTACCGGCCCCAGCTCGCGGAGCAAGGAGAGCGCCACCATCATGCCCAGACTGGCTTCAGCACTGTAGGTGGTCAGAACGATATAGCCTTGCAGCCCCAGCACCATGCCGATAAACAGGCCTGAAACCAAAATGATCAGCAGTGACAGCACGCCCACGCTGTACAGCTGTTTGAGCAGCAACGGCCACTGCTTGGCAAACTGCGGCTTACCGACCAGGGCGCGAAATAGCATCAAACCGGCGCGACCAAAAGAGGCGCAAGTTTGAATGCCACGGCGGCCCGTTGAGGCTAATGCCTTAATTAACATTGATATACAACTCCATCATCCAAGCAACTCGGTTTTATAATCACCCGCTGGGAACCGGAAAGGCACCGGACCATCCGCAATGCCGTCCAGGAACTGGCGGACGCGTGGGTCAGGATTGTTCTGCAATTCCTCCGTCGTTCCTTCCGCAATAACATGCTGAGCCGCCACGATATAAGCATAGTCGGCGATGCTAAGGACCTCGGGAACGTCGTGCGACACGACAATACAGGTAACACCAAGTGCATGATTAAGCTCATCAATCAGCTTTACCAAGACGCCCATGGTGATAGGGTCCTGGCCGACAAAAGGTTCGTCGAACATGATGAGTTCGGGATCAAGCGCGATGGCGCGAGCCAAGGCGACGCGACGCGCCATACCGCCGGATAGCTCCGCCGGCATCAGTTCCCCTGCCCCGCGCAGGCCAACGGCCTCCAGCTTCATGGTAACAGTGCTGCGCAGCAGCTCTTCGGGCAGCTTGCTGTGTTCGCGCAGCGGGAAGGCGACATTTTCAAACACATTGAGGTCGGTGAACAATGCACCGGACTGAAACAGCATGCTCATTTTTTTACGTGATTCGTAGAGCTTACTGCGTGATAAGGCAGGGATATTTTCCCCGTCGAACCAGATTTCACCACTATCTGGTGCTAACTGGCCGCCAATGAGACGCAACAAGGTGGTTTTCCCGATCCCCGATGGCCCCATGATGGCAGTGACTTTGCCGCGTGGCACCGTCATGTTTATCTCTTCGAAAATGGGACGATCGCCGCGCATGAAGCTCATGCCTTTGATCTCGACCAGATTCGATTGGCTCTGACTCATTCAGTTTATCCCTTCGGACTGTTTCAGCTTACGATACCCCTGATGTTAGAGGGATCAGCGCATAACTCCGGTATTTTTACAAAAACTTACCGCGTTTGCGTCACTAAAGTTGCCATTGATTTACTTTTCTCTGGCAGAGGGTCAAAATCTTCGAAAACACGATTAAAACAAATCAACAATTCGTCTAACATATAGCAGCTTTGACTGGCTGTATTCAGGACAGTTTGAAGCTTGTTGATCATTTTTGACTACCATTTTGGTCGCCTGTTCGGGTTACGAACCTCGCATTATACCTAATTAAAGGACTTTTCATGCTTCTCGCTATCGTACTCATGGTTGTCGGCCTCCTGCTTCTGGTTTATGCCGCCGATCGATTAGTGTACGGAGCCGCCGTTCTCGCCCGCTCAATTGGCATCCCGCCGTTAATTATAGGTATGACCGTGGTTGGCATCGGGATCTCCTTGCCGGAGCTAGTGGTATCCACCACCGCCGCGATTAATGATCAGATGGATTTAGCCGTGGGTAACGCCATCGGTTCAAATATCATTAATATTCTTCTGATTTTAGGCGGAGCGGCCCTAATTCATCCACTTTCCGTGGGTTCTGATATCTTGCGCCGCGAACTCCCTTTATTGTTACTGGTCACCGTGCTCTGTGGTTTTCTGCTTAGCGATGGTGAATTGAGCAGAATGGACGGCCTTCTGCTGCTGGCGAGTGCCGCGATTTTTGTCATCTTAATGATAAAAATTGCCCGCGCCGCCGAGAAGCAAGGTTTGGACACGCTGACTTATGAACAGATGGCCGAACTTCCACAGGACAGTAGCAATACGGTCGCTTTCCTGTGGCTGGCGCTGGGGTTCATTATCATGCCGCTGGCGTCGAGCATGATTGTTGATAACTCGACGGTGATTGCCCGCTACTTTGGCGTCAGCGAACTGATTATCGGTTTGACGGTGGTGGCTATCGGCACCAGCCTGCCGGAGCTGGCGACCTTTATTGCTGGCGCGGTGAAAGGTGAAGACGACATCGCGCTGGGTAATATTATCGGTGCCAACATCTTTAACACCTGTTTGGTGCTGGGCCTGCCCGCGCTGGTGGCTCCAGGGTCGTTTAGCCCTGAGGCGTTCCACCGCGATTACTGGGTCATGTTAGCCGTCAGCGTGGTGCTAACTGGCCTGTGTTTGATGCGCAAACATCGCATCGGCCATCTGGCAGGAACCTTGTTATTATGCGGCTTTGTCGCCTATCTCGCGTTGCTCTACTTTGTGCCGGGCAGCGTTGATTTTTGACCCATCAGGAAGAAAAAATGGGAAATTTCGAGCTAGAGCGCGGGTTTGATTATCAATCCGCAGGAAAAGCAGTGCTGAAGACGGAACGCGAAGGACTGGAGCAACTCGACCAATACATCAACGACGATTTTACCCGCGCCTGTGAAAAGATGTTCGCCTGCGTCGGTAAAATAGTGGTGATGGGGATGGGGAAATCAGGCCACGTCGGGCGCAAAATGGCGGCAACCTTCGCCAGCACCGGCACGCCAGCGTTCTTCGTCCACCCGGGCGAGGCCAGCCATGGCGACCTGGGCATGGTGTCTAAACAGGACGTTGTTATCCTGATTTCCAACTCCGGTGAATCGCACGAAATCTTGGCGCTGATCCCGGTGCTGAAGCGTCTTTCAATCCCCTTGATTTGCATGACGGCCAACCCGGAAAGCTCCATGGGTCGAGCCGCCGATGTGCATATCTGCGTGCGCGTTCCCGAAGAAGCCTGCCCGCTGGGCCTTGCTCCGACCACCAGCACCACCGCGGTGATGGTGATGGGCGACGCGCTGGCCGTGGCGCTGTTACAGGCTCGCGGCTTCACCGAGGAAGACTTCGCCATGTCCCATCCCGGCGGAGCACTTGGCCGTAAGCTTCTGCTGCGCGTCAGCGATATCATGCACACCGGGAGCGAAATTCCCCACGTCAGCCGCGATGCGTCTCTGCGCGACGCCCTGCTGGAGATCACTCGCAAAAATCTCGGGATGACCATCATTTGCGATGACTTGATGAAAATCGAAGGCATCTTCACTGATGGTGACTTACGGCGCATCTTCGATATGGGCGTCAATATCAATGAGGCCTCCATCGCTGATGTCATGACCACGGGCGGCATCCGCGTTCGTCCGAATTTGCTGGCCGTTGATGCCCTAAACTTAATGCAGGAACGACACATTACCTGCGTAATGGTTGCCGATGGCGACCAGTTGATGGGTGTGGTACATATGCACGACATGCTGCGCGCTGGCGTCATTTAATTGAGGAATGCCCTGAATGAGTAATAAAGCAGCTACGGTGGATACGTGTTATGGCCCGGTCAGCGCCAATGTGCTGGAGCGAGCTAAGTCCATTCGCCTGCTGATTTGTGATGTGGACGGCGTGATGTCTGATGGCCTGATTTATATGGGTAATCAAGGCGAAGAGCTGAAAACCTTCAATGTACGCGATGGCTATGGCATTCGCTGCCTGCTGACGTCCGACGTCGAAGTGGCGATCATTACCGGTAGAAATGCAAAATTGCTGGAAGATCGCGCCAATACGCTGGGAATTCGTCATCTATATCAGGGGCAGTCAGATAAGCTTTTGGCCTTCCGCGAACTGTTAGATACACTGTCCTTAAAGGCTGATGAAGTTGCCTACATTGGTGATGACCTGATTGACTGGCCGGTGATGGCTGAAGTAGGTCTGTCTGTTGCCGTAAAAGATGCGCACCCTATTCTGCTTCCAAAGGCGCATTATGTAACCCAAATCCCCGGTGGGCGTGGCGCAGTACGCGAAATATGTGACCTTATTCTGCTGGCACAGGGCAAGCTGGAGGACGCCAAAGGGCTGTCAATATGAACAAACCTAAGCTTTGGATAACTATCGTTCTGGCCATCGTGGTATTAGCCCTGATTGGCTGGAACCTGTCTGATTCAGACAACACTGCCCCTGTCACAGTGAATGATCAGGACCCGACTTATCAGAGCCAGCACACGGTGACGGTCGTTTATAACCCTATGGGCGCCCTGAATTACAAGCTAGTCTCTGACGAAGTCAAATATTACACTACGACTCAATTAACATGGTTTACCAACCCGGTAATGACCATGTATGACAAAGACAAAATTCCTGTGTGGACGGTTCGCTCAGATCGCGCCAAGATGACCAATGACAAGATGCTCTATTTGTATGGTCATGTGCAGGTCGACAGTCTGACGCCTGATACCTCGCAATTGCAGCGTATTAGAACCGACAACGCTTCTGTCAATTTGGTAACGCAAGATGTTGCCTCTGATGATGAAGTGACGCTTTACGGCACAGGCTTTACATCTAACGGCATGAAAATGCGTGGAAATCTGCGTAACAAAACCGCAGAGCTGATCGATAAGGTAAATACCTCTTATGAAATTCAAAACAAAAAACAGAATCCGTAATCTCCTGATCACCAGCTCTCTGTTAGCCGTCAGCATTCCGGCGTTTGCGCTGAAAGATGACACCACAAAGCCGATCACTATCGACTCTGCTAACCAGGCACTGGATGTGAACACCAATACCGCGACCTTCACCGGCAACGTGGTAGTGAATCAAGGCTCTATTCAGGTGAAAGCCGATAAAGTCGTGGTTATCCGCCCTAACGGCGTTTCCGGGCAAGAAGTGGTAGAAGGCTACGGCAATCCCGTGACCTTCTATCAGATGCAGGATAACGGCAAGCCAATCAGCGGCCACGCCTCGAAAGTGCGCTATGAAGTGGCGAGCGATCTGGTGACGCTGACCGGCAATGCTTATCTGGAACAACAAGATAGCAACGTGAAAGGTGACAAAATTACTTATCTGGTGCAAAAACAGCAGATGCAGGCCTTCAGTGACAATAAAGGCGGCCGTGTGACCACCGTGCTGGTGCCTTCGCAATTGCAAGACAAAGGCCAGCAACCGGCGACAACTCCGACCAAAAAGAGTAAGTGATAATTTATGGCAACGTTAATCGCAGAAAATCTGGCTAAGGCTTACAAAGGCCGCAAAGTGGTCGAGGACGTCAGCCTGACCGTCAACTCCGGCGAAATCGTTGGGTTGCTGGGGCCTAACGGTGCCGGTAAAACCACCACCTTCTACATGGTCGTGGGCATCGTTCAGCGCGACGCGGGTCGTATTGTGGTTGATGATGAAGACATCAGTCTGCTGCCGCTGCATACCCGCGCACGTCGCGGTATTGGCTATCTGCCGCAGGAAGCCTCGATTTTCCGCCGCCTCAGCGTTTTCAACAACCTGATGGCCGTGCTGGAAATTCGCGACGACCTGACCAAAGAGCAGCGTAACGACCGCGCCAACGAGCTGATGGAAGAGTTCCATATCTCTCATCTGCGCGATAACTTGGGTCAATCCCTGTCTGGTGGTGAGCGCCGTCGTGTTGAAATCGCCCGCGCGCTGGCCGCCAACCCGAAATTTATCCTGCTGGATGAACCCTTTGCCGGCGTTGACCCTATTTCAGTTATCGACATCAAAAAGATTATCGAACATCTGCGCGACAGCGGGCTGGGGGTATTAATTACCGACCACAACGTTCGTGAAACGCTGGATGTCTGTGAGCGCGCTTACATCGTCAGTCAGGGCAAGCTTATCGCTCATGGTACTCCGACAGATATTCTGGAAGATGAACAAGTGAAACGCGTTTATCTCGGCAATGAGTTCCGTCTGTAATCACCGATTCTGCCCGCTTTCATTCGCGTTGAGTGACGGCGGGTAGTTCAGTTCAGGAAGTAAAGCCAAGATATGAAGCAAGGTTTGCAGCTCAGATTTAGCCAGCAATTGGCCATGACACCTCAGCTACAGCAGGCTATTCGCCTGTTGCAGCTATCAACGCTTGAGCTCCAACAGGAGATCCAACTGGCGCTGGAAAGCAACCCGCTGTTGGAGCAAACCGATCTGCATGATGAAATTGATTCCGTCGAAGCCACGGCCAGTGAAGGCTTAGATACGCGTGAAGCCCTTGAGCAGAAAGATATGCCCGAGGAGCTGCCGCTCGACGCCACGTGGGATGAGATTTACACCGCAGGAACGCCGTCAGGCACTGGTAATGACTACAGTGATGACGAGTTGCCAATCTATCAGGGCGAAACCACCCAAACGCTGCAAGATTACCTCATGTGGCAAGTGGAACTGACCCCCTTCACCGACACCGATGCCGCCATTGCCACCTCTATCGTCGACGCCGTTGACGACACCGGCTACCTCACCGTCTCGCTGGAAGATATCCTTGAAAGCATGGGCGATGAAGAGATAAGCATGGATGAGGTTGAAGCCGTGCTTAAGCGCGTTCAACGCTTTGATCCGGTGGGGGTTGCCGCACGCGACCTGCGCGACTGCCTGCTGATCCAGCTATCGCAATACGTGGCGGAAACGCCTTTTCTGGCCGAAGCTAAATTGATCGTCAGTGAACATCTGGATCTGCTCGCCAATCATGATTTTCGCGCACTTATGCGTTCGACCCGCTTAAAAGAAGATACACTTAAATGTGCGATGCAGCTGATTCAGTCGCTCGATCCGCGCCCAGGGCAGTCGATCAACACCGGCGAATCTGAGTATGTGATCCCCGATGTGCTGGTGCGTAAAGTGTCGAACGTCTGGACCGTCGAGTTGAATTCAGACAGCATTCCACGCCTGAAGATTAACCAGCAGTATGCCGCGATGGGCAACTCAACGCGCAGTGACAGCGACGGGCAGTTCATTCGCAGTAATTTGCAGGAAGCCAAGTGGCTGATTAAGAGCCTCGAAAGCCGCAACGACACGCTGTTAAAAGTGACGCGCTGCATTGTCGAGCAGCAGCAGGCGTTCTTTGAGTCAGGCGAAGAATTTATGAAACCTATGGTGTTGGCCGACATCGCCAGCGCCGTGGATATGCACGAATCGACCATATCGCGCGTGACCACGCAGAAGTTTCTGCACAGTCCGCGCGGTATCTTCGAACTAAAATATTTCTTCTCCAGCCATGTCAGTACTGACAGCGGAGGCGAGGCATCATCTACCGCCATTAGGGCGCTGGTGAAGAAATTAATCGCGGCGGAAAACCCTGTCAAACCGTTAAGTGACAGCAAGTTAGCCACCATGCTCTCTGATCAAGGGATCATGGTCGCACGTCGCACAGTAGCGAAATACCGAGAGTCTTTGTCCATCCCGCCTTCAAACCAACGTAAACAGTTAGTTTGACCTCAACAGAGAAGGAAGACATTATGCAGCTCAACATTACCGGACACCACATCGAGATCACGGAACCTATCAGAGAATTTGTTACGACAAAATTTGCCAAACTTGAGCAATATTTTGATCGAATAAATCAGGTATACGTGGTGTTGAGCGTTGAAAAAGTGCAGAAAAAGGCGGAAGCCACGCTGCATGTGAATGGAGGCGAGTTGCACGCCACCTCGGATCATCAGGATATGTATGCAGCCGTCGATCTCCTGATTGATAAGCTGGCTCGCCAGCTCAATAAGCATAAAGATAAACTGAAACAGCACTAGCACCCACATAGTCTCTATGCACTACGGACCTTGAGTATCGGCTCGCGACCTTCTGGCAGCGAGCCGAACTGTCATTTAGGGTAAAAGAGCCTGTCCGGTGTCAGAGCGAAAAAGTGAATGATGAAATGATTAACGATATAGCCATGCAGTTAACGTCGGTCCTTAATGCCGAGTGCACCAAAAGCGGCGTTCACTGCGCCAGTAAGAAACGCGCGCTGGAAATCATCAGCGAACTCGCCGCCAAGCAGCTCAATCTGGCGCCACAGGTTATTTTTGACGCCATTTTGACCCGCGAGAGAATGGGCAGCACTGGTATCGGTGCGGGTATCGCCATTCCTCACGGCAAATTGGAAGAGGATACGCTGCGCGCCGTAGGTGTGTTCATTCAACTGGAACAGCCGATCGCTTTCGACGCTATCGATAATCAACCTGTCGACCTGCTTTTTGCCTTGCTGGTCCCCGCCGATCAATGTAAAACCCATCTACACACCTTGTCTTTAGTGGCGAAAAAGCTCGCTGACAAAGCCGTGTGCCGTCGCCTGCGCGGCGCGCAAAGTGACGAAGAACTGTTCCAAATCATGACCGAAAGTGAATAATAAGAAGAATACAGATTTAAGATCTCTTTAATGTTCAGCCGGATAATAGTGTTTACCGGCGCGATTTTGCCAATGACGGTTCCCGGATAGTCTTCCGGGAAAGTGAATTCAGAACACTGATTGCAGGGGAGTGACAACATGGTGCTGATGATTGTCAGCGGCCGTTCCGGTTCAGGGAAATCGGTTGCTTTGCGGGCACTGGAAGATATGGGTTTTTACTGTGTCGATAACCTGCCGGTGGTCTTACTGCCGCAGCTCGCACAGACCCTTGCTGAACGTAATACCTCCGCCGCGGTCAGTATCGACGTGCGCAACATGCCGGAAACCCCGGAAGTTTACGAACATGCAATGACGCAGCTGCCCGCGAGCTTTTCGCCGCAGCTGCTGTTTCTCGACGCCGATCGCAACACGCTGATCCGCCGTTACAGCGACACTCGTCGCCTGCATCCGCTTTCCAGTAAAAATCTGTCGCTCGAAAGTGCAATTGATGAAGAAGCTGACCTGCTAGAGCCGCTGCGCTCTTCCGCAGATCTGATCATCGATACCTCCGAGATGTCAGTTCACGAACTGGCTGAAATGCTGCGTACTCGCCTGCTGGGCAAGCGCGAGCGCGAACTGACCATGGTGTTTGAGTCCTTTGGCTTCAAGCACGGCATTCCTATTGATGCCGACTACGTGTTTGACGTGCGCTTCCTGCCGAACCCGCATTGGGACCCGAAACTGCGCCCGATGACCGGTCTGGATAAACCCGTCGCTGCGTTCCTCGACCGCCATACCGATGTGCATAACTTCATTTACCAGACCCGCAGCTACCTTGAACTGTGGCTGCCGATGCTGGAAACCAACAATCGCAGTTATCTGACCGTCGCCATTGGCTGCACCGGCGGGAAACATCGCTCGGTTTACATCGCTGAACAATTGGCTGACTACTTCCGTTCTCGCGGGAAGAATGTGCAATCCCGCCATCGCACGCTGGAAAAACGCAAATCATGACGGTTAAACAAACGGTAGAAATCAAAAACCGGCTGGGCATGCACGCTCGTCCGGCAATGAAGTTGTTTGAACTGGTGCAGAGCTTTGAGTCAGAAGTGATGCTGCGTAACGACGCAGGCATTGAAGCCGAGGCCAGCAGCGTGATCGCGCTGCTGATGCTGGACTCGCCAAAGGGCCAGCAGATTGAAATCGAAGCCACCGGCTCCGATGAGGTTCAAGCTTTGGAAGCCGTGATTAATCTTATCAATTCCGGCTTCGACGAAGACTAATTGACCCATCATATTTCAAGGTGCAGGTGCGTTGGCTGCACCTCGAACTATTTTGGGTAAAGCAGCATTTTTCTTAAATTCTACTCAAACAATCTATCGCTATCGCTTTAAAAGAATTAAAACTCTCACTACTTAGCAAACGGCTCATCGACCTTTCCCGCACGAACGTCACGAACAAATCGTAAATCGCCATCGCCTCTTCATAGTCCGCTTTGCTGATCGCCAGCAGGAAAATCACATGCGCAGTTTCGCCATCGCCCCACTCAATGCCCTGCGGGGATAGCAGGGTGATCACCACCGTCTTCTTGGCGAGCAGCCCCAGCGAGTGCGGCAGCGCAATGCCTTCGCCCAGCATGGTCGACACAATCTCTTCGCGCTCGACCACTGACGGATAGAACTCTGCGTCGACATAGCCCTCTTCTTCCAGCTGGCTGCACACCTTGTGGAATAGCTCGGCCTGGGTCATCGGCTGATTGATTATCATGAAATGGCGCTCGTCGAAAAACTTCTCCAGCATATAGGGCCGCGTGCGGTCCACCAGCACCAGCTTGCCGAGCTGCTCCATCTGGTACTCGGTGGGGAATGGCGACAGCACCACCACCGGCTTGTTCTTCTCGGTGATGCGCGCATTGGAGATGATGAAATCTTCGTCGATGTGCTCCAGCTTCTCGTAATCTCGCAGCGTCACCACTTGCGTCACCACCAGCTGCGGGTATTTGCGGCTAATCTGCGCCTGAATCATGCGAATGGTCGAGTTGCCGGTATCGCACACCAGCATCACCTGCGGATGGCGCTGGTAGCCGATGTTGTAGTGGCGCTCCAGCCCGACGCCGATATGCAGCACCAGAAAACCGATTTCGTTTTCACTGAGCGAATAAGGGGTGTATTTGCCCCAGCTCGATACCGCCGCCAGCGTGACGTCGTAGGCCATTGGGTAGTGCTGTTTGATGTTGCTCAGCAGCGGGTTGGGGATGTTAATCTGATACTTCACCCGGGTTATCATGGTTTTGATATGGGTGAGCAAGTCGGCGCGGAGCTGCTTATCCCCTTGTAAATCATAATTATAGTGCGCATTGATGTAGGACAGAATGTAGTCCACCAGCGACTCATCGTCATCGGCATTAATATCCGTCGGCAGGATGTTCTGCACCCGCCGTGCCGCGATATTCACCCGCAAATAGACCTCTTCAGCCGCCGGGATCTCCTTACCTACTAGCGCCTTAAGCTCGGCCGCCAGGCGCGTAGAGACCTGCTTCACCGCCGGGTCGCCCTCTTCAGCATCAAAATCCGTCAACGGATAGCCGCCGCTAATGCGCTTAATCGCCACCGCGCAGTACAGAATCAGGTACTGCTCACCTTCATCGGTCAGTTGGATCGAGGACTGCGCCAGCGACTGGTGCATAAAATCGGTTAACGGCCCCAGCGCCTCAAGCGCCAGACTCTCGGTTTTCAGCAGCGGATGGCTCTGCTCGTCGCTTTCCAGCTGGAACAGCAAATCCGTCAGGCAGGAGCGAATCGCCAGCTCGGCGCCAAACAGCTTCATGCCGTAACGCGGCTTGGTTTCAATGCTCAGGTGGTAACGTGCCAGACGTTCTCTGACCTCAGCCATATCATTTTGCAGGGTTCCCCGGCTGACAAACCATTCATCGGCCAGATCTTCTAGCTTGAGGGAAAAGGCTGAGGTCAAAAAGCGTATAAGCAGGTAATTCACCCGCTCCGGCGCGGTGCGCGGCGTTGGGCTGACCCGACGATTATTGGTTTCCTGCAACGCAGAGAACAGCGTCTGATCGTCGATTTTCAGCTGATAGCCGCTACCGCGGTTATGCACAAAGGAAGCGCCGTACTGGGCCATAATTTCATTCAGCGCGGTAATATCAGCGCGCACGGTGCGAGTGGAGACGTCAAGGCGCTTCGCCAGCTCGTCCTGAGGCAGCGTTTCGGCCTGTAGGGCATCAAACAGATGGGCCAGTCGTTGATAGGGAAATCTCACCATAATCCTTCCAGTCGGTTGTTGCTGTGAAACATCAATTCTACTGCCACTTGAAATGACAAGGCGGGATGACCAACCGCGTCACCCCGCACCCGTTATTTTCCGCCTACCTCACGAGGTAAAACGGCTTAAGGAACAATCACCATCTGCGACGGGCTGCCCACTGGCGTGTAATCATCAACAAAAGTCAGTTTACCGCTCTCGGCGGCAATCTTGAATCGAGTGATGTTATCGCTTCGTTGATTCATCGCGTAAATGTATTTTCCATCCGGCGACAAGGTCAGCGTGCGCGGGTAGTCGCCACGGGTCCAGGCTTCTTCCGCGAAGGTCATTGCCCCCTCGCCCGTCACGTTGATTTGCGCGATGCTGTTATGCAGGCGGTTCGCCACGTAAAGGTGATGGCCATCCTTGCTCAGCACGATACCGGCGGCAAAGTTGGTGCCTTTAAAGTTAGCAGGTAATGAAGAGAGCACGTGCAGCTGGGTCAACGTGCCTTTGGCGCTGTCGAAGCGATAGCTGGTCAGGGTCGAAGCTTCTTCGTTAATCAGGAACACCACTTTGCCGTTCGGGTGGAACACGAAATGGCGCGGCCCCGCACCGGCGGAAGAGGCGTTGATAAACGGAGGATCGTTGGCTTCCAGCTTGCCGCTGGCACTGTCCAGCTTCCACTGATAGATCCTGTCCAGACCCAGATCGGTTGAGAAGACAAACTTGCCGCTCGGATCGGTGGCGATCATGTGCGCGTGCGGGCCGTTGTGGTCGCTGGCGGCAAAGCTGCCCGGCGCCGCAGCTTCAGGTTTGGCGGCACCGGCCGGGCCTGAGTCCTGTTGATGATCGCTGGCTTCGCCCAGTTTGCCACTGGCATCCACCGGGAAAGTCGCCACCACGCCGCTGATGTAGTTAGCCACCAGCAGGTGATCGCCTTTTGGCGTCAGCGATAGGTACACCGGACCTGCGCCCTGTGAATCTACCTGATTGATTAGCGTTAAGCTGCCGTCCTGCGGGTTGATTTTATATGCCGCAATCGCACCGTTTTTGCCGCCATTGAAGTTATCGATTTCGCTGCCAATGAACAGCGTTTTGCCGTCGTGGCTCAGCACCATCTGTGCCTGATTCGGCAACTGGCTGGCCAGCACGCGCTCAGTCAGCGCGCCGGTTTTGCTATCAAATTTAAAACGATAGACGCCTTCGCCATTGGGATTGTAAGTCCCGACATAGGCATAGTGTGAAGTTTGGGCCATAGCTTTTTCTGCTGCGTAGAGCGGCGTGGCAGACATCGCCAGCATCGCGGATGTTAAACCTGAAATCAGTAACCAGTTTCTCATACATTTCCTCAAATCAAAGGGATTGCCAGACAAACGCGGGATCCCTGCGCCATAAAACGGCGACGCAGGGTGTTTAACAGCGCAGCGAACTGACGGCGCGGATTGGAATACGAGAATAAACCTCAGCTTACGAGCTTTTTGACGCTCGCCAGCAGGGTTCTGACATCGGCCGGACGGGTGTCGCCGCTGGCGCTGTCGATAATCGAGCTATAGATGTGCGGAATGATTTTGCTCACCCCGGCTTCGAGGGCGATCTCCATGATCGGCTCGAAGTTTTCCAGATCGATACCACCGGTCGGCTCCAGCCAGAAATCGTGCTCGGCGCAGGCGCGCGCCACGGCGGCGAACTCATCACGGGTCTTCAGGCCGCCCATCGGGAAGTATTTCACCGAGCTGCCGCCCATGTCTTTGAGCAGCGCAATGGCGGTTTCGACCGGCACGATGGCGTCGGGCTGCGAGGCGCTCAATGGCCCGGTGTTGATTTTAACCCAGCCCACTTTGCCGGTTGGGGAGATCAGGCCGTTAACCACGCTGTCGTTTTGGCCCAGCAGCGCGCGGCTGGTGCCCACGCCGGTGAACACCTGATTGACGTGCTGCGGCTGGACCTGCTGTGAAATCAGGCTGACCATCAGCGACTGGCGCGGATCGCCCGCGCCAAGCCCGACGGACAGGGCATTTTCAATCAGCGACGCGTACTCTTTCATATCCGCCACGGCAGAAGGTACATCGGCATAGTTCTTGGAAAGCACGCCAACCAGCACGTGGCCCTGCGCCGCGTCATAGATGTCGCGGGCGTTGTCTTTGGAGCCTGCCAGCACGTTCAGACACACGCGATCGCGGTAGAAGTTCGGGGTCAGGTTCATGCTTTTGCTCCATCAAAAAGTTGTTTGAAACGTTCAGCGACGATGGCTAACTGCGGCGGAGTCACGCTGCGCACGTCGACTTCAATCTTGCCTTCGTTGGCGCGGTAGCCACGGAAGTACACCGCGATATCGCCCTCTTTCATCGCTTCCACGATGGCTTTGGTTTTCCAACCCAGCACGGCTTCGTCGAACGTGATTTCGGTGCGCGCAATGTCGCGCCCGGCGCTGTCCCACACCACGCGGCCACTCACACCGTTGATTTGGTTCAGGCTGTCGATGAATGGCGTCATCTTGTCCACCATCTCCTGCCCGGTGGTTTTTGGCTGGGTGATGTAACTTTCAATCGCCTGCGTTAAGCCAAGAATGCCCTCTTTACCCACTTTCATCGCGCGGCCAATGCCGCCGGACTGCTGCTTCACCCACTCGACGTACTGGTGCTTGCCCAGCACCAAGCCGCTGGTTGGGCCTTCGATGGCCTTCGCGCCGCTGTAAATCACCAGCGTTGCGCCCATGTTGTAGTAGCAGGTCAGATCTTCTTCAGCGGCGGCATCGACGATCAGCGGGAGGTTGTGCTCCTGCGCCACGGCGGCGGCTTCTTCCACGGAGAGAATGCTTTTCTGCACCGAGTGGTGCGATTTGATGTACATAATCGCGGCGGTGCGCGGCGTAATGCAGGCCGCCAGCTGGGCAGCAGAGCATTCGTTGGCATAACCGGCTTCAACAATTTTACCGCCACCCAGGGTGATCATGGTGCCGACCGGCGCGCCGAAGTTTACATTGTGGCCCTTCGGCAGCACGATGTCGTGCGGCACGTCCAGCGGCGCGGCGTGCAGGTTTTCCAGCAGCCAGGCATTGTCTTTGATAATCACGGCGGCGACGGACTGAGCAATCCCCGCCGAGGCGCAGGACACCACTACCGCGTTTTCAACATCCAGCAGTTTGGCGATGTAAGCCCCGGTTTTATTGACCAAATCCTTCATTTCGAAGTAGTGATTCAGACCAGTATTCACCACGTCAGCCACTTCCGGGCGCGGGGTAGACACGCCTAGCGCGGTCATACGACCTGAAGCATTAATGACCTGTTTTAGCTTATATTTTTCGTAGAGATCAGCATTGGAAGACATGATTTGATTTCCCTTCATCAGTTAATAGGGTGACGCCAGCGACCACGGCGGCCAGTGGGATCAGATGGTGTTCGCCGGTCACTGACTGGCCTTCGGAGTCGAGAAAGACTTTTGGCGCGTGTTGGATCTCAAACAGCGTCAGGTCAGCATCGGCACCGACTTCGAGGCGTCCTTTTGACGGCAGGCGAAGCGCGTCGGCGGCGTTACAGGTGACGCAATCAATCACCTGTTCTAACGTCATGCCGACGGTAAAGAACTTGGACATCACCGCGGCCAGGCTGTGGACCGGGCCGTTGACGCGGTTGCGGCAGTAAATATCGGAGCTGATGGTGTGCGGCAAAATGCCTTGCTGAATGGCCAACTGGGCCACTTCAAAGCTAAAGCTGGCGCTGCCGTGGCCGACGTCGAGACGCACGCCGCGGCTCAGGGCGCGTTTAATCGAATCTCGCAGCACGCCCTCTGGCGATAAAATGCGGTTGGGTTTGCCGTTGTAGCAGTGGGTGATGATGTCGCCCGAAGTGAGTAAATCGGCGATTTCATCCAGATTTGGCGGGTTATTGCCAATGTGCACCATCAGCGGCAGGTCGTCGTTTTCCTGCTGAATTTCTTTGGCGCGGATCAGCGGCTTAATGCCGTTTTTGCCCACTACGCTGCTGCTCATGCGAGCTTTGATACCAATGATGAAGCCGGGGTTGCGGGCAATGGATTCGCGCACGCCCACTTTGTCGATTTGCTCCATGTCCGCCAGCTCGTTTTGGGTCACGATGCCGGTACGGGCGATATTGAGGAAAGCAAAGACGTTGGTTTTGGCCTGGCGGGTCAGCTGGTAGAAGTCATCGACGTCGTTCGCGCCGGTGCTGCCTGCATCAATAACCGTGGTGACGCCGCTGGCGACGCCGACTAAATCCGGCTCGTCGTGATAAATCGGCGATTTGCTATAACAGTGAACATGAGAGTCGATCCACCCGGCGCTGGCGAAAACCTTGCCCTGTAGTTCGAGAATCCGTTTGGCGCTGACGCTGGAATCCAGCTGGCCGATGGCGGCGATTTTACCGTCGTGAATTGCAATATCCGTCAAGCTGCCGTCTGAGCTTTTTGCCTGTCGGATTATCAGGTCATACAACATACGCCATTCTCCGTAAACGCAGGGCAGTCACAGTGGCCACCCGACCCGTTCTGTCCTGCTTTTAGGCGTCAGCGGCGAGCCGCCGACGCCTGATTTAACTCGTTTTATTGCTTTCTACTACAGCGATACTGGGAAAATTGCACCGAGGATCATCGCGCCTAGAATTGCGCCGCCGGTGATCGGTTTCTGCCAGATATAGAACACCAGCGCGCCGAGCAATGACCCCAGACCGATTGGGATTGAAGCCGCCATGGCGGAGAGGATAATCAACGGGCCGAGGAAGCGGCCTGAGGCGTTACCCGCGCCCATCATGACGTCTGCGCCATAGGTCGAGTTACTCTGGTTGATGGTAAATTTACGCGCCAGAATGATGATGTAACCCACCGCCAGCCCCAGAATCAGGCCAGTCACCAGAGACGCCGCGAAGTTCGCCACCGGGAACACGATGCCAGCACCCAGCAGAATCGCCGGAACCCCTAGCCCAATACCCGTCTGGATAGCGCCGCCGATATCAAGAATACCGACCAGCGAACCTTCGATAATACGGGCGAACAAGAAGCTCGCGCCGAAGGCCGCTACTGCGCCATACACCCCGGTATCCATGCCGGAACGCAGCATTGAGACGAAGGCGACTTCGTTAAAAGCACCGATGCCGTACAGGTAGTACATGTGCGTACCGGCAAATACCCCGGAGGAGAGTAATCCGACGAAGATCGGGAACGACCACTCGGCGTACCAAAAACCACTTTTGGCTTGTTCTTCCATTGTCATAATCCCCTGTTACTTGCCGCTAAGAGAGTTGTGAATGCCGTTCAACCATGCCGGAACATCCAACATGAAGGACTGCAGCAATTTCACATCGAAACCGCGGAAGAACCCGCTGAGCACGAACAGCGCAATAATTGCCGCCATCATCACCTTAGTCACATGGTTCCAGCCGCCCTCTTCGACGCCTTTACCAATCAAGATACCCAGTACCAGACCCGGCACGGCGTTACCCATGATCATCTGCGCCAAACCACCGAAGATGGTGGCCCAGAAGCCGGAGCGGCGGCCTGCGTCAATCGCAGCCAGCCAGAAGATCACTGGCATGACGGTGTTGACCAACAGGTTAGCAGCGGGCACCAGCACTTTCACCGCGGTAACCTGCAAGGCTGCCGGTACGGCGGAGGCGGTGGTGTTAAGGAACGCGACGACAATCATGCCGATAACAGCACCGGCGATGGCCATCTTGCGCGGATCATGCAGGGTTTCAGACACGTTGCGGTTTTTCACCATCAACGAGGCGGCTGCCCAGTGAGGAATAATGCGGTGGTCGACGTCTTGTGTGAAGGAACCCGCAGCGACAGAAGACGCCCAGGCGTTAAAGAAGAAGCCTAAACCGAATGAGAAATGCGAAGCTGGATCGCCTTCACAGGAATTTAATTCCCCAAGAGTACGAAAAGCCCCCATCCCTTGCACGCTTGGCGCGTGAAACATACGTGCAGCACCTGCACCTACGCCCACGCCGACCAATCCGCCGATAATAAGCGACTTAAATAAAATAATTAAAAACATCAGTATATCCTTGTCATTTATAGCTAACGTTTTTAGAGCCTTGCACCAAGAAATAATATTCTTGACTCAATGGCTCCTTATTTAGTGACAAAAACTACCTTGTCAGTCTCTATTGCCGTCATATTGACGGTAATATCGAGCACTACGTAATAACTCTTCCTTTCTCTGGCCAGAAAAAAGAACAGGAACTTTTCCTTTCTTACCGTCTCTTCTGCGGTGATCACCTTGACGTCCTGCGGTTCAATTCGCAGCAAGATATTATTCGTAGATTTAAGAACGGTTATTTGCACCTGACTCAGCGCGGCAGAAAAGGCGGCGGCCTTATTTTCGCCTTTTCCTTCAACCCGAACAGTGGTGGTTAATTGTTGTTTCATTACGGCTGGCCGAATTTCTTGATATAAGCTTCAACCAGGCGTTGACCCAGCTCTTCTTTATCCATAAATCCGAAACCTAATACATTACAGCCTTCGTTAATTGCAGTTACGCCTTCATCCACAGAGCGCATTCCATATTTTGCTTTATATCCGTATTTGGTTTGCGCAGTAATTGCGCCCGCGCCGCCACTGCCGCAGAAAGAGATGCCGAAGGTGGCATTTTCTGCTTTCATCACGTCGCCTAATTTCATGTCAGCGGCCACGCCCGGCACCACGATAGCCTTGCCACCTGCGGCTTCTACGCCTGCTGCAACTTTCTGGCCTTTCCCTAAACGGTCGCCGATAACAACGGTAATTTGTCCCATGAGTTCTTTCTCCAGATAAATTGAGTAAAATTTAAATTGTTAAGAATTATTGTCTTTTGCGACTTCAAAATGTACCGAGAGTAAATAAGCCTCTTCGATAGGTAAATTACCGAACAGGTCGACAACCCGCTCCGCCATTCGCATTGACTCCGCAGAAATTTCGTCAAACAGCTCTTTTTCCACCTCGGGTAATGGCTCACCGGTAATAGAGCGTAATACCATTGCCTTAACGTGCGAGGCTAACATCTGCTGCTGGACATCATTGGTATAGATATTTTCGGCGTTCAACATAACCTGAATATCTTTTAACACTTTCTCTGTGGTTGCTTCTGCGTCTTCCAAACCAATTTGCCCTGCCGTATTAACAGATGCGGTTCCGTTATTCACTCGCGGTTACCCCTCTCCTTGCCGTGCAATGCTAAAAAAGCGCGTTTATTTCATCTGTCTTTACCCTAACCCCGCGGGCATTTCCTGTGTAGATGGTTTTTTTCCAGTTCAAAGTGGAAATGCAGTGACCTAAGCGGATCACATTCTCAAAACTGGGATTAATCTGGGGATACGACTATCAGACGGCGAGGGTTCAGGGTATTTCACTGCTTAACGGAGTTTTAGTAGTGACGAATGAAAGGATAGCCCTTCCATTTTGCGCTATCTCTGCCTAGTATCAGATGAGAAATTCGAAAAACGCCAACACCCCTGCGCTAGTGCGCGGGGGTGTTGCTTTTTGACAATCGGCAACCATGCCACCCAACACCATCGCTCGCGATGGCGACTCAGAAGGAAATAGGAATAATGCTATGAGCAAACCGACCCTGACCATCAACGAGCTGGATGCAGAACGTTTAGATTCCTTACTGGCGAAGCCTGCTTACGCAAGCAGCCCGGTGGCAGAGGCATTAAACGAAGAACTGGATCGCGCTGAAATCCTGCCGCCGCAGGAGATGCCTGCCGACGTCGTGACGATGAACAGTAAGGTACGCTTCACGGAAGGCAACGAAGGGGAAGAACATGTTCGCACGCTGGTTTTCCCGGCGGCGTTAAAAGATACCGATGAGCAGCTGTCCGTGATGGCGCCGCTAGGTGCGGCACTGCTGGGCCTGCGCGTGGGTAGTAGCATCACGTGGACGATGCCCAATGGCAAAGAGAGCCTGGTTAAAGTGCTAGAGTTGTTGTATCAGCCGGAAGCAGCCGGAGAGTACCGCTAGTCAGCGTCACGCCCTCCCGATGACCGGGAGGGCGTATAAATCTTATCTGAACTTCTTATGGTTCTCGTCACGAATCGCTTTGAAGCCTTGAGCTTCCTTCTTCGCGTCATCCAGTTTGCCAGCCTTCGCCAATGCAGAGGCTTTGTCGATACCGGCCACTAAATCATCCATGCCTTTTTTGTAATCCTGAATCTCTGGGCTGTTGGCCGCTTTCCCTTCCAGTTTTGGCGGGGTTGCGTTTTTAGCGTCCAGCGCGGCGGCTTTCATGTTCGCCAGGCTCGCTTCGAAATCCTGTGCATTGCTGGCTTTCAGCGCTTTGCCGTAGTTATCGGCGATAGTGTCCATGTTGGTGCCGACATCCGCCGCCAGAACCATAGAACTGCTTCCAAGTAGGGCAACGGCAACCATTGCTATCAAATGTTTACGCATTTTCGGGTCATCCATCTAGGTTAATAGAAATTTATAATTTTGTTAAAAAACGACATTACTTATTCAGCAATGACAAAATAAATGGGCGAAGGAAAAAGTGGCAGAGCTTTTTTGTAAATAAGTAATGTCTGAGCGGAAAAGGATAAAAAAAACGCAGCGATCGGGCGATCGCTGCGCGGATAACGCGAAGAAAACGATTATTCGCCGGCGATTTTCATCTCTGGCAGCAGCACGGAGCCACACTGAATATTGCTGCGCGTTTCGATGTCGCTGCCAATACTCACCATGTTGCGCCACATGTCTTTCAGATTGCCAGCGATGGTTATTTCGCTAACCGGATACTGAATTTCACCGTTTTCCACCCAGAAGCCCGCCGCGCCGCGCGAGTAGTCGCCGGTCACGCCGCTGACGCCCTGGCCCATCAGCTCAGTTACGACTAAGCCTTTGCCCATTTTGCGCAGCATAGCGGCGAAGTCATCGCCCTGCCCGGCAATGCGCCAGTTGTGGATGCCGCCCGCGTGGCCGGTGGTTTGCAGGCCGAGCTTGCGCGCCGAGTAGCAGGTCATCAGCCAGCTTTGCAGCACGCCGTCTTTGACGATGTCACGCCGCTGGGTGCGCACGCCTTCGCTGTCGAACGGCGTAGAAGCCAAGCCTTGCAGCAGGTGCGGATGCTCTTCAATCGTCAGCCACTCCGGCAGAATCTGCTTGCCCAGACTGTCGAGCAAGAAAGAGGATTTACGGTAGATGCTGCCGCCGCTGATAGCGCCGACCAAGTGGCCGAACAGGCCGGTCGCTACTTCAGAGGCGAACAGCACCGGGGCTTTCATCGTTGGCAATTTACGCGGAGAGAGGCGCGACAGCGTGCGGCGTGCGCACTCGGCACCCACCCATTCAGGATTCGCCAAATCACTCATTTTACGCGCGATGGTATAGGCGTAATCGCGCTCCATGTCGCCATCGTGCTCGGCAATCACCGAGGCGGAAATCGAGTGGCGCGTCGAGCAGTAGCTCTGCAACATGCCGTGGCTGTTGCCGAAGACGCGAATGCCGTAATGGCTGTTGAAGCTGCCGCCTTCGCTATTGGTAATGCGCTTATCGGCGGCTAACGCGGCCTGCTCGGCGCGGGCTGCCAGCTCAATGCCGCGATCGGCGTCTAATTCGGTCGGGTGGAACAGGTCCAAGTCCGGGGCGTCGAACGCCAGCATCTCTTTATCGGCGACGCCCGCGAAAGGGTCAGGAGACGTGAAGCGGGCGATGTCCAGCGCGGCCTGCACGGTGCGAGAAATGGCATCTGAGCTGAGATCGGTAGATGACGCGCTGCCTTTACGATTCTGATAATAGACGGTAATACCTAACGCGCCGTCGCTGTTGAATTCGACGTTCTCAACATCACCAAAGCGGGTGCTTACCCCAATGCCGGTGGTCTTGCTGACCGCGACTTCAGCACCGTCTGAACCGGCTTTCGCTAATTCGAGGGCCTGAGCTACGGCCTGTTCCAGTGTCTTACGCTGTTCTGCAACTTGATTGACTACGTTCATCAGCCTGCCATCACTTATGAGAAAAAAGAGGTTACGTTGTCTTTGAGTCTAACAGAGACGCCCCATTATTTCGCACCCGACACGCTAGGAAGCGGCTTAATATGCAACAGAACGTGGAGGTAAACCCCATAACCATGCATAATGCCGCCAAGCAATAAAGCACAATGAAAAATGATAGGAAAACCTCCCAAGGAGGAAGCACTCATGACAAAGAAAATTGACGACTGGCTGGATGACGTTCCCGAGAGCAACGAGAACGAAGAAGATGATGAAATCATCTGGGTCAGCAAAAGTGAAATTAAACGCGACGCCGAAGCCCTGAAAGATTTGGGTCAAGAGATGGTCGATTTAGGCAAGAACTCGCTGGACAAGCTGCCGCTAGATGATGATCTGCGCGCCGCCATCGATTTAGCCCAGAAGATCAAGAAAGAAGGCCGCCGCCGTCAGCTACAGCTGATTGGTAAAATGCTGCGTTCCCGCGATGTTGATCCTATCACCACCGCGCTGGATAAGCTGAAAAACCGCCACAACCAGCAGGTTTCCCTGTTCCACAAACTGGAACAGCTGCGTGACCGTCTGGTGGAAGATGGCGACGACGCGATCCCGCCGGTGCTGGAGCTTTATCCAGAGGCCGATCGCCAGCAGCTGCGCGCGCTTATCCGTAACGCACAAAAAGAAAAGGCAGCCAATAAGCCGCCTAAATCTTACCGCCAGATTTTCCAATATCTGCGCGAGCTGGCCGAAGCCAAAGACCTGTAAGTCTTTTCAGCCATCAGCAGTAGCCACCGCGAGTCACCGGGTGGCTGCTACTTTTCACTCTCTCCCGCCTACTCTTTCGCTTACTCTTTAGCTTTACCCGTCGCCGCCGCCGCTTTCTCTTGCACGTTAAAACGCAGCTCGCCGTCCAGCTCCTCTTCCGCCTCTTCAAACAGCAGAATCAGTGCGCCAAAACGCCGTTTACGGCTGGCATTCAGATGGGCAAAATCAATTTCAACGGGCAGCGTAATGCCTCCCGTCACCTCATCCCAGAGTGCGTCAAGATTGGCACCAAAGCTCTCGCTCAGACCAAACTGACGGGCAAACTCGCTATAAAACGCGGGCAAATCGGGAATATGATTAAAATCGAAGACCACTTTATTCATCGATGTCACTCCACCCGAACAAATTGTTTATAGTGATCGCGGCTGACGTAAATCAGGCCATAGCTGGCGAACAGCACGCGGTCGGCGCCGCGCCGCCCGCAGCGATAGTTGATATCCGCCTCGCGCCACACGCGTTTATAAGCATTAGGCAGGCGCCCTTCACGGTTTGAGAACCTGTCGCCGCCTATGGCCTTACCCGGTAAGACCTGACACAGATTGCCCGCGCGGGCGTCCCATCCCGCATCACGTGCCTGCCGTTTAGTCACGTAATAGTCGGGCAACCGATGATTCTGCCGCAAATAGCTCACCACGGTTTGCTCCGAGGTCAACCCAGCCAGCGTATCAGAGGATTGTTTCGCCAAAACGACAGACGAGAACGGCCCCGCCAACAGCCCGAGGCACAAACTTATCCAAACGCTGCGCTGACGCAGCCCTTTCAATCGATTCATCATTGCCCTGTTTATACTCATTCAGATTACTGATTCAGCATTTTAGTATGTCTCTACAGATTACCTAAATGTAAGGTTTTCACCTGTAAATATTCTTCCAGACCTAACACCGAACCTTCTCGGCCCAGCCCGGACTCTTTCACCCCGCCAAACGGCGCGACTTCGGTAGAAAGCGCAGATTCGTTAATCCCAATCATGCCACTTTCAATCGCTTCGGCAACGCGGAATACGCGCTGCAAGTTTTGAGTATAGAAGTAAGCCGCCAGGCCAAACGGCGTGGCGTTGGCGCGCTCGATAACCTCGTCTTCGGTTTTGAAGCGGAAGCAGGCCGCCAGCGGGCCGAAGGTTTCATCTGCCGCCACTTTCATGTCGTCGTTGGCGTCGGCAATCACCGTTGGCTGATAGAAGTTGCCGCCCAGTTCGTGGCGCTGACCACCGACCACCAGACGACCGCCCTTCTCCAGCGCGTCTTTGACGTGGTCTTCAACCTTCTCTAACCCTTTGATATCAATCAGCGGGCCGACAATCACGCCGTCGTCCATGCCGTTACCGACTTTCAGCTTGCGCACTTCTTCCGCCAGCGCCGTGACGAACTTGTCGTAGACACCGTCCTGCACGTAAATACGGTTAATGCACACGCAAACCTGCCCGCTGTTGCGGAATTTGCAGCTCACCGCGCCTTTCACCGCGGCATCAAGGTCGGCGTCGTCAAACACGATATAGGGCGCGTTTCCGCCCAGCTCCATCGACACTTTCTTCATGGTGTCGGCGCTGTTGCGCACCAGCGTTTTACCCACTTCGGTCGAGCCGGTGAAGGAGATTTTACGCACCTCGTTGCTGGCCATGATGGCGTCGCTGATAGCATGCGTATCACCGGCCACGCCGTTGATCACGCCGTCGGGAACGCCCGCCAGGTGTGCCAACTCCAGCAGCGCGAAGGCTGACAGCGGCGTGTTGTTGGCAGGTTTAATCAAGCCGGTACAGCCCGCGGCCAGCGCGGGGCCGAGTTTGCGGGTCAGCATCGCCAGCGGGAAGTTCCACGGCGTAATGGCCGCAACCACGCCAATCGGTTCGCGGGTCGCAAAGATGCGTGAACCCTCTTTCACTGGCGGGATGATCTCGCCGTTGGCGCGCTTGGCCTCTTCGCTAAACCATTGCAGGTAGCTGGCGGCGTACTCCACTTCGCCCAAGGCCTCTTTCAGCGGCTTACCCTGCTCGGCCACCATCAGCTCGCCGAGGAACTGTTTGTTTTCAATCATCAGTTCATACCAGCGGTGCAAAATCTCAGAGCGCGCCTTGCCGGTTTTTTTGCGCCATGCCGGCAGTGCGTCGCTGGCGGCTTTGATGGCCGCGTTGGTTTCCGCTTTGCCTGCTTTGGCGACTTTCGCCACCACGTCGCCAGTGGCTGGGTTTAACACATCAAAAGTTTCTTTGGCTTCTTGCCATTTGCCGCCCACATAAAACCCGGTTTTAAACAGTTTGTGAGAAGTGAGTTTCTGTTGATTGGCTGACATAAAGGTTGTCTCTCCTGCTAATAAACATCGTTCGAAAACAACGACGTAAGAATGTAAGTTTCAGTCTTGAATCGCTTAAGTATAGCGGCTAATACGGACTGCGGGCTTCAGACCGCACATCATGTCCATGCGGCATAAGGAAAAAAAAAGCCGGAGCATTAAAGGCCCCGGCATGATTTACGCGAGTCTGACCGTTAGGCCAGAAAGGCGTGCTGGTACTTGTGCAGCATATCGGCGAGTCGTTTGACCGGCTCTGTCACCTTGAGCGGCGCGTCGTGTTCCACTAGCTTTTGCTGATACTCATTCAGCTCGGACAACAGCCGCTGATAGTAGTAAGTTCGCTTGCCTTCGCCCGACGACACCACGTGGTCGGCGGTATTACGGATTTTCTTGTGGAAGGCAGATAGCTCTTCGCTGACTGGGATCTCCGCCATTTTCATTCGCTGGTGCGCGATGATCAGCATCAGCGCCAGACGGTATTTATCAATGTCATTCGGGAACATTACCAGCAGCTGATTCAACTGATGGTAAAGCGCCGGAAGGTGGTTCTCACGACGGCGATACGCCTTGGTGGTTAAGGCCGACACCGCGCTGCTCATAAAGCGGTTCAGCAGTGTGCGCCCGGTTTTGTCGCGCGATTTATCGCGAATTAGCAGCAGCACCACCAGCGCAATAATGGTACCAATCGCCTGGCCCGTTGCATTGTCGAGAAATGCGCTTACGTTAAATTTCATTGGGTTACTGAGCACCAGCACGTTGATAGTACCCGCCAATAGCCCCAGCATACCCAGACGACGCTTCTGCACTTCAATCCCAATGAAGAAGGTCAAAATCCCCAGACAAAGGCAGAGCAAGAACAGGCTCTGCTGGGTGGCGGGCATGATGAGCATGAAGTAAATGGAGCCAACCGGGATTGCCAGCAGCATGCCGACCACGAAGTCTATCGCCATGCCTTTCGGATTTGGAGTGCGCATCGCCAATGAGGTCACTACCGCAATGATCACTACGCAACCACTCGCCGAGGTCCAGCCGGTCCATAGCCACAGCAGGCAGCCCGCCGCGCTGGCGACAAAGGTGCGAATACCGTTAATCAGCGCGTGGTGGCGCTCGGCGGAGGCTGGCCTGACTTCCACCTCGGTATTGAGCAAATCGGCTTCCAGATTGCTAATGCTGCTATTGGTATGAATGCCCTTAATCAGCAGCAGCGCGCGCGTCCCGGCTCCAATCCAGCTGGTGACGGTGAGCAAAATATCTTTGCTATGGGAGGAAGAAACCGCCAAACGCAGCTGTTTCATCCGCCGACGCACTTCCAGCGGCGTCTCTGCCGGTTCGGCAAACAGCGCTTTGATCTCAGGCGTCACCCGGTCAGGGGAGTTTTGCAAAATAAGATAGGTTTCGCAGGCCTGCGTAATCAAACTCAGCGAGGTGCTGTGCAACGCTTTCAACCGCCGGTTGCAACGCTGCCAGCGCGAAGACTCCATCATTAGGCTGTTACGCATGCCGTTAAGCGCGGTGGTGCTCTTGATAAGATTGCCCCACGACTTGTCAACATCCTCTTTATCACCACGATTAATACACAGCCGCATCAGCGCGAACTGGTCTAGCAGCAGTTGGCTAACCGCCCGGTCAATGTCGGTTTTGATCGAGCGCGGGGAAAACAGCAGGTCGGCCACGATGGCGCAGCAAATACCAATCACGATTTCACTACAGCGCTCGACGGCAAACTGCGGCGTCTGCAAAGGGGTGGCGGCGGAAGTCACTACGATAATTAGCGCCGTGTATCCCGCCAGCCCGAGCGCATAGGAGTTCTCGACGCGAACCAGCGAGGACCACCAGGTACAGACCCCAGCCCAGATGCAGCATAAAAGCAGCATCACTACCGGGGCACGCGCCGTGGCGATAACAATGACTAACGCCGCGATACAGCCGAAAAAGGTACCGATAACGCGCAGGAAGCCACGGTGGCGAATGGCACCGGCGAAGGGTTCTCCGCCCGCCGCCATCGCCGGGCCGGAGGTGACGATCGCCGCGGTCATCGCAGCCCAGCGCGGGGTTTCCAGCTGCATATAGAAGCCGAGAACCAACGCGCCGAGAATGGCGAAAGTCAGCTTGCAGGCGAACCTGATACGCGGGATCAGTATGCTATTCATCGCCGATTAACCGAACTCACGCAGACGGTGCAACATTCTGGAGAATGGCGACTGGTGCTCATGTTTGATATCGTGATCGCCGGTGATCACCACTGTCGCGGTGGTCCCTGCCGGGTACGGGTGTTGCTGGTCAACATCATCAAGCACGATTTTCACCGGCACGCGCTGTGCCAGACGTACCCATTCCAAATTACTGTCTACCGTCGCCAGCCCGTTGGCTGCCGCAGAAGACGAGCTGTTAGTGACCGCCGCCGCGACGCTGTCCACGGAACCATGCATGATGCGATTGCTGCCCAGCGGGGTAATTTCGGCGCGGTCGCCTTTTTTCAGGCCAGAAAGCTTGGTTTCTTCCAGATAAGCCAGAATATAGAAGGTGTTTTTCTTCACCAGCGCGACGGCGGTCGAACCGCGATTAATGTAGTTCCCCGGATGCACGTTGAGGTTAGTCACCCAGCCGTCAGCCGGAGCCGTCACTACGGTACGCTGCAAATCAAGCACCGCGAGGTCACGCGCGGCCTGAGATTTTGCCAACTGGTGTTGAACCGTTTGCAGGACGTTATTGGCCTGATCGATCTCTTCTTGCGACATCGCCTGCACGCCCAGCTTCACGCGGCGGCCTGCTTCGCGTTTTTTCTCCGCGACCAGCGCCTGATAGTAGGCAACGTCGGCATTGGCTTCGTCCAGCGCCTGTTGGTAACGCGGCTGGTCTATTTTGAACAGCGTCTGGCCTTTTTTGACTAACTGGTTATCCACCACGGGAACATCCGTCACCAAGCCGGTGACGTCCGGCGCGATAGAAACCACGTCGGCGGTAAATTTGGCGTCACGAGTCCAAGGGGATTCGGTATAGAACGCCCATGCCCGGAAAATTGCGATGGCAGCAAGAACCACAAGGATTAACGTTATTAAGTAACGTATTATTTTTATAGAGAAATTTTTCACGACACCCTCAGATGAAGAAGCAGGAAATCAGGTAGAACAGACAGCAGTACATCGCTGTGTTAAATAACGCCGGATGCCAGACAAAGTCATAAATTCCGGTGGGTTGTAATAGGCGTCGTAGCAGGAAAAACAGCACTAACGCCAACAGTACTTCGAAGAACACCGGAGGAAACGACAATCCGAAAATCACCATTACCGGAAGCAAACTCATTCAAAAATCCTTAGTTTATAGTCACGGGCTTTCGTCTCGTGGCGTTACTCTCACCAGAAGGCCCCGTCGCAACACGCCCGAGCTTTATCATTATTTTAGGCAATACAACTGCATTCTGAGAGCCAGAATGAGTTAAAAAGAGACAATGGGTTTGCCAGAAAAGTGTGCGAAGGTAAGCATTATGTTGCCAGCGAGCGCCGAACCCGAGGTATTCACCCGAGCAAGTATATTAGCGTGCTTATTATCAAGTAATCAACGTTCTGTGATCACAATCACTTTTAAGCCAGAGTTAACAATGGAACGATTAAAAAGAATGTCGGTTTATGCTCAAGTGGTCGAAAGCGGCTCGTTTACTGCCGCCGCTCGCCGCCTTGAGATGAGTGTTTCCGCAATCAGCCAGACGATCTCAAAACTAGAAAATGACTTACAAGTCAAACTGTTGAACAGAAGCACGCGCAGCCTGAGCCTCACCGAAGCCGGTAAGATTTACTATCAAGGCTGTATGAAAATGCTGCTGGATGTACGCGAAGTACACGAGCAATTATATGCCTTTAACAACACGCCGACCGGCACGTTGCGCATCGGCAGTTCGTCGACAATGGCACAAAACGTTCTTGCCGCCATGACCGCCGAGATGCTGATTGAGTACCCCGGCCTGAAAGTGAATCTGGTCACCGGCATCCCGGCTCCGGACCTGATTGCCGACGGCCTCGACGTGGTGATCCGCGTGGGAAAACTGCAGGATTCGAGCCTGTTCTCCAAAAGGCTTGGCTCCATGCCGATGATCGTCTGCGCCGCGCGCAGCTATCTCAGCCAGCACGGTAAGCCAGAAAAACCGGCAGACATGGTGAATTTCTCATGGATTGAATACAGCGTGCGGCCCGATAGCGAGTTTGAGCTGATCGCGCCAGAAGGCATTACCACGCGCATCAACCCACAGGGGCGCTTCGTCACCAACGACTCGCAAACCTTAACGCGCTGGCTGAAAGCCGGGGTGGGCATCGCCTATGTGCCACTAATGTGGGTGATCAATGAGATTAACTCCGGCGAGCTGGAAATTTTATTCGGCAATTATCAGTCGGACCCGCGCCCGGTCTACGCGTTGTACACTGAAAAGGACAAAATGCCGCTGAAAGTGCAGGTGTGCATCAACTACCTGACCGAGTACTTCAAAGAGGTGGGGAAAGTCTATCAGGGCTATCGGCAAGGCAAGCTCGGGCCGAAATAGCATAAAAAAAGGGAACCCGTAGGTTCCCTTTCTATTATTAACTCGAAGGCTTAGGCGCTGCCGCCGACGGTGATGTTGTCGAGTTTCAGAGTCGGCTGGCCTACGCCCACTGGCAGGCTCTGACCCTCTTTGCCACAGACGCCGACGCCTTTATCCAGCGCCAGATCGTTACCGACCATGGAGATCTGCTGCATCGCTTCAATACCCGAGCCAATCAGCGTCGCGCCTTTCACCGGCTTGGTGATACGGCCTTTTTCAATTAGGTAAGCTTCGGTGGTGGAGAACACAAATTTGCCCGAGGTGATATCCACCTGGCCGCCGCCAAAGTTAGGGGCATACAGGCCGAACTCCACGCTGCTGATGATCTCTTCCGGCGTAGACTGGCCGCCCAGCAGATAAGTGTTGGTCATGCGCGGCATCGGCAGGTGAGCATAAGACTCGCGACGGCCGTTACCGGTCGGCGCAACGCCCATCAGGCGCGCGTTCAGCTTGTCCTGCATGTAACCCTTCAGCACGCCATTTTCGATCAATACGTTGTATTGGCCCGGCACGCCTTCGTCATCAATCGCCAGTGAACCACGGCGGCCCGGCATGGTGCCGTCATCCACCACGGTACAGAGTTCAGACGCCACCAGTTGGCCCATCTGCCCACTGAACATAGAAGTGCCGCGACGGTTGAAATCGCCCTCTAAGCCATGGCCTACGGCTTCGTGCAACAGCACTCCCGGCCAGCCTGCGCCAAGCACTACTGGCATACCACCGGCAGGAGCGGCTACCGCGTTGAGGTTCAGCAAGGCCATGCGCACCGCGTCGCGGGCGTAGGCTTCGGCGCGCACTTCGCCATTCACGGTTTCAAGAAAATAGTCATAGCCAAAACGACCGCCGCCGCCGCTAGAGCCGCGCTCACGACGCCCGTCATCTTCAACCAATACGCTGACCGACAGGCGCACCAGCGGGCGAATGTCCGCCGCCAGAGTGCCGTCGGTGGCGGCGACTAATACGCTTTCGTAAACGCCGGTAATGCTGGCGCTGACTTCCTGCACGCGCTTGTCTGTGGCGCGGGCAACACGGTCAACGCGATGTAATAACTCAATTTTTTCTTCGCGAGACAGGCTCTGAAGTGGGTCAAGGATCGGGTATAGCGCCTGATAGCCAATTTCACCCAGCGTGTGGGTTTTGCCATTGCCCTGCTCACGCACGATGCTGCGCGCGGCGGTGGCACTCTGCTGCAAGGCATTCAGGGTAATTTGGTCCGCGTAGGCAAAGCCGGTCTTCTCACCACTGACCGCGCGCACGCCAACACCCTGATCAATGTTGTAAGAGCCATCTTTGATAATGCTGTCTTCAATCACCCAGGCTTCGTGGAAACTGGATTGGAAAAAGAGATCGGCGTAATCGAGACGGCGTTCAGACAGTTGACCTAATACAGCGAACAGGTCTTGATGACTCAGATTGTTAGCGGTTAGTAACCGCTCACTGACTAATGCCAGACTCATAGATTCTCACTCTCTTTGGGGATGAATTGTCGCGGCATGAACTGTGATTCGTTAGCCGCCAAACAATTCTATCGTAACACGGGTTTTAAACAGCCTAACACAGCGCGTTCAGCACTCAAGGTGCGGCAGGCTCTTTTGCAGGTCGCGGTTGGCGCAGCACTTCATTAATTTTTGGATCCGCAATGGTGCCGTCGATATGGTAACGGATTAACGAAATCTTATTCCACAGCGGCGCCAATACCTTACTGGCGGCAAACACCGCCGCGCCGACGATTGGGTTGATAGCAAAGGCCGTGGCGACCCCGACGGTGGCAGAGATTTCAGGAGCAATCACCGCTTCCATATTTAGCCGCTGATTGACTAAATCGACGCTGCCGTTCATGGCGATATCCGCCGCCAACCCGTCAACCAGCAGGTCCTCGGTATGCAGCGTGCCGTCTTTGATCCAGGCGTTTGAGCGGATAGAGTCAAAGTAGAAGCCTTTGCCGAAGGTGTCACTGAAATCGAGTTGCAGCTTACGCAGCAGGGCGTCGAAGCTGACCAGACGCAGCAATTGCCCGGCGCGGCCGCCGCCTAAATCCACGATTTCACCTTTGCCAAGGTCAGTTTTCAGGGTGCCATTCAGGGTTTTCAGATCTGGCTTCCACGGAATAGATTTCCAGTGCAAATCAAAGTCGATGTTGAAAGGCGCACCGCGCAGTGGGGTAGTGACGCCGAAGAAGGAGGTCGCGGCTTCAATATCTTTGCCCGACAGTTTGCCTTTCAGGCCGGTAGATTCAACGCTGCCGTTCTGCTTCCAGTCGCCCTGCACGTCTAAACGCACCGAGCCGGTATCAATCAGGCCGTTGCGCAGCGCCAGCTGATCGCCACTCGGCGTGATATCAGCATTCACCTTGCGGAAGCTCTGCCCGAGGAACCAGCAGTCTTCACAGCGCAGAAGCAGTGCCGGCCATTTGGCGAAGGAAATTTTGTCATCGGCAAAAGGATTCTGGCCTGACTTACCGCCGCTGGCCGCATCAGCCACCGTCCACTGCGGGTTGAAATAGAGGTAGCGGATATTGGCTTGCCACGGACCACGGTCATTCATCGCCAGCGTGCCGTCGATCTCTTTGCCTTTCGCCGTGATGTTCATGCCATTGCTGGCCTGAGTCGAGCTAATCAGTAGGTCATTCCAGACCTGACCGCCTAATTTGAGCTTCGGCGTGGTCAGCGTCACTTCATGTGGGAAGCCAAAAGAAGCGGCGGTATTGGCCGCTTTCTTCGCGCCTTTGGCACTCTTCTGCACTGGCGCTTTCGGGGCGTTATCTGGCGACATCAGCTCCAGCCAGCTCTCGCCATCCAGCTCAGGCAGGTGCAACGTCAGGCTGCTGGTCGCTGGCAGCGGCGGGGTTTTCTGGGCATTCATCTGCCAGGAGGCGCGATCCAGCTGTAGCTGCTTGCCCAGCAGCCAGCGGCTGTTGAAACGGTCTTTGCCGCCCAGCACGCCATTCATTTCAAAACTCTTCAGCCCGCCTTTGGCATTTACCGCCAGTGGCAAACTGCGGCCCGGCTTCTTGTCGAGCGGGCTAGGTAAGTGACTACTTACACTCTTCAGGTCGGTGGTTACGCCGATACTGTAATTTGGCTCACCCTTATGAGGGAGTGAAATATCCACCGTCCCTTTCCAGGGTGCGCTGCCGCTGAGTTTGCTGGCAACAGCATCCGGCATGCCGGTGATTTTGCCCAGTTCCCAGTTGCCGTCCAGACCGACATTAATTTGATAATTATCAGTAAGTTCGTGCGTGCTAAACTGCACGTTCAGAGGTTGCCCGAACCAGTTGGCGGTGAGCAAACTACTCTGCAAGTTGCCGTTGTCGTAGGTGAACTGGCCGCTGAGGTGCTCAATGGTACTTTCCAGCGGTTTGATAAACAGGCTGTTGTCATTGAGCGTCACGCCGCCGGTGGCGCGAACTTCTTCGCCATCCAGCGGGATATCAAGGTGTAAGCGACCACTCACATTGCCGCCAATCTGCAGCTCATCTAGGGCCGCGCCGAGGGAGTCCTTCAGCGGCGTGTCCTTAAAATAGTCACCAATGTCTTTGCCGGTACCTGAAATGTCGGAGTCGATGAACAGCTTCTCTTTCAGATAATCAGGGATGTTGGCGACCACGTTATTGCCGTCGGCATTACCCAATTTGGTGTGCTCGGCTTTCATGAACAGGCCGTCATTGAGGAAATCGAGGTCGATATCCAAATTGGTCAAGGCTGGCCACTCAGGCTGGAACTGGAAGGTGGCGTTACGCAGCGGCACCCACACTTCAAACTGCCCTTCATGCTTTTTAAACGGGAAGTCGTGCGGATTGCCGTTGAAGGTCAGCGTGGCATTATCCACCTGCCCGGCCTGAATCGCCTCGCTGAGATAATCCGTCAGATGTTTGCCCATCAGCGGCTCAGGGAAGTAGCGCCACGCTTGCCCTGCATCATACAGACGAATGCCGCCGAGGATTTTTAGCCACGGCTCGCCGTGCTCCGGCTGGTTATAGTGGAAACCGCCTTTGACCCACAGGCCGTTGGCTTTGACATCCAGGCTCTTCGACCACAGCGCCCAGCCCTCTTGGCTATAGCTCCAATCGACGGTGCCCTGCGCCGCGCTGATCTCCAGCGGCGCGCGGAACATCTCACCATACGGCAGTAGGCTGTCTTGCAAATTGACCGTCAGTTGGCCGTGCTGCACGCTGCCGCTCAGCTGGCCGCTAAAGTGATTCACGCCCGGCAGTAGCTGCCAGCGATCCCAGCTGAGATCGCGCCATTTGGCGGCAAAGCGCGTGTGGTCGGTCTGCTTAAGAGGAATATCTAACGACAGCTGGTCGATTAAGCCTTTTGGCTGGATATCCTGCCAACGCTCGAGCAATTCTGGCGTCAGGAAGGAGAAGGTTGGGATAATCGGCCCAAGGCGCTCTAACTGAAGCTTGGTGGCTCTCAGGCGAAGTTCATCCCCCTGCGAAGCCCCTAAAAACTCATTGTTTTCCGGCAGATACAGCGCGCTGATTTGGCCCTTCGGCCAGGCCACGCCGTCAGTTTTCAAGTTGAGCTGCTGGGCATCGACCTGCCAGCCATTGCCCTGTCGGCTGCCGTGCAGCGTCAGGTTCTCAACGTCTAACCGATGCTCCTGCCCCGCGCTGCTCCAGGTCGCCGCGCCGTTTTTCACCCAAGCGTCACCGGCGTAGATGTCGCCGCCGCGCACGGTCAGCCAGGCGGCGAGGCTGAAGTCAGCACTTTCCAGCCCGGTGTTGCTGCGCAGCCAGCGGCTAAACCAAGGCTTCATGTCGATATCGTCGGCCTGAAGATAGATTTTTCCGTTGTTGAGCAAACCGTCGTTGTCGTTAAGGTCCATGCGCACCTGCACCACGCCATGCTGGCCATTGAAGGTCGACAGGCTGATCAGCCCCTCGGCGCGGTGGCGGTTGCGGCTGTTCAGCCAGCGCAGCTGCGGCACGGTGATTTCGGCGCGCTGCCCGGCTGGGGTCATAAAGGAGATATGGCTGTCGCGCAGGTCGAAATGGTCGACCTGCTTGAGGAAGATGTCGCTGATGCGGTTAGCCTCGAAACCTTTGCCGTCGTTGGTTTTATTACCAAAAGTGGCGTTGGTATCAAGGTCGAGATTGTAGAAAGTCAGGTCGCGGAACTGCCAGCGGAAATGCAGCAGCGATTGCCAGACATCCAGCGCCAGAGTCACGCGCTCGGCTTTCACCGAGGTGTCTGGCAGGGTCACGCTAAGGTTTTTTAACTCAAGAGTCGGGCCAAAGGTTTTCCAGCTGCCGCTGATTTGGTCCAGTTCGATAGGCACGCCGGTCACAGACTCGATTTTGCTGACCAGCTGATCCTGAAAACGGTGAAGCTGAGGCAAAGCCAGACGCAAGCCACTGATTGCCAACGCAACAATCACGATAATTGTTGCGCAGGTAGTTAACAGTATCCCCGGCAGTCGCCTCAAACTTCTCTCCTTGTTTCCATTCCGCGGGCATGTTGGCCCCGGACTACAATGGAAATTTAATAAATTTACCCATAATCAATGATTTATGTTGCGGCCTATGCCGCCGCAACGCTAAGCCGGACGGGTAATCACATCATGACAACGTCGAACTGCTCTTGGTTGTAGAGCGGCTCGATTTGAACTTTCACTTGTTTGCCGACGAAAATCTCCACTTCGGCCAGCGCGTGGGACTCTTCCCCTTTCAAGGCTTCGCCGACTGCCGCAGAAGCATAGACCAGGAAACGGTCGGCGTCATAGGCGTGGTGCACGCGAACAATTTCACGCAGGATTTCATAACAGACGGTTTCGACGGTTTTCACCGTGCCCCGGCCGTGACAGGTTGGGCAATCGCTGCACAGCACGTGCTCGACGCTTTCGCGCGTCCGTTTGCGGGTCATTTCGACTAAACCTAGCGCCGAGAAGCCGTGAATGCCGGTTTTCACCCGATCTTTTGACAGCGCCTGCTCCAAAGAGTGCAGCACCCGCCGACGATGGTCCTCATTCGCCATATCGATGAAGTCGATAATGATGATGCCGCCGAGATTGCGCAGGCGCAGCTGGCGGGCAATGGCTTGGGTCGCCTCAGTATTGGTATTGAAGATCGTCTCTTCCAGATTGCGATGGCCGACAAAGGCACCGGTGTTGATATCCACGGTGGTCATGGCTTCGGTCTGGTCAATAATCAGATAGCCGCCGGACTTGAGTTCGACTTTGCGTTCCAGCGCGCGCTGGATCTCATTCTCAACGTCAAAGAGATCGAAAATAGGCTGCTTGCCCGCGTAGTGCTCCAGCTTGGCCGTCATTTCGGGAATATATTCGCTGGTAAATTCCACCAACAGTTCATAGGTCAGGCGCGAATCTACGCGAATTCTGTCCAGCGCTTCGCCAGCAAAGTCTCTTAATACGCGGTGCGCCAGCGCCAGCTCGCCATAGAGTTTGCACTTGGTTTTATTGCGGCGCTTGCGCTCCATGACTTTGGTCCACAAACGCTTGAGAAAGGCGGCATCTTGTTTAAGTTCTTCTTCGCCAATCCCTTCTGCCGCGGTGCGGATAATGTAGCCACCCTGCTCGTCACAATATTCCTGAACGATATTTTTCAGGCGATCGCGCTCGGCTTCGCTCTCAATGCGCTGTGAGACACCCACGTGTGAGGCGCCCGGCATGAAGACCAGATAGCGGGAAGGCAGAGTAATGTCGGTGGTCAGGCGCGCGCCTTTGGTGCCCAGCGGGTCTTTCACCACCTGCACCATCAGATCTTGCCCCTGATGGACCAGCTCTACGATGTCACGAACGTTAAAATTCTTTTGCTCATCACGAGCCACGCACTCGGTGTGCGGCATGATGTCTGAAGCATGTAAAAAAGCCGCTTTCTCTAGACCAATATCAACAAAGGCTGCCTGCATACCCGGCAGAACTCGGCTGACGCGACCTTTGTAAATATTGCCTGCAATGCCGCGCTTGGCTTCACGCTCAACATGGATCTCTTGCAAAATGCCACCGTCAATGTAAGCCACGCGCGTTTCGGACGGCGTAACATTGACCAGTAATTCAGCTGTCATGCTTTCTCCTAAGCTCGCGTAATGCAGCAAACTCACTGTACAGTTCTTGAGTTTCCACTAAAGGAAGCCCGACCACTGCGTAGTAGCTGCCGCGAATTTCACGGACGAAACATCCGCCCTTTCCCTGAATACCGTATGCACCCGCTTTATCCATGGGTTCCCCGCTCAGAATATAGTGCTGAATATCATCCGAGGATAGAGAGCGGAAGGTGACATCAGTCACAACCAGCGTACTACGATGCGTCTGGCGGTCCGCCAGAGCAATGGCCGTCATCACTTGATGCTGGCGGCCAGACAATGCGGTTAACATCTGCGCGGCATGAGCTTCATCGCGCGGCTTTTCCAAAACCTGCCCGTCGAGCACCACGATGGTGTCAGCACCCAGCACCGGGAGGTCCTGCGGCGCAACGGCCACGCCTGCTAAAGCTTTGTCACAGGCGAGGCGCAGGACGTAGTCTGCTGGCGCTTCATCTGGCTGCTTTTGCTCGGCAACGTCAGTCACCAGACGTTCAAAAGCCAACTCCAGCACGGCCAGCAATTCGCGGCGGCGCGGTGAACCAGAAGCCAGATAAAGTTCAGTCATCATTTCCTCATTGCACAGCGAACTGACGGCGAATTTTGCGCATCAGCAGGAATAACCATGGCCAGAGAATGCCGTCGACCACGCTGCTCCAGAACACTTCCGGACGAAACGAGACATTCACCACCAAAAACTCGGCCCAGAACACCACCACGTCGACAGCCAGTGACAGCAGCATGACGATCAGCGCTTGCTGCCACAGGGCCATGTTGCGGAACAGTTGGAACTTGAAAGCGACCAGATAGGCAATCAGCGCCAAAGCCAGCGCGCGCACGCCTAGCGTCGAGCCAAGAATCAAATCCATCACAAAACCGACGATAAATCCGGTACCTACGTTGACGCGATGCGGCAGCGCCATGACCCAGTAAATCAGGATCAGCATCAACCAGGATGGCCGAAACATGTAGATCTCGTCCGGCCACGGCATCACTTGCAATAACATGGCTATCAGAAAGGATAGCCAAATTATCCAGCGGCCGTGGCTCCGGTAGCGATTCATTGACTGCCCCCGCTAGAAGGCCGTGGCGAAACTGGCGTGGTAATGGTGCCAGTAGCAGGTTGAGGAATGGGAGCAGGAGGGCCCATTTCGCCCGGAGGCGGCAGGACCTGAGGCATCATCTGCATCAGACGCTCATTGGCGACGCGATGCACTTCGTCCGGCGGCAATGGCTTATCGCCATTGCGGTCAGAGCCCCACAGCAGCAGCAGGTAACGCAGGCGTTGCAGACCCGCCGTCGGGCGCGCCTGAATCACGGTGTAAGCACGCTGGTTATCGACTTTTACCGAAGAAACTACGGCAACCGGATAGCCTTCAGGGAAGCGACCGCCGAGACCGGACGTCACCAGCACGTCACCGACGCGGATGTCGGTATTGCTCGGCAAGTGCTCCAGCTGCAAGTCGTCAGCACAGCCGCTACCGGCGGCAATCACGCGAATATCGTTACGCAAAACCTGAATCGGCAAGGCGTGGGAGGCGTCGCAGATCAGCAATACGCGGCTGGTGACGGCACCCACGGCGACCACCTGACCCACCACGCCTTTATCGCTAATCACCGGCTGGCCGACATAGACGCCATTGTTGCTGCCTTTGTCGACGACAACCTGATCGCTATAGGGGTCATTGCTGGTCGACAGCACCTGAGCCACCATCTTGTGCTCATCCTGACGCAGCGGTGACCCCAGAAGCTCGCGCAGTCGCGCGTTCTCTTGCTTGAATTGGCCGAGAAGCATCAAATCGCTGTTTTTGAGCAGCAATTCCTGCCGCAGCGCGCGGTTTTCAAGTTCAAGAGACTGGCGGGTAGCGAAGGTGGTGGAAACCTGATCGAGGAATTCACGTGGAGCATTCGACAAAAAATAGAAAGGGCTGACGGCAGTGTCCATATAGGTGCGAATCTTAACGAACGTACCTACTTTACTGTCGGCAAAAATCAGGACAATGGCCGTGAGAATAGCCAAAAAAAGTCGCAGTTGCAGGGAAGGTCCCCTGCTAAAAATCGGCTTCATAAAATATGCGAGTTCCTCGGCAACAGAAGGTTTCAGCCAATCCAGTGAAAGATAGCCTAAGCAGGAAAAGTAGCAAGCGAAGCGGATCGAGCGAAAACTACCTGAATACGCATTTCGTCAGGTAGTTCGATGCACGACCCCAATTTGACACTGCATACTTTAACGCAGCAGGTTTCACCAGACGGACATTCACCTTGGCGGGCAAGACTTATTCTTTGCTATGCACGCCTTAAGCAAAAGCGTGCGTCGCTAAAATTACTCTTCGCTGAACAGGTCGCCGCCGTGCATGTCGATCATTTCCAACGCTTTACCACCGCCGCGAGCAACGCAGGTCAGCGGATCTTCTGCCACAACCACCGGAATACCGGTCTCTTCCATCAGCAGGCGATCGAGGTTACGCAACAATGCGCCACCGCCGGTCAACACCATGCCTCGCTCGGAGATGTCAGAAGCCAACTCTGGAGGACACTGTTCCAGCGCAACCATCACCGCGCTAACGATGCCAGTCAGCGGCTCTTGCAGCGCTTCAAGAATTTCGTTGGAGTTCAGAGTAAAGCCGCGTGGAACGCCTTCAGCCAGGTTACGACCACGAACTTCAATCTCGTGAACTTCATCACCTGGGTAAGCGGAACCGATACCGTGCTTAATACGCTCAGCGGTGGCTTCACCAATCAGTGAGCCGTAGTTACGACGCACATAGTTGATGATAGCTTCGTCGAAACGGTCACCACCGATACGTACAGAAGAAGAATAGACCACGCCGTTCAGGGAGATAACCGCGACTTCGGTAGTACCACCGCCGATATCCACAACCATAGAACCGGTCGCTTCGGAGACAGGCAAACCTGCACCGATCGCTGCTGCCATTGGCTCTTCAATCAAGAACACTTCACGCGCGCCTGCACCCTGTGCAGATTCACGGATAGCGCGGCGTTCAACCTGAGTTGCGCCGACTGGCACACAGACCAACACGCGCGGGCTTGGGCGCATGAAGCTGTTGCTGTGAACTTGTTTGATGAAGTGCTGCAGCATTTTTTCGGTCACGAAGAAGTCAGCGATAACGCCGTCTTTCATCGGACGAATAGCAGCGATGTTGCCAGGAGTACGTCCCAACATCTGTTTGGCATCATGGCCGACGGCCGCAACGCTTTTCGGTGAACCAGCACGATCCTGACGAATAGCCACAACTGATGGCTCGTTCAGCACAATGCCTTGTCCTTTTACATAAATGAGGGTATTGGCGGTACCCAGGTCGATGGACAAGTCGTTGGAAAACATGCCACGAAATTTCTTAAACATAACGAAAGGATAATCCTGCTAGCTGGGGGCGGAAAATAAAATCCGCCTACTTTACCAACCACGCGAAGCAGCGACAAGGCGCAAAAACGTTCTGCTTCGGTGAAATTGTCCACGATGTCGGCCGCTTACAGTTGCGATGACTTTTGGTTGTGAAATCAGAGGTGAAAAATGACCTGTTCATTTAAACCAGAATCACTCTTTACCTGTGTACAACCAGCAACTTACAAGCACCAACACCGCACATGAATTCTTGCTCTCGCTCCGAGAACTCCCGCCACAATTCGCCAAAAACTTTACAAACAGGCGTCATTGGACAGTAACCGGTTAAAGGCTGCGCCATTCTACGTTAAATCTTCACATTACGATCAGTTTAAACATCACCGTTGTGTGAATATTTTTTGCTAACGGGCTCCACGGCCTGCGGGATAGCAAAAAAATCACCCTGCCCGCCATGAATGCCCTTTTCTAACAGTACTGCCCACTCTTCTTTACTGCGCACGCCAGAAGCGAAAACCTTGGCTTGTGTTCCTTCACAGGCGCTAATCAGACTTTGTACGAACAGCTGATTTTCAATTCTTTTGTCGATATCGCGAATCAATCCCGGGTGCAGTTTCACCCGTTCAACCGGGAAAGTTTTCAAATATGAGGTGCTGACCACGGTAAGCCCGGCTTGAGAAACAGCAAGACGGCAGCCCATTCCTTGTAGCAGGCGGACAACGGGCCGTAATCGCTCGGTATGTTGACAGAGATCTGCCTCTGCAAGTTCAATCAGAATGCGATTACGCTGCTTTTTTTCGCATTGCAGCAAGGTATCGCGCAACCAGCGGACAAAAGAGCGCTGCAATAATGAATCAACCGTCAGGTGAAATGCCAACGTTTCGTCCGGCCAGCGCGCCAGTAACGGAATTATCTGAGAAAGCATTTGGCGATCATAGCTTTGCGACATGCCAAATTGCACCACCAGCGGCATAAACTCGGCGGCCAGCAGCTCTTGCTCGCCATCAAAGATACGGCGCTGAATTTCACGATGATCCAGCTTGCGGTCTTTGGTAAAGCTGCCTTTATGATAAAGACGCGGCCCGCCGCGCGATAGGGTATTTTCCAGTAGCGTGCGCCATTTAACGCTGCCGCGCCCTTTTTCAGGCACTTTGCTGTCATAAACCAGCCAACTGTTACTTCCCTGGAAGGCTGCGTTGCGCGTCGCCTGCTCGGCGTGGTCCATCACCTCTTCCGCCTGCTGACCAAAACGATAAGCACTGATACCTATATATAGAAGGGCATCGCGATCGATATTGTTAGAGGTTGGCAGCGCGCCGAGCGCATTGACCAGTTGGGCCGCCATCACTTCTGCTTCTTTTAAAGTGCGGTGAGGCAGTAACACAGCACAGTCGCTGTGGAAATAGCGCGCCAGCAGGGCATCGGAGTAGCGCATGACGAAGGTCGAAAGCAGATTGACCATCGCGGAACGCAGTTCATCAACGTGCCCCTGCCCGTGGATTTCGCGCAGCGTGTCGAAGTCAGGCAGTCGCAGCAGCATAACCACGCCGTGCGCGCCCTTTTCTTCAAGCTGAGTCGCCAATTGATTGTCGAAAAACAGCCGATTACTCAGGCCGGTCTGGGCATCTTGCTGGGCAAATGCACGAATTAGCGTGTCGACCCGGCTGCGTTGCTCGCGGGCCTCGGCCAGATCCGCCATCAGTAAATCAATGGCGCTACTGGCAAAAGGCGGCCATTCGGAGACATCACCGTGGCGAATATTCTCCCGCTCGCCGCGAAGAATGCGCTGGGCGCGCTCTTCCAGTCGTTCCAACCCAGCCGTCTCTCTGCGCAGCCAGCGGAAACTCATCAGCACCACTACAATCATCAAAATAATGGCGAAGCTGATGGTGATGGTCGAGCGCAGCGAATGGGTGTAAGTGGTAATGGGGTCTACATACACCACGTGCAGCGCCATCGACGGGTGCTGCATCAGCGGCAAGGTTGTCTCGGCATAGTCGGGGTAGCCGCTGTCCCAGGCCGCGTGTAAATCGGCGGACTCGCGGTATTGCAAAAAGGGTTTTTTATTTTCCAGCAGGGTGATGCTTGAAACATCCAGCATGCGCATTGCCGTCGGCATCCAGCGCTGGGCTTCGTCGGGAGTGTGTTGCAGAAGAGATTGGTCGAAAGTGGTCGCCAGCGCCCGTAAATGCTGCTCAGTATTTTGCTTGCTGAGATAGACAAAGCTAAACGTCACGCCGAGCAGCATCAGCAACATAGCTACTGCAACCAGCATGGAAATAAGCGCGGTGAGTCTGTTAGTAAATCGCATCCTTGTGCCTTACCTGAAACCTATAAATGAAGGAGGCAAACCAGAGAATATTCCTTCATTGTCAGGCCGCCGTTTAAACGCCGCTATCATAAAACATAAGCATGTCAGATCCGGTAAAGATTTATGCAAAATTGTGCCTAAATTTGCACTCAGTGGCACCGTTTTTGTCTCATATCAGTCCCTATCCCCCCTATTGCGTTATATTCATAGCATAGCAACTGCATAAACAATCAATTGATAAATCTTATGGAGCTCAAAATGCGCGCACTTTTATTACAGCAAGACGCAGGCCAGACCCTTTCCAGCGTGGGTGATATCAGCATAGATGATTTGCCGGAAGGCAATGTTGTGGTCGATGTTGACTGGTCGAGCCTCAATTATAAAGACGCAATGGCAATCACCGGCACAGGGAAAATTATCCGCCAATTCCCGATGGTGCCGGGCATCGATTTCGCCGGTCGGGTCAGTAGCAGTGAAGACCCACGCTTTAGCGTCGGCCAGCAGGTGATCCTCACTGGCTGGGGCGTGGGCGAAAACCATTGGGGCGGGCTGGCAGAAAAGGCGCGCGTAAAAGGTGACTGGCTGGTGCCGCTGCCGGAAGGTCTGGACTCGCGCCACGCGATGATTATCGGCACCGCCGGATTCACCGCCATGCTTTGCGTGATGGCTCTGGAGGAAGGCGGCGTGCTGCCCGACAGCGGCAAAGTGATTGTCAGCGGTGCCAGCGGCGGCGTGGGCAGCACGGCGATCACTCTGCTGTCGACCCTCGGCTATGACGTGGTGGCAATCAGCGGGCGCGCCAGCAATACCGAATATCTCAAGCAGCTCGGCGCGAAAACCGTGCTGTCGCGCGAAGAGTTCAGCAAAGAAGGCCGGGCGCTGGATAAACAGCTGTGGGCCGGCGCCATCGACACCGTCGGCGACCACACGCTGGCAACCTTGCTGTCGCAAACGGTCTACGGCGGTACGGTGGCGGCCTGTGGTCTGGCGGGCGGTTACCAGCTTCCCACCACGGTGATGCCATTTATTCTGCGCAACGTTCGCCTGCAAGGGGTAGATTCTGTGATGTGTCCGCTGCATCGTCGAATGGACGCCTGGGAGCGCCTGACCCAGACTCTTCCTGCTTCTTTTTATGAGCAAGCCGCTACGGAAATCAGCCTTGAACAAGCGCCAACGGCGGCCGCCGGAATGATGGCGAACACCATTACGGGCCGCACTCTGGTCAAGGTGCGCTAACAGCTAAGCCAATCAGCAGCGCAGGAAAACTCTCCCTGCGCTGCTCGGTTCTCTTCTCCTCTGAAATTTCGTATTTTCCCCAGTCCTCTCGCCAAAAATCGATTTAACAGCCATTCTTAAACCAGAATCCTCAGTAACAATAATGATTAAGAAATTCTGGAGTACGCCATGAACAATTCCCGCAAACTGACTGAGGCAGACGTCACGCCTGAAAGCATCTTTCACGATCGTCGCAAAGTATTGCAGGCACTGGGCCTGAGCGCGGCGGCGCTGGCCCTGCCCCAGACCGCCAAGGCCGACATCTCATCCTGGTTCAAAGGCCACGACCGGCCGAAAGCGCCAGCCGGAAAGCCTTTGGACTTCACCAAGCCCGCCGCTTATCAAAATGACCTGACGTTAACGCCAGAAGATAAAGTCACCGGCTACAACAACTTCTACGAGTTTGGTCTGGATAAAGCCGACCCGGCCGCCAATGCGGGCCAGTTGGTGACCTCGCCGTGGAAAATCGTGATTGATGGCGAAGTCGGCAAGCCGATCACCCTCGATATGGATGACATCATGAAACGCTTCCCGCTGGAGCAGCGTATCTACCGGATGCGCTGCGTCGAGGCGTGGTCAATGGTAGTGCCGTGGATTGGCTTCCAGCTGAGCAACATCATCAAGCTAGCCGAGCCGACCGGCAATGCGCGCTTTGTGGCGTTTAAAACCTTATATGACCCGGAACACATGCCGGGCCAGAAAGACCGCTTTATCGGCGGCGGGCTGGATTACCCTTATGTTGAAGGGCTGCGGATGGATGAAGCCATGCACCCGCTCACCATGCTGACCGTCGGCGTCTACGGCAAGGCCCTGCCACCGCAAAACGGCGCGCCAATTCGCCTGACCGTGCCGTGGAAATATGGCTTTAAAGGCATCAAGTCTATCGTCAACATCAGCCTGACCAAGAACCAGCCGCCGACGACATGGAACCAGATTGCCACCAATGAGTACGGTTTCTACGCCAACGTGAACCCGCACGTCGACCATCCGCGCTGGTCACAGGCCACCGAGCGTTTCATCGGCTCTGGCGGTATTTTGGATGTTAAACGCCAGCCGACGCTACTGTTTAATGGCTATGGCGATCAGGTGGCGTCGCTGTACCGCGGCCTCGATTTGCGCGCGAACTATTGATGATTTGAGGGAAATGCGATGCGGCGTTTGAGCCTGACACAAATTAAATGGCTAAAGGTGGTTATCCATCTGGCGGCGTTCCTGCCCTTTATTTGGCTGATCTTGTCGATTAATCAGGGCTGGTTCAGTGCCGATCCATCGAAAGATATTCAGCATTTCACCGGTAGGATGACTCTGAAATTGCTGCTGGCGACGCTGCTTATTACCCCCGTTGCGCGTTATGGTAAACAGCCGCTGTTGATGCGCGTGCGCAGATTGGTGGGTTTGTGGTGCTTTGCGTGGGGAACGCTGCATCTTCTCAGCTATTCGTTCTTAGAGTTGGGCATTAACAATTTGGCGCTGCTGGGCAGTGAATTGATTTCGCGGCCCTATCTGACATTGGGCATTATCAGCTGGATAATCCTGCTGGCGCTGGCCTGCACCTCGACATTGTGGTCGCAGCGCAAGCTGGGGGCGAAATGGCAGACATTGCACAACTTAATTTATGTGGTCGCCATTTTGGCACCGATTCACTACATGTGGTCAGTGAAAATTATCTCGCCACAACCCATCATCTACGCGGCAATTGCAGCGATCTTGTTAGCATTACGCTACAAAAAATTCCGCCAATGGCTGCGTTAACGGGCTTAACTTTTCTGTGTTCTACCCCGCATAATCCCACAGTCTAAACCCTCGGTAGCATTCTGAGGGTTGATTATCTTCGCTGATAAGACCAGTATTTAGCTGCGAATTGCCACGATATCATTATAATGCCCGACCTCATGCTGATGAGCAGGGTAGATTTGCCGCGAAATAGGTGACAAATCGGTGACATCAGGGTATTTTCTACAATCTTTGTCTAATTGCCGGAGATAGGCTCACAATGGCGCATAAGTTTGACATTTTGCTTCTAAACGGTCCTAACCTGAATTTGTTAGGGACGCGTGAGCCTGAAACCTACGGCAGCACTACGCTCAACGATATAGTTAAAGGTTTGGAGCAGCAGGCAGCCGCCGCAGACGTCGCGCTTAGCCATCTGCAATCCAACGCAGAGCACCTCCTGATTGATAGAATCCATCAGGCACGCGGAAACACTGATTTTATTTTGATCAATCCCGCAGCCTTTACCCATACCAGCGTAGCGCTACGCGATGCGTTGCTGGCAGTACAGATCCCGTTTATCGAGATCCACCTGTCGAATGTTCACGCCCGCGAGCCGTTCCGGCATCACTCCTATCTATCTGATATCGCAGTGGGCGTTATCTGCGGACTTGGCGCAGATGGCTACCATTTTGCTTTACAGGCAGCGGTTAACCGCTTGTCTAAAACCCATTAATTTTTTCGCAAAAAGAGTACGGAATCACACCCATGGATATTCGTAAAATTAAGAAACTGATCGAACTGGTTGAAGAGTCAGGCATTTCTGAACTGGAAATTTCTGAAGGCGAAGAATCAGTACGCATCAGCCGTGCAGCACCTGCGCAAGCTTACCCAATGATGCAACAAGCGTACGCAATGCCTGCGCCACAACAGCAACCGGGTCTGGCTGCTGCAGTTGCACCAGCGGCGGCGCCAGCTGAAGCCGCACCGGCTGCGATCAGCGGACACATCGTTCGTTCACCGATGGTGGGTACTTTCTACCGCACGCCAAGCCCGGACGCGAAAGCCTTCGTGGAAGTCGGCCAGAAAGTTAACGCAGGTGATACCCTGTGCATCGTTGAAGCAATGAAAATGATGAACCAAATCGAAGCAGACAAATCTGGCGTGGTTAAAGCCATTCTGGTGGAAAGCGGCCAACCGGTTGAATTCGACGAGCCGCTGGTCGTCATCGAATAACGAGGCGTACCATGGTAGATAAAATTGTTATCGCGAACCGCGGCGAGATCGCGCTACGTATTTTGCGTGCCTGTAAAGAGCTGGGCATCAAAACGGTAGCCGTGCACTCAACTGCCGACCGCGACCTGAAGCACGTACTGCTGGCAGATGAAACCGTCTGTATCGGTCCTGCACCTTCAGTAAAAAGCTATCTGAACATCCCGGCAATCATTGCTGCAGCTGAAATCACTGGCGCGGTGGCTATCCACCCTGGCTACGGTTTCCTGTCCGAAAATGCCGACTTCGCTGAACAAGTTGAACGCTCTGGCTTCATCTTCATCGGCCCGAAAGCTGAAACTATCCGCCTGATGGGTGACAAAGTTTCCGCCATCGGCGCGATGAAAAAAGCCGGTGTTCCTTGCGTACCAGGTTCTGACGGCCCGCTGGGCGAAGATATGGACCAAAACCGCGCCTATGCAAAACGCATCGGTTACCCGGTCATCATCAAAGCCTCTGGCGGCGGCGGTGGTCGTGGTATGCGCGTAGTACGCAGCGACAAAGATCTGGAACAATCCATCAACATGACCCGTGCGGAAGCCAAAGCGGCTTTCAACAACGACATGGTGTACATGGAGAAGTATCTGGAAAACCCACGCCACATCGAAATTCAGATTTTGGCTGACGGTCAGGGCAACGCGATTTATCTGGCAGAACGTGACTGCTCCATGCAGCGTCGTCACCAGAAAGTTGTCGAAGAAGCGCCAGCACCGGGCATCACGCCTGAGCTGCGTCGTTACATCGGCGAGCGTTGTGCGAAAGCGTGCGTAGACATTAACTATCGCGGCGCGGGTACCTTTGAGTTCCTGTATGAAAACGGCGAGTTCTATTTCATCGAAATGAACACCCGTATTCAGGTTGAGCATCCTGTGACTGAAATGATCACCGGCGTTGACTTGATCAAAGAGCAGCTGCGTATCGCTGCCGGTCAGCCGCTGTCGATCAAACAGGATGAAGTACGCATTCAGGGCCACGCGGTCGAATGTCGTATCAATGCTGAAGATCCAAATACCTTCCTGCCAAGCCCGGGTAAAATTACCCGCTTCCACGCTCCTGGTGGCTTTGGCGTGCGCTGGGAATCGCATATCTACGCTGGCTATACCGTGCCTCCGTACTACGATTCCATGATCGGCAAACTGATCACTTACGGTGAAAACCGTGACGTGGCGATTGCCCGCATGAAAAACGCATTGGCTGAACTGATCATCGACGGCATCAAAACCAACGTTGATCTGCAAATGCGCATCATGAGCGACGAGAACTTCCAGCACGGTGGAACCAACATCCACTATCTAGAGAAGAAGCTCGGATTGCAGGAAAAATAAGACCGTACCTTGCGTACTCTCTTACCAAGGCCGGATATTCCGGCCTTTTTTCATTTGGGACTTTTATGATGAAGACTCAAGACACTGACCCACGTTTTCGACAAGCCAATCGCGAAGCGCGCTGGGCCTTTGGGCTGACGCTGGCCTACTTGCTGGCCTGGTGTCTGGCGGCCTATTTGCCCGACGACAAGCAGGGGATCACCGGGCTGCCCCACTGGTTCGAAATGGCCTGTTTGTTGGTTCCGCTGATTTTTGTGTTACTAAGCTGGCTGATGGTGCGGGTGATTTACCGCGACATTTCGCTCGAGGACACTCCCCATGCAGACTGAAGTTTTACTTCCTCTTATTGCCTATCTGCTGCTGGTCTTTGGCCTGTCGGTTTATGCCTATACCCGCCGTCAGGCCGGTAATTTCCTCACTGAATACTTCCTCGGCAACCGCTCTATGGGCGGCTTCGTCTTAGCCATGACCCTGACCGCGACCTATATCAGCGCCAGTTCGTTTATTGGCGGGCCGGGCGCGGCCTACAAATTTGGGCTGGGCTGGGTGCTGCTGGCGATGATTCAGCTGCCCGCCGTGTGGCTTTCTCTCGGCATCCTGGGCAAGAAATTCGCTATTTTGGCTCGCCGTTATAACGCGGTGACGCTCAACGACATGCTGTACGGCCGCTATAAAAGCCGCCTGCTGGTCTGGCTGGCGAGCCTGAGTCTGCTGGTTGCCTTCCTCGGCGCCATGACCGTGCAGTTCATCGGCGGCGCGCGCTTGCTGGAAACCGCGGCGGGCATCCCTTACGACACCGGCCTGCTGATTTTCGGCATCAGCATCGCGCTCTACACGGCCTTCGGCGGCTTCCGCGCCAGCGTGCTCAATGACGCCATGCAGGGTTTGGTGATGCTGCTCGGCACCATTTTGCTGCTGATTGCGGTGATCCACGCGGCGGGCGGCTTGCACAGCGCGGTCGATAAATTGCAACAGATTGACCCTAAACTGGTGTCGGTCAGCGGCGCGGATGACGTGCTGTCGCTGCCGTTCATGGCCTCGTTCTGGATCCTGGTCTGCTTCGGCGTAATTGGTTTGCCGCACACCGCCGTGCGCTGTATCTCCTACAAAGACAGTAAGGCAGTGCATCGCGGCATCGTGCTCGGCACGCTGGTGGTGGCGATTTTGATGTTCGGTATGCATCTGGCCGGCGCATTAGGTCGCGCTATCCTGCCTGATCTTAAAATCCCGGATCAGGTGATCCCCACCTTGATGATCACCGTGCTGCCGCCTTATGCCGCCGGGATCTTCCTTGCTGCACCCATGGCCGCGATTATGTCGACCATCAATGCCCAGCTGTTGCAGTCCTCGGCGACGATTGTTAAAGATCTCTATCTTGGCATTCGCCCTGCAGAAATCACCAATGAGAAACGCCTCAAACGCTTCTCAAGCTGGGCGACCTTTGTGCTTGGTCTGCTGGTGCTGCTGGCGGCATGGCGCCCACCGGAAATGATTATCTGGCTGAATCTGCTGGCTTTTGGCGGCTTAGAAGCCGTGTTCCTGTGGCCGCTGGTGCTGGGGCTGTACTGGGAACGCGCCAATGCCACCGGCGCGCTTAGCTCAATGATTGTTGGCGCGGTTTGTTATACCCTGCTTGCCAGTTTCGACCTGCACCTTGCCGGTCTGCATCCGATTGTGCCGTCGCTGACCCTGAGTCTGCTGGCGTTTTACATCGGCAATAAATTTGGCGATGCGCGCGCAGAAGCCGCGCTCAAGCCGTCCTGAGGGGCGGCAAACTATTTACTGCAAGCTTAAAAGAGAATTGCTATGCCTTGGATCCAATTGAAAATTAACACCACCGGTAACGACGCGGAAACGCTGAGCGACGCGCTTATCGAAAGTGGTGCGGTATCCGTGACTTTCCAGGATACCCATGACAATCCGGTGTTCGAACCCCTGCCGGGCGAGACGCTGCTGTGGGGCGATACCGACGCTATCGGTCTGTATGACGCAGAAACCGACATGGCGGAAGTGGTGGCTATGCTCGAAAACGAGCCGCTGCTGGGCAAAGGCTTTGTGCATAAAATCGAGCAGTTGGAAGATAAAGACTGGGAGCGCGAGTGGATGGATAACTTCCACCCAATGCGTTTCGGCCAGCGTCTGTGGATCTGCCCGAGCTGGCGCGACGTGCCGGACCCAACCGCCGTCAACGTGATGCTCGACCCGGGTCTGGCCTTCGGCACCGGCACCCACCCCACCACCGCCATGTGCCTCGAGTGGCTCGACGGTTTAGATTTACAGGGTAAGACGGTGATCGACTTCGGCTGTGGCTCCGGCATTCTGGCGATTGCCGCTCTGAAACTGGGTGCTGCGCAGGCTATCGGTATTGATATCGACCCGCAGGCGATTCAGGCCAGCCGTGATAATGCGCAGCGTAACGGCGTCTCCGAGCGTCTATCGCTCTATCTGCCAAAAGACCAGCCGGACAACCTGTCGGCCGATGTAGTGGTCGCTAACATCCTTGCAGGCCCACTGCGCGAGCTGGCGCCCCTTATCAGCGTACTGCCAGTAGCAGGCGGCCATCTGGGGCTGTCCGGCGTGCTGGCAAGTCAGGCGCAGGGCGTCGCAGAAGCCTATGAGGCGCTGTTCGAGCTAGACCCAGTGGCTGAAAAAGAAGAGTGGTGCCGCATTACCGGCGTCAAGAAAGCCTAATACTCCGCCGCCCGCAGGCTTAAATGCTCACCGGGCGGCGCTTTTCTGTTTTATTGCCCCGCCCTGCTTTTTCGACTCTCCCGGCCTTGGCTTTTTATCTCAAACATAGGGTTATGGATTCTTACTAAAAATGACTCATTTTTTGACCACGGTGAGAGGTGGGTCACGGAAATTTTGCGGTTATTGCTACTTAAAACAGCAAATTTAGCCTTAGATTCAACTGGCTTAACCTGCATATACAGCGAGTTTTAAGGAATTTTCATAAGCGCACAATTTAGCCTTTATTCATTAACCCTATGTTAAGTCTCAATAAAAACCCATAACCCAGACCTCAGAGGCCTGATGCAAGCATTTTCTTAGGTTATTGGTTAAAGTTTGGCCTTTCATCTGGATTCAAAAATGCGTAATATACGCGCCCTTGCGGACATCAGTATGGTCATTCCTAGTCTATGCGCATCGGACACCACCAACTTACAAATTGCCTGATTGCGGCCCCAATGGCCGGTATAACAGACCGACCGTTTCGTGCCTTATGTCATGCGATGGGTGCTGGGATGGCTGTTTCCGAAATGCTCTCTTCCAATCCGGAAGTGTGGCGTACGGATAAATCCCGTTTGCGTATGGTACATAGCGATGAACCGGGAATCCGGGCCGTGCAAATTGCCGGTTGCGATCCCGAAGATATGGCGGCAGCTGCCCGAATTAACGTGGACAGCGGTGCGCAGATCATTGACATCAATATGGGTTGCCCGGCCAAGAAAGTGAACCGCAAACTGGCAGGATCTGCCTTGTTGCAGTATCCGGATTTGGTCAAACAGATCCTCTCTGCCGTTGTGAATGCGGTAGATGTGCCAGTCACGTTGAAAATTCGTACTGGTTGGGCACCGGAACACCGTAACTGTGTACAAATTGCACAATTGGCTGAAGACTGTGGAATTCAGGCCCTGACGATTCATGGCCGAACCCGTGCTTGTCTCTTCAATGGAGAGGCAGAGTACGACAGCATTCGGACAGTTAAGCAGAGTGTTTCCATTCCGATTATCGCGAATGGCGACATAACTGACCCGCATAAAGCCAGGGCGGTACTCGACTACACCGGAGCTGATGCTCTGATGATTGGACGTGCCGCTCAGGGGAGACCCTGGATCTTCCGGGAAATCCAGCATTATCTGGACACAGGGGAACTGTTACCGCCGCCACCACTTGGGGAGGTTCAGCACTTGTTATTAGGGCATGTACGGGAATTGCACGACTTTTATGGTCAAGGCAAGGGATTCCGTATCGCTCGTAAGCATGTTTCCTGGTATCTCCAGGAGCATGCCCCGAATGACCAGTTTCGGCGCTCCTTCAACGCCATAGAGGATGCCAGCGAACAGCTGGAGGCGTTGGAAGCATATTTCGAAAATCTTGCGTAACAAAAAAGAGCTGACAGAACTATGTTCGAACAACGCGTGAATTCTGACGTACTGACCGTTTCTACCGTTAATTCTCAGGATCAGGTAACCCAAAAACCCCTGCGTGACTCGGTAAAACAAGCACTTAAGGGCTATTTTGCTCAATTGAATGGTCAGGACGTGAATGACCTGTATGAGTTGGTATTGGCTGAAGTTGAACAGCCACTGTTAGACATGGTGATGCAATATACCCGTGGCAACCAGACTCGTGCGGCCCTGATGATGGGTATCAACCGCGGTACGCTGCGTAAGAAATTGAAAAAATACGGCATGAACTGATACTAATCAGTTAAGTATTTGAGAAAAGGCGCTTTTCCTTAATTGGTTAGCGCCTTTTTTATTGAAAGGACTACACAACAGACTGCACAACATTGTGAACAGTGATAAACAACAGGAAACAGAAGCACATTATTTTTTGGTTCATGCTGAAGGTTTTTTCTTACGCCTTGGCAGTTCAATCTCATCTAAAGCAGCCCAGTTGGGTTCTGTGTTTACACCCAGCAACGGCCTTCTGTCTCCTCTGGCCCAGTGATTCACTTCAATCAGGTCGATCCAGCGTTCTTTAACACCATCAATTTTCAAAACATGTAGCCCTTCTTGCCATACCCCGCGCTGAATTCGCTTATTGATAGCATCTATCGTTTCACCAGTATTATTGCAGTACATCGATATCGGAACGCATTCCAGAGTCATTTTATTACCCCTAAAATTTCGCTAAAAAAAAGGCCGCATGAGCGACCTTATTAAAGGCATTTCAGATTTAAATGAGTGAACGTAACTCTTCTTTATACTCATCGGACAGACTATCTGGGTGCTTAATCACAACACGTCCACCAGAACTGACAGCATCAGCCCAACTAGCCATTTTCTTGGTAAATCCAGGGTTCCATCCTTTATCATCTCCATAAGCAGTAACATCGTGAGCTTGCACCGGAGCCCCCTCGGCAGCTAAAAATTTAAACAACTCTTTTGCACTACTTTCATCATACGGGTGGGGAGCCGATGAAGAAGTATTCATACTGTCTAAATGTTCTAAAGCTTTATTTAATACTGCTGACATAAACTACTCCTTGTAGTAAGTTGAAATTTTATATTACAAAATTCAAATGAGTTACGAAACAATCGCAACATGCCGCAATACATCTCAAAGCTTAGATAAGCTTAGTTGGGATGGTAGCTGCTCATAGAAATAGGATTTAAGATGGCAAGACTCATAACACTATATGAATGGGCCATTGAAGAGTTTGGTAACTCAGCCCCCGGAAAAGCAACACTTTCTAACTATGCAAAACGCGGCATGATTTACCCGCCAGCTTTAAAAGTAGGTAGATCTTGGATGGTAGAAAAAGATGCACGCTATGTTGGCATAACTAAGCCTTTAATTCGACCTTCAGACAGTCCATTACTCAAGCGGATTTTGAGCGATACGTTAGGTGACTTAAATGAATAATTTACTAGAAAATTTAAATGACGACTTAGAGCGAGCACTTGCCCTTCAAAACACATTACTTGATAGAGCCACTGGAAAAAACGAAGACGATATTGCCTACATACAATTACGCAATTACTTTCTTAGTTCCACGGTATTATCAAACTTGTTACCGCAATTCGTAAGGACATGCCGTTCACTAAGTCAGTTTTGGCAGCACATTAAAAAGACTGATGGTTATGCTCCTCGCCGAGAAATCATCTGGAGTGAATTTCAACCCATGCTTGATTTTCTAGAAGGCAAAAATACCTCTCCGGCTGATATTCACATAACAGATGGATTAAAAACTTATGATGAGGCCGGTGTAAGTGAAGCATGGACGAAAGCATTAGCGAGACGGTTATCGGATCCTGAAGGTGCGATTACAGCAGCTAGGTCACTAATTGAGACAGTATGCAAACACATACTTGACGACCGAAAAATACCATATGATAGAAATACAGACATGAGCGAACTTTACAAATTAGTTTCTAAAGAGCTCAATCTTGCCCCCGAGCAACATACCGAGCAAATTTTTAAGCAGATTCTCGGGGGATGTTCGGCGATTGTAAATGGTCTAGGAACACTCAGAAATAGGCTCGGTGATGCTCATGGGAATGGTCGAAAACCAGCGAAACCTTCGGATAGGCATGCTTTACTTGCAGTAAACCTAGCCGGTAGTATGTCGGTATTTCTGATACAAACTTGGCAAACTCAATATTAATCTTATAGTTACTTTCGAATAACTCCGGCTTAGCCATTTTGAATCTACCAAAATAAATTCGTTGCTGTTGGACATAATTAGCCGCCACCACAGCAACGAGATTATTACATTATTTTCAATGTGTTAATTACTGCTGATCCTCGGTATAAATTCCCGCCGAAATAACCGCACCACCTATCTCACGCTCCCCATAACCAACGGCTAAGGCATTTCCCTGAGCAGTTGTATTGACTGGCCCACCGAAAGCATACGAGGGTTTATTGTCTGGGTCTTGCCGCATTCTCAAGCCGGTAGTTTGCGGCGAAAGCATTTGGGCTACACCTCCGAGAGCCATGGCTGCCCCAACCTGAAAACCATAAGTTGAAAAAGGGTTACCGGGGGCTAAATACTGCCCGATGGCAGATGCAGCAATCAGCGCGACGCCTAAAATAGTCTGGAACATACCGGCTCTTTTACTGCCAATAATCACCGGAACAATATGGATTTCCTTACCAGCACTCGCGTTGTCCATTTCATCAAGGCTAATATTTCTCTTTCCTTTGAATATGGCAAAAGTGAGACCGCGCTGTTTGGAGGAAATAAGAAATTGCTCAAAGCCCGGAATGGTATTTTTCAATGCGCTGATAGCCTGTTTAGGGCTGTGAATAACGCGCGTGTGCTCTCTATCGAAAAGTCGTGCCAAAGAGCCGCTTAACTTTATGGTCGTCATTTCTTCTGTCATGTGCCTGTCTCCTTTTAAATACCGTTGAACGCCTCGAGGCGCTGCTGCTGTTCGTCACTCATATCAAAATCAAATTCATCGTACTGGAGCTGATAGGTGCCAAAGCTCATCAGGAAAGCGATCGCCGGGTCTATCTTGTTAGCGGCCTTCTTTTTGTTGGGCTTGATATTGGCGTTGGCATCGCTTTCCATCACCACGTTAGCCACTGCCCAAGTAAGTACCGGATCGCCGTTGTGCTGAATCACTTTACGGTTAACGAATACCTCTGCTGATTTAGCGACCGGGCTGAACTTCATAAAGGTTTGCGGGAATGGCTCGACATCCAGACCGGCCCCCTGCAACTGGGTGCGCAGGTGTGTAGCATTCCACGTATCGAACCCCACCAGCTTCATATCAAAGCGATCGGCATCATTCAGCACGTCATCACGGATGCGGTCATAGTCGATACAGTCGCCAGGTGTAGTGCGTAACCATCCTTCTTTCGCCCAAAGACGGTATAAGGTGCGGTTTTTATTGGCTGGGTTATCTAATTGCGCGGCGGGAATGTAATGGCGAGTCAGCAAGCGAACAAGGTTTTCAACGGGGAAGGTGTAGCACACGCTGGTAATATCGCTGGTTGAGGACAGGTCAAAGCCGGCATAGCACTCCATTCCCTCCAAATCGTCTTCGCTATAGTCAGCCCGGCAAGCCTTCCAAGCCCCTTCCCCCATCCACGGGGTTTCACCCTGACACCAGATATTAAAACGCTTGGTCAGCATCTCTACCCATTGGGATGGAATACCGCGGGCCTTTTGAATGGTGTCCGCCAGCGCCGCACCGTCTACGGAAACGTCAAGGTTCGGGTTGGCCTTTACCCACTGCTCTGGTTGATCCACTTCGGCTTCTTCATCCAGTTCGTAGATAAGCGCAAATAGGGAATCATTCTCTTCTTCACCGGCCAAAATCTGGCAGCAGTAATCGTAATGCTGCTTGCAGGCCGATACTGTATTGCTACCGGCCGTTGTGATAGCGAAGAGCACACCTTCAGGACGGGCGCCCATACCCAGCTCAAGCGCCGAATAAACGCCGTTGTCCGGGTGAAGATGGTATTCATCGACAATAGCTAGACTAGGGTTTGTCCCCTCAATGGTCGCAGCCTTGGCAGCCAAAGGCTTTAACAGGCTGTTAGTTTTGGCGTAAATCATCTTGTGCTGCTGAATAGCCAGGCGCTTTTTCAATGGCTTGGAGAGCAGACACATCTGCCGGGCATCATCAAATACGATACGGGCCTGATCACGACTCACGGCGGCGGTGTAAATATCCTGTTGGCCCTCTTCCATCACCAAGAACCAGTTTGCCAACATGGCCGCTACCGTCGATTTAGCGTTCTTTCGCGGTACCTGAATATACGCGCTGCGGTATTTCCTCCGGCCGGTGGCCACTGACTTGAAACCTAACAGGTTAGCAAAGGCGAACTGCTGCCACGGCTCCAGTTCGATAGGTTGTCCGCGCAGCGGGCCTTTGACGTGGGGGCAAAGCCGAGAAAAAGCGATAAAGCGCTCTACGACCGCCGCATCGAACCGGTAATGTGGGTCACTCAGGCAAATAAAATACCGGTTCACAGCCTGCTTTAGCCGTTCACACGCCGGAATTTCACCGCTTTTTATCGACTCTGCGTACTCATGCCAGGCGGTCAAGGGCGTCTTCCTCATCAACTTCTACCGGGTTGCGGCGGCGGGAAACGGGATCAAAGCCCAATACTGAGGACATTTTGATCATGATTTTTTCTGCGTCAGCCTTCGCGCTGAGTGAAGGGTTACGGCTTTCCCCCCCCTGACTGTTGGTGATGCTGAATCCACGGCGTGCAAGGTCTTCGACCGCTTTGCGATACATGGAATAATTGACGCAAAACAGCTCAAGGTTTCCCCAGTCGGCGGGGGTTAAATCATCCCGATCCGCTAGCTGTTTGGCTCTGGCCTTCCATTGCTGATTTGCAATTTCATCCAGATAAATCGGGGGCTTGGGTGCTCTAGCCATAAATACCTGTTTTCCTTCTGCAATTTATTTTCAAAAAAAGTGCCGCGCGTAAAAATTTGAGGGCCGGGTGGTGCCAGCAAGTGGGGGGCTTTGTCCTGAAACCTCCCCCCACCCCGCCTGAGCCGCTTTCTACCGGTTTCTGAACAAATCCATGATGTCCCGATCACGTTGGCTGGTGCGTTGCATCATGGCTTGCTCAGGCATCTTGTTATGCATACGCTTGAACTGCTCACGGCTTTTGGTTAACGCCATAACTAATCGATTCTGTTCTTTTTCGTTCATCACTTTGTTTCCTCACGCGCCTTATATGCCCAATCCCACCGGTGCGCAGCGGCCTCTTCCAACCGCTGAAACCTCCCTGCTTTGCGCTGCTGCTTGGTCATCGGGTCTTGGGTGGTCGTCTTACGACTATGGCAGCTCATGCATAACCCTTGATGGTTGGTCTCAGGCCAGAACAACACATCGTCAGCACCGTTAATCGGGATGATGTGATCAACTATCTTGGCCGGGGTATAGATGTCTTTCTTTTCACAATGGACGCAAAGCGGGTGAGCTTTGAGATATATCAGCCGGTACTTATCCCATTGCGCCGTATATCCACGTTCACGACGGGAACCGCGCTGGGCGTCTTGTTGCTGTCGGTGCTCCTTGCAACGGCCAGACTTCACACGCTCTTTGCATCCTGCATACGTGCAACGCTTAAGTGGGTGCCAAGGCATCAGTACACTCCCGGATCGCGGTAGCCATTCCATAGACTGGCAACGGTAAACGGCACTTCTTTCATTTCCACTTCGCTGATGGTCGTTCGATTGTCATAAAGCTGGGATATGTACATCAGGCATCCCACCTTGATTGCAGGCGTAAACTCCAGATCGGTATCGAATCTCTTACCGATATGCATCTGGCATACCTCTAATGCAGCATCGACATACACCTGAATCAGGGCGTCTTCATAATCATCATCAATGCGGCAGTGCATCTTTACTTCGTTTAGATCGATGGCTGGGCTAGGCATTGAACACACCTCCCTTACACAGCAGCTCAAGGCGGGAATGTTCGGCATCGGGTATCACAGCAAGAATGCCGTAAACCTGACCTCTGACATTCGGCAGGCTGTAGATGATCCGATTAGCCGTTGTCACATCTTCGCGGTACCGCATCCAGATACGGATTGTTGCCTCGGAGAAGATGGCGCCAGAACTCATTCGCTCACGCCCACTGATTCCCTTCACCTCGGCCCAAACCGTCGCTAAATCTCCCCATGTATGGATAACCTGACCGGACTGATCGCGGCGGTCCTCAGACTTCTGAATAGTCACACGTCGGCGTAATCCTCCAGCTCTCATGCTGCCCCCTTCTCGGTCGGACTTTTAACCTCAACCGTTTGCTTCCAAGCCTGGCTGAACTCATCGCCGCCTTCACGCGGGGACATGCCCTCACGCTCACGGGCTTCGTTTGGACACATCACGCCTGATTTAATCGCCGTCTCATAACTCGTGAAACGTTCCTGCGGGTTAGCGCGTAACAGATCAGCAGTATCGAACTCCACCTGATAACGGATGCCAGGCGCGGAGGAAGCCACCAGCAGCGCGGCTTTTAACTGCTGCTCGAAATTGGTTAACCACGGACGCATGGTCATCGTGAGAAATGCACGGCTTGCTTCGCTGAAGTTGCTATAGGTGCTGTTCGAATATTCCTGAAGAAACAGTGGGCTGATATTGAATATCCGTGCAATGTCTTCAATGGAGAAGCGGCGAGAGGCCAGCCATTCCACATCCTGATTGCTCATACCCAATTTTTCATACTTCATGCCGCCTTCAAGAATTGGCGTCTTACCGGCATTTTTGGCCCCCTTGTAACGCTCCAGCGCATCAAGTGCCTGCTGGCCTTTCTTCTTGTCGAACCATTCACCCACGGTAATAATGCCGGATGCCATCATGCCGTCTTTCATAATGCTGGCGCCGTGGCGCTGTTGCGCGATGCCTAAACCCAGTGTTTCACGGCAGATAGTGATCGGTGAGCGGGAAATAAAACCATCGTCAGTGGCGTAACGCAGGTGCAACATCTCTTCCTGTAGATAGGTCTTAACCTGGCCGCTGAATGGCTCGGTAATGGTGTAAACGTAACGATGCTGATCCAGACGTTTAGGCACTACAGACTGAGGGGCATACGGGTGAAGGGATTGCGGCTGCCCGTCACGGCCCCACTTGATCACCGCATACGCATTACCGTTTAACAGGCAGTGGCGCATCATGGTTTTCTTGAACTGGAATGGCGTCTGACAGTCATTAGGACGTTCATTCAGCAGATAATCGACGGGGTGATCTGCCAGCCATGCGCGGGATTCATTTTGCACTCTGTACAGGTAGCACGGCATAGACGCCACAGAATCACTGATAACGGTGACGGCATTCAGCACAGCAGGCAAAGATTCGGCGGTAGTCGGTGAAACATGTTCACCCGAGCCGGTATTGGGGAATTCAGCCAGCGCCATGAAGTCATCGATGGTCATGCTTCGCTGTTCGTCTTTTCTCTTGAACGGCCACATATCACAACCCCGCCAGGTAGACCCAGTGAGAGCGCAGAGCAATATCAGCGCATTCTGGGTGTTGGGTGAGTAGTGAGCGCTTGGCGATCTGTACATCGCTTTGGCGATAGGCTGGCATACTGGTAACGGTGATTTCCCGTAGTTCCGCCGCAATAACGGTACGAACATATGGCTGCTGCGTGCTGTCCCATTGATCTTTATGGGAGCGGAACCCAAATGACATGCCGGAAATATCTCCACGTTCTACAAGCGTCAGAACATCGCGACCCAATTGGGTATCTGGCGGCGTAAGCTCAAAGCGCAGGCCGGTGGCGTCTTCGCTAAGGGACAAGGTGCCGGAGGTATTGCGGCCAAGTAGCGCGGTAGAATCATGCTCAAACAGGGCGCGAACGTCGGTACCGGCAGCCAGGCTGTCTTTGAAGGCATTAGGGGCGAACTGTTCAACAAACTCATCCCACAGCACTTCCGAGCGGCTATTCCATTTCACGGCGTAACCCACCAGCTTTTTATCGCTGGCGCTTAGTGTCGCTGTGCGGATCTCAAAATCAGTATCTTTCATAGGTGGACTCCTTGAAACCGAGGGGCCGTAGCCCCCCGATTGGATCACTTGGCTGCTGTCTTGATTTCCAGAACCTTGATGGCATTCGAATCCACCAGCCCACCGCCCAGATATTTATCGGTATGAACCTTGTAGAAGCCAGGCTCGGTAATGTTGTCCGGGCGGGTACGAACGCCAGTTTCATGATCTACGATGAAGTAACCACGCTTGAAATCACCCACGGCCAAAACAGGCTCACCGGCGGCAGCGTCTGGCAGGTTTTCCAGATAGTGAACGGGTTTGCCTAGCAAGGAATCGGGATCGCCGGCTTGCATACCGTCGCGCCAAATATAATCACCGTTGCCGTTCTTAAGTTTTTGCAGGCTAGCCGCTGTATTGGAATTCATTACCCATACGGCATTTTTGCGGTATTTCTTCTTTAGCTTGAACAGTAGGTCGATCAGTTCATCGGATGTTGGAGCGGCACCGGCTGATGTCATTTTTTCCAGCGTGCCAAATGGGCGGGTTTTGTCAGCGGTAGCGGCGCGTGGATAAGCCAGGAAACCTTTTGCCTTTTTAGTGCCGTCACCGGCTACCAGATCGGTTTCTTCGGTTTCGGTGAAGGTGTCGCTGATTTCTTCGGTCAGCCAGCCCAGAAGGTCCACGTCACTAAAATCTAAAATTTCCTGCGTGGTTTTCGGATAGGCGTAGATCGGGAACAGCTTGATGCTGACCTCTTCCAGCTTCGGCGTCGCGGTTTCATCACGGGCGGTACCTTCTTCACCGTGATTTACCGCCGCGCCGCCCACAGATACGAGTTTTTTGTATTCGTTGCTGCTGGTGGTTTTCACCGTACAAATCTGACGCATCTCTGACTCATCAGAGAGCTGGCGCATGATGTCTTTATCCAGATCAGGGATCACGGTAAAGCCACCATCAGCAGGAACGCCGGTAGACAGTGAACGGGTGTCACCAGTCATGATGTAATGACGAAGTTCAGCGTTAGTGACTTTCTTACCGCCATTATCCGGCTTTGCGTTACCGCCCTGGCTGCGCTCTTCGTCGGCAATGGCTTCATAGCGGGAAATATCAGCAGCAAGGGTGTCGGTCTGGGTGCGGAGTTCGTCAAACTGTTTGGTTTCGTCGTCAGAGAGGCTACGCTTCTCTTCTTCTGCCTTGACCAGCAAAGAACGCATCTGCGTGGCAAGTTCGGTTTTCTTTTGACGTAATTCGAGTAGCTTTTTCATGTACGGTTTCCGTGTAAGTGTGATTACAGACGGGAAACCAAATTCATTGATGAAGCCGTTTAACAGAATTCCAGTGCGGAAAGGTGGGAGTTAAACGGCTAAAGTGACGGCTCCCGTCGGAGTGTCACCCCTTAACATATACATGATTATCTATATGTAAATATAGAAAGTTAAAGCTAAACGATAGTGAACTAATTCAAACAAAAAATTTACAAATCATACAAGACTAGATGTAGTCTATACCCTCACACAACTTAAGGAACAATCCCAAATGTCGGACATTTTGACATTCATAATTACATTAACAAGCGCTATGGCAGGCGGCGTGATAGCTGGTTATTACTCGTTAAAAGCAACTAAGGAAGCACATAAGCACCAAAAAAATCTAGCAGAAGATAATGAGAAGCTAATTATTAGCAGCCTACTCCAAGCACTCCATGATGAACTTGAAACTATTTTTTGTCGATATCAAGAAGGTATGGGATGTAAATTAGAATCTTTGGAGGACGGGCAACCATTAGCTTTCTATTACCCTCTCGTAAGTGATTTTTTCACCGTCTATCATGGAAATAGCTTTTTAATCGGACGTATAAATAATAATACTCTCCGCAAAAACATAATTAAGACATACACTTTAGCAAAAGGAATGATTGACTCATTTAGAATGAATAATGACTTAGTACAAAAAGTTGAGCATTGGGAATCAATTTATGAGGAAACACGATCTCCAACACATGAATATAGACTTCATGCGCATAACAATTCATTAATCATGTACGCAGCGATACTGAAACAACAACACTTTGAATTAAAAGAAAATGTTGAGATGACAATAAATTTACTTTTAGAACAAGGTATGTTGAGCGAAAAAACACTTGAAAGGAGATAATTATGAATTTTGATTTTGATGAAATGGCTTATCCTGATACTTTCTTTTTTTCTGGGAAAAAATTCAAGGGAAGTCGTAATGCAGGAATAAACCAAGTTGACATCCCTTTTACCAACGAACTAGAGGTGGGGCTCGGAGATATCCTGATTCAAAAAGTAGGTTGCCGCGAGATAAATCTTAAAATCATAGATCTGTCTATATCCGAAAATGGAACATTGAATGTAGGCACTCTACACCCTCACTTACTTACCCTAACAGTTGAAAATATTTCTAGCGAAGCTCACCGGACTAAAAATAGTGTAAATACATTCAATATCTCATCCGTGTCAGGCGAGCAAGTTCAAATAGGAGAAAACAACCATCTTCTTATAAGCATTAGCATTGCTGAATTGGTTGAGAAAGTTTCCGACTCTAACGATCAACAAGCAAAATCCAAGCTTAGACAGTTATTAGAAAATAGTACTGTAGCAAGTATTGTCGGCGCGGGAACATCTGCCCTCCTCGCGCTTCTCTGAAATGAAATAGATGGCCTGGTAATAATCCAGGCCTAGGTTTTATTTTTCACTCATCCACTCAGGTGGCTTACGCATTTCCTTCCGATACTCCTTCAAATGCTCAATAAGAGCATCCAACTGTTCCTGATTAGTTGCCAATATTTCCTCGGAGAAAGTGCTGCGCACAAACTCATGATGATCCATCCATAAAAAAGCACCGTCCTTTAATGCTTGGCGATAAACTTCAGTATGCATGGTGTCGAGGTCGTGGATATTATAATGGTCTTTGTGGTCTATTATTTCTTTTATCGTGATAGGCATATCATTTCCTTTTAATGATGTTTTTTCTCTCTTAATACATGCTGATATTGCTCTAAAGGAGCTATCCAAGCCTGTGTTGTACCGATCGGATGATCAAAAGGTTTCACTTCGCCATCTATCATTACGCACGCCATTCTTTTGCGTGATGGTTCATCCGAGAACTCATACCAGTAATTAACTTCGGCCCAACTGATAACTTCATGTCTAGCAATAACTTCACCAGTGCGTCGATCTGTAACCTCTACAATCGTGCCCTTGTAAGCGGGGGTTATATCCAGAATATCGATACCTGTTTTTCTCTTGGTCATACTCACTTACTCCTCACTTTGTTGATTCCTCACTTCGCGCTCACCACCTTTTTTGAAATAGGCTCTCAGGCCAGTGCTGGCGCGGGTTTCAGGGGTTTGCCTCACTTCGTCTGTGTATACAGGGAGAAAGTGAGGCAAAGCAGGGGTTATGCCTCACCTTGCCTCACATAGACTCACTTACTGGCTCACATCAGACACGGGAGATATTCTCTCTCCATCAATCGAAATAACCCCTTCTTTCCCCAACTTAGCCAGCCATCTGTGAAAGTTTTTTGCGTCAATTCCCAACGCTCTCAAATCATCTTTGATGATGGCCTTTGTGCATGGGTCGCCTTTAGCCGTACGTGACCTGACGCATTGCCACAGAGCGACATGGTTATCCGTCAGCTTGGTCAGACCTTCCAGCGCAGGATCAACCTCGCGCACCTCTCTCGGGGTGTCCATCACGGCTAAGGAGGTCACCAGCTCACCATCTTCATCATGGAATAACTCAGCCGTCCGCAGGTCATAGGCATGGCATTCTGGCTCTTCTGAGTCTTTCATTTTGGTGCAGGTCAGTACCAGTGCCTTAGCGTCTCCCTCCCTTTTAATATTGAATTCAGCATCTAATGCGGCTCGGAATGCGCTGGAGCCACGCGCCCCTTTAGCCTCATCTTTACCGGAGTGATGAACCACCAGCACCGTAGCGCCTGTTTCTCTCTTGATGAAGTCACAACCCTCGATGAATGCCCCCATATCACGCGCATCATTTTCATCTGAGCCGCCGAAACAACGCGCCAGCGTATCGAAAACAATCAACTCGACCTTCTGTCCACACTCAGCCTGAATTTGTTTAGCGGCAATCAGAACCTCTTTCACTTCGGACTCTCGGACGGGGAAAACAGGCCGATTAACCAGATATAGACTGTTTACCGGTCGATCATTGTTGTAAGCCATTTCCCATGCTTTAACCCGGCGCGGGACACCAACCCCACCTTCACCAACAACATACATAACAGCACCACTCACAACTCGCTTGCCAGCCCAAGGTTTACCGGTCGCAATGTGGCAAGCCCACGACACGGCAAGAAAGGATTTATAGGAACCGCTCGGCCCATATATGCTGCAAAGGGAATTGGCCGGCAGATAGCCTTTAATCGCATAATCCTGACGAGCATCGAACCCCGTAGAACCAATACTTAAAGGCAGCCTGGTATGCTTCAAAGCAGGCTGTTCTGGCGGAAATAGTTTGTTGATCCGCAGGGAATCGCAAAGCAGCGATTTTAATTCGCTAGCATCAATAAACTCCTGAACCAGAGATACGCGTTTATCACGCTGCTTTTCTTGGTCGGTATTCAAATAACCCTGGTCACACAACCAATCATAAGTAGCGACTTCCACAGTCAGCTCGGCCATGCGTTTAGCTAATGCGCCGTGACTAGTCGAGATGTCTTTGTGGCGAGCGATAGCCGCCTCAGTATCTTTTTTCTCAAGTGGGTGGCCGTTTACCCACTGATAAATACATGTAAACAAGGCGTCTGACATTACTAGCCTTTTTTTGGCTTCTACTGTCATAGATTCGGCCTCATAGACATGGTGAATTTACCGATCAGGGGGTGATACCAGTACTTACTGCCATATTTCCGCTTCGCTGCGCGGATGATCAGCAATGCCGCTTCCCTAAACTTCGCCTCATGTACCGCATAGCTCGCTCCATGACGAACGATCATCACACCGCTATTGCGCGCCAGTTCTTCGGCCTTCTTGGTAGAAATCCCCATTTCAGACGCCATTGTCGTTAGAGGAGCCATACCTTCAGGGCAGGCGTCTTTACGAACCATCGCGGTCAGCGCCAGTTCGAGGGCAGCAATACGTTTCTCAAGCTCGTTGAATTTCAATGGGCTGATCATTTAGTTGCCTCCCGGCGTTTTAATTCGTAATCGGCGTTCTCACGGTTCTGATCGAGGGCTTGCATTAAACGCGGCAAATGTCGCAGGGCACTTCCTACGCCGATCATGTCTCGTCGGCATTCCTCGTCCGAATACTCATCGCTGTCACAAACCTCCATAGACAAGCAGCCCAGAGTGGTGAGAGCAAAAACTATCCCTGAAGCAGCATCTCCACAGCTATTTCTATAATCCGTAAGTGCCTCATCTGAGAGACTTTTCAGATTATTAGAATTACCAACCACAGCATGGTAAATATCACGCATTGGCTTTCCCCTCTGGCTGGTCAAGTTCGCTAGCCATTTCGCGCAGTCTCATCAGGGCAATATCGACCAGAGAAATAGCCGTCTCTTGTTCCCCTTCATCGTGGCCTTTCATAAGAAGTGATGCGGCCAATAGGGTTTCGATGCCTCTCAACTCATTAGGCACATCCAGCATGTTCAACTTAGACATGGGATCCCCCCTGTAACGGCAGACGGCCAGCGAATACCATGACGCAGCCAGCCGGTGATTGATCACGGGCTTCGCGCTCGGTAGTGGCGGTGATGTGAATGACATTGCGAGTAGTTTCACTAAGCGCCAGAAAACGCCATGTGAATTTAGGATGAGTTTGGGTATGCTGTGATCCAGCCATAACTGTTACCTCGAATAACGGTTTGGTAAGAGGCCCGGTTAGTGTTGACGCACTTCCGGGCTTCGTTGCTTTACAAGTGTCTGACATGTGATGTACATTGCAAGACACAATACAAACTACGCCAAGTGTCAGACACATGTCAAACATTAAAATGCCGAGAGGCAATAAGCAAATTGCATTCCGTGTAGAGCCGTCTTTAGAAGAATCTATGCAGAAGGCTATGAAGGAAGATGGAGATGAAACAGTATCTGCCTGGTTAAAGCGAATAATCCGCAAAGAGCTGCAAGCACGCGGCATCGAGCCAAAAAGCTGATCAGCCGTTTTCTCAGCGAACTTGGTATCAGCGGAATTTTCCGCCGATTGGGGATCTCCCGAAAACTTGTGAGATAGAGGTGTGCGCCAATGGCGCATACCCCCTGCAAGAAGCGAGTTGCAGATTTGCAACACATTAGGGAACCGCGCCATTGCCGCAGTTACCGAGGGGGAAATTCCACCCTCGGTCAGATACTGCGGGGATTTCCCGTAGTTAGAAAAGATATGAGCAGATTTGCACACACTGACCTGATTGATCAGTGTGATATGATTTTTAGTGAAATTTGAGAAGTGATTAAGGCGGCCCTGCAAGGTCGCTTTTCTTTTTGCTGGCATACCCTACCTCACCGTTTTATCTGCGGTGACTTTCGGTTGGCTATGCTGCCATCCTACGATTTCAGAAAGCATCCAGCCAACGGCCCGCCCACCAAGTTTTCTCCGGGCAGGGAATTTACTCTCTTTTTCCATTAGATAGCGCGTAGTACGGCATAAACCGGTGAGCTGTCGGCATTCCGTTTCACGGATAATGCGATCATAGGATTGGTTGTTCATAGAAAAATGTCCTCGTTTGTTATTGTTCGAGGACATTATTTCCTAATTTTTCGATGCAAGCATTTGTGTGAAAGACAGTAAAACTTTACTCATCATTATGCTCAGAATTTTATTATTTAGATATTTCTCTTCTGATTTTTTCTAAAGAACCATCTGCGACTAATTTTTCAACAAAGGGTTTTATCGTCTGAGCAATAGCAAAACCATCTTTCTCTCCGTCCGGGAAAAGTGATACGGCAAGAACACCGTGAGTAATTACCGCCTCATTTTCGATAGCCCATGAAATCAAATCCATATATGGTAATACGCGATACTCTACGATTTTCCTTCTAATCACACTCCATGCATTATTCAATTCAATTTGA
>NZ_JBQSVB010000011.1:0-122470 GCF_052376015.1 Ewingella sp. AOP8-B2-18
ACCGAGGTGGCTGATATCGTCTTGTGAGTGCCCACACAGATTGTCTGATAAATTGTTAAAGAGCATGCCGCTGTTCCGATAAGAATCTTATGCGGCGCGGGAGGCGTATATTACGTTTTCCCGCTGAAGAGTCAAGAGATTATTCATTCGAACATTCTTCTTTTTTCTTCCTCACCGAGCGACTTCTCAGTCGTTGTTCCCGGTCAGTGGAGGCGCATTATAGGGAGTTCTCAGAAGGCCGCAACCCCTAAAATACAAATAATTTATCGACCGCTGATTCTTTCGCCAAAAGGTGTTTAAAGCGGCAATTCTTGGATACTTCTGAAGCCATATGTCTGCAAAACAGGCAGCAGGATTTCGGCTTCTTCATTCATCGCCATGCAGTACGCCAGACTTTCTATTTCCACACCCTCTTTTTTGGCAGGAATTTTTTGATGAGAAGTCTCAATAAGCCAATGCGCGCGGCGGGCAATGGCGGAACCCGAGTCAATCAGGCGTGTTCCATCGGGTAATACCTGCGCCAACTCCTCGCTGAGCAGCGGAAAATGAGTACAGCCAAGCACCACGGTGTCCGGCGGCTCTTTTAAACGCAGCCATGGCTGGAGGATTTTCTTTAGTGCGGGCAGTGAAACCGGCGCGCCGTGCAGCTTCGCCTCGGCTATTTCCACCAGCTCTGCCGAACCCAGCATCAAAATCTGGCAATCCGTGGCAAAGCGCTCGATGAGATCATGAGTATAAGGACGCTGCACCGTGGCCCGGGTGGCCAGCAATCCCACCACGCCGTTACGCGTTAACTTGGCCGCCGGTTTAATGGCAGGCACCACGCCCACGACCGGGCAGTTGAATTTGGCGCGCAACGCAGGAAGGGAAACCGTACTCGCGGTATTACAGGCGATAACAATAATAGAAAGGGGATGACGCTTAGCGACCGCGCTGACTATCTCGACCACTCGCTCGACAATAAACTCTTCGGACTTCTCGCCATAGGGGAAAGCCACATTGTCGAAAGCATAGATATAGTGGAGGTCCGGCAGCATCTGCCGGACCTCATGATAAACAGACAATCCGCCGACGCCGGAGTCAAATACCAGCGCCGTCGGACGGCCAGACGTTATCGAGCTATCAGAAGGTATAGCTTCCAGAGAGGAAGTATTCACGTCCTGGTGTTTCGTAGCCATAAACCGTCTCGTAATCTTTATCAAACAAGTTGGCAATTCTACCACGAACGGTTAAATGTGAGGTGACAGGATATGACGCGGCGAGATCCCATAAACTGACGCCGCCGAGTTTAACCGTCTGGTAAGGATATGAGCCAAAGTCCGTGTCGTAACGCTGTCCCAAGTATTGGTAGTTAATCGACCAATCGATCTGCGCCACATTCCAGTCAATCTGGTATTTCGCCTGTTGTTTGGCTCGGCGTACCAATATTGTGTTAGTTTCTGAATTGCGTGGATCCAGATATTCCAAGGTGATGGCGTGATGTAATGGGCCGGTATCGAAATTACCTGTCCACTCCACGCCTTTAATCGTGGCCTTATTAATATTGTAATAAGTCCCCTGACTGTTGAAATCGATTAACTGATCGATATCGTTACGATAAGCGGATAAACGCCAATCCAGAGGCCCCGTCAAACCTTCCAGCCCGGCTTCCCACTGCTTGCTTTCTTCAGGTTTCAGATTTGGGTCGCCATAAAAACCGCTATAGAGCTGGCTCAGGTTGGGGGCTTTAAACGCCGTTCCATAGGAAGTTATCAGGCGATATCCGTCGATAAACTCCCACGCGGCGCTGCTCTGCCACGTCGTGTGCTGGCCAAACTGCGAGTTATCATCACTGCGCACCGCGCCCTCAAGGGTGAAGTCGCTAATTTTCTGCTGTGTTGTCAGATAAACGCCGGTATTACGCTGGCTATAGCCATCATTAAGATAGCTGGTGCCCGGCTCGGTGGTGAGTCGCTGCCAATCCAAACCTGCACTTACCTGCCCTTTCCACACTTGGAGGGTGTTGCCCCATTGCAGGTTGTACTGGTCTGAGTCATCTAATGAAGCGGAAGAGTCATACTGCCCGTATCTCGGATCATAGTTATAGTCTTTCACGTGGCTATAACTGCCAATCAGCTGAGTGGCGTAAATCCCATCTTCATAGCGCAGGCCCGTATCATAGGTGCGGCTGTAGAGCTGACGGGTATCGATTAACGGACTGTCAGGGGTGTAATAACCATCATAGGCCGTGCGATTGTCATAGCCATAAGCCCGAGCAAAACCCCCGACTTCTTCGGTGAATTGGTGTTGCAGCGCCAGATAGAGCGTCTTACTCATGAAGCCATCGCGGTCAGGCTGAGGAACGCCGCCATTATTGCCGTCAGCGACAACATCAATGCCACGCGTATAGGTATAATCGCCCGCGGCGGTGACCGTGGTGTTTTCGCCCAGCTTCTGCTGGGTAGAGCCATTGTAATTTTGATACCCATTCGAGCCGATACCCGCCCCGAGGGTCGTCCCATCCTTGTCGCGGGTGGTAATAATGTTGACCACGCCACCAATGGCGTCGGAGCCGTAAACCGCCGAGCGCGGCCCACGGATAAATTCAATCCGCTGTACCAACGCGATAGGGATCTGGCTAAGGTCAGTTGAGCCCGAAATACCCGCCTGATTTAAACGCACACCGTCAATTAAGACTAATGTGTGGCTGGAGTTGGTGCCGCGCACAAATAAAGAACTCAGTTGGCCCATGCCGCCATTTTGCGCAATATCCACGCCCGGCAGGCGGCGTAATACATCCACCACGGATTTAGACTGCCAGCGATCAATATCCTCGCGGGTCACCACATCGGTTGGGGCTAATACGGAAGAGACGGGCTGTGGAAAACGGTTGGCGGTCACAACGAGATTGTCGTTGTTATCAGAAGAGGTATTGTCCTGCGCCCACCCTGAAAAAGCCGTGACGGATAATACCGTCAGCAGCGCGTGCTTTTTAATTGTCATGAATTGAGCATCCAAACTTAATTGGCGGATGCCGCAGAAAAACACCCACGTTCTCGCGACGAGGGTGAAAATGCGACGGAATATCGGCAGGTTTTCGGACTTAGGATTTATTGGCTAATTAAAGAAAAAAATAATATGCCGCCACCGGGCGATGACTTCCCATCTCTCTTACATTCTCTATAAAAAGTTCTCTATATAAAGAAAGAAGAACCAGACAGTGTCGGTAACAGCTCAAGCTGCTATCGCCTTGACTTCCCCATACCGCTGCGCGCCAGTTCCGGATTCACACCGGATTCCCTTTTAACTCTATTATCGAGGCCGAATTGCATCCTACGATCAACCCTTTTGGAAATCCAGACATCCGTAAGGGCCATTAAATTTTAATCAAATAGGTTGCGTGAGAAGCATGGTAATAACGCCCATGAATAAGCGGAAAACTGGACTTCGCGGGAGCATTCCCTACAATCCCCCGCTAAGTTCGCCCATTTACCCGCAGTTGACGAGATAAATCATGACGCCTGAAAACCTGCCCATTGAACAATACGACGACCAACTGGCGGAAAAGACCGCACGTCTCACGGCGATGATGACGCCTTTTCAGGCGCCGGCTCCTGAGGTTTTCCGCTCTCCGGTCAGCCACTATCGCATGCGCGCCGAGTTTCGCGTCTGGCATGACGAGGGCGACCTCTACCACATTATGTTTGATCAGCAGACCAAGGCTCGCGTGCGCGTCGATCAGTTCCCCGCCGCCAGCGAGCTGATTAACCGTCTGATGCCGGTGCTGATTGCCGCTATTAAAGAAGAGCCGGTATTGCGCCGCAAAATCTTCCAGATTGATTACTTGTCCACGCGCAGCGGCAAGTTGATCACTTCACTGCTCTACCACCGCAAGCTGGATGATGAGTGGACGGCGGCCGCGACGGTGCTGCGCGACAAACTGCGTCAGGACGGCTTTGATATTCAGCTGATTGGCCGCGCGGCAAAAACTAAAATCATGCTCGACGAAGATTATGTCGATGAAGTGCTGCCAGTGGCGGGCCGCGACATGATTTATCGTCAGGTGGAGAACAGCTTTACCCAGCCAAACGCCGAGATGAACATCAAGATGCTCGAATGGGCGCTGGGCATTACTGAAGGCTCGACCGGCGACCTGCTGGAGCTTTATTGCGGCAACGGCAACTTCTCGCTGGCGCTGGCAAGGAACTTCAACCGCGTCCTGGCGACTGAGATTGCCAAGCCGTCCGTGGCGGCGGCGCAATATAATATCGAAGCGAATCAGATTGATAACGTGCAGATTATCCGCATGGCGGCCGAAGACTTCACCCAAGCGATGAACGGCGTGCGCGAATTCCATCGTTTAAAAGATGTGGATTTGTCCGGTTATGACTGCAACACCATTTTTGTCGATCCACCGCGCAGCGGGCTGGACGATGACACCGTGAAGATGGTGCAAGGCTACGACCGTATCCTCTATATCTCCTGCAACCCGGACACGCTGTGCGCCAACCTCGAGACGCTGAGCCAGACCCACAGCCTGACCAAGCTGGCGCTGTTCGACCAATTCCCTTATACCCACCATATGGAATGCGGCGTGCTGCTGGAAAAACGCCGGTAGAAAGAGTCTAAAACAATAAGGCGGGCCACTGAGTGAGCCCGCCTTTTTTACAGCTGAAGCTTCCGTCAGCTATTTTTCGCTACAAATAGACCCGCAGATATTCCGACAGGCATAACACGGCCATCGCCTGCCCGTAAGGCATGGAAGTGATAGGGATTTGCCGGTAGTAATCCAGATCGCTGCCCATGGCGGTGCCAAATGAAACGCCCGTCAACTCACCTGCCGGATTGATCTGCTTGATCACGCCGCGCACGGCTTTCTCGGCAATCGGCGCGTAGCTTGAATCTATATAACGTTTGCGAACGGCCTTCAGGATCCCGTAGGCAAATCCCGCCGCTGCTGAACTTTCCAGATAAGAATTCGGATCATCCAACAGCGTATGCCACAAACCACTTTCGTCCTGACAGGCCGCCAGCGCGGCAATCTGACTCTCTAAAACTTGCAGTAAATAACGGCGCGTCGCGTTGCCCTCCGGTAAGTCGAGCAGCTCGATAAACTCAGGAATAGCGACGGTTATCCAACTGTTTCCTCGCGCCCAGCGAGCCTGAGCAAAATTATGCTGGCCGTCAAAGGTCCAGCCGTGGAACCAAAGGCCGGTTTGGCGATCCATCAGGTACTGAATATGCAGCAGGAACTGATAGGTCGCCTCTTCGATAAACTCCGGTCTACCGAGCAGTTTGCCGATCTTCGCCAGGGGCATCACGCTCATCATCAGCGTGTCATCCCACATCTGCTGGCTATTTTCATTGTTATAAACGATGTGCTGAATACCGCATTTTTCGGTGCGCGGCATCTCATGCATCACCCACTCCGCCCAGCGCTCAAGATAGGGTTTCCAAGCCGGATTGCGGGTTTCTTCATAACGGTAGGCCAGCGTCAGGAACGGGCAGACGGTGTTAACATTTTTGGTTGGCGTGCCTTCGGCCAGCCTTGCTGTAAACCAGTCGTCAATGATTGCCCGCATCTGGTCATCGCCAGTCTGTTGATAATATTGATAAATACCGTATAGGCCGATGCCATGGGTCCATTCCCACCCCGCCCAGCCTTTGGTATCAATAACCCGGCCATCGTCCAGACGCAGCAGGAACTCGCCGGTTTCATCTTTAATATTCACCAGATTATGAGTCACTTTATGAATCAGCGACTGTAGCTCGTTTCGCGAGATAAAATACTCAGGCTGCCTCAGCAGCGCGCTGTGCTTAACGTCAAAAACCTTCATGATGCTCTCCATTATTTAAGGGCGCTGACCCTGCTGCTGAATGGGTAAATCGGACATAACCTCAGAGGTCGCTTTTTGCGGCGGCGGGTTATTGCGATGCAAATAACCAATATTGTTATTACCCCACAAGGACTCATATTGCAGGCCGGTGAGGAGTTCCACGGTGGCGCGGTCTTCAGTGGTGATCTGCTCAGGGACGGGGCGATTGGCGATACGCATTTTTTGCGTTTCCTGCACCAGCACGCGGTGAGTCTGTAAATTGAGGCGGAAGTAGAGCGAAATAATAAAGCCCATCGTCAGCATCACCAGCGACCCCACAACCAAGACGCCGAGGATGGTATGCCCCACCGATGGCAACTGCTCGCTCTTGCCCGAGACAAAACCCGACAGTTGCAAAATGATGCCGACTAACATCACCGCGCCAGCTTGCGAAGCCTTGCGCGTTAGGGTCATGACGCCGGCAAAAATCCCCTCGCGCCTCTGGCCGGTAATGGTTTCATCAACATCGGCAATATAGGTGTAGATATTCCACGGCACGTAGTTGATCCCCCCTCGCCCCAGCCCGGCCAATGCGGAGATCAACAGTAACAGCGACATCGAATCACTCATGTGGCTGAAATAGAGGAAACCGTAGGAGATCACCGCCAGCGCAAAAAGGGTCACGGCCAGCCGATAAGAGGGCGCGGGCCCGAAGCGAATACACAATGGGATCATCGCAATCACGGCGACGAATTGCAGAATAGCCATCACGCCCATCAGGTTCGAGGCGACAGTGGCGGTTTGCATCAGCACAAACACCACATAATAAGTAAATACCGCGTTGAATACGTCCTGCGCGATATAGCCGCCAAGGTACAGGCCGAGATGCTGGCGGAAAATCTTAATACGCAGCGTTGAAGAGAGCTCAACTTTCAATCGCTTAAGGCTCTGACCCAGCGTCAGCTGTTGGCGCTCGCGTTCTATTTTTAACATGGCTTCCGACTTGAGCTCCGCCGGCCGTTCCCAAGTGAAGAAATAGACCAGCGTGAGCACCAGCGCGCAGATCACCGAGAAGACCAAGCTCGAGTAGAAGAAAGAGAGGGGATTATCTTTACCCAGCTGTTGCAACAAGATCCCCGGCAGGAAGGCGGCCAAAATGGCCGACAGCTGTGCGAGTGCGATACGCGCCCCGGAAAACTTGGTTTTCTGTTTGAAATCATCGGTCATCTCCGGCACCAGCGTCTCATAAGGAACAAGGATCATGGTGTAAACGATGTCGAACAGCAGATACGTTAGCAGATAGTAGACGTAGTTCATCTCGCCAACCCACATCAGGCTGTAGCTAAACACACAGGGGATGCCGAGAAGAATGAAGAACTTGCGCCGCCCAAAGCGTTTGCCGAGCCAGGTGCCGCCAAAGTTATCCGTCAGATAGCCCATCAGCGGGCTGAGTACGGCGTCCGCCACGCGGGCGGTCGCAAAGATAAAGGTTGCTTCAATCGGGGTCAGCCCGCAGAAGGTGGTGTAGAAATAGAGTAGCCACGCGGCGGTTAAGGCCGTCGTCCCTGCGCCAAGAAAATCCCCCGAGCCGTAAGCAAGGTAATTTAGTAGTCCGATTTTTCGTGTTTTCATCGCCGTCAGCCCCTTATTGAATCACTGCCAAACGTAGGCAGAATCCAAATGGACGCGGGTCCGCTCTGCCATGATTCAAATTAGCGATGGGGGAGGCCGAAGACCTTTCTGTTTTTGCCACTCATCTCTAACATGTGGCAATTATAGAAAGGTTTAGCCGATCAACATCTAATTACTAAACAGTAGTTTGATATTAATGAACTGTTGTTTCATAAATAATCAGGGAATGGATCTGCGACATCAGGGATAACGGGTGAGGATGGCAGATAAAACAAAGGCAGCCAGCTGGCTGCCTTGATGTGCTCACTAGGGTAAGCCGCAGTGGCAAAATTAGAGGTTGTCTGCTTTGCGCTTCTTCAGCTTGATACCAATCCAGAACACCAGCACCACGCTAATCAGCGACGGCAGGAAGTTGGAACCCAGCTGCGGGTACTCCGCGCGCACGATAGTGCTGTAAAGCAGGAAACCGAGCAGGAAGCTGGCGGCCGCTAAGGTCGGTAATCCCTTGGCCATTTCTTTGTGGTGATAGCGCAGATGCAGGCAATAGACCGCAAGGCAAAGTGCTATCACGGGAAAAACGGAGAAGGTTACTACGGAGCTAAAAAACGCGTCGAACGTGCCGTTGATCGACAGTCCGGCAATCAGAGCCAGGAGCAAAGTGCCATTATCCTGGTTCGGTTGTTCGGTCATCTTCAGTACCTCTGGACTTATTAGTTGGAGACACCGCCGTGCGCTCCTGCTGACGGCGATACCAGTAATATGCACCTTTAGAAATCATACGTAGCTGCAGCACCAGTCTCTCTTCGAGCTGGCGACGCTGGGCTATATCAACATCCAGCGCTTCGGCACCGGCATTAAAGACGATGATCACCATGGCTTCTGCCTGCGCTTCAGTAAAGCTACGCGGCATGTGGTTTTCGAGTTGTAAATAATCTGCCAGTTCTGCAATAAAGTGCTGAATTTCACGAGCGACGGCGGCACGAAAGGCAGCAGAGGTCCCGGAGCGTTCGCGCAGCAGTAAGCGAAAGGCGTTAGGATTATTGCCAATGAACTCCATAAAAGTCGATACGGAGGTGCGAATCACGCTGCCACCTTTGGCAATGCGCTGACGCGCTTGACGCATCAGTTGACGAAGCATTAACCCACTCTCGTCTACCATGGTCAGGCCGAGTTCATCAACATCGCGGAAATGGCGGTAAAAAGAGGTGGGTGCGATCCCAGCCTCGCGGGAAACTTCACGCAGACTTAAACTGGCAAAGCTGCGTTCAGCACTGAGCTGGCTAAATGCCGCCTCAATCAGTGAGCGGCGCGTGCGCTCTTTTTGTTGTGCTCTTACGCCCATAACCTTCATCCGCAGTGTTTTCTTCTTATTAAAGGTGTTAATAAAATGACTCGTTATGATTTCACTATACCAAATTTTTTAACCCGCCGAGGTATAGAAAAGAGAGGATAAAGTGGGTCTGAATGTTGCGGTTTTCCCACGAATTGACAACTGCTTGTAGGGAAAACAGGACTAATATGTTACTTTCTCGTTGTTATTTTGTATAAAAAATAGGTTTCGAACCATGCAACAGCAATCTCATTTTGATGCCATTATCATCGGCTCAGGCCCTGGCGGAGAAGGCGCCGCTATGGGACTGGTTAAACAAGGGGCCAGAGTTGCGGTCATCGAACGCTATAATAACGTCGGTGGCGGCTGTACTCACTGGGGAACCATCCCTTCGAAAGCCCTGCGCCACGCCGTCAGCAGAATTATCGAATTCAACCAAAATCCGCTGTATAGCGACAATTCCCGCACCTTGAGTTCAAGCTTCCCCGACATCCTGCGCCACGCTGACTCAGTGATTAATCAGCAAACTCGCATGCGTCAGGGTTTTTATGAGCGCAACCAGTGCCAGCTTTTCGCCGGTGACGCCAGCTTCGTGGATGAACACACTGTCAGCGTGCGCTACGCCGATGGCACCCATGAAGAGCTTACCGCCGACAATATCGTCATCGCCTGCGGCTCGCGCCCTTACCGCCCGCACGGCGTCGACTTTAGCCACCCACGCATCTACGACAGCGACTTAATCCTTGAACTGAGCCACGAGCCGCGCCACGTCATCATCTATGGCGCCGGGGTGATCGGTTGCGAATACGCGTCGATTTTCCGTGGTTTGAATGTCAAAGTCGACTTGATAAACACCCGTGACCGCCTGCTGTCATTCCTCGACCAAGAGATGTCTGACGCCCTCTCCTACCATTTCTGGAACAACGGCGTGGTGATTCGTCACAACGAAGAGTTTGAGAAGATTGAAGGCGTTGAAGATGGCGTGATCATGCACCTGAAATCCGGCAAGAAGGTCAAAGCAGATGCCCTGCTTTACGCCAATGGACGTACAGGTAACACCGACCAACTGGGCTTAGAAAACATTGGCTTAGTGGCTGATAGCCGTGGCTTGTTGAAAGTGAACAGCATGTATCAAACCGCGCTGTCGCATATCTATGCCGTGGGTGATGTCATTGGCTACCCGAGCCTGGCGTCGGCAGCTTACGATCAGGGCCGCATTGCCGCGCAGGCGATGATTCAGGGCGAAGCCAAAGTTCACCTGATTGAAAACATTCCGACCGGGATTTACACCATTCCGGAAATCAGTTCTGTCGGTAAAACCGAACAAGATCTGACCGCCATGAAGGTACCGTACGAAGTGGGCCGCGCGCAGTTTAAACATCTGGCACGGGCGCAAATCGCCGGGATGAACGTGGGGAGTCTGAAGCTGCTATTCCATCGTGATACCAAAGAAATCCTTGGTATTCATTGCTTTGGCGAGCGTGCAGCGGAGATTATCCACATCGGGCAGGCGATCATGGAACAGAAAGGCGAAGGCAATACTATCGAGTATTTCGTTAATACTACCTTCAACTATCCAACCATGGCGGAAGCGTATCGCGTTGCCGCCCTGAATGGATTAAACCGCCTGTTTTAACGCAGCGTTATCCATATGAGCTTGCATGTGAACCTTGATGGCTTCCGCAAGCTGCTCATAGCGGCCACGCAGCGGGGAGCCGGGACGATATACCAGAGCAATGGTGCGTCTCGGTTCCGGCTTGTCACACACCAGATAAGTCACGCCATCGCGGCTGCGCTCTTTTGGCACGGACAATGACGGTAACAGCGTAATACCACTGCCTGCCGCGACCATGTTGCGCAGGGTTTCAAGGCTCGTCGCGCGGAAATGCGTGTCTTCATCCGCCCCGGCCTGGAAACAGAAGCCCATCGCTTGATCACGCAAACAGTGACCATCTTCCAGCATCAGCAGCTTTTCTCCGGCTAAATCAGCCATGGCAACGCGATCGCGCGAGGCCCACGGGTGCTCGTCATAAATCGCCAGCTTCATCGGCTCATCAAACAGCGGCACTTCGATAAAGGCTTCGCTCTCTTTGACCAAGGCTAAAATCGCGCAATCAAGCTTGCCGCTGTCGAGCTGCGCCAGCAGTTGCTGGGTCTGGGCTTCGTGTAAGTACATTTCCAGCTTTGGAAAGGTTTTGTGCAACGTAGGAATGATTTGCGGCAGCAGGTAAGGCCCAACGGTCGGGATAAGCCCGATGTGCAGCGGCCCGGACATCGCCTCGCCTTGCTGGCTGGCCATCTCTTTCAGCACTTTCACTTCGCGCAGCACGGTTCTGGCTTGATCCACCAGCAATAAACCCGCCTGGGTGAACAGCACTTTGCGGCTGGTTCTCTCGAGCAGCATCACGCCCAGCTCATCTTCCAGCTTGCGGATCTGCCCGCTTAAGGTCGGCTGGCTCACATGACAAGAATCCGCAGCGCGTCGAAAATGACGGAACTCCGCCAAAGCCACCAGATACTCCAAATCACGAATATTCATTTTTCCTCCATTGCCATAACAGGTCGAGACGATAGCTCGCGGCGATAGATAAGATAGCAATCAACGATTATAACTATCAACAACAATCGTTAATAATGGCACACATCGAAACGATACTGACAGAGCGCAAGTTTTATATTTTATAAATTAAGAGGTTACTGATGTTTACAAGCCACGAAGGGAAACAAGTTCCACAAGTTACTTTCCACACTCGTCAAGGAGACCAATGGCTGGATCTCAGCACCGATCAACTGTTTAAAAATAAAACGGTCATTGTATTTTCGCTGCCGGGTGCCTTTACCCCGACATGCTCTTCGAGCCACTTGCCGCGCTACAACGAGCTGGCAGGCGTGTTTAAGAGCCACGGCGTAGACAGCATTCTGTGTGTCTCCGTCAACGATACTTTCGTCATGAATGCGTGGAAGGCTGAGCAAAGCGCCGCCAACATCACCTTCATTCCTGACGGCAACGGCGAATTCACCAAAGGCATGAACATGCTGGTTGAAAAAGCTGATTTAGGCTTCGGCCCGCGCTCTTGGCGTTACTCCATGCTGGTGCGTAACGGCGTGGTCGAGAAGATGTTCATTGAGCCAAACAAGCCGGGCGACCCGTTTGAAGTGTCTGATGCCGATACCATGCTGAAGTATCTGGCGCCGGATTATAAAGTGCAGGAATCAGTTTCCGTGTTCACCAAGCCGGGCTGCCCTTTCTGTTCTAAAGCGAAACAAATGCTGCAAGAGCGCGGCATTCAGTATGAAGAAATTGTATTAGGTAAAGACGCGACTACGGTCAGCCTGCGCGCTGTAACAGGCCGTGCAACTGTGCCACAAGTCTTTATTGGTGGTCGCCACATCGGGGGAAGCGACGATCTGGATGTCTATCTGAACAGCGAAGCAGACGTGTGCGAATTGGCACAATAAGACGACGCGTAAAGATTGTAAGAGAATTAAGATAAGTAAAACGAAAGAAGCTCAAAATCAGGGTATTGCTGCAAGGCAAGTAAGCTGATGGCGAGTGAGAGACTACGTGAACATTCGGCGGACTTTATGTCCGCCTTTTTTTTTGCCGTTTTTCACCTAAAGAAAAGGCCCCTGAACAGGAGCCTTCTGGTCTAACGCGGTGAGCTATTACTCCCCTAAGCGACTTTTAGCATCGCTGATCGCCTGAGCAACCTGCTGTGGTGACACGCCGCCCTTGGCTGCGCGCTTGTCGAGGCAAGATTGCAGTTCAAGGATTGGGTAGACGTCATCGCCAATCACGCTGCTGAATTTTTGCAAATCGGCCAATGGCAGAGCTTCCAGCGCTTTGCCCTGAGCAATGGCTTCCACCACGGCTTCACCAACAATATGGTGAGCTTCGCGGAATGGCACGCCTTTGGCGACCAGATAATCCGCCAGCTCGGTGGAGTTCGCGTAGCCCTGCTGCGCCGCTTCTTTACAACGCGGGCGTTTGACCTGAATACCGTCCAGCACCAGCGCCGCCATTTGCAGGCAGTCCATCCAGGTATCGAGCGCGTCGAACAAACCTTCTTTGTCTTCCTGCATGTCTTTGTTGTACGCCAGCGGCAGGCCCTTCATGGTCATCATGATGCCCGTCAGTGCGCCCTGCACGCGGCCACACTTGCCACGGATAAGCTCCAGCGCGTCCGGGTTTTTCTTTTGTGGCATCAGGGATGAGCCAGAGGTCACGCGGTCGGACAGATCTACAAACGACGCTTCTCCGCTGTTGAAGAAAATCAGGTCTTCGGCGAAGCGCGACAGGTGGATCATGCTGATAGAGGCGTTCGACAGCAGCTCCATCACATGGTCGCGGTCGGAAACGCTATCCAGGCTGTTTCGGGTGGCAGAGGCAAATCCTAACCAACCGGCCAGCTGCTCGCGGTCCATTGGGTACGCAGTGCCCGCCAGTGCGCCACTGCCCAACGGGCTGACGTCCAGACGTTTCAGAGTATCTTGCAGGCGGCTTTCATCACGCGCCAGCATCTCGACATAGGCCAGACACCAGTGTGCGAAAGTTACCGGCTGGGCGCGCTGTAAGTGGGTGTAGCCCGGCATGACCGCGTCCTGATTCGCTTGCGCAGTGGCGACCAGCGCCTGCTGCAAGTGGCGCACGGCCTCTTGCAGGCTCAGCACCTGCTCTTTGCACCATAGTTTCAAGTCAGTGGCGACCTGATCATTACGGCTGCGGCCGGTGTGCAACTTCTTACCGAGGTTACCGACTTTGTCGATAAGCTTGCCTTCCACCCAGCTGTGAATGTCTTCTGCGTCGCTGGCTAAGATAGCGCGCGGGTTAGCACGAACTTCTTCCAGCAGCACGCCCAAAGCCTCTTCCAGCTGAATTTGCTCTTCGGCGGTCAGCACGTTAACCGTCACCAACGCCTTCGACCACGCCACCGAGCCAATAATATCCTGCTCGGCAAGACGGTAATCAAAACGCAGGGAATCATTTAATTCTTTAAAACGCTGGTCTGCCGCCTGAGTGAAACGCCCGCCCCAAAGTGCCATAACCTGTACTCCTTGATGTATGCAAAAGGGCGCAGCCTGTGCGCCCTTAAAATATTTTCTACGCGCGAATTACTGCTTCTTTGAGTTCAGCGCACGAATTCTGGATGACAACGAGAACAGACGGATAAAGCCGCCCGCGTGGCTGTGATCATACACTTCATCTTCACCGAAAGTAGCGAACTCTTCAGAGTACATGCTGTTCGGAGAACTCTTCTGGATAGCCGTCGCGGTGCCTTTGTACAGCTTCACCACCACTTCGCCATTCACATCTTCTGCCAGCGCGTCAGCGGCGGCTTGGATAGATTCACGCAGCGGAGCGAACCAACGACCATCATAAACCACGTAAGACATTTCATGGCCTAGCTGCTCACGCCATTTGAAGCTGTCACGGTCCAGAACCAGCTGCTCAACGCCACGCAGCGCAGCCATCATAATGGTGCCTCCCGGCGTTTCGTAGCAACCACGGGATTTAATGCCCACCAGACGGTTTTCAACGATATCGATACGGCCAACGCCGTGTTTCACGCCCAGCACGTTCAGCGCTTCGAGGCACTGGAATGGTGTCAGCTCTACGCCGTTAACCGCCACCACTGCACCCTTCTCAACTTTAACGGTGACCAACTCAGCTTCGTCCGGCGCGTCTTCTGGCGCGACTGTCCATGCCCAGCAATCTTTGTTTGCTGCATTCCATGGGCTTTCCAGCACGCCGCCTTCGGTAGAGATGTGCCACGCGTTTTCGTCACGGCTGTAGATTTTTTCCAGCGACGCGGTGGTCGGGATATTACGCTCTTTCAGGTAATCCAGCAGGGCTTCGCGAGAACGCAGGTCCCACTCACGCCAAGGAGCGACCACTTTCAGCTGTGGAGCCAACGCGGTGTAGGTGGTTTCGAAACGCACCTGGTCGTTACCTTTACCTGTCGCGCCATGGCACAGTGCATCAGCGCCCACTTTCAACGCCAGCTCAACCTGTGCTTTAGCAATCAACGGACGCGCCATTGAGGTACCGAGCAGGTAGCTGCCTTCATACAACGCGCCGCTTTTCAGCACTGGGTAAACGTAGTCTTTGATGAACTCTTCACGCAGGTCAACCACGTGGCACTCAGAAGCACCGGTGCGCAGGGCTTTCTGCTCGATTCCTTCGAGGTCAGCACGCTCTTGACCGATATCTGCAACGAAAGCCACCACTTCACAGTCGCCGTAGTTTTCTTTCAGCCATGGAATGATTGCCGAGGTGTCCAGACCGCCAGAGTAAGCCAGAACGATTTTCTTGATGCCTTTGGTTGCTGCCATGATGATTTCCTTTAAAAATTTTATTGATTTAATAATTCAGTCAATGGGTTAAGCATGAAGATCACGCCAGAATACGCGTACCGATCGCCGTGCCATTAAACAGTGCCGGAAGCTGCTCGGCGTGACGCCAGCTGGCGATATCCACCGGGCGGCCAAGAGAGCGCGCGGCGTCTAGCGCTGCGTGAACTTTGACAATCATGCCGTCAGTAATGATGCCTTGCTCAATCAGCTGTTCCGCTTTCTGCGTGGTCATTTCCGGTATGCGCTGGCCTTTGCCGTCGAGAATACCGCTCACATCTGACAGCAGGATTAAATCTGCGCCCAGCGTGGCTGCCAGCGCCGTCGCGGCTTGGTCAGCATTCACATTCATCAGTTCACCATCGGCGGTGATACCAATGGAGCTGATAATCGGCAGGTAGCCTGCGCCAGTCAGGGTGTTAATCAGCGCCGGAGAGCCGACTTCTGCTTTGCCGACATTACCAAGCTCTTCGCTCAGTTGCGTTACCACCACCGAGCCGCCGTCTGCCAAAGACAGGCCAACGGCGTTGATGTCGTTTTTCACCGCCCACGCCAGCAGGGTTTTGTTGGCGCTACCGGCCAATGCGCCGGTGATGATGTCGATTTGGTCCGCAGGGGTTACGCGCAGGCCAGCCTTCTTCACCACGGGCAGGTTGAGTTTCTTCATCAACTCATCGACCAGATAACCGCCGCCGTGAACGATCACCAATGGGCGCTGATATTGCTGGCGATAAGTCACCAGCGCCATGAACAGGCGCTCGAGCGCTTCTTCATTGTCCAGCAACACACCACCTAATTTGATAACTAACGGATTCATAGCTGTTCGCGCCTCAATCGATTTAAGTAAATGTTTGATTTTAGACCAAGATAAATTAAAGCAGCGATTGGGTTTCTGGGAAACCAAAGCGCAGGTTCAGACATTGCACTGCTTGCGCCGACGCGCCTTTTAGCAGGTTATCTTCTGTCGCAACCACAATCAGGTGCTCGCCTTTCACCACAAAACCGATGTCGCAGAACGGCAGGCCCACCACGTCTTTCAACGCCGGAACGCCCTTGGTGTAGAGACGCACCAGAGGTTTGTCGTGGTAAGCGTTATGGAAGGCTTCCGCCACGTCCTGCGCCGTCACGCCCGCTTTCAGGCGGCAAGTGATGGTGGCCAGAATGCCGCGCGGGAAGTTGCCCAGGTGCGGGGTAAAGATCACCGGCACGCCGAGATGCTCTACAATTTCTGGGTGGTGACGATGATTGAACAGGCCGTAAGGTTGCAGGCTGACTTCGCAGAAGCTGGTGCCGAGAGAGGCTTTACGCCCCGCGCCGCTCACGCCGCTGGTCGCATTAATCACCGGCCACTGGTCTTCATTCAACAGGCCATTTTCCACCAGCGGTTTTAACGCCAGCTGAGACGCCGTTGGGTAGCAGCCTGGGACCGCGATGAGTTGCGCGGTTTTGAGTTTGTCGGCTTGCCATTCAGCAAGGCCGTACACCGCCTTGTCCAGCCAGTCGAGGTGCTGGTGTTCAAAGCTGTAAAATTCGGAGTAGAAATCAGGCTTGTTGACGCGGAATGCACCGGACAGGTCAAACACCACGCAGCCCGCGGCCAAAAATTGCGGCGCCAAATCGTGACTGACTTCATGGGCAGTGGCTAAAAAAACCACATCGATATCTTTCGCCGCGTCTTCCACGTTTTTCATTGGCAAAACAGGCAGATCAAGGATGCCTTTTAACTGAGGGTGCAAATCAGAAAGCAATTTTCCTGCATCTGCACTTTGCGCTGAAACCATTAAAGCGGTTATGTTCATCTGTGGGTGGCGGTTCAGGTAGGCAGCGAGTTCAGCTCCGGCGTAGCCTGTGGCACCAACAATCAGCGTATTCAACATGGGGTCTGTTCACCTTCTCAACTTAACTGTATGGCTTTGCGATACAGCGTACTTCTTAGGTAACAGGGTTCACCGCGTCATACGCCGTTCACCCGCGAGATTCTCAGCAACTGCGTTGGGTTAAACCGACCGTTATTTCCGGTTCCCTTACGCGCTGGCATATTGTATTTTTATTCACATAAACTGCATGAATATGAATACTACCCTAACTAAAGGCTGTCAACAGTGAAGATGAAATTACCTCCTTTTATTGAGCTTTATCGGGCATTAATCGCGATACCTTCGATCAGTGCCACAGACAGCGCATTAGATCAAAGCAACGAAAAGCTAATCAACCTGTTAGCAGGCTGGTTCCGCGATCTAGGCTTTAAGGTTGAAATCCAACCTGTGCCGAATACTCGCAATAAATTCAATATGTTGGCAAGCGTGGGCCAAGGCGCTGGCGGCCTGCTGCTGGCGGGCCATACCGATACCGTCCCCTTTGACGATGGCCGCTGGACTCGCGACCCTTTCACCCTGACCGAGCATGAAAATAAGCTCTATGGTCTGGGTACCGCCGACATGAAAGGTTTCTTCGCTTTTATCGTCGATGCGCTGCGGGATATTGATACGACCAAACTGACTAAACCTCTATATATCCTCGCCACCGCCGATGAAGAAACCACCATGGCAGGCGCGAGCTATTTTTCGAAAAATACCGCCATTCGCCCAGACTGCGCGATCATCGGCGAACCGACGTCGTTGAAGCCGGTTCGTGCGCATAAAGGCCATATTTCGAATGCGATTCGCATCACCGGGCAATCGGGCCACTCTAGCGACCCGGCGCGCGGCGTGAACGCTATCGACCTGATGCATGACTCCATTACCCAGCTGATTGGCCTGCGTAACACTTTGAAAGAGCGCTACAACCACAGCGGCTTTGTCATTCCTTATCCAACCATGAACTTCGGCCACATTAGCGGCGGCGATGCGGCCAACCGTATTTGCGCCTGCTGTGAGCTGCATATGGACATCCGCCCACTGCCGGGGCTGACGCTGTCTGATCTCGACGGCCTGTTACAAGAAGCGCTGGAGCCAGTTAGCAGTCGCTGGCCGGGCCGCGTCGCCATCGAAGAGCTGCATCCGCCGATTCCGGGCTATGAATGCCCGCCGGACCACCAGCTGGTGCAGGTGGTGGAGAAGCTGCTGGGCGTGGAAACGGAGATTGTTAACTACTGTACCGAAGCGCCGTTTATCCAAGAGCTGTGCCCGACACTGGTCTTAGGGCCGGGTTCGATTGAGCAGGCGCACCAGCCGGATGAATACATCGATACCGCCTTCATCAAGCCGACTCGCGAGCTGATCGCGCAAGTGGTTCATCACTTCTGCCATCACGTATAAGTGAAGAAAGAGCAGCCATATCAAGGGCGTCGCAGGGCGCTCTTGATACTGGACAATATGCTGATTAGACAAACTGATACCTTGTGAGCTGTAATTAAATTTCAGCCACATTGACGAAAAATGCCTTTTTTTAGTGAAGGAAACGACGTTTTTGCGGTAAAACAGTTGTGTAATTAAAAAAAGAGAAGGTTTGGCAGACAGAAAAAGGCGTCACAGCCTTACGGGTGAAAGTTATCTACAAATTATAAAAATCGGGTCCGAGGTCAACAGAGGTAATATGAACGAACAATATTCCGCAATGCGCAGTAATGTCAGTACCTTAGGTAAACTGCTTGGCGACACCATCAAAGATACGTTGGGAGAACATATCCTTGATCGTGTTGAGAAAATTCGTAAGTTATCCAAATCCTCACGCGCTGGAAATGAAGCAGATCGCCAAGAGCTGCTCTCCACGCTGCAAAACTTGTCCAACGACGAGTTATTGCCAGTGGCCCGTGCTTTTAGCCAATTCCTCAATCTGACCAACGTGGCCGAGCAGTACCACAGCATTTCGCCTAATGGCGAAGCGGCCAGCAACCCTGAAGTGCTGGCGCAGCTGATTGAGCGTCTGAAAGCCAAAAATCTGACCGACCAGCAGCTGCGTGACGCGGTTGAAGAGCTTTCTATCGAGCTGGTGCTGACGGCTCACCCAACAGAGATTGCCCGCCGGACGCTGATCCACAAATTGGTGGAAGTGAACAACTGCCTCAAGCAGCTCGACCATAACGATCTGGCGGATTACGAGCGCAAGCAGATTATGCGCCGCCTGCGCCAGCTGATTGCCCAGTCATGGCATACCGATGAAATTCGTAAACACCGCCCTTCCCCGGTTGATGAAGCCAAATGGGGATTTGCGGTCGTTGAGAATAGCCTGTGGGAAGGCGTGCCGTCATTCCTGCGCGAGTTCAACGAACAGCTCGAAACCTCGCTGGACTACAAAATGCCAGTAGAAGCCGTGCCGGTGCGCTTCACCTCGTGGATGGGGGGCGACCGCGACGGCAACCCAAATGTCACGGCAGACATCACGCGCCACGTTCTTTTACTGAGCCGCTGGAAAGCCACTGATCTGTTCCTACGCGACGTCGCGGTGCTGATTTCCGAGCTTTCCATGACCGAAGCCACTGATGAACTGCGCGAGCGCGCCGGTGGTGAAGAAGGCATTGAGCCTTACCGCGTGATCATGAAGCGCCTGCGCAGCCAGCTGACCTCCACGCAGGTCTATTTGGAAGCGCGTCTTAAAGGCGAACGCCTGCCACAGCCTCACGATTTATTGGTCAACAATGACCAGCTGTGGGAGCCGCTCTACGCCTGCTACCAGTCTCTGGTTGCCTGCGGCATGGGCATTATCGCCAACGGCCAGCTGCTGGACACCCTGCGCCGCGTGCGCTGCTTCGGCGTGCCGCTGGTGCGTATCGACATCCGCCAAGAGAGCACCCGCCATACCGACGCCATTGCCGAAATCACCCGTTACCTTGGTTTGGGCGATTACGAAAGCTGGTCAGAGTCTGACAAACAGGCCTTCCTGATCCGCGAACTGAACTCACAGCGCCCGCTGGTTCCGCGCTTCTGGGAGCCGAGCGAGTACACCAAAGAGGTGCTCGACACCTGTCAGGTAATTGCCGAAGCGCCGGAAGGCTCAATTGCCGCTTACGTCATTTCTATGGCGAAAACGCCGTCTGACGTGCTGGCCGTTCACCTGCTGCTGAAAGAGGCGGGTTGCCCGTTCACTCTGCCGGTAGCGCCGCTGTTCGAAACCCTTGATGACCTGAACAATGCTGACTCAGTGATGACTCAGCTGCTGAATATCGACTGGTATCGCGGCACCATTCAGGGCAAACAGATGGTGATGATTGGCTATTCCGACTCGGCGAAAGACGCTGGCGTGATGGCGGCTTCATGGGCGCAATACCGCGCTCAGGACGCATTAATCAAAACCTGCGAGAAAGCGGGCGTGCTGCTGACGCTGTTCCACGGACGCGGCGGTTCTATCGGTCGCGGTGGCGCTCCGGCCCACGCGGCCTTGCTCTCTCAGCCTCCGGGCAGCCTGAAGGGTGGCCTGCGCGTCACCGAACAGGGCGAGATGATTCGCTTCAAGTTCGGCCTGCCAGAAGTCACCATCAGCAGCCTGGCGCTCTATACCGGCGCAATTCTGGAAGCCAACCTGTTGCCGCCGCCAGAGCCGAAAAAAGCCTGGGTGGACATTATGGAGCAGCTGTCCGACGTCTCCTGCAACATGTATCGCGGCTATGTGCGCGAAAACAAAGATTTCGTGCCTTACTTCCGCGCGGCGACGCCGGAGCAAGAGCTGGGCAAACTGCCATTGGGCTCACGCCCGGCGAAGCGCAAGGCCAACGGCGGCGTCGAAAGCCTGCGCGCCATTCCGTGGATCTTCGCCTGGACGCAAAACCGCCTGATGCTGCCAGCCTGGCTCGGCGCGGGTGCGGGCCTGCAAGCCGTGGTAGATGCCGGTAAACGCGATGAACTTGAGGCGATGTGCCACGACTGGCCGTTCTTCTCGACGCGTATCGGCATGCTGGAAATGGTCTTCGCCAAAGCCGACCTGTGGCTGGCGGAGTATTACGACCAGCGTCTGGTGGATAAAGAGCTGTGGCCGCTGGGCCAGAAGCTGCGCGACCAGCTGGCAAGCGACATCAAGGTGGTGTTGGCGATTTCCAACGATGACCACCTGATGGCTGACCTGCCGTGGATTGCCGAGTCTATCGCCCTGCGTAACGTCTACACTGATCCACTGAACGTGCTGCAGGCCGAGTTGCTGCACCGCTCACGCCAGTTAGAGAAAGAAGGCAGTACGCCAGATGCGCGCGTTGAGCAGGCGTTGATGGTGACGATTGCGGGCGTGGCGGCGGGTATGCGCAACACCGGCTAGTGCTGACAAGTTAAGAGAAGCAAAAACTAAAAACCGGCGATTAAGCCGGTTTTTTTATGCATAGGATTTGAATGGTTAGACGGCTGCACTCAATGGAGTGGCAAGGCCCGGACGCACCCCCAGCGTGTGGCAGATGGCGTAACTCATTTCGGCGCGGTTCAAGGTGTAGAAGTGGAAATCCTTCACCCCTTCGCGGCTGAGGATTTTAACCATGTCCATGGCGATGTTGGCTCCCACCATTTTGCGGGTTTCCGGGTCATCGTCTAAGCCTTCGAACTGGCGCGTCATCCAGTGCGGCACGCGCACGTTGGTCATGGTGGCAAAGCGCGTCAGCTGTTTGAAGTTAGAGACTGGCAGGATACCCGGCACGATTTCCACATCAATGCCCTGTCCGGCACAGCGATCGCGGAAACGCAGGTAGCTTTCGACGTCGAAGAAGAACTGGGTGATGGCGCGATTGGCACCGGCGTCGATTTTGCGTTTCAGGTTAATCAGGTCAGCCTGCGCGCTTTTGGCTTCAGGATGAACTTCAGGATACGCCGCCACGGAGATATCGAAGTCGCCCACGCCTTTCAGCAGTTGCACCAGATCCGTGGCGTATAACTCAGGAACGCCGCCGCCCGGAGGCAGGTCGCCGCGCAGCGCTACGATGTGGCGGATGCCGCTGTCCCAGTAATCCTGGGCGATTTGCGTCAGTTCTTCACGGGAGGCGTCCACGCAGGTCAGATGCGGCGCAGCTTCCAGCCCGGTACGCTCTTTAATGCCTTTGATGATGCTGTGCGTGCGCTCACGTTCACCGGAGTTCGCGCCGTAGGTCACGGAAACGAATTTCGGCTTAAGGCTGCTCAGGCGATCGATAGAGCTCCACAGCGTGTCTTCCATCTCGCTAGTGCGCGGCGGGAAAAACTCAAAAGAGACGTTAAACTGGCCCTGCAACTCTGACAGGTTCTGGTTCAAAGCTTCGCGTTGATTGGCGTGGAAAAAACTCATGCTTTCTACCTCGTGGCTCACGACATCTTGTTATTGATTTGTTCTAGATTTGTAAGCATCTAGACGTCTAAACACCTAAACGTATGGATAGACAATGAAGGATGCGAGCAAATGTGTCAACGACAAAAAAGCGTCTAACTATGATTAATCTTCACTCAAATTGAATGAATTTCAAGTTGGGGAATAAAGTATTGGCGAGGAGGAAAAAACGGCATGAAGCCCCTCCCGACAGGCGTCGGAAGGGGTTTAAGAGAATTAAAGTAGCTGGCTCAGACGGTTAAGGTCAGATTGCAACGCACCGGCGGTGACATCGCGCCCCGCGCCCGGCCCGCGAATCACCAGTGGGTTATCGCGATACCAGCGGCTTTCGATAGCAAACACGTTATCGCAAGGCAGCAGCGACGCCAGCGGATGGTCATCGCGCACGGCTTCCACGCCAACGCGCGCCTTACCGTTGGCATCAAAACGCGCCACGTAACGCAGCACCAGCCCCATTTCACGCGCCGCCTCAAGACGTTGCAGCATCTGCTGATTCAGCGCTTCGCCGTCTTCGAAGAATTGATCAACCGAGCCGGTTTCGCAGCCTTCCGGCACGAGAGACTCGACGCGAACGTGGCTCGGCTCGATATCGTAGCCCGCCTCACGCGCCAAAATAATCAGCTTGCGCATCACGTCCTGACCGGACAAATCGACGCGCGGGTCAGGCTCAGTCAGCCCTTGCTGCCACGCCAGATCCACCAGCTCGGTAAATGGCAAGGTGCCGTCAAATTGCAGGAACAGCCATGACAGCGTGCCGGAGAATATCCCGCTAATCGCCAGAATGCTGTCGCCGCTTTCGCGCAGGTCACGCACGGTGTGGTTAATCGGCAAACCCGCGCCCACGGTGGCGTTGTACAGCCAGTGGCTGCCGGTTTTGGCGAAGGCGTCGCGAATTTGGCGGTACTTGTTGCTGTCAGAGGCCCCGGCCAGTTTGTTGGCGCTAATCACGTGGAAACCGTAACTGGCGAAGTCCAGATACTGGTCTGCAATATCGCCGCTGGCGGTGACGTCGAGCACCACCAAATCGTCATACGGGTGAGCACGCATCCACAGGAACAGCGATTCTTCATCGTGATCGCGGGCTTCGTCTTCAAAGAAGGCCAAGGCGCGACTGGCGTCCAGCCCGTCGTAGTTGAGCAAACTGCGTTTACTGTCCACCACGCCGGCCAGCACGAATTCAAAACCACTGCGGGCGGAAATGTTTTTCTGCTCGCGGGCAAACAGCTCAAGCCAGCGCGAACCGATATTGCCTTTGCCAAACAGCATCAGGCCGATACGCTTTTCAGCGCGGAACAGGGTCTTATGCAGCCCCTGAATCAAATGCTCAGTTGGCCCAAGACGCAGCACGGCAACCAGACTAATGCCATCTTCGGCTTGCCAGATGAATTCCACCGGCTGGTCTTTGAGTTCTTGATAGAAACGGTGGCTGTGCAGCGGGTTCTTGCACACCCCGGCCCCCACCAGCGCAACCATCGCCAAACCTTCACGCAGCGATAAACGTGCCGGCAGACCGGCCTCTTCCAGCACCAGCAGCGCGCTGTTTACCACTTCTGAGGTGTAGCAAAGCTGCAGTAGGTTGCGATCCGGGTGGATGCCGGTGGCCAGCGGTTTGATTTGCGCGCGTTTGAGCAGCAGCTCGACGTCTTTATGCGCCAGCTGGAAATCGTGCTCGCTAGGGATAGCGATTTCGATCAGACAGATATCGTCGTGGCTGGTGACGATTTTCGCGCCGGTGCCGGAAGCCAGCACGCGCTCAATGCGCGTCGAGCCTTGTTCCGGCTGATAGCTACAGCGCAGCTGCAAGTCGATATCGCTGCCGGACACCGGCTGAAGCGTACGGGTATGCAGCACTGGCGCGGCAAGACGGGCCAGCTCGCTGGCTTCGTCCAGACGCAGCAACGGCAGCAGGCAGGCATCTTTCACTTTGCGCGGGTCGGCGCTGTAAACACCGGCGACGTCGCTCCAGATGGTGACGCGATTCACCCCCGCCAACGCGCCAATTTGCGTGGCCGAGTAGTCACTGCCGTTACGCCCCAGCAGCACGGTTTCGCCCGCATCGTTGCGCGAGATAAAGCCGGTAACTACCAGATAATGCTGAGGATGTTGCGCCAGCAGTTGCTGTAATAAAGGATAAGAGCGACCTTCATCCACCTGTGGCTGAGCGGCGCGCTCGGCGCGCAAGAACTCGCGCGCGTCGAGCCACGCGGCAGGAAGCTCTTTTTTCGACAGTACAGCGGCCATCAGGCGGGCAGACCAGACTTCGCCATGCCCGACCACTTCGGCGTAGACCGCGTCGGTAATTTTGCCATCAAGCAAAACGGCCAGACGCTCAAGGTCTTGAATGAAATGAGCAATAAGCGGTTCTGCCATTTCTGGCGGCAGAAGCCCTGTGATCAACTCAGTATGATAGCGACGTAGCGCCTGCTGCACCTGATGTGCCGACAGACGATCGCTTTGGCTTAGCTTCAACCAGCTGATCAGCTGGTTGGTGGTACTGCCCGCCGCCGACACCACCATCATGTCGCCCGGATTGCCGTACTCGGCCATGATCCCAGCCACGCGCAAATAACATTTCACGTCGGCCAGACTGCTACCACCAAATTTGTGCAACTGCCGACTTCCTGCCGGCGCTGCTACCGCTATTGCATTCATTCTTACCTCGTTGCCGCTGCCTGGAATGCGTGTTCCAGATCAGCAATCAAATCTTCACTGTCTTCGAGACCTACAGAAACTCTGAGCAAACTGTCGGAAATCCCCGCCGCTTTGCGCGCTTCAGGTGCCATGCCTGCGTGAGTCATGGTGGCCGTGTGGGATATCAGACTTTCCACCCCGCCCAGAGACTCCGCGAGGGTAAATAACTTCAATGCCGAGAGGAAATGACGCAAATGGGCTTCATCTCCGTCGAATTCAAAACTGATCATCGCGCCAAAACCATACTGCTGGCGGCGAGCGATCTCATGCCCTTGGTTTTCTGGCAGAGAAGGATGATACAGCTTTTTCACCTGCGGTTGCTGCTGTAAATAAGCAACAATAGCTAACGCATTTTCCTGCTGCTGTTTCACGCGCACGGTGAGCGTGCGCAGGCCGCGCAGTAATAAATAGCTGTCGAAAGCCGCACCGGTCACGCCGATGTTATTCGCCCACCACGCCAGTTCGGTCGCGTGCTCGGCAGTTTTCGAAATCACCGTACCAGCCACCACGTCTGAATGACCGTTCAGATATTTAGTACATGAATGGACTACTAAATCCGCGCCAAGTTTCAACGGCTGTTGTAAAGCCGGGCTGAGGAAGGTGTTGTCCACCACGGTAAGCGCACCGACCGCGTGCGAAGCATCGCAAATGGCCTGAATATCTACCACGCGCAGCAGCGGATTGCTTGGGGTTTCAATCAACACCAGCTTAGGTTTTTCCTCGAGCGCCGCCGCCAGAGCCTGCGGGTCGCCTTGATCCACAAACTTCACGCGATAGGCACCGCGCTTGCTCAAGCTGTCGAACAGGCGGTAGCTGCCGCCGTAGCAGTCGTGAGGCGCTAGCAGCAGATCGCCAGGCTTAAGAAACACCGTACACACCAGATGAATGGCCGACATGCCGCTGCTGGTCATTACCGCACCGGCACCGCCTTCGAGATCAGCCAGCGCGCGCTGCACGATATCGCGCGACGGGTTACCGCGTCGGGAGTAGTCGTGGGCTCGTGGCTGATTAAAATCTTCGAAATTATAGGTGCTGGAAAGGTTAATCGGTGGAACCACACAGCCATATTGCTGGTCACTATTGAGGCCACTTCCGACGGCTATCGTCGCTTGCTTGAGCGTCATACGTTGTTTCTCCCTGCCGGGGGTGCTGAGGATGAGGTAACAAAGATTAATCGCTGACAAGATAGACGTCAATACATCTGGACATCTAAACTTCTTTGCGTATAGATTGAGCGTCAGGGGAATACCCGCTAAAATTGTAGGTATCAGAGTCCTCTGGCCTTGTGCAGCGTGGAAGAGCCGGACTGGCATTCAGTGGCTGAATGAATAACCCAGCGCACATTTCTCTGAAATTACCGGTCCTGAAGGGACATTTATTTAGTGAGATCAGTGAAAATCGGGCATAATCCCCCGGTTTTCAGAACATTATTTTTTTTGATAAATTTAAGGTGTCCCATGGCTGAGTGGAACGGCGAATATGTCAGCCCTTACGCTGAACACGGTAAGAAAAGCGAGCAAGTAAAAAAAATCACGGTATCCATTCCGCTGAAGGTTCTTAAAATTCTCACTGACGAACGTACTCGCCGTCAGGTGAACAACCTGCGCCATGCGACCAACAGTGAATTGCTGTGTGAGGCTTTCCTGCATGCCTTTACCGGCCAGCCTTTGCCGAACGATGCAGACCTGCGTAAAGAGCGCAGCGATGAAATTCCAGAAGCAGCGAAAATCCTGATGCGCGAGCTGGGCGTTGACCCTGATACTTGGGAATACTAAGTAAAAGCTGATGATGAAGACCTGTGCGGCCACGCCGTGCAGGGATCATTTTTAGTGGCAGAGTGTTTTTCAGTGGAAGAGCAGTGGAAGAGAGCTCTGTTCGTGCAGGCTGTGCGTGAAATGGATAAGCGAAGCGTTTTAGTGAAACGGGTTGTGGTTTACCAACCTTTTGCTAAATAGCAGGCAACAAAAAAGGCGCCATTGGCGCCTTTTCTTGCTCTACAGCAAATATTACTTGCTGGATGGCACGCTGAAACGCTTGTTGAAGCGGTCAACACGGCCACCGGTAGCAACTTCACGTTGTTTACCAGTATAGAACGGGTGGCAGTTACCACAAACGTCCAGGTTCAGATCGTGACCCACTGTTGAGCGAGTTTTGATCACGTTACCGCATGAGCAGTTTGCAGTAACTTCTACGTATTTAGGATGGATACCGTCTTTCATGGGAAAACCTCTTCTTAAGGCCGCGTCGCTATCCAACCCTGTTTCGTCGGACACCACGCGTAGTGGATGATTAGGTTTTGATGCGAAATGCACCAAAGGCGGCGAATCATACAGAATCTATTTATGCCGCGCAATGATGTTCATGCATTTCGAACGACACAGTGTACACTATCTCGTCATTTTTTTAAAGTCTGGACCCCTTAATGCCTGTTGCCCACGTTGCTTTACCCGTCCCGCTCGCCCGCACGTTTGACTACCTTTTGCCTGATGGCATGGTGGTAGTAAAAGGCTGTCGCGTTAGCGTACCCTTCGGTAAACGCGATGCAATTGGCATTGTCGTCGCGGTCAGCGACAGCAGCGAGTTTGGCATCGACAAGCTCAAACCGGTGCGCGAGGTGCTCGACGCCTCCAGCCTGTTTACCCCAGATTTATGGCGCATCCTGCTGTGGGCCGCCGACTATTACCATTTTCCCCTTGGCGAAGTGCTGTTCCACGCCCTGCCCGTCTTACTGAGACAGGGAAAGCCTGCTGAATTAACCCCGCTGTGGCAGTGGTTCGCCACCGAACAAGGGCGGGCGACGCCCCTTGAGAGCTTAAAACGCGCGGCGAAACAGCAGCAGGCGATGGCGGCCTTAATGCAGGGCGGAATTTATCGCCATCAGGTCAGCGACCTTGAGCTAACCGACGCTGCGCTACAGGCTCTGCGGGCCAAAGGGCTGGCCGACCTGCGCAGCATTGCGCCCGAGACTCACGACTGGCGCAGCGACTTCAGCGTGGTGGGCGAACGTCTGCGATTAAACACCGAACAGGCCACCGCCGTCGGGGCGATTCGCAGCGAAGACCAGCAATTCTCGGCATGGCTTTTGGCCGGTGTGACAGGTTCAGGCAAAACCGAAGTCTATCTAAGCGTGCTGGAAAATATTCTGGCGCAGGGGAGACAGGCGCTGGTGATGGTGCCGGAAATTGGCCTGACGCCACAGACCATCGCGCGCTTTCGCGAGCGTTTTAGCGCCCCGGTGGACGTGCTGCACTCTGGCCTGAACGACAGCGAACGCCTCGCCGTCTGGCTGCGCGCCCGCAATGGCGAAGCCGGGATTGTGATTGGCACCCGCTCCTCCTTATTTACCCCTTTTGCCCGGCTGGGCGTGATCATCATCGATGAAGAGCACGACGGCTCATATAAGCAGCAGGAAGGCTGGCGCTACCACGCGCGCGATCTGGCCGTGTTCCGCGCCCACGAAGAAAATATTCCGATCATTATGGGGTCGGCGACGCCGGCTCTCGAGACACTCAACAACGTCGAGTTGGGCAAATATCGCCAGTTAAAACTCACCAAGCGCGCCGGTAATGCCAAGCCGCCACAGCAGCAGCTGATTGATTTAAAAGGCATGCCACTCAAGGTTGGCCTTTCTCAGCCGCTGATCCAGCGCATGCAGCAGCATCTGAAAGCCGATAATCAGGTGATGCTGTTCCTTAACCGCCGGGGCTACGCGCCCGCGCTGCTGTGTCACGAATGCGGCTGGATAGCCGAGTGCCAGCGCTGCGACCACTACTACACCCTGCACCAAAACCAGCGTCAGCTGCGCTGCCACCACTGTGACAGCCAGCGCGCGGTGCCGCACCAGTGCCCGCACTGCGGCTCGACGCAGCTGGTTTCGGTGGGTGTCGGCACAGAGCAGCTTGAGCAGGAGCTTGCCCCGCTGTTCCCCGACACGCCCATTACCCGTATCGACCGCGATACCACCAGCCGCAAAGGCTCGCTGGAGCAGCATCTAGCGGAAGTGCATCGCGGCGGCGCGCGCATCCTGATTGGCACGCAGATGCTGGCTAAGGGGCACCACTTCCCCGACGTCACGCTGGTCTCCTTGCTGGATGTCGATGGCGCGCTGTTCTCAGCTGATTTCCGCTCCGCCGAGCGATTCGCCCAGCTTTATACCCAGGTTTCAGGCCGCGCGGGCCGCGCTGGCAAGCAGGGGGAGGTGGTGCTACAAACCCACCATCCGGAACATCCGCTGTTGAAAGTGCTGCTGGAGCAGGGCTATGACGCCTTCGCCAAGCAGACGCTGGCCGAGCGTAAAAGCGTCTTTTTACCGCCATACACCAGCCATATTCTGATTCGCTCCGAGGATCACGATAATCAGCAATCCCAACTGTTCTTGCAGCAGTTACGCAATTTGCTGGAATCCAGCCCGCTAAAAGATGAGTCGCTGTGGATACTCGGCCCCGTCCCGGCGCTGGCCGCCAAGCGCAACGGCCGTTTCCGCTGGCAGCTCTTATTGCAGCACCCTTCACGCCGCGTTTTGCAGCAGCTGTTGAAAAGCTCGCAGTCGCTGATTAACGCCCTGCCCCAAGCGAAAAAGGTTAAATGGACGCTGGATGTCGACCCTATCGACAGCTAATCGATTGCATTTATGCGGGATGGATCTAAAAAAAGCATCTGCGTCACACTTTTGATGCAAATTAGGTAACAAATCCTAACCACAATCTGTTTAGAATGTGATGAGCTACGCAGCCGCCAAAAGCCGGATAGGTTAGGCGCACCCAGAAGGGTGTCGCGTTGAGAGGAACATCCATGTTGTCGTATCAGAATGATGCTGTTGCAAGGGGAGATGCGTTGGACGAGAAGAAAGATTTAAACGCGGCGACGATGAAAGACGTAGCTGAAATGGCCGGTGTTTCGACCGCGACGGTATCTCGTGCATTAATGAATCCGGAAAAGGTCTCAGCGCCCACTCGCCAAAAGGTCGAGCAGGCGGTGCTCGCCGTTGGATACTCTCCTCACGCCCTTTCACGGAACTTAAAACGCAACGAATCCCGCACTATTCTGGTGATCGTCCCCGACATCTGCGATCCCTACTTTGCGGATGTGATCCAAGGGATCGAGCGCACCGCGGCTGAACATGGTTATCTGGTGCTGATTGGCGATTGCGCCCAGCAGAACCAGCAAGAGAAAACCTTTATTAATCTGATTATTACTAAGCAGATTGACGGTATGCTGCTGCTCGGCTCGGACCTGCCTTTCGACGCCAGCAAAGAAGAACAGCGCAATTTGCCGCCAATGGTGATGGCCAATGAATTCGCGCCAGAGCTGGAATTGCCGACCGTGCACATTGATAACCTGACCGCCGCCTATGAAGCCGTGCATTATCTGATTGGCTTGGGCCATCAGCGCATTGGCTGCATTACCGGCCCGGACCAAATGCCGCTGTGTCAGTACCGCACTCAGGGCTATATTCAGGCGCTGCGCCGCAGTGGATTAAATGTGGAAGCAGACTACTCGGCGAAAGGCGATTTTAGCTATGAGTCGGGCGCGCTGGCGCTGATCGATTTGATGTCGCAGCCAGTGCCGCCAACGGCGATTTTCTGCCACAACGACGTGATGGCTATCGGCGCGATGTTCCAGGCCAAGAAGATGGGTCTGCGCATTCCAGAAGATTTATCGGTGGTAGGCTTTGATGATATCAAGCAAAGTCAGTACTTCGACCCGCCTTTAACCACGGTGGCTCAACCAAGATTCCAGCTTGGTCGTCAGGCCATGTTATTATTGCTTGAGCAGCTCAATGGGCATTCAGTACAAAGTGGCTCACGTTTGTTGGAAAGCGAACTGGTCATCCGCGGTAGTACCGCCGCACCCAAACGCTAATTATATGTTTATACTTCATTAAGTTTTCGTTTCAGATAAGGTTCAAGGTTCAGTAACATGACGCACTTCTTCCATCATTACGACGCAGCGAAACGATAGTGGCACAAAGAGACTATGTAAGCCGTGGGCGCTCAGGAGCGCGGCGGAAACCAACTAGCCGAAAAAAACGCAGTTCCCCGATGATCTCCAAAACCATGGTGGTATTAGCCGTTGCGGTCCTGGTGGTGTTCATTGGTGGCCTCTATTTTATTACGCACAATAAACCTGAAGATGCAGCGATTCTGCCGACGCACCCTGTTCGGCCGGGCAACGGCTTGCCGCCAAAACCTGAAGAACGCTGGCGTTATATCAAAGAGTTGGAAAATCGTCAGATGGGCGTGTCTACCCCGACTGAGCCGACGGCGGGTGGCAATGTGCAGACTAAAACGCAGTTGACGCCGGAACAGCGCCAGTTGCTGGACCAGATGCAGGCCGACATGCGCCAGCAGCCGACCACGCTGTCCGAAGTGCCGTATAACGACCCAACGCAGGCGACGCGCACGCAGCCTGCCCAACGTCAGACCACGTCGCAACAGCCGTATACGCAGCAGCCTCAGCAGACTTATTCTCAACAGAACGTGCAGCCGACCTACACTCAGCGGCAGCCTGTGCAACAGCAGCAACAGAATGTGCAGCACAATACTCAGCAGACTACGCCGAGAAACGTGCAGCAGACGCAGCAGCCGGTTCGTGCTCCTCAGACTCAGGCGCAAACTCAGCCTGTGGCGCCGAAGCCGAAACCGAAAGAGCAGCCTCAGCAGCAGCAACCTGCTGCCATTACTGAAGTCGCGCCGGAAAAACCGAAGGACAAACCGAAAGAGCAGGAAAAAACCCAGCGCTTTATGGTTCAGTGCGGTTCTTTCAAAGGTAGCGAGCAGGCAGAATCGCAACGCGCCAAGCTGGCATTTGAAGGTTTTGAAGGCCGAATCACCACCGGTGGCGGCTGGAATCGCGTCGTTATCGGCCCTTACAATAATCGTGCTGGCGCTGACGGCACCCTGTCGCGTCTTAAAAACGCTGGCATCTCCGGTTGCATTCCCCTCGCAACCGGGGGTTGAAAACCCATTTTCCTCCCCAATCTATAACTTCAATATGCCTCGTGCTCTTGTGTGACACTGATGTGTAACACAAGAGTGCGGGGATCTTTTCCGTCTGCAACGAGGAACTGCTCGTGACAACAATTGTAAGTGTACGCCGCAACGGCCAGGTCGTTATTGGTGGTGATGGTCAAGCCACATTGGGAAATACCGTGATGAAGGGCAACGTGAAGAAAGTACGTCGCCTGTATAACGACAAAGTGATCGCCGGCTTTGCGGGCGGCACGGCTGACGCCTTCACGCTGTTTGAGCTGTTCGAACGCAAACTGGAAATGCACCAGGGCCATCTGGTCAAAGCCGCCGTAGAACTGGCGAAAGACTGGCGTACTGACCGTATGCTGCGCCGCCTTGAAGCGCTGCTGGCCGTCGCTGACGAAAATGCCTCGCTAATCATTAGCGGCAACGGCGACGTGATTCAGCCTGAGAATGACCTGATTGCTATCGGCTCCGGTGGTCCTTACGCTCAGGCTTCTGCTCGCGCGTTGCTGGAAAATACAGAACTGAGCGCTCGTGACATCGTTGAGAAGTCGCTGAGCATTGCCGGGGATATCTGTATTTACACCAACCAATTCCACACCATCGAAGAATTGTCTTCTAAAGCGTAAGGATCGAAAACATGTCTGAAATGACCCCGCGCGAGATAGTCAGCGAACTCGACAGCTACATCATTGGGCAGGACAAAGCAAAGCGCGCCGTCGCCATTGCACTGCGTAACCGCTGGCGCCGTATGCAGCTTGAAGAGACGCTGCGTCACGAAGTCACTCCAAAAAACATTCTGATGATCGGCCCGACCGGTGTCGGTAAAACCGAAATCGCTCGTCGTCTGGCGAAGCTCGCTAACGCGCCGTTCATCAAAGTCGAAGCCACCAAGTTCACCGAAGTGGGCTACGTGGGTAAAGAAGTCGACTCTATTATTCGCGACTTAACCGACTCTGCGGTGAAGATGGTGCGAATGCAGTCCATCGAGAAAAACCGCTATCGCGCCGAAGAACTGGCCGAAGAGCGCATTCTCGACGTGCTTATTCCACCGGCGAAAAACAACTGGGGCCAGGCCGACGAAACGCAGGAACCTTCTGCGGCACGCCAGTCTTTCCGCAAAAAGCTGCGTGAAGGCCAACTCGACGACAAAGAGATCGAAATCAATGTCGCCGCCGCGCCAATGGGCGTCGAAATCATGTCCCCTCCGGGCATGGAAGAGATGACCAGCCAGCTGCAGTCTATGTTCCAAAACATGGCCGGGCAGAAGCAGAAACCGCGCAAAATGAAGATCAAAGAAGCGTACAAGCTGTTGATCGAAGAAGAAGCCGCCAAGCTGGTTAACCCGGAAGAGTTGAAAGAGCAGGCTATCGAAGCCGTTGAGCAGCACGGCATCGTGTTCATCGACGAAATCGACAAAATCTGTAAACGCGGCGGTCAAAGCTCCGGCCCTGACGTTTCCCGCGAAGGCGTGCAGCGTGACCTGCTGCCACTGGTTGAAGGCTGCACCATTTCGACCAAGCACGGCATGGTGAAAACTGACCATATTCTGTTTATCGCTTCCGGCGCTTTCCAGACTGCCAGCCCGTCAGACCTGATCCCTGAATTGCAGGGTCGTCTGCCGATCCGCGTCGAGCTGCAAGCCCTGTCGACGGAAGACTTCGAACGTATCCTGACTGAACCAAGCGCGTCACTGACTCATCAGTATAAAGCGTTGATGGCAACCGAAGGCGTGACCGTTGATTTTACTGCTGACGGTATCCGTCGTATCGCCGAAGCGGCATGGCAAGTTAACGAAACCACCGAGAACATCGGTGCGCGTCGTCTGCATACCGTGTTGGAGCGTTTGATGGAAGATATCTCTTACGACGCGAGCGAAAGTAACGGAATCTCCATAAACATTGATGCAGATTATGTTCGTAGCCATCTTGATCAGCTGGTTGCTGATGAAGATCTGAGCCGTTTCATCTTATAATTCGCTCATACGTTTCGAAAGTTATCCATTGGGAGGCGTTATGCCTCCCTTTTTATTTCTGGGCGAAACATCAGTTTATTGAGCGAAAAAAAATATGAGCATGATAACCCCCTGCAATACGACATCGCCGACCAAAGCCTGGCTTGAAAGTCTCCGCCTGCGAACGCTGCCTCTGGCCTTCGCCTCCATCGTGATGGGTTCCGCTGTCGCCAGCCTGCAAGGCGTGTTTCACCCGTTAACGGCGCTCCTCGCGCTGCTCACCGCCGGGCTGCTGCAAATTCTGTCCAATCTAGCCAATGACTATGGCGATGCTGAAAAAGGCAGTGATACGCCGGATCGCATCGGGCCATTGCGCGGCATGCAAAAAGGGTTAATCAACGCCAGCCAGATGAAGCGCGCCATCATCCTGACCGTGGCGCTAGCCGTGATTTCGGGTATCGCGCTAATTGCCGTCGCCTGCCAGAAACCCAGCGACGTGGTCGGCTTCCTGATCCTCGGTTTGCTGTCGATTGGCGCGGCTATCACCTATACCGTCGGCACGCGCCCTTACGGCTACATGGGCCTCGGCGACATTTCCGTCTTAGTGTTCTTCGGCTGGATAAGCGTCGCGGGCACCTTCTACTTGCAGGCAGGGTATTTTGATTGGGTTGTTATGCTGCCCGCCACGGCCACCGGCTTATTAGCTACCGCCGTCCTGAATATCAATAATTTGCGCGATATCGAAACTGACAGCGCCAACGGCAAAAACACGCTGGCGGTGCGCCTTGGGCCAAAAAATGCCCGTCGCTATCACGCATTCATCATTAGCGGTGCCGTGCTCTGTCTGGCGTTGTTTGCCCTACTGCACTTGCACAACGGCTTCGGTTGGCTCTTTATCCTGGCGCTGCCGCTGCTGGCTAAACACGTCCTCACGGTGATGCGCGAACCCACTGCTGAGGGTATCCGTCCCCTGTTGGAGAACATGGTGAAGGTCGCTTTATTGACTAACGTGTTGTTTGCCGTCGGCCTGTTACTCAATTAGCAATCCAAGCTAAGTCTGGCTGAAAGCGAAATTTAACAATTGATGCTTTTGCCAACAGCCTTCAGAAAGGGATATACTGCACATTCATGCAGCAACCAGATGAAATCCTATGAAATACGATACTTCCGAACTATGCGACATCTATCACGAAGAAGTGAATGTCGTTGAACCCTTGTTCTCCAACTTTGGCGGACGTACTTCATTTGGCGGGCAGATCACCACGGTGAAGTGCTTTGAAGACAATGGCTTGCTTTATGATCTGTTGGAGCAAAACGGTTTAGGCCGCGTGTTAGTGGTTGATGGCGGTGGCTCGGTTCGCCGTGCTCTGCTCGATGCTGACCTCGCGACGCTGGCACTGGAAAACCAGTGGGAAGGCATCCTGATTTACGGCGCGGTGCGTCAGGTGGATGACTTGCAGGACCTGGACATCGGCATTCAGGCGATGGCCGCAATCCCTGCTGGCGCAGCAAGCGAAGGCATTGGTGAGAGTGATATCCGCGTCAACTTCGGCGGTGTCACCTTCTTCACCGGTGACCATTTGTATGCTGATAACACCGGCATCATCCTGTCAGAGGATGCACTCGACCTCGAGTGATTCCCTAAACGCAGATGCTTCTGCAATAAAAAAGCCCGCAGCGCGGGCTTTTTTTATGGGAGCAAGTTATGCAAAGAAGGCTGGATCAGACTTCTTCCATTTTCCCTAACAGTGCGCGCAGACGATCTTGCCACACGTGTTGTTCTTCTTTCAGCTGCGCGTTTTCACGCACCAGTGACTCATGGTTGCCGCTGGCTTGCTGAACTTCCTGAGACAGGTTGTTGTTCTGTTCTTTCAGTTCTTCGATTTCCATTTGCAATAAAGTAATGGTATCAATCGCTTGCTGAACTTTCGCTTCTAATTTCTCAAATACTTCAAATGACATTCTTCGGTCCTCTTCATGTTCGCAAGGCGTACATCTGGTAAGTTCTGTCGCATCGTCCGGACACGACTCTGAATTCTCGCACCACGCAGATTTTATTGATATTTCGGGATGGAAACGCCGTCAAATCTGCGGATGTCTTGAAATACGATTGTATGTAGCCAGTACTGCCCTGTCTAGCAACAACCCTGCCCTACACGCAGTCTGTTGCAATTTTAACGACAAAACTATCAGCAAATGCTTAAAAAGCGAGACGAGTCGAAGGATCACGCCAGCAATTTCGCCTAAAGTCAGTCTAACAAGGGGTTTGACGGGCGGAAGGCATCCGAATGACCTTGTGCGCGTTAGGGACGCAATCAGGAAAGAAATAGGGATAAACGCGGGTCAAACGAGCGCCAAAAACCGCTTTTTGCGGTTGGTCTAACCAGTCTGGCATTCGAAATCGCTCATTTTTATGACACAACACACAAAATTTGATTTCGCTATTTCTCGTTTATGCTCGTTAACGATAAATTCACATTACATTCTCATTTACTGATGAATGTCTTATTCCGATTACGTTCACGTACGTCTAGTAAGAAAAATTATAACTAACCCTTAACATTATCCTTTATAGGATCCGACTATGAGCCAAACCATGAGTTCCACATTAAAAGGTCAGTGCATCGCTGAGTTTCTGGGTACCGGGCTTATCATTTTCTTTGGTGCAGGGTGTGTTGCTGCATTGAAGCTTGCCGGCGCAGCCTTTGGTCAGTGGGAAATTAGTATCGTCTGGGGTTTTGGTGTGGCGATGGCCATCTACCTGACCGCAGCGGTTTCTGGCGCTCACCTTAATCCAGCAGTCACTGTCGCGCTTTGCCTGTTTGCGAACTTTGAAGGACGCAAAGTTCTGCCTTACATCATCGCGCAGGTTGCGGGTGCCTTCTGCGCCGCCGCCCTGGTTTACGGTCTGTACTACAACCTGTTCTTCGATTTCGAACAAAGCCACAATATGGTGCGCGGCAGCGTCGAAAGTTTGGATCTGGCAGGCATCTTCTCTACCTACCCGAACCCACACATCAGCGTGTTGCAGGCATTCTTGGTTGAAGTGGTGATCACCGCCGTACTGATGGCACTGATTTTAGGCCTGACCGACGACGGCAACGGCATTCCACGTGGCCCGCTGGCTCCGCTGTTAATCGGTATCCTGATCGCCGTTATCGGTGCTTCAATGGGCCCATTGACCGGCTTCGCCCTGAACCCTGCTCGTGACTTCGGTCCTAAGCTGTTCGCCTACTTCGCAGGCTGGGGCAAAGTGGCCTTCACCGGCGCGCGTGACATCCCTTACTTCTTAGTACCGATTTTTGGCCCGCTGATTGGCGCATCTCTGGGTGCTGTAGGTTATAAGACGCTGGTTGGTCGCCACCTGCCTTACGAAATCAATGAGGAAGCGGAAGAGAAAGCGGCCCAGCAGGCATCAAAACAGCGTAAAGCGTAATTGGCTATATTGTTCACAGCTCTCTAATTCGTAGGAATATTATTATGTCAGCAGATACGACTCACGAAAAAAAATACATCGTCGCGCTCGATCAAGGCACCACCAGCTCCCGCGCGGTCGTGCTTGACCATGACGCCAATATCGTCAGCGTTTCCCAGCGCGAATTTACCCAAATTTATCCGAAATCCGGCTGGGTCGAACACGACCCAATGGAAATCTGGTCTTCGCAAAGTTCAGTACTAGTTGAAGTGCTGGCGAAAGCGGATATCAACTCTGACCAAATCGCCGGGATTGGTATCACCAACCAGCGTGAAACCACCATCGTGTGGGAGAAAGAGACCGGTAAGCCGATTTATAACGCCATCGTTTGGCAGTGCCGTCGTACAGCTGACATCTGTGAGAAGCTGAAAAAAGACGGAATGGAAGAGTACATCCGCGAAAATACGGGCTTGGTGGTTGACCCTTACTTCTCAGGTACCAAGGTGAAGTGGATCCTGGACCACGTCGAAGGCTCTCGCGAACGCGCTAAGCGTGGCGAACTCCTGTTCGGTACCGTCGACACCTGGCTGGTGTGGAAAATGACTCAGGGACGCGTTCACGTTACTGATTACACTAACGCCTCACGTACCATGCTGTTCAACATCCATGACCTGAAATGGGATGAGCGCATGCTGGAAGTGCTGGATATTCCGCGCGAAATGCTGCCGGAAGTTCGCCCTTCTTCTGAAGTTTACGGCCAGACCAACATTGGTGGTAAAGGCGGTACGCGTATTCCAATCGCCGGGATCGCCGGTGACCAGCAGGCAGCCCTGTACGGCCAGCTTTGCGTGCAGAAAGGCATGGCGAAAAATACCTATGGCACCGGCTGCTTCTTGCTGATGAACACCGGTACTGAAGCTGTAACCTCCAAAAACGGCCTGCTGACCACCATCGCCTGCGGCCCTCGCGGCGAAGTGAACTATGCGCTGGAAGGTGCGGTATTCGTCGGCGGTGCGTCCATTCAATGGCTGCGCGACGAGCTGAAGTTGATCAGCGACGCCACCGACTCCGAGTACTTCGCGGGCAAAGTTAAAGACACCAACGGCGTGTACGTGGTGCCGGCCTTCACCGGCCTTGGCGCACCTTACTGGGACCCGTATGCCCGTGGCGCTATCTTCGGCCTGAGCCGTGGCGCCAACAGCAACCACATCATTCGCGCCACGCTGGAATCTATCGCTTACCAGACTCGCGACGTGCTGGACGCCATGCAAGCTGACTCGGGCGCACGCCTGCAGGCTCTGCGCGTGGACGGCGGCGCGGTGGCTAACAACTTCCTGATGCAATTCCAGTCTGACATCCTCGGCACGCGCGTTGAGCGTCCGGCGGTGCTGGAAGTGACCGCGCTGGGTGCCGCATTCCTGGCGGGTCTGGCAGTGGGCTTCTGGAATGATCTGGACGAAGTGCGCAGCAAAGCCACTATCGAACGTGAATTCCGCCCAAGCATTGAAACCACCGAGCGTAACTTCCGCTACAAAGGCTGGCAGAAAGCCGTGGCGCGCGTGCGTTCATGGGAAGATCACGACGAGTGATCGCGTCCGGTCGGGTTCTCGCGGAACCCGCCATCATCAGCTCCAAGCAAACTCCCCTTAACGGGGAGTTTTTTTATGCACTTTTTCTACCCTGCCCCTATGCTAAAATCCGCCCCAGCGATGAGCATTTGCCTCACCCACCTTATTTTTCTTCGAATGGGTTTATCCATGAAACGTGAATTAGCTATCGAGTTCTCCCGCGTCACCGAAGCCGCCGCGCTGGCTGGCTACAAATGGCTCGGCCGTGGCGACAAAAATCTCGCCGACAACGCCGCCGTGCAGGCAATGCGCATTATGCTGAATAAGGTCGACATCGACGGGCAAATCGTTATTGGCGAAGGTGAAATTGACGAAGCGCCGATGCTCTACATCGGCGAGCAGGTTGGCACGGGCAAGGGCGACGCGGTGGATATCGCTGTTGACCCCATCGAAGGCACGCGCATGACCGCCATGGGCCAGTCCAACGCGCTGGCCGTGCTGGCCGTCGGCGACAAAGGCTCCTTCCTCAACGCCCCTGACATGTACATGGAAAAAATCGCCGTCGGCCCCGGCGCTAAAGGCGCGATTAATTTAGACCTGACGCTGGCCGAAAATCTGCAAAATATCGCCAAAGCCTTGGGTAAACCACTGAGCGAACTGACCGTGGCGACCCTCGCCAAACCGCGCCACGACGAGGCTATTCGCGCCATGCTGCAATCCGGCGTGCGCGTGTTTGCCTTCCCCGACGGCGACGTCGCCGCAACCATTCTGACCTGTATGCCGGAGAGCGAAGTTGATGTGCTGTATGGCATCGGCGGCGCGCCGGAAGGGGTGATTTCGGCGGCGGTGATCCGCGCGCTGGACGGCGATATGCAGGGCCGCCTGCTGGCGCGTCACGATGTGAAAGGCGACACCCCAGAAAACCGCCGCATTGGCGAAGAAGAGCTGGTGCGCTGTAAGGCGATGGGTATTGAGGCCGGTAAGGTGTTGCAGCTCGACGACATGGCGCGCAACGACAACGTGATTTTCTCGGCAACCGGCATCACCAAGGGCGACCTGCTGGAAGGCATTAGCCGCAAAGGCAACATGGCGACCACCGAAACCCTGCTGATCCGCGGCAAATCGCGCACCATTCGCCGCATTCGCTCGACCCACTTCCTTGACCGCAAAGATGCTGCTCTGCACGAGTTCATCATCTAATTGGCTGTATTAACTCGGCCATAAAAGCAAAAAGCAGAGCCAAGGCTCTGCTTTTTTTATGTTTCGCGCACTGAGTTAGATGGTATGCCCCTGCTCCTGCTGGCGATTGGCCATCGGCCACCAGCAGAGCAGAATCAGCAGCGCCATGGCGAACATCAGCAGGCCAAGGCTGAACTGCCCGGTTTGCGGCAGCATGGCTGACATCCACGCCACCAGCCCGGAACCGATATTCTGAATGCCGCCCACCAAGGCCCCGGCCGCGCCAGCGAGATAGGGGAAAGGCTCCATCGCGCCGGTCGTCGCCAGCGGGAACAGCATTCCCGCGCCGAAGAAGAACAGCGACGCAGGAACAATCAGCGTCCAGATGTTCATCACGCCCAGCCAGCCCGGGATCCACATCAGCACGCCCGCCAGCAGGCAGCTGATCACCGAGTGCCACATCAGCTGGTTGAAGCTCTTCTCCGCCCGCCCGGCATACCACGCGCCAAAGAACGCCGCCGGAATAGGCAGAATAAACAGCAGGCTGACGGTCATCGCGCTGAGCTTCAACACGCCGCCCATCAGTACGCCACAGCTGGCTTCAAACACCGCTACGCCCGCCAAAGCCCCCACCAGCATGACGAGATAGCGGCTGAAGTTGCCGTCCGCCAGCAGCAGGTGAAGACTGCTCAGCATGCCGCGCGGCTCATCGTTGACCGGGCGTGTTTCCGGCAGCCAGCGATACATGGAAAACGCCACGCCGGCGCACAGCAGTAGCAGGAAGCCAAAACTGGCGCGCCAGCCCAGCCACGCCGCCAGCGCACCGCCAATAATCGGCGCAACCAGCGGACTGACCAAAATCCCCATATTCAACAGGCTGTTAGCTTGGCGGAGCGCGCCGCCGCTGTATAAGTCACGTGGCATGGTACGCGCCATCACGCCCGCCACGCCAGTGCCCATACCCTGCACGGCGCTGCCAATAATTAAAATCGTCAGGCTCTGCGCCATCATGGCGGTGGCGGCGCCGACCAGAAAAATCATCATCCCGGTGAGGATCACCGGCTTGCGCCCAATCTTATCCGACAGCGGCCCGTAGATGAGCTGTGACGAGCCGTAAGCGATTAAATAGGCCGCCATCACTCGCTGAACCGCCCCCGGTTTTACGGCCAGGCTTGATGCCATATCCGCGATATTCGGCACATAGATGGTTTGCGCCATCTGCCCTACGGCCACCAGCAAAATCAACATCACCAGCAGGTGAATATTTTCCAGTTTTTTCATTTTCTAGTTCATTAACCATTAAGGCATCCGAATACCAGCATATTGAGCCAGTTTCGGTGGGGTAAGCAGTCGGCGCATAAATTAACAAAACCGTAGGAATAAGCGAGAGGCAGGCGGAAAACTCTGTTTACGCCAGTGGCGGGCTTTAGTGCCAGTTTCGTAAAGATAACGGTACGACACGCGAGCATCTCTTACCCGTCGTAAACAGGTTGATAACATTTAATCGATAATGGATTCGGTGAATGTGAAATAAAATCAGCGAGGTAAATGAAGCGCCGACGCGCTGCACCATGGACTTAACACGGAGTACTTTTTTATGGCTGATTGGGTTACAGGCAGCATCACCAAAGTCGACCGCTGGACAGATGCCCTGTTCAGTATTCAGGTGAGTGCGCCCATTGATGCATTCACCGCGGGCCAGTTCGCTAAGCTGTCGTTAGAAATCGACGGTGAACGCGTCCAGCGCGCCTATTCCTACGTTAATGCGCCAAGCAATCCCAATCTTGAGTTCTATCTGGTGACTGTCCCGGAAGGCAAGCTCAGCCCACGGCTGACCGACATGCAGATTGGCAGCGAGATTCAGGTCACTAAAGAGGCTGCGGGCTTTTTCGTCATTGATGAAGTGCCAGAATGCGACACCCTGTGGATGCTGGCGACCGGCACGGCCATTGGCCCGTACTTATCCATTTTGCAGGAAGGCATCGGCCTAGATCGCTTTAAGAACATGGTGCTGGTGCACGCCGCGCGCTTCTCGCAAGACCTCAGCTACCTGCCGCTGATGCAGCAGCTTCAGCAGCGCTATAACGGCAAGTTGCATATTCAGACCGTGGTGAGCCGTGAAGAAGTGGCGGGATCGCTGACGGGTCGCGTACCGGCGCTGATTGAAGATGGTTCGCTGGAAGCCGCCGTGGGGCTGAAAATGGATGCCGAAGACAGCCATATTATGCTGTGCGGCAACCCGCAGATGGTGCGCGATACCCAGCAAATTCTCAAAGACAGCCGCGGAATGCGTAAGCATTTGAAACGCAAACAGGGCCATATGACCAGCGAGCATTACTGGTAAGATCAAGATTAGAGCCGCAGGCTATTTGAACCTAACGCTCTCTGCTTCCGGGCCAAAGCGATTTGTGCCCGGCGTTCCCACAAAAGCGCCGCAATCGATAATCAGCATCACGAAAATCACCGCCGGAAGCAGCCTGCCGACCACCCACTGCCACAGGGTCGGGATCATGTCCCAATGGCCCGCCGCCAGCATCCACGCCAGAATAAACAGCAGTGCCCACCAGGCCGATTTATTGCGGTCGTGCAGGCGTTTCACCATCACCGCGGCGGTGGGCCACAGCAAAACCACCACGGCAAAAGCGGCGGATTGGATTTCGATCCACTGTCTGTCGGCAAAGGTGAACACCGCCACCATCAGCACCAGCCAGCTGACCATCCAAATCCAAAACTCACGGCGGCCCATGCGGCCATTAAATGAAAAGAGTGCGTGTTGCAGGGTCATCGGGGAAGCATTCCATCAAAGTCGGGTCAGAAAACTGCCGCAAAGTGTAACCCAGCCCGGCCAGATGCCGACAATGTTTACGCACTCCTTTTGACATTGCCCCCTGATCCCCGCTCTAATCGGGTATCGCTTCAAAACAGAACAGGCTTATGACTGCAAACTTCATTCTTCGCCTCGCGCTTCCCGCGCTGCTGCTGATTTCAGGGCTGAATCAGGCCAATGCGGAACCACCCGCCGAGCACCAGACCGTCGAGGAGATGCCGAAAGCGCCTTATCTACTGGCGGGCGCCCCGACTTTCGAAATGACGCTGGTGAGCTTTCGCGAAAAATATAACGCTGCTAACCCGAGTCAGCAGATCAGCGAATTCCGCGCCATTACCGACAAAACCGGCAATGACCTGCTGACCCGCGCTGCCAGCAAGATTAATGAGAATCTCTATGCTTCAACGGCATTGGAGAAAGGCACCGGGAAAATCAAAACTCTGCAAATCACCTACCTGCCCATCCAAGGGCCGGAGGCCAAAGCCGCGCGCACGCTGGCTATCAGCTACATGGCGAACCTAATGCGCGAGTTTGACGGTACCCTGACAGTGGAGCAAAGCGTGGCGAAAGTGGCATCGCTGATCGACAAAGGCAAAGGCCAGCAGTTCTACCAGCAGCAGGTCGGGGCGATTCGTTACGTGATTTCAGACAATGGCGAGAAGGGCCTGACCTTCGCCGTAGAGCCGGTAAAACTCGCGCTTTCATAAGCCTTGGATAACGGCAATTAATGACAAAAAGCAAAGCCTTTAGTTGTGATCCTCTCTATACTATTGGGCAGGTAATCTGCTTGTTTGGCAGAAATTTTAATCGACACTCGCGTCCCCTTTTGGAGGAAAAAACATGCGACATCCATTAGTGATGGGTAACTGGAAACTGAACGGCAGCACCCACATGGTTAACGAACTGATCGCTGCGCTGCGCAATGAGCTGAGCACGGTTGAAGGTTGTGGCGTTGCTATCGCACCACCAGAAGTTTACCTGTCACAGGCGAAACACGCGCTGGCGGGCAGCCGCATTGCGCTTGGCGCACAGAACGTTGACACCAACCTGTCTGGCGCATTCACCGGCGAAACTTCTGCCGACATGCTGAAAGACATCGGTGCGAAATACATCATCATCGGTCACTCTGAGCGTCGTACTTATCACAAAGAAAGTGACGAGTTCATTGCTAAGAAATTCGGCGTGCTGAAAGACGCTGGCCTGATCCCAGTGCTGTGCATCGGTGAAACCGAAGCAGAAAACGAAGCGGGTCAAACTGAAGCCGTGTGTGCAAAACAGCTGAACGCCGTGCTGAACACGCTGGGCGCTAAAGCCTTCGAAGGCGCGGTTATCGCTTATGAGCCAGTTTGGGCTATCGGTACCGGCAAATCTGCCACTCCAGCTCAGGCTCAGGCGGTTCACAAATTCATCCGTGACCACGTTGCTAAACAAGACGCTGAAATCGCTAAACAAGTGATCATCCAGTACGGCGGTTCTGTAAACGCAGCTAATGCGGCAGAACTGTTCACTCAGCCAGACATCGATGGCGCGCTGGTTGGCGGTGCTTCTCTGAAAGCTGATGCCTTCGCGGTTATCGTGAAAGCCGCTGCTGAAGCGAAAAAAGCCTAATCCACTTTTCTGACGCACTTGCGGCGTCAGCATAAAAAAACCCGGCCTCTTCACAGAGCCGGGTTTTTTATTATCAGCGATATCTCATGCCCTAAATAATTGGCGCTGTAGCAAGGCGGCAAGGGAGCGCATCCCGATGAGCTGGCTTGAGCCAGTGATTCAGGTAAGCGACCGCAGCCAACGCCGAGACAGCGCCAAGTATGACGGGCATTTAGCGTTTGCTGATTTGGTCGAATATCCCACCGCTCGAGAAGTGGTCTTTCTGCGCTTCGGCCCAAGTACCTGCCACCTGATCGATAGTGAACAGCTTCAGTTTAGGGAATTCAGCGGCAAACTTCTTCTCAACGGCTGGGTCACGCGGACGGTAGTAGTTTTCCGCAGCGATGGTTTGACCTTCAGTGGAATAGAGATACTTCAGGTAAGCATCGGCCACTTCGCGAGTGCCGCGCTTGTCGACCACTTTATCCACCACGGAGACGGTTGGCTCAGCCAAAATGGATTCGCTTGGCGTCACAATCTCAAACTTGTCGTTGCCCAGGTCCTTGGTTGCCAGCAAGGCTTCGTTTTCCCATGCAATCAGCACGTCGCCGATGCCGCGCTCAACGAAGGTGTTGGTTGCGCCACGTGCGCCGGAGTCCAGCACTTCAACGTTTTTAAACAAGGCTTTCAAGAATTCCTGAGCTTTCGCTTTGTCATTGTTGTTGTGATGCAGGGCGTAGCCCCACGCCGCCAGATAGTTCCAGCGCGCGCCGCCCGAGGTTTTCGGGTTTGGCGTAATGATAGACACGCCCGGTTTGATCAGATCATTCCAGTCGTGAATTTGTTTTGGGTTGCCCTTCTTCACCAGGAAAACGATGGTGGAGGTGTAAGGCGCGGAGTTGTCCGGCAGGCGCTTGATCCAGTTTTTGTCGATACGCCCGCGTTCGGCAATGGCATCCACGTCATAAGCCAGCGCGAGGGTGACGACGTCAGCCTCGATACCATTGATAACGGAGGTCGCCTGCTTGCCAGAGCCGCCGTGAGATTGACGCACGGTTACGGTGTCGCCGGTTTTACCCTGCCAGTATTTGCTGAACGCCTTGTTATATTGCTCGTAGAATTCACGCGTTGGATCATAAGACACGTTCAGAATCTGAACATCTTTCGCAATTGCGCCCGTCGCCACCAGCAGTAATGCCAGACCTACACCCCATTTACGCATCTCACTCTCTCCCAGAAATTTTTTCAATGGATTGGATTTATCGTATTAGATGCCTAGAGCCTGCCAGAGAAAAATCGAACAACTAAAGACTAAAAAGTATTTTTCTATTCCATTCAGGAATAACTGTTTTTCGGGCAAAAAAAAGCCCCCACGCGTGGAGGCTTTATCGCTAAGTAATTATCTGTTTTAGAATAATTTTTTAGCCGTGTCGTACCAGTCTTCTTTGAATTTACTTTTCTTATTTTCTGGTGAGATACAGATAGAAATTAATTCATGAACCATTTTTTCGTTTTCAACACCGACGCAGAAACCGCCCTGAGTGTAGTCGCGGTCTTCTTCCAGCAGCAGGTCAACAGCATAAGCACCCATGCGAGAAGCCAGAATACGGTCGTAAGCGACTGGTGCGCCACCACGTTGAATGTGGCCTAAAACGGTACCGCGAGTTTCACGGCAGGTTTCTTTCTCGATGTATTTAGCCAGCTCGTCGATATCATCCAGTTTTTCTGTGATAGCAACGATGGCATGCTTTTTACCTTTGGCGATACCGGCTTTGATTTCAGCAACCAGGTCATCACGTTTGAATTCAACTTCTGGGATGGCGATGAATTCGCAACCACCGGCAATCGCAGCAGCCAGAGTCAAATCGCCACAGTGGCGACCCATCACTTCAACGATGGAAATACGTTGGTGAGAAGAAGAGGTGTCGCGCAGACGGTCGATCGCTTCAACCACAGTACCCAACGCGGTGAAGAAGCCGATGGTGTAGTCAGTACCCGCTACATCGTTATCGATGGTGCCTGGCAGACCGATACAGCGAATGCCGCCTTCTTTGGTCAGCAGGTCAGCACCCGCGTAAGAACCGTCGCCGCCGATAACCACTAAGCCATCGATACCACGGTCTTTCAGGTTTTGCAGAGCAACCTTGCGGTTTTCAGGATCGCGGAATTCCGGGAAGCGAGCAGAACCTAAGAAAGTACCACCACGGTTGATCATGTCGGACACGCTGTAGCGGTCCAGTGGTCGCATGCGGTTTTCGTACAAGCCAAAGTAGCCATCTTCAATACCGAAAACTTCTAATCCTGCAGATAGAGCAGCACGAACAACGCCGCGAATCGCGGCATTCATGCCTGGCGCATCGCCGCCACTTGTCAGTACACCGATTTTTTTAATCATGACCACCTCTGAACTTGTAGATGCAATTTCTTAAGAATTCTTGAGCATGCCTATTGGCCCGGATACTAGCTGGCACTACTACTAAATGGCTAATGGCGTTTGATGTTTATAGTATAACAAAACACCATCGCTGAATTGATTCAAGTCAGCAAGAATACGCTTACTGCGTTGACCCTTGGCAATTTAATGATTCACCCTGTTTTTACAACATATTTCCGGCATTTTCCTCGCAGAAAGCGGAGCTTTGATGGCCTTTCAAGGGAGCTTTAAATGTAGACGCCAATCGCGAAAGCCAAAAGAACCCGCGCAGGCTTTAAACAGCGTCTTTATTAGCGACTATCCTAAGAATAGCATTGTTCTAAGCGACATCTGACTGATAATACGAGATATGTCTTATCTAAGGTGAGAAAAAGAACGGAGTTCCCCCGCCAGATTTAATGCGTCAATGTGTGGGCTTTACCGCAAAAAAAACCCCACCTTTCGGTGGGGAAGACAGGGATGGTGTCTATGGCAAGGAAAAACAGGGGTATTACTGGGTACTGATACTACTTGGCTTCTGGGCAGAAGTAGGTTGTAAGCCAGCCATTTGCTGCTGCATCTGTTGCATGCGCTGCTCATGTTTCTGGTTTAATACGTTTTTCTGTTCGGGAGTCAGAAGATTGAACATCTGATTGCGAATGCGGGCCATTTCAACCTGGCGATCCACTTGCTCCTGAGCCATGACTTCGGCCTGCGCCCGAACAGCTTTTTGATCGAAATTCTCAGCGGTGACCAGACGATGCATGGTTTCCATCTGATCTACATTAATATGGGGTAAGTCTTTACGAGCCTGATGCATCAAGTCACGCATTTGCTGGCGCTGCTGCTCAGTCAGATTAACGCCATCAAACATGGTGTTGCGTTCCTGAGGCTTGTCCAGCATGTTGGTATCTTGAGCTGAAGGTGCCACTGGCGTCACATTAGCGGTATCCGCTAAAACGACACCCGAACTCAGTGTCAGTATTGAGGCCGTAACTAATGCAGCTACCTTGGACATCATTAACTCCTATATCTTTATCGCTTATCGCGAATCATTGGAAATCAGTCTAAACCGGTCGCTGCAAACATGCGTCAGTGCATGTAAAAGTACGTAAAGTCATGGAATAGCGGCAATTGATGACGTATTTTGCGTCTTAGAGGTAAATACAATGAATAAAATTTTGTTGGTTGATGACGACCGTGAACTGACTTCACTCTTAAAAGAATTGCTCGAAATGGAAGGCTTTAATGTGGTGGTTGCTTACGATGGTGAGCAGGCGCTTGAAAAGCTGGATAACAGTATCGATTTGCTCTTGCTCGACGTGATGATGCCAAAGAAAAATGGCATTGAAACCTTAAAAGAACTTCGCCAACGCCACCAAACGCCGGTCATCATGCTGACTGCGCGCGGTAGCGAGCTGGATCGCGTGCTGGGTCTTGAGCTTGGTGCTGATGACTATTTACCTAAACCTTTCAACGATCGCGAACTGGTCGCGCGTATTCGCGCCATGCTGCGCCGTTCCAACTGGAGCGAACAGCAACAAACCGGCGAATCTAACGGCTCACCGACGCTGGAAGTGGATGGCTTGCAACTGAATCCGGGTCGTCAGGAAGCCAGCTTCGGCGGCGTCGCGCTAGACCTTACCGGGACTGAATTCACCCTGCTCTATCTGCTGGCGAAGCATTTAGGTCAGGTGGTGTCGCGTGAGCATTTGAGCCAAGAAGTGCTGGGCAAACGCCTGACGCCTTTTGACCGTGCCATCGACATGCATATCTCCAATCTTCGCCGCAAACTTCCCGATCGTCAGGATGGCCATCCTTGGTTTAAAACGCTGCGCGGACGCGGCTATTTGATGGTATCCGCTACATGATCAACAGCCTAACGGCACGCATTTTTGCGATTTTCTGGTTTACCGTTGCCTTAGTTTTGATGCTGGTTTTAATGGTGCCCAAGCTTGATTCACGCCAACTTACACCGCTGCTCGATAGTGAACAGCGGCAAGGCCTGATGATTGAACAGCATGTCGAAGCCGAGCTGGCAGGCGACCCGGCGAATGACCTGATGTGGTGGCGTCGGCTGTTCCGCGCTATCGAAAAGTGGGCTCCGCCGGGCCAGCGCCTGTTGCTGGTGACCAGCGAAGGCCGTGTCATTGGTGCGCAGCGCAATGAAATGCAGGTGGTGCGTAACTTCATCGGGCAGTCAGATAACTCAGATCGTCCGAAAAAGAAAAAGTATGGCCGTCTTGAAATGGTCGGGCCTTTTTCCGTTCGCGATGGTGAAGACAATTATCAACTTTACCTGATTCGCCCGGCCAGCAGCCCGCAGTGGGACTTCATCAACCTGATGTTTGACCGCCCATTCCTGCTGCTGATTGTCACCATGTTAATCAGTTCTCCGCTGCTGCTCTGGCTGTCGTGGAGTCTGGCAAAACCTGCTCGTAAGTTGAAAAATGCGGCGGACGACGTGGCGCGAGGCAATCTCAAGCAGCATCCAGAACTGGAAGCGGGGCCGCAGGAGTTTCTGGCGACCGGGGCCAGCTTCAATCAGATGGTCAGCGCGCTTGAACGCATGGTTACAGCTCAACAGCGGCTTATCTCGGATATCTCACACGAGCTGAGAACCCCGCTGACTCGCCTACAGCTGGCGACCGCACTGATGCGCCGCCGTCACGGTGAAGGCAAAGAGTTGCAGCGTATAGAGACGGAAGCACAGCGCCTCGACAGCATGATCAACGACCTGTTAGTGCTTTCCCGCAGTCAGCATAAGAACGAACTTGCGAGGGAGACGCTAAAAGCCAATGAGCTATGGGCCGACGTGATTGAAAATGCCCAGTTTGAAGCTGAGCAGATGGGCAAAACGCTGGAAGTCCCTGTACCTCCGGGTCCGTGGAAGCTGTTTGGTAATCCGGCGGCGCTGGATAGCGCCCTTGAGAATATCGTTCGCAATGCGCTTCGCTACTCCAATACCCGTATCGCGCTGAACTTCGCCTGCGACAGTGAAGGCATCACCATCACGGTGGATGATGACGGTCCGGGTGTCAGCGAAGCCGACCGCGAGCAGATTTTCCGTCCGTTCTACCGTACCGATGAGGCGCGTGATCGGGAGTCCGGCGGCACGGGGTTAGGTTTGGCGATTGTCGACACCGCAGTACAACAGCACCGTGGTTGGGTGAAAGCCGAAGATAGCCCGTTGGGCGGCTTGCGACTAATCATCTGGCTACCGCTGCATCAGCGTTAAGATTCTGCTATTCTGCGCCCTCTCACAGGGGGGCGCATGCTTAACATCGTACTTTTTGAACCAGAAATCCCGCCAAATACGGGCAACATTATCCGCCTGTGTGCCAACACCGGCTTCCAGTTACATCTCATCGAACCTCTTGGATTCGGCTGGGATGACAAAAAGCTGCGCCGTGCCGGTTTGGACTACCACGAATTCGCCAACATTAAGCATCATGCTAACTATGACGCCTTTCTCAGCAGTGAGAACCCGCAGCGAATTTTTGCCCTCACGACTAAAGGCACGCCAGCGCACAGCGCGGTGAGCTATGAAGCCGGGGATTATTTGCTGTTTGGGCCTGAGACGCGCGGGCTACCGCCGGTGATTCTGGACAACCTACCAGCAAATCAAAAAATCCGTATTCCAATGCAGCCAGAGAGCCGCAGCATGAACTTGTCGAATGCGGTGTCAGTGGTGGTATACGAAGCCTGGCGCCAAATGGACTACCCCGGCGCGCTGATTAAAAGCTGAGTGTGTTTTAAGTAGAAGTAAAAGCAGAAATGGCATGTGAACACATGCCATTGATAGCCAGACTTAGATCCCGTCGCCGAACTCAAAGCCTTGCGTAATACCGTTGAAATGCTGATCCATGTCCATCGAAGGCCTTTCGCTCTCTGGGCGACCGACGATGCGGGCAGGAACCCCTGCCGCCGTGGTGTGTGCTGGAACGGATTGCAGCACCACTGAGCCAGCGCCAATCTTGGCACCTACGCCAACTTCAATGTTGCCGAGGATCTTGGCACCCGCGCCAATCATCACGCCTTCGCGGATTTTTGGGTGGCGATCGCCGCAGGTCTTGCCTGTCCCGCCCAGCGTGACTGACTGCAAGATTGAGACGTCGTTTTCGACCACGGCCGTTTCACCAATGACGATACCCGTCGCGTGGTCGAGCATGATGCCGCAACCAATTCGCGCTGCCGGGTGGATATCCACGCCAAAGGTGACGGAAATTTGATTTTGGAAATAGATGGCCAGCGCCTGGCGGTCTTGCTTCCACAGCCAGTTACCAATGCGGTAAGCCTGTAGCGCGTGAAAACCTTTCAGATAGAGCAGCGGCGTAGAGTATTTATCCACGGCCGCATCGCGCTGATGCACCGCGAGAATATCGCGCGCGGCGGACAGCGTCATCTGGGCGTCATTGCGATAGGCCTCTTCCACCACTTCACGAATGGCAATCGCTGGCATAATCGGGCTGCCCAGCTTGTTAGCCAGAATGTAGCTTAATGCCCCGTCGAGGTTTTCATGCTTGAGCAACGTCGCATGAAAAAAGCTCGCCAGCATAGGTTCACACTCAGCCAGCGCTCTCGCCTCTGATTTAATGTTTTTCCAGACCAGTTCCAGCTCTTCTAACGACATTACTGTTCCTTACGGCTTCGATAAGATAATAAAAAGCCGCTCTATCGGGTGACCAATAGAGTGGCTCTGTCCCGGCTTACAATCAGTGGCTGCTTTTTTCGTCTTTACTGGCACGAGCCAGCAAGCTGATTGCCGCTTCGCGGGCATCTTTCTGGCAATACAGTACTTGATAGATTTGCTCAGTGATTGGCATTTCAACGTTATAACGCTGTGCCAGCGCACGGACTTCTTTGGTATTACGGTAGCCTTCGACCACCTGACCAATCTTATCCTGCGCGCCCTGAACATCCATCCCCTCGCCCAGCATAATGCCAAAACGCCGATTACGAGATTGATTGTCTGTGCAGGTTAACACCAAATCACCCAGCCCCGCCATGCCCATAAATGTGGACGGATCAGCACCAAGTGCTGAGCCAAGGCGGCTCATTTCTGCTAAGCCACGGGTGATAAGCGCGGTGCGCGCATTGGCACCAAAGCCGATGCCATCGGACATCCCGGCACCAATGGCAATCACGTTCTTCACCGCGCCGCCAAGCTGCACGCCGACGAAATCGGGATTGCTGTAGACACGGAAACTCTTACCGCAGTGCAAAAGCTGTTGCAGATCTTCAGCAAATTCTGCGTCGGTGGCGGCCAGCGCTATCGCGGTAGGCATGCCGGCTGCCAGCTCTTTGGCAAAGGTCGGGCCAGAAACCACGGCTAGCGGAATGTCATCGCCTAGAATTTCGCGAGCAACGTCTTGCAGCAGACGGCCCGTTTCCGCCTCGAGGCCTTTAGTGGCCCAGACGATACGAGAGTCAGCGCGAAGATGAGGTTTAATCTGCTGGAGCACGTCACCAAACACGTGGCTCGGCACTACCACCAAAATGTTGCGGCTAGCGGCCAGCGCAATGGCGAGGTCAGTTTCCAGCACCAGGCTGTCAGGGAAAGGAACGTCCGGCAGAAATGCCTGATTGCAGCGAGCAGCCTGTAACGTGCGAATGTTATCGGCGTTATGGCCCCACAGCACCACGTTGTGGCCATTTCTGGCGAGCGTTATGGCTAAAGCGGTGCCGTATGAGCCGGCACCGATCACAGTCATTGAAGCATTGACGGTTTTCATCAGGCATCCTGATGTGGTTCTGCACCTTCGCCTTCAGCCTGCTGTTGCAAGTAGTTCATGAACAGCGCGTCGAAGTTCACAGGTGCCAGATTCAGTTGCGGGAAGGTACCGCGAGAAACCAGGCTGGTAATGCACTCACGAGCATATGGGAACAGAATGTTCGGGCAGTAAGCACCCAGGCAATGTGCCAGTTGGTTCCCATCAATGCCGGAGATGGTGAAGATACCACCTTGTTGCACTTCACACAGGAAAGCAGTGTCGTCGCCCAGTGAAGAAGTCACGGTCACACGCAGTACCACTTCATACACTTCATCAGCCAGCTGGCTTGAAGCAGTATCTAAATCAAGTTTAACTTCTGGCTGCCAGTCTTGCTGGAAAACCTGAGGCGCGTTTGGCGCTTCGAAGGAGATATCCTTGGTGTAGATACGCTGGATCTGGAAAGCCATCTCGGTGTTGTTTTGTTCTGACATGTAAGTAGTACCCTTAAGTTAATAGTCCTTTAAACACTTGATTAAATTACATAACTGCCTGATGTCGCTTACAGCAACGGATCAAGGCCACCTTTGGCATCAAGTGCATGTAAATCGTCGCAGCCACCAATGTGCTGTCCGTCGATAAAAATCTGAGGAACGGTAGAAGGACCGCCAGTACGCGCGATCATCTTTTCACGTTTGTCCGCATCGCCATCAATGGCGATTTCTTCAAAAGCCGCGCCCTTGCTGTTAAGTAACGCTTTCGCACGGTGGCAATAAGGACAGGTTGCCTTGGTATAGATTTCAATTTTAGCCATGGTAGCCACCTCAAGTGTCGTAGATGTATTACTGAGTAATTTGAAGCAATTACTTACCGCGAGCCAGTGGCAGGTTTTCGCTGCTCCAGCCAGAGATACCGTCTTTCAGGGTATAAACCTGTTCAAAACCAGCACTCACTAAGCCTTCTGCCGCAGCGCGGGAAGAGGTGCCATTGGCGCAAACCACGATAACTGGCTGTGCTTTATGCTTCACCAGCTCACCCAAATTGTTGCTCTTAATGTCGGCGCTCAACACGTTTAAAGACATGGAGATATGGCCTTTCCGGAATTCTTCGCGTGCGCGCACGTCAACCACAACGGCGTCTTCTTTGTTGATCAGGCGGGTCGCTTCACCACGGGAGATCTCTTTTACTTTAGAAAAACGCGTCTTAAAGGTGGTCACAATTACTGCAATCAGCAACGCAACCCACGCTAGGCTGAGAACCGGATGCGCACTAATGAACGGCATAATATCTTGCATGGGGTGTAGCAACTCCCGTCAGTTGGGGGAAAATTCAAGGCTTGAGAGTATACCTGCGCGCTGCGGCAAATACAGCCAGTATGCATCTCCTAATGCCACAAACTGCGGCATATCTCGGAAAATTAACACGCATTTATCCCACTTGTTAATCCATACATTGCCCAACTTTGATCTCTCAGGGCTATTTGTGTTTTCACTCTGACGTAAAATCCTCTCGCAAAAAGTGGGAATAGCCACGCCAAACCCGTGCTGCGGGCCACGGCGAGCCTATTCAACATTTACTCTTTTAATGAGGCTTTTGACATGTCGAGCAACAAAAAACCTATGGTACTGGTGATTCTGGACGGCTACGGGCACCGCGAGGAATCACAAGACAACGCCGTTCTGAATGCCAAAACGCCGGTGATGGATAGCCTGTGGCAGACTTACCCGCACACGCTGATCGCCGCCTCAGGTCTGGACGTTGGCTTGCCCGACGGCCAAATGGGCAATTCCGAAGTCGGTCATGTCAATCTGGGGGCGGGACGTATCGTTTATCAAGACCTGACTCGCCTCGATAAAGAAATTAAAGAAGGTGATTTCTTCGAAAATGCCGTGCTGGCCGGGGCTGTCGACCGCGCCGTAGCCGCGGGTAAAGCCGTGCACATCATGGGCCTGCTCTCTGCGGGCGGGGTTCACAGCCACGAAGACCACATCATGGCGATGATTGAACTGGCCCATCGTCGCGGCGCAAAAGCCATTTATCTGCACGCTTTCCTCGACGGTCGCGACACCCCGCCACGCAGCGCCGAAAGCTCACTCCAGCGCTTTAGCGAAAAATTCCAGCAGTTGGGCACTGGCCGTATCGCCTCCATTATTGGCCGTTATTACGCCATGGACCGCGATAATCGCTGGGACCGCGTGCAGCAAGCTTATGATCTGATGACGCAGGCCAAAGGCGCGTTCACCGCCGATAACGCCGTGGAAGCCCTGCAAGCCGCCTATGCTCGCGATGAAAACGATGAGTTCGTCAAAGCCACCGTGCTGCGCCGCGCGGGCGAAGCCGATGCCGCGCTGGAAGACGGCGACGCGATGATTTTCATGAACTTCCGTGCCGACCGTGCGCGTGAAATCACCCGCGCATTTATCAGCCCCGACTTTGACGGCTTCACCCGCGAAAAGGTGATTAACTTCGGCGATTTCGTGATGCTGACGGAATACGCCGCCGATATCGATGCCGAGTGCGCCTATCCACCCGCTTCACTGAAAAACACCTTGGGCGAGTGGCTGATGGCCCACAACAAAACCCAGCTACGCATCTCCGAAACGGAGAAATATGCTCACGTCACCTTCTTCTTCAACGGCGGCATGGAAGACCCGTTCGCCGGTGAAGATCGCATTCTGATTAAGTCGCCGAATGTCGCAACTTATGATTTGCAGCCGGAAATGAGCTCGGCGGAACTGACCGACAAACTGCTCACCGCCATTGGCAGCGGCAAGTACGACACCATCATCTGTAACTATCCAAATGGCGACATGGTGGGTCACAGCGGCGTGTATGAAGCGGCGGTAAAAGCAGTGGAAACGCTGGATGAGTGCATTGGCAAAGTGGTCGAGGCGGTGAAACAGGTGGGCGGCCAGCTACTAGTGACGGCCGATCACGGTAATGCCGAACAAATGCGCGACCCGGCAACAGGGCAGGCGCACACCGCGCACACCAATCTGCCGGTGCCGTTGATTTATATCGGCGCAGACGCGCAGGTGGTCGAAGGCGGCAAGCTTTCCGATATCGCGCCAACCATGCTGTCGCTGATGGGTATGAAAACCCCAGCGGAAATGAGCGGTAAGCCGCTATTTATCGTTAAATAGTCCTGAACGACGTCTAAACGGGCCGCATTTTAAGCATTGCGGCCATTTAAAGGACGTCGGTTATGCACTACAGTTTTAAGGCGTATTAGCGCGGCTAGTACGCCTTTTTTGTTTGTGCATCAGGCTGTTGATTAGTGGTACGATAACCTGAAGGACAGCCAGATTGTCTATCATCCACGGTCGGCAAGCAGGAAAAAGTTTGAGCAAATTCATCAATTTCAGCGCAATGAAAAACCGTCTTTCTATTAATGATAAGACGACATCAGGCAGCCCGGCGTCCGCATTTTTGCTTTGCGCCTCGTTACTCGTTCCTGCTTTTGTTGCTCACGCTGACGACAATAAAGACCAGCTCAAAACTCTCCAGCAAAGCATCGCCGAAAAAGAGAAAAGCGTTAAGCAGCAGAAACAGCAGCGCAGCTCGTTGCAGGATCAGCTTCAGGCGCAGGAAAAGATCATCGCCTCGGCCAGCCGTGGGCTGCGTGATACCCAATCGACCCTCGCCACCCTCAATAAAGACATCGCCAATTTAAATGCCTCGATAGACAAACTGCAAAAACAGCAAAAAAGCCAGGAAGAAATTCTGGCGAAACAGCTGGATGCCGCCTTCCGCGTCGGTCAGCACAGTGGGTTACAACTGCTGTTGAGTGGCGAAGAGAGCGAGCGCAGTGAACGCATTTTGGCCTATTTCGGCTATTTCAACCAAGCCCGTCAGAAGTCTATCGAGCAGCTTAAGCAAACGCGCACCACGCTGGCCGCGCAGCGCGTCTCGCTGGAAGCCAAACAGACCCAGCAGAAAAGCTTACTGAGCGAGCAGCAGAGCCAGCAGCAAAAGCTCGAACAGGCCCGCGCAGCGCGTAAACAGACGCTAAGTTCGCTGGAAAGCTCATTGCAAAAAGACGAGCAGAGCCTGTCCGAACTGAAGGCCAACGAAACGCGCCTGCGTGACAAGATTGCCGCCGCCGAGCGCGCCGCCCGCGCTCGCGCAGAGAAAGAGGCCAAAGAGGCCGCGGCTATTCGCGCCAAAGAGCAGCAAGCCAAGAAGAAGGGCTCCACCTACAAACCGACGCAGGGCGAGCAGGCGCTGGTGTCGCGTACCGGAGGGCTGGGTCGCCCAGCGGGGCAAGATATTTGGCCAGTTCGCGGCGCTATTCTGCACCGATTCGGCGAACAGCTGCAGGGTGAGCTACGCTGGAAAGGCATCGTGATTTCGGCTCGGGAAGGGAGCGAAGTCAAAGCCGTCGCCGATGGCCGCGTTCTGCTGGCCGACTGGCTGCAGGGCTACGGTCTGGTGGTGGTTATCGAGCACGGTAAAGGTGATATGAGCCTTTATGGTTACAACCAAAGCGCGCTGGTGAACGTGGGTGATCAGGTTAAATCCGGTCAGGCCATTGCACTGGTGGGTACCAGCGGAGGTCAGGGCCAGCCATCGCTGTATTTTGAAATTCGTCGTCAGGGCCAGGCCGTTAACCCACAGCCGTGGTTGGGAAGATAGCATTGCGATATAAAAAGTCCGTTTTAGCCGCGCTGTGCGGCACCGTCCTGTTTGCCTGTCAGGCTCAGGCAGCGAAATTAGCCATCCTTATTGATGATTTTGGTTACCGCCAACAGAATGAAAATCAGGTGTTGCAGATGCCCAAGGCCGTCTCCATCGCGATTTTCCCCAATGCGCCAGACTCGCACATCATGATGGAGAAAGCCCACCAGCAGGGCCGTGAGATCCTGATCCACCTGCCGATGGCGCCCCTGAGTAAACAGCCGCTGGAAAAAGATACCTTAACGCCGTCGATGAGCAGCGAAGAGGTGAAACGTATTGTGGATCAAGCGATTAAGAGCATCCCTTACGCCGTCGGCATCAACAACCATATGGGCAGCGCCATGACCTCCAGCCTGCCGGGTATGGAGAAGGTGATGCAGGCCATGAACACCCACAGCCTGTTTTTCCTCGACAGTATGACCATCGGCAATACCAAGTCAGTGCAGGCCGCCGCCGGGACTCAGGTGCGCGTCATCAAGCGAAACGTCTTTTTAGATGATGTGCAGAATGAAGCTGAGATCCGCAAGCAGTTTGAGCGCGCCATCCAGCTTGCGCGCCGTAATGGCTATGCCATCGCCATCGGTCACCCGCACCCGACCACGGTGCGCGTGTTGCAGCAAATGTTACCGAACCTGCCGTCTGATATCGTGTTGGTGCGTCCAAGCGATCTGCTGAATGAGCCGACCCGCAGCACGCCGGGCAAAACGCCGACCAAAGTCACGCCGCCGAAAACGCTGTTTAAAGGGGCGCGCCTCTGTACCAGCAAGAAACCTGTGGCGCCGGTGTACGCTGACACTATGTTCAAGGTTATTGGTGAGAGCGTGGCACAGCTGCCTGCCGTCACCTTTGTTGAGCGCACTTGGGACACCTGGTTCGCCGATGCCCCGAAAGGCGTGGAAAAACCGTAAAACATCCCGCGCTTTCAATGCAAAAGGCCAGCAAATGCTGGCCTTTGTCTTTGGTGCAGCGGGAGCTTACTCCCAGTTCAGAATCACTTTACCCGACTGGCCGGAGCGCATAGCGTCAAAGCCTTTCTGGAAATCATCGATAGAGAAATGGTGAGTGATAAGCGGGGTGAGATCCAAACCAGACTGGATCAGCGCCGCCATCTTGTACCAGGTTTCAAACATCTCGCGGCCGTAAATGCCCTTGATAAACAGACCTTTGAAAATCACCTGATTCCAGTCAATCGACATGTCGGAAGGCGGAATACCCAACAGCGCGATGCGCCCGCCGTGGTTCATGGCGTTGAGCATGGAACGGAAGGCCGGTGGCGCGCCCGACATTTCCAGACCGACATCAAAGCCTTCGGTCATACCCAGCTCGGTCATCACCTCTTCTAGCGTCTCATTTTTGACGTTGACCGCGCGGGTCACGCCCATTTTGCGCGCCAAATCCAGACGGTATTCATTCATATCAGTGATGACCACGTGGCGTGCGCCCACGTGCTTACAGATTGCCGCCGCCATGATACCTATCGGGCCAGCGCCGCTGATCAGCACGTCTTCGCCGACCAAATCGAAGGAGAGCGCGGTATGCGCGGCGTTGCCCAGTGGGTCGAAGATGGCGGCGAGGTCGTCAGAGATGTTGTCTGGGATTTTGAAGGCGTTGAAGGCTGGCAGCACCAGATACTCGGCAAAGGCCCCCGGACGGTTCACCCCGACGCCCTGCGTGTTGCGACACAGATGGGTGCGTCCACCGCGACAGTTGCGGCAGTGGCCGCAGGTGATGTGGCCTTCACCAGAGACGCGGTCGCCAATGTTGAAGCCTTTGACTTCCTGACCGATGCCGACCACTTCGCCGACATATTCGTGGCCGACCACCATCGGCACCGGGATGGTCTTCTGCGACCATTCATCCCAGTTATAGATATGCACGTCAGTACCGCAAATGGCGGTTTTACGAATTTTAATCAGCAGATCGTTATGGCCAAGCTCAGGCACTGGCGCATCCGTCATCCAGATACCTTCTTCACGCTTTAATTTTGCTAACGCTTTCATGCAGGTTCCTCAGGCAATCACGCCAAGCTTTTTACCAATACGGGTGAAGGCGTCCACCGCCTTTTCGATTTGTTCGGTGCTGTGCGCGGCAGACATCTGGGTGCGAATGCGCGCCTGACCTTTTGGTACCACCGGGAAGAAGAAGCCGGTGACGTAGATGCCTTCGTGCTGCAAGGCCGCCGCAAACTCTTGCGCCAGCTTCGCTTCGCCCAGCATCACCGGGATGATCGCGTGGTCAGCGCCAGCCAGCGTGAAACCGGCGGCGGTCATTTTCTCGCGGAACAGCTGGGCGTTGCTCATCAGCTTCTGGCGCAGTTCACTGCCCTGTTCCAGCATGGAGAGCACTTTCAGCGAGGCGGCGACGATGGAAGGTGCCAGTGAGTTGGAGAACAGATACGGGCGCGAGCGCTGGCGCAGCCAGTCAATCACCTCTTTGCGCCCCGCGGTGTAGCCGCCAGACGCGCCGCCCATGGCTTTGCCGAGGGTGCCGGTGATGATGTCCACGCGACCAATCACGTCGCAATATTCGTGGGTGCCGCGACCGTGCTCGCCGACAAAGCCCACGGCGTGGGAGTCATCGACCATCACCAGCGCGTCAAAACGCTCGGCCAAATCGCAAATCCCGTTCAGGTTGGCAATCACGCCATCCATGGAGAATACGCCGTCGGTGGCGATCATGATATGTCGCGCGCCCTCGGCTTTGGCCTGCTCGAGACGGGCTTCGAGTTCGGCTAAATCGTTGTTGGCGTAGCGATAGCGCTTGGCTTTGCACAGGCGCACGCCGTCGATGATCGACGCATGATTCAGTGCATCCGAAATAATGGCGTCTTCAGGCCCCAGCAGCGTTTCGAACAGGCCGCCGTTGGCATCGAAGCAGGAAGAATAGAGAATGGCGTCGTCCATGCAGAGGAAGTCGGCCAAGCGACTTTCCAGCTCTTTATGGGCATCTTGGGTGCCGCAGATAAAGCGTACCGAGGCCATACCGAAACCGTGGCTGTCTAAACCGGCCTTGGCGGCGGCGATAAGCTCAGGGTGGTTGGCGAGTCCAAGGTAGTTGTTAGCACAGAAATTGATGACCGGTTCACCACCAGCAACGGTAATTTCCGCCTGCTGTGCTGAGGTCAAAATTCGCTCTTCCTTGAACAGACCATCGGCACGCGCCTGATCAAGTTCTTCTTCCAGTTGGCGGTAAAACGAAGCGGACATAACGTTATCTCCTGAAAATGACTCATTCGTCAGACACATTACTAATCCGGCTAACGAATAACGAGTGAAGCTGTCAGAATTTCTTTATTTTGTAGCATAGTTCACGCCTTAAGCCCTGATGCACTAGAATCCAACGAATCAGATAGCTTCCGAATGTGACTGACATAATGAAGTGTTATGATATTGCCAACTGAATAGACCGCGCATGGTGCGCGGTTTTCTAAATGATTAAAGGTGAGTCTCATGATAATCGTCACTGGCGGCGCTGGTTTTATCGGCAGCAACATTATTAAATCGCTTAATGATATGGGATATCGCGATATTTTAGTGGTCGATAACCTGAAAGACGGCACCAAGTTCGTCAATCTGGTTGACCTCGATATTGCTGATTATTGCGACAAAGAAGACTTCATCGCCAGCATCGTTGCCGGGGATGACCTTGGTGATATCGACGCAATTTTCCATGAAGGTGCCTGCTCATCCACCACCGAGTGGGATGGCAAGTACATGATGGATAACAACTATCAGTACTCCAAAGACCTGCTGCACTTCTGCCTTGAGCGCGAAATTCCGTTCCTCTACGCCTCTTCTGCGGCCACCTACGGCAGCCAGAGCACCAGCTTTGTGGAAGACCGTAAATACGAACAGCCGCTGAACGTCTATGGCTACTCCAAATTCCTGTTCGACCAATATGTGCGTGAAATTCTGCCGCACGCCCAGTCACAGATTTGTGGTTTCCGTTACTTCAACGTCTATGGGCCGCGCGAAGGCCACAAAGGCAGCATGGCCAGCGTGGCTTACCATCTGAACAACCAGATCAACGCGGGCGAGAATCCAAAACTGTTCGCTGGCAGTGAAGATTTCAAACGTGACTTCATCTACGTGGGTGACGTCGCCGCAGTGAACCTGTGGTTCTGGCAGAATGGCGTTTCCGGCATATTCAACTGCGGGACCGGCCGTTCAGAGTCCTTCCAGGCCGTGGCGGAAGCCGTGATCGAACATCACCAGAAAGGCCAAATTGAAACCATTCCATTCCCTGAAAAACTGAAAGGCCGCTACCAGTCTTTCACTCAGGCTGATATGTCTGCATTGCGCGCCGCGGGTTATGACAAACCGTTCAAAACCGTTGCCGAAGGCGTGGCTGAATACATGACGTGGCTTAACCGCGCGGTCTGATACTCAGTGTTGAGTTAAGGAATGTGTAAGTAATGAAAATGCTGGTCATTGGCCCTTCTTGGGTGGGCGACATGATGATGTCGCAAAGTCTTTACCGCACCATCAAGGCCATTGAGCCAGCGGCAGAAATCGACGTGATGGCACCGGCCTGGTGCCGTCCGCTGCTCGACAGAATGCCAGAAGTTAGCCGCGCCCTGCCGATGCCTCTAGGGCACGGGGCGCTTGAACTGGGTGAGCGTCGGCGTCTGGGCGTTGCCCTGCGCGAGAACCACTATCAGCGCGCCTTCGTTCTGCCTAACTCCTTCAAGTCCGCACTGGTGCCCTTCTTCGCCAAGGTTCCGCAAAGAACCGGCTGGCGAGGCGAGATGCGCTACGGCCTGCTCAATGATATTCGCGTACTGGATAAGCCCGCTTTTCCATTAATGGTGCAGCGCTACGTGGCGCTGGCCTATGACGCCAAGCAGATTCACTCTGCGGCCGACCTGCCCCAGCCTCTGCTGTGGCCGCAGTTACGCGTCACGGAGACCGAAGTCGCCGACGTCAGCCAGGCCTTCGCGCTGTCTGCTGCAAGGCCGGTGATTGGCTTCTGCCCCGGCGCCGAGTTTGGCCCGGCGAAACGCTGGCCGCACTACCACTACGCCGCATTGGCCGAAAAGTTGATTGCCGATGGCTATCAAGTGGTGCTTTTTGGCTCGGCAAAAGACCATCCGGCGGGTGAAGATATTCGCGCTGCGCTGACGGATTCCGCGCAGGCGCTGTGCCTCAATTTGGCAGGTAAAACCTCACTTGACCAAGCCGTGGTGCTGATTGCCGCCTGTCAGGCAGTGGTCAGCAATGACTCCGGCCTGATGCACGTCGCCGCCGCGCTGAATAAGCCGCTGGTCGCACTCTATGGCCCGAGCAGCCCTGATTTCACCCCGCCGCTCAGCCAGCACGCCAAAGTCATTCGCCTCATCACCGGCTATCACAAGGTGCGTAAAGGGGATGCCGAACAGGGTTATCATCAAAGTCTGATCGACATTCAACCCGAGCAGGTTTATCAAGAGTTGTCACAGCTGTTGGTTTCAGGAAAGGATTTGTAATGCGGGTACTGATTGTCAAAACATCATCAATGGGCGACGTCCTGCACACCCTTCCTGCGTTAACTGATGCGATGAACGCCATTCCGGGTATCTCGTTCGATTGGGTGGTGGAAGAAGGGTTTGCACAAATTCCTAGCTGGCACCCGGCTGTCGATCGCGTTATCCCGGTGGCCATTCGTCGCTGGAGAAAAAACTGGTTTGGCTCGGAAACGCGTCAGCAACGCTGTGATTTCAAAAGAGAACTGCAATCGCGCACCTATGATGCGGTGATTGACGCACAGGGCTTAATCAAGAGCGCGGCGCTGATCACCCGCGTCGCCAAGGGCCGTAAACATGGGCAAGATGCCAAAAGCGCCCGCGAGCCTTTCGCCAGCTGGTTTTTCAACCAGCGCCACGAGATAAGCAAGCAGCAGCACGCCGTCGAGCGTACGCGCGAGCTGTTCGCCAAAAGTCTGGGCTATGAGAAGCCGGAAACACAGGGCGATTACGCTATCGCTGCACGCTTTTTGGTAAACCCGCCTGCCGATGCCAATCGCTATCTGGTTTTCCTTCACGCCACCACGCGGGCCGATAAGCACTGGCCTGAAAGTCACTGGCGCGAGCTGATTGGCTTATTCAGCAATCAGGACATTGTGATTAAACTGCCTTGGGGCGCGGAGCACGAACATCAGCGCGCTTGCCGTCTGGCGGAGGGTTTCGAGCACGTCGTGGTACTGCCGAAGATGAGTCTCGAACAGGTCGCCAGCGTGCTGGCCGGCGCGAAAGCCGTGGTGTCAGTAGATACCGGCTTGAGCCACCTCACCGCGGCCCTCGATAGGCCTAACATTACGATTTATGGCCCGACCGACCCAGGATTGATTGGCGGTTATGGGAAGAATCAGCAGTCTTTAACTGCGGAAGACAAGGACATGTCGTCTATTTCGGCGGCGAGGGTATTTGAAGCTTTAGGTGGGCAACGCTAATGAAGAAGCTGCATGTTATTAATTTGGAAAAGATGGGAGGCGTTGAACGCCTTTTCCTTCAATACATTAATAATGATCCTGACAACATTAATGAGATTCTTTGTATAAACAGTCAGGTAGGCAGCGAAATAGAGAAAAAGCTGGCCGGAAAAAAAGTGTCATATGCCAACCGGATATTCAACGGCTTCTCAACGCGTTACCCTCAGTTTTTGCGAAAGTTTGTACTTAAACATAAAATCGAAAAAGCCAATGCTGATGTGATTGTCGTATGGGACTTAGTGCCAGTACTTGCCGCAAAACCGAAACGCGGAAAGTTCATTTATTACGATCATGGCTGTTCGTGGCGCTATCCCAAAAACAGCAAAACCTTGGGCTTCTTCGCTATGTTAGATGGCGTGATGTCTGCCTCATGGGCCTCGAAACGCGTGATGGAGCTACGATTCAACTTGCCGATTGCATGTGAAGTGGTACCGAACAGAATTGAAACACCACCCGGCGTACATTACGAAGCCAAAACGCTGCCTGAGACTGTTCGGATTGGTACTGCCTCAAGATTGGTCACACTAAAAGGAATCAGCGTCTCGCTTCTCATGATGCGCGAGTTGCTCAACCGTGGTCACAAGGTGAAACTGGAGATTGCCGGTAAAGGTCCAGACCGGCAATTGCTGGAAGAGTTGACTGAAAGGCTTGAGTTGAAAAATCACGTTACCTTTAGCGGTTTTCAGGACAATGTGAGTGAATTCTTCAATCGCACCGATGTCTACATGAGCACGCCGGTGACCGAGCCATTTGGTCTCTCCTGCGTTGAGGCGCTCTATTTTAGCGTGCCGGTTATTTTTCCCTTTGTGGATGGGCAGCCCGAGGCTGTGAAAGATAAAGAGTGTGGGCTGGGATTAGTCCCTAAAGTCAGCGTTGCAGAGCACCAAAAACTGACGGGGATTAAAGTTGATTTCCCTTATGAGGTTTATGATCCGCTTGAAGATAAATTAGTTACACCAAAACTGCTTTGTCATTTAGAGTGTGCAGATGCGTTTGAACAAATGATTCAAGAACCTAACTATCAAAAATTACGAGAAAACGCGCACAGGTTCACAACGCAATCTTTAGATTACAGCGCCTTCAAAAAACAGTTTGAAGCTATCCTCGCTCGTTACGTTGCCGAAGAATAGGCTATTTGGAATATAAATAGATGATCAGAAGAGAAACGCCTCATCCAATTTTTAGTTACGCGATATATTTTGGATGCCTGCTCAGCATTTGTACTGTTTCATTTGACTGGGGCAACGGCCGCAACATTTTGTTTATCACCAGCTACATTGCTTTTATTGCGCTTATTTTTAACTTCAAATACTACACTCGTCAAAAGTGTTTATTATTAGCCCCTCTGTCCTTTGTGGTGCTAGGACTTGCCAACCTTTTTTGGGTTGAAGCTTTCAAAAAACCTGACGAATACATTGACCTCTATCGGGCATATTTTGTAACTGGGAAAATATTAATTGCAACAGGATTTATATTACTCATTGCACTTAATGAGCAGTTAAAAGTAAAAAACTGGCTTATTCCAGCACTTATCACCTTGGGCATCGCTGTAAACGGTTACGCTATATACCAGTCGATGCATGCTACCTCTTTACGTATTGAGTTAAATTTTGATAGAGCAACCGTTGCAGCTTATATAATAACGGCCATTAATATTTTAATGCTCTATTCCCTACTTCAGCTTAAAAACAAATTCAATGCCATCTTCTTTTCTTTGGGCTTCTTAATTAGCTTCGTTTCAATTATTCATACAGAGACACGCGCAGCAATACTTGTTTTCCCAGTAGTCAGTGTATTGATGTTCACCTTTTCTAGAAACGTCTCGACGAAACAGAAATACACTTACGGCATAGCCGTGGTTGTACTGATAGCCTTAAGCTCTTACTTTCTTAAAGATGTTATTGAAAAAAGAATAGCAGCATTTAGAGCAGATATAGCTCAACAATCGATCTCGACGCGTGAAAACTCAGTGGGGGATCGGATCGCGATGTTGAAAGCGGGGATTATTACCGGTAATAAACATTTACTTGGCCAATCGGCTGAACAACGCGGTAAGGATATCGCCGCGATAGCACTTAAAGACCCCGAATTAGCAGATGCCGTACCCTATGTAACTATTCACCTGCATAATGAGATTATTGATAACTACTCTCTTCGTGGCGTTTGGGGGGTGATTCTCTTATTAGCGCTGTATATAGCGTTGTTAATCCTTGCGTTTAGAGTACAAAAAAATGCCGCTCTCTTGGCGATAACATTAGCCATGATGACCTACGGTTTAAGTGATGTACTGTTCTTTAGCTCCGAAGCAGCTGCAATCTTTGGACTTGCGACAATTTTGAGTGTATTAATTGGTAATACGGCGATAAAAAAGCAGTCGCAGCTTCGGGAAAATGAGAAAAATGTCGTTGTCTAAGCAACCATTGTTATCAGTTATCGTTCCTTTTTACAATAATGAAAACTTCATTGTAGATGCATTACGATCCTTGTTTTCTCAAATCAATGACGATGTTGAGGTTGTTATAATTGATGATGGGTCTACAGATAACTCTAAGACTTTAGTGGATCGTCTCCTTCAGACGCTGAAGGCCTCTAACTTCTCTTTCATCAGCCACGAAAACCAAGGCATTGCGGCGACACGAAATGTAGGTTTACACCATGCAAAAGGCACCTATATCACCTTTTTGGATGGCGATGATATTCTGAGCCCGGATTACTATGCGACGCTAGCACCTTATTTACATCAAGGTGAGTTTGATATTATCGATTTCAACTTCCTGCAATTCACCGACACCGTGCCACCGGGTGTTTCAGATGAAACACATCGCTGTATACCCTATGACTGCTTGCAGCCCGAAAGTTATTACTTAAAGCCGGTATTTGAGCGTTCAAACTGGCATCTGTGGAGCAGGATCTTCCGCAGGGAAATACTCAATGGAGAGAGTTTTGAGAATGGCTGTCGTTACGAAGACGTGATTTTCACGCCCTTCCAATATTTTAAAACCAAGAAAATTGCTCATATAGACAAAGTACTTTATTACTATCGGGTCAATAACTCAGGTATTACGAGAAATATTCAAGCCAAAGACATTGATGATATCTTATTCGCGATGAGTAAGATGCTTGCATATATCCAAACATGTCCAAATCGCGATAAAGTTGCGGAGATTGTCGCGCCAATGATTGAAAATTGCTTTATTGAAGCAAAAAAAATGACTAAGAAAGTATATGGTTATTACTATTATACGCCTGAAAATATCGCGCTTTTCAAACTCGCTGCCGAGCTATGCAAAAACACATCTCTTTCTAAAAAGAAATATTACCAGATGAAGTATCCATTCATGGATACTTTCATCTCGAAAATAAATTATCACGTAAGACTTAGACGATAATTGCTCTCACTGTTTATTTTTTAGCCCAACGTGTGAAACCAGTTCAGCATAGACTCGCTCAGGCTGAATAACCCCCATAGGGCTAATTTCTTCCAAATCTATGGTGTAGCCGGTCCGTGATACCTGAATGATCCGATGCAACTCAGTATCCTGGATAGGACCAGTAGATCTTGAATCTGCGGTAACAAACAGGCTGATGGTTTTGGTCTTCACACCCACGGCAAGATGCAATGGGCCGGTATCGCCGGTGACTAAAACATCAAAACCATCAATCAAAGTGATCAGCTGCTGTAAGTCAGTCTTCCCAATTTGATTAGTCACGATTTCTTTATTTTTATCAGAAAGCTGGCGAAGCAGTTCTTCACCGCGAGCTGTGTCAGTGCCCCCGCCAATCAGTACTATTTTGACCGCCGAGTGACGCTGAGCAATCATATCAATCAGCTTCGCGAAATGAGCTATCGGCCAGCAACGCGACTCGGTGGAAGCGCCAATTTGCATACCAATGACCGTCGCGTCGGGATCTTTTATTCCGGGCTGATAAGGCGAGGGAATTTCCATTGCGACAGCATTCGGATCGCACCCCAGTACACTGACGAGTTCCATTTTTCTACGTACGAAGTGACCGTAATAATAAAAAACATAATTTGAAAGCCACTCTTCGAGCCCGCTAATACCATTCATATAATTATCTCTAATTATATATTTTACGCCCGCCATGACGGCGCTAATGACATCATAAGGCAGATGAGAATGGAGAATCAAAGCCAGATCAGGCTGATGTTCTTTCAGTGACTTAACTAGAACAGGCAATGATTTAATCTTGTTATCCCAATAAACAACGCGATCGTAATGAATGCCATTTTCCACCAGTTGCTGATTTTTTTTATGAGCAACCAGGGTGATATAAGCGTTCGGATAACGCTGTCTAACTTCACGGATTGCTGGGGTGTTAAACATAAAATCTCCCAGTGCCGTCGTAGAATAAATCACAATGCTGTCGAAATGCGTTTGTGCATTCAGGGTAGATTTATCGAGCAATCTACCTTTTCTTGGAACGTAACGACGCAAGAACCAATTGGTTAACTTTACTTTCCACTTTTTAGACATCTTGATTCACTTTCGTCTGATAATATTCTGCCAGCGTCATACCTTGGGTACGTTCCTTAAGCCATTCAAACAAACTTTCTAAATCCTGATACAAGATCTCAATATCCTCTGGCGTCTTAAACGTCGGGCTGCCGCCGGGCATAAATTCAGAGGAATGGAGCATAAACTCAACAAAATCGTGGCCCTGCTCCAGGCTTTTGGAAGCAACACGTTTCATATTTTCGGCATTTCCGCCCGAAGGACGCAGCCAATGCACAGAGTGCTGACGCTTTTTGCCGCGTAATGCGTTAACGCCCTGCTTTAAGCCGTTAATCCAATGTGGATATTTGTACTGAATGCTCATCGGCACTTCGAGCAGCGTCGACTGGCCTGATTGGGCAATATTTTCCGGATCGATAAAATAGGAATGAGATGGAAAATGGCGGTAATCCGTCCCGCCGTTGCCCTGCGGTGCGCCCGGAGATGTCTGCCAGTTCACCTTCGGCGTGACCGAACAATCGACCTGATAACCAAACTCCAGCAGCAATGAAGCATAATACTCATTCATCGCCCAGCGGCCCGCGCGGTGGCTCAACATTTTGGTTTGGAATGAGTCTTCCAACAGTCGCGTCATATACTCGACTTTTGCTCGGATTTCTTCACGAGGGAATTCGATCAGATAAGGCTTATGGCGCCAATCATCATCTGTCAGTGGCGAAATTGGCGGGCTGTTCCAGGCATGGAGATGCATCCCCACCTCACCCTGACCTCGGGCGATCACGTCACGCGCAAACTCCACGTACTCGGCATCTTTCGCCATTTCATAATTGGTGAGGTAAACCGGCTTGAAGCCATAACGCTCACACAATGCCTGAAAACGCGGCAAAAAATGCGTATTCTTCGTGAGAATATGCTCATGATTTTGCCAAAGGTTGTCGCCTTCAGTGTCAATCGTGATGATAAATGCGGGTTTTGTCATAAAACATGCCTGATGAAAACTGTTGGGGCCAAATGACCCATTCGCACGGAATAATACATAATGTAGTGTGTCCACGAGTCGATTTGGACAACGCGCTGCACTTTTTGTTGCTTATTCTTTGGTATTTTCCCTAGCAAGGCAAGAAAGGCGTGGAAGTATGGCAACATCCTCCAGCGTCCTTTAGAATCAAGCTTTGATTTCATAGATAGTGATGAATGATGGCAAATGCCCAACCGATTAAGCAATTCGCGCCACCGCGGCGTATTCTGATCATCAAACTGCGTCATCATGGCGATATGTTATTAACAACGCCGGTCATCAGCACGCTGAAACAACACTATCCTCAAGCCGAAATTGACATGCTGATGTACCTCGAAACCCGAGATATGTTGGCAAGTGAGCCCGATTTAACCCATCTGTTTACCATCGACCGCACTTGGAAAAAACAGGGAACCTTCGCTCATCTTGGTCATGAATCCCGTCTTATCAAGCAGTTGACTGCCCGCAAGTACGATCTGGTCGTTAATCTCGCCGACCAATGGCGCAGCGCCTTGGTGACGAAACTGACCGGCGCGCCCATTCGATTAGGCTTTGACCTGCCAAAACGCAAAGGCAAGCTGTGGAAGTTCTGCCACACTCATTTGGTCGATGTGTCCGGCCACAATCAGCTACATACCGTCGAGCAAAATCTGTCGATTCTTGGCCCACTGAACCTGCCCTCCGTGGATACCCGCGTGACTATGAGCTACTCGCCGGAAGACAGAGCGCGCGTAGAGCAGATTCTGGATGAGAAGAGTATCACGGGTGATTTTGTGGTGATTCAGCCGACTTCTCGCTGGTTCTTCAAATGCTGGACCGATGAAAAAATGGCCGAGACGATCACTGCTCTGCATGGCGCGGGGAAAACCGTCGTGCTGACCAGCGGCCCGGCGGAAAACGAGCTGAAAATGATCGACCGCATCTTGGCCCTCAGCCCGCAAGATGGGGTTGTGTCCCTTGCAGGTCAACTGTCATTACGCCAGTTGGCCGCGCTGATAGATAAAGCCAGCCTGTTTATCGGCGTGGACTCCGTTCCGATGCACATGGCCGCCGCGCTACAAACACCACTGGTGGCGCTGTTTGGTCCCTCAAAACGCGTGTTCTGGTCGCCGTGGCAGGCCAACGGGGAAGTTATCTGGGCTGGCGATTTCTGTGAATTGCCCGATCCCGACGATATCGATACTCACACTTCCGAGCGATACCTTGATGCCATTCCTGCTCAAACGGTTATCGACGCAGCGAGAAAACGACTCTCATGAAGCATTTCCGACTGGCGTTAGTTCGCCAAAAATATCGCCCAGACGGCGGCGCTGAGCGCTTTGTTTCACGCGCGCTTGAAGCGCTAGAAGATCAGGATCTCGATTTAAGCGTGATCACTCGCGAATGGCAGGGCGACGTCAACCCGAACTGGCATATCCATCTTTGCGACCCGATGAAATGGGGCCGCGTCAGCCGCGAGCGCGGTTTTGCCAACGCGGCGCGTAAAATCTGGCAGCAAGAGAAGTTCGACATCGTGCAGAGCCACGAACGCATACCGGGTTGTGATATTTACCGTGCGGGTGATGGCGTGCATCGCCGCTGGCTATTGCAGCGTAGCCGCCTGCTTCCGGCATGGCGCGGTAAACGCCTGCTCACCGATAGATTCCACAGCTATGTGATGCGCGCCGAGCAGGAAATGTACGCCGCACCTGAACTGAAGTCGGTGATTTGCAACGCGCAGATGATTAAAAATGAAATCATGACCGACTTCGGTCTGCCTGATGAGAAAATCACCGTCATTTATAATGCGATCGACAATCAGAAGTTCCTGCCGGCGACTGAGGCGCTGCGTCATCAGCTGCGCCAGCAGTTCAACATTCCCCAACAGGCGCACTGCCTGATCTTTGTTGGCTCAGGTTTTGAACGCAAGGGGCTTGAGGCCGCGATTCGCGCCGTCGCGGCAACGAACAGCATTTTGCTGGTCGTGGGGCAGGATAAAGATGAAAAACGCTATCGCGGACTGGCGCAGTCTTTGGGCTGCGAGCAGAGAATTCGCTTTATGGGCGTGCAAAAGCAGACTTTGCCTTTTTATCAGGCGGCCGACGCGTTGCTGCTGCCTACGCTATATGACCCCTTCCCTAACGTGATTCTGGAAGCCATGTCCTGCGGGCTGCCGGTGATCACCAGCCAGACCTGTGGCGGCGCGGAATTCATTCAACAGGGTGTAAATGGCTTTGTTTTTGATGCGCTGGATATCGCATCGCTGGCAGAATCCATCCGCGAACTGCCTGTCGTGGCTCTAGGCTCCGACATGGCCACCGCCGCCCGCGCAAGAATTATAGAAGAAACGCCTGCCCGCCTTTCAGGGCAACTCCTTGACCTCTATAGAAAAATACTGGATTAACCATGCGAGTTTTAATCATTATTGATGGGTTGCCCGGCGGCGGCGCGGAGAAAGTCGTATTGACGCTCTGTAAGGGTTTACAGTCGGCAGACACCGACGTGACGCTGATTTCGCTGCGCGATGTGTGCCAATATCCGATCCCTGAAAACGTGACTTACAAAGTCGTGGCGGATAATTCCCGTTCGCCATGGAGAAAATTGACTGAACTTTCGCGTCGCGCTAAGCAGTTAGACCAAGCCATTAATGAGTGCGAACAAGAGAAAGGGAAGTTTGATTTAATTTTATCCAATCTGCACAAAACCGATCGCATCGTGATGAAGAGCCATATTTATAGCTCCGACCGACTTTGGTTCTGTATTCACGGCATTCTCTCGACTACCTACCTCGGCCATCGAAAAGGATTCGATCGTTGGAATAAGCGTCGCAAAATGGCGGCGGTTTATAATAATAAAAATGTGGTTACCGTTTCTGAGGCCGTGGGTTTTGATTTAAAGAATAATATTCAGGCCACCATCAGAAAGTTGGAAGTGATTAATAATCCTTTTAATATCGAAGAAATCGAGTCATTAGCCGACGAACCTTGCGAGATGGCGGGTCAAGATTATTTGGTTCACGTGGGTCGCTTCCATGTACAAAAAAGGCACGATCGCTTATTAGAAGCCTACGCGCAGACCAATCTGCAAACGCCTTTGATGCTCATCGGCACAGGAAGTGAAGATTACACTAATAAAATCAAAAAATTAGCCACGCATCTTAATATCGCCGATCGCGTGATTTTTGCCGGATTTAAGTCCAACCCCTTCTCCTACATTAAACACGCCCAGCAGCTCATTTTGAGTTCTGACAGTGAAGGCTTTGGTAACGTTCTGGTTGAATCCTTAATTTGCGGCACTCCGGTGGTCAGCACGGCATGCCCTGGCGGCCCGGTCGAGATCCTCGAAAAAACGGGAATGGAGAGAGGATTGGCAGAAGTCAATGCAGAATCACTGAGCCAAAAGATTCTGGAGGTTTATAACAACCCTCCCGAAATTCATAAAGAAAAGCTAGATGTGTATGGCATTGAGTATATTTGCGGAAAATATAAATCTTTAGTGAACAAATAAAGCGAGGCGGGGAAGCCCGCCTCATTTTATTTTGCGACGGCAATAAATGATTGCCAAACATCTTCGACGCTAACATCCATACATTCGCCCGAAGGGGTCTGTAAAATTTGATATTTACCGGACCAAGGGTGCCAGGCATCAATATCGGTATCGCCAAACAGCACTACCAGATTTTTATGTAATGCTGACGCTAAATGCATTTGCCCGCCATCACTACACAAAATGGTTTCACACTGTGCAAAGCCGCCAATAAGCTCGCGAATTGAACTTGTAGGATACAGCGCAACTTGTCGACCAGCGCATAACTCCATCAAGCGATCAGCACGCACCCGATCACCAATATCATCAGGGGATAGCGTACCCTGAGGTGACCAGAAAATGAATACGCCAGCGTCTTTGTCTGCCGTGAGACGATGAATAATCTCGGCGTAGTTCTCGGGTGACCAACGTCTTTTAGGGCTGCGACTGCTGATATGGACACCATAAACCCTCTTCGCCTGAGGCAATAATGAGGCACATTTCTTCTGTGCATCAGCGAGTTCATGCTCCTCAGGGAAGACATTTACTTTAGGTATGCTAATGTTTTCATTAGTGATTGCACTTAGGTAGCTAAAGGTTTTCTCGACCTGATGTTTACCGGTAAAATCGGATTCGGTGAAAGCTTTGGTAAGACCTTTCCCGCCGGAATCCGCCCCAATAATATTTTTTACGCCAGCAAGTTTTGCCATACGAAGGCTGTATTTACAGGGGGTAGGGTTGGCGAGAATCGCAGCATCGAAACGGATAGATCTAAGTTTGAGGATAATTTTCGCGCGCTCTAAATAAACGCCTAAAGCCGTTTGATTTTTGGCTCTGTGTTTGGCTTTTTTATAAATATAGGTGCGGTAAATAAAAGGATTGTTCTTAATGACATCTTGACTAACTGAGTTAATCAATAAATAAACGTTAGCATTGGGATAGGCTTTTTTTACCCCTTCAATTAACGGCGTTGTACAGACTAAATCACCTATATTATCCCGCCGAATAATTAGTATATTTTTCATTCTACTCTCGTTAGCGATGTCAACATTGCCCCCCTTTCCCGCGGTGGAAACCACGCAAGGTTAGCGCCTTTCCTACTGAGGTATGATACTATTCCGATACCCCATATAAATGAAATTTAAAGCATGTTACTGCGTTTATATCAGGTATTAGTTTACCTTATTCAGCCCCTTATCTGGATCCGTTTGCTTTTACGTAGCCGTAAATCTCCGGCTTACCGTAAACGCTGGGCTGAACGCTATGGCTTCTGCAAAGGCAAGGTCGCTCCAGGCGGTATCATGCTGCATTCCGTCTCGGTCGGTGAAACGCTGGCGGCAATCCCTTTGGTACGCGCTTTGCGCCACCGCTACCCCTCTTTACCGATTACTGTGACCACGATGACGCCGACAGGTTCCGAGCGCGTCCAATCTGCTTTTGGTAAAGACGTACATCATGTTTATCTTCCCTATGATCTCGCTGGCTCCGTTAACCGTTTTCTGAACGAAGTTAACCCGAAGCTGGTGATTATCATGGAAACCGAACTGTGGCCGAACCTGATCCGCGCCCTGCACTCGCGACAAATTCCGCTGGTGATCGCCAACGCTCGCCTGTCAGAACGCTCTGGCAACGGCTACAAAAAGTTGGGCGAGTTTATCCGCAGTATCATGCAAAAAATCACCCTGATTGCCGCGCAGAATGAAGAAGACGGTACTCGCTTCCTGTCACTTGGCTTGAAACGCAGCCAATTGGCGGTGACCGGTAGCCTGAAGTTTGATATTTCCGTGACGCCTGAGCTGGCCGCAAAAGCCATTGCTTTGCGCAGCCAATGGGCTTCGCGCCGCAAAGTGTGGATTGCCACCAGCACCCACGACGGGGAAGAAACCTTACTGTTAGAAGCCCATAAAGAGCTGCTGAAAACCTTCCCTAACCTGCTGCTGATTCTGGTTCCGCGCCACCCAGAACGTTTCGCCACCGCGCGCGAACTGACGCAAAAAGCCGGTTTGACCTTCACTCAGCGCAGCACGGGCGAAGTACCCGCCGCGTCCACGCAGGTAGTTATTGGCGACACCATGGGCGAATTGATGCTGCTGTACGGCATTGCCGATTTGGCCTTTGTTGGCGGAAGCCTGGTCGAACGCGGGGGCCACAACCCTCTTGAAGCTGCCGCCCACGCTATTCCGGTATTGATGGGGCCGCACACGTTCAACTTCAAAGATATCTGTGCCAAGCTGACTCAAGCCGACGGGCTGATCACCGTCACCGATACCGCGTCGTTGGTGAAAGAGATCTCAACCTTGCTGATTGACGAAGACTATCGCCTGTACTACGGCCGCCACGCGGTGGAAGTTCTGCGCCAAAACCAAGGTGCATTGCAGCGCCTGTTGCACTTGCTGGAGCCTTACCTGCCTCAACGGAGCCACTGATGACCAACAGAAAGCGCCTTTCCGTGGTGCTCATCGCCCGCAATGAAGCCGATTTATTGCCTGATTGTCTGGCCTCGGTCTCTTGGGCCGATGAGATTGTGATTTTGGACTCAGGCAGTACCGACGCCACCCAACAAGTCGCCGAGCAGTTAGGTGCCAAATTTTACCAAAACGTTGACTGGCAAGGCTTTGGTAAACAGCGGCAACTGGCGCAAAGCTACGCCACCGGCGAGGTCATTTTGATGATCGATGCCGACGAGCGCGTCACGCCAGAGCTGCGTCAATCTATCGAATCCGTGCTGCAAGATTTTCCCACTGATACAGTCTACAGTCTGGGCCGCCTCAATCTGTTCCTTGGCCGCTATATGCGTCACAGCGGATGGTATCCGGATCGCGTAAACCGTTTATACAGCGCGGCTGATTTCCGCTACAACGACGATCTAGTGCATGAGTCGCTGAACACCGGCAGCGCCAAGGTTGTGTCGTTAAAAGGCGACCTGCTGCATCTGACCTGCCGCGACTTCTTCTCTTTCCAACGCAAACAGATGAACTATGCTCAAGCTTGGGCTAACCAGCGCCATCAGCAGGGCCGTCGCTGTGGCTTCTTCTCGATTATTAGTCATACCTTGGGCGCATTCTTTAAAACATGGATTTTGCGAGCTGGATTCCTCGACGGAAAGCAGGGTTTCATTCTGGCGGGCGTCAACGCACAATACACGTTCAACAAATATGCGGCCCTGTGGGCGCTAAGCCATCAACTGCAGAAGTGAGCCATTATGAGCACTAAGGCAATTTATCCCGGCACATTCGACCCCATGACTAATGGCCATCTGGACTTAGTCACCCGCGCCGCGCTGATGTTTGATCACGTGATTTTAGCGATTGCAGCCAGCCCGAGTAAAAAACCGATGTTCAGTCTGGATGAGCGCGTGGCGTTGGCAACGGCGGCAACCTCGCACCTGAGCAATGTCGAAGTGATTGGATTTGGTGACTTGATGGCGACGTTCGCCAAAAACCACAATGCGACCGTGCTGGTCCGTGGACTGCGCGCTGTGTCGGATTTTGAGTATGAGATGCAGCTGGCCAATATGAACCGGCATCTGATGCCAACGCTGGAAAGCGTGTTCATGATGCCGTCAAAAGAGTGGTCGTTTATCTCTTCCACGCTGGTGAAAGAGGTGGCGCGCCACGGTGGTGATATCAAGCCCTTCCTGCCCGACAATATCACTCAGGCCCTGCTGAAGAAAATCGCTGAGGGCTGAGTATACTCATCCTATTGCTGGCATTTTGGGCAGTAAAAGGTGGTGCGCTGAGCATGTTTTTTACTCAGGATCGGCGTACCACATGCCCGACAAGGCTCCCCCGCCCGACCATAAACCTGAAGTTCCTGCGCGAAATATCCTGGTTTGCCGTCCGACTGTAAGAAGTCCCGCAGCGTGGTTCCGCCTTGCTCAATGGAGCGCAACAGCACGGCTTTAATGGTGGCGACGAGAAGCGCGGCTTCATCTGGTTTAAGGCTATTCACCGGCCGGTCAGGCGAAATCCCCGCCACGAACAGCGATTCGCTGGCATAAATATTCCCCACGCCCACCACCAGCTTGTTGTCCATCAGCCAAGGTTTGATAGGCGACTTTTTGCTGCGCGATTTTTCAAACAGGTAATCAGCGGAGAAATCCTCACTCAGTGGCTCCGGGCCAAGATGCGACAGCACGCTGCTGCCTTCTAAGTCATCGGTCCACAGCCAGGCGCCAAATCGACGCGGATCGGTGTAGCGTAGGACATAGCCGGTATCCATCACCAAATCGACGTGGTCATGCTTACCTGCTTCTGTCTCTTCACGCAGCATGCGCAAACTGCCCGACATACCGAGGTGAATGATGATCCAGCCGGTTTTCAGTTCGACCAGCAGATACTTGGCGCGCCGTTGCACGCTAATCACCGGCTGATCGCTCAATGCGAGAATTTCTTGAGAAACCGGCCAGCGCAGTCTTGGGTTGCGAACAATGGCATGGACAATGGTATGCCCGGCAAGATAAGGCTCGATGCCCCTGCGGCTGGTTTCTACTTCAGGTAATTCAGGCATTGTTTCTCCCACGGAACATTGAAAAAGTCACATCAGGCTAGCTGCTTGTAGCGCTAAAGCATACTTATCCACGAATAACAGGCAATAAAAAACCCGGCCGGAGCCGGGTTTTATTAATCCACTAAAATTATTTAATTTTAGCTTCTTTGTAGATCACGTGTTGACGGACAACTGGATCGAATTTCTTCAGTTCCAATTTTTCCGGCTTAGTACGCTTGTTCTTCGTAGTGGTATAGAAGTGACCAGTACCAGCAGAAGAAACCAGCTTGATCTTCTCGCGAACACCTTTAGCCATGATTCAGTTCCTTAATACTTCTCACCGCGGGCACGCAGATCGGCCAAGACCGTCTCAATACCCTTCTTATCAATAACACGCATACCTTTAGCAGATACGCGCAGAGTTACAAAGCGCTTCTCAGCCTCAACCCAAAAACGGTGTGAGTGCAGGTTTGGCAGAAAACGGCGTTTGGTCGCGTTCATTGCGTGGGAACGGTTGTTACCGCTCACCGGGCGCTTGCCAGTAACTTGGCAGACTCGGGACATGTCTATATCTCCAAAAATCAAATCAGCTCGAGCTTCGTATAGGGTATGGCCGCCTCGTCAGGCTTTTAGAGCCCATCTCAGCAAACTCCACTGAGAACCGACTCACTGTCGTCGGGTAAAAAACCAATTCATCAGGTACGAAACCTGCTGAGATAGGCTCTTAACGCCAAACCCAAGATTCTCAAAGGTGGCGTAGTATACGCTCTGTAGCGTAAGTGCTCAAGTCCCGAACAGCTAAAGATCCTCAAGGATCTTCAAAAAATGGGGCTACAGCCAACCGCGTTCGGCAAAAGACACCGTTTCTCCGTGACCTACGACCAGATGATCGAGGACGCGGATACCCAACAGTTGGCACGCTTTTATTATCTGTTCGGTTACCATTCTGTCCATTGTGCTCGGCTCAGCCACGCCGGACGGGTGATTATGCGCCAGAATTATGGCTGCCGCATTAACCTTCATTGCCTCGCGAACAATTTCACGGGGATGAATTTCGACGCTGCTAATGGTACCAGCAAACATCTCCTCATGGCGAATAACGCGGTGTTGATTGTCGAGAAAAAGTACCAAAAACACCTCTCTTTCTCGGTGACTGAGGATATTTTGCAGATACTGCTGGATTATTGACGGACTTAGCAACGCATTTTGGCTCGATAAATGGCAAGCGAAGCTGCGCCGAGACAGTTCTGACACCGCAGACAGCTGGGCAAATTTAACCAGACCGAGCCCTTTTACCTTGCTCGCGTCTTCGAAAGCTGCCGACATCAAACTGTGCAGCGAACCAAAATGCTCGAGCATATTCTTTGCCAGCGTCATCACGTGTAACCCTTTGCCACCGGTGCGCAAAAATATTGCCAACAGCTCCTGATCAGACAGGGCCGATGCGCCAAATTTCAGCAATTTCTCGCGCGGTGCGAGCTCTCCCTGCCAACCGTCATCTTTTATTTTCATGCGCTCTCCTTTTCGCGGCGCCATATTGGCACGCCGCGCCGCATCTGTGTTCGCCGGTTTTAACTCCTGCGAGGCGCCACGCAAATAATTTATTCTCCTGCTGAGGAAAGCAGCGGATTGCTGTCATCAACCGCCGTTATGCTAAAATGTCGCATCTTTCGGCTTTGAATCGGACAATCATGATGACGGGGATCTCCGGCAAACATATTGTGCTCGGTGTGAGTGGTGGCATCGCCGCCTATAAAGCACCTGAGCTGGTACGCCGCTTACGCGACAGAGGTGCAGACGTTCGGGTAGTGATGACGGAAGCTGCTAAGTCCTTTATTACTCCGCTGAGTCTACAAGCAGTCTCTGGCTATCCGGTTTCAGACGACCTGCTCGATCCGGCTGCTGAAGCTGCGATGGGGCACATTGAATTAGGTAAATGGGCCGATCTGGTGCTGATTGCTCCTGCTACCGCCGATTTATTGGCGCGCATGAACGCGGGCATGGCTAATGACCTGCTGACCACGGTGTGTCTGGCAACGGCCGCCCCCGTCGCGGTGGTTCCGGCCATGAACCAACAGATGTATCGCGCGGCGGTGACTCAGGAGAATCTGCAACAGCTGGCTCAGCGCGGCACCTTGGTGTGGGGGCCAGACAGCGGCAGCCAAGCCTGTGGTGACGTCGGCCCGGGCCGTATGCTCGACCCATTAGTTATCGTGGATATGGCGATTGAGCACTTCGCCCCACGCCGCGACTTAGCCCATCTTAATATCATGATCACCGCGGGCCCAACCCGCGAAGCACTCGACCCGGTTCGCTTTATCAGCAACCACAGCTCGGGGAAAATGGGCTTTGCTATCGCCAAAGCCGCCGCCGATCGCGGGGCGAAAGTAACCCTTATCGCCGGGCCGGTTAATCAGTCGACGCCTGCGCATGTCGCCAGAATCGACGTCGAAAGCGCGCTGGAGATGCAACGCGCGGTTGAAGCCAGCATTTCGACTCAGCAGATCTTTATCTCCTGCGCCGCCGTCGCGGACTACCGCGCAGAAATAATCGCCGATGAGAAAATCAAAAAGCAAGGCGATGAAATGTCAGTGAAATTGGTCAAAAACCCCGACATCGTCGCCGGTGTTGCGGCAATGAAATCCCATCGTCCTTATGTGGTCGGGTTTGCCGCAGAAACCCAGAATGTGGAAGAATACGCTCGGCAAAAACGGATAAGAAAGAATCTCGACCTGATTTGCGCTAACGACGTTTCCCTTGCTGAGCACGGTTTTAATAGTGATACCAATGCTTTGCATCTTTTTTGGCAGGATGGGGAGAAAGTTTTACCGCTCAGCGATAAAGCACTTCTTGGCCAACGTTTACTTGATGAGATAGTCAGCCGTTATGAACACAACTAGTCCGTTAAAAAAAATCGACATTAAAATTCTCGACCCACGTATTGGTTCGACTTTTCCATTACCGGCGTATGCCACTCCAGGGTCTGCAGGCTTAGATTTACGCGCCTGCCTTGATGCCGCGGTTGAGTTAAAACCGGGCGAAACCACCTTATTGCCGACCGGTCTGGCTATTCACATCGGTGATGCTAATCTGGCGGCGGTGATTTTACCGCGTTCGGGTCTTGGTCATAAACACGGGGTAGTTTTGGGCAATCTGGTTGGCCTGATCGACTCTGACTATCAGGGCCAATTGATGATTTCAGTCTGGAACCGTGGTCAAACAACCTTCATGGTTGAGCCGGGCGAACGCGTCGCTCAAATGGTCTTCGTACCCGTTGTCCAAGCCGAGTTTAATCTGGTGGAAGACTTCGAAAGCAGCGAACGTGGCGCAGGTGGCTTTGGCCACTCAGGTCGCCAATAAGAACCTGTTCAGCACCGCGCTTGAAACGCGATATTGAACAGATTCTTATCACTATAGACCGCACTAAAAACCCAATGCTATCAATGCTAAGTGCATCGAATGCGAAGGGTAAACACGATAAGTGAACTAATAAGCCGCAGGATCTTCAAGATTCATGCGGCAATTGTGCGGTCTCTCATGTTTTAAGCCGTTTTTAGCAAGGGTCTATTCAGACATGGCAGAAAAAGAAACTACCAAAAGGAATCGGCGCGAGGAGATTTTGCAGGCATTAGCGCAAATGCTTCAGTCCAGCGACGGCAGCCAGCGGATAACAACGGCTAAACTTGCCGCCAACGTTGGGGTATCGGAAGCTGCACTTTATCGCCATTTTCCAAGTAAAACGCGGATGTTCGATAGCTTAATTGAGTTTATCGAAGACAGCTTAATCACCCGCATCAACCTGATTTTGCAAGATGAGAAAGAGACGCTGAACCGGCTGCGACTGATCCTTTTGCTAATTTTGGGTTTTGCAGAGCGCAACCCGGGCCTGACACGCATCATGACCGGCCACGCATTAATGTTTGAACAAGACCGCCTTCAGGGCCGCATCAATCAGCTTTTCGAGCGAATTGAGGTACAGTTGAAACAGGTTTTGCGTGAAAAGAAAATGCGTGAAGGTAGTGGATACAGCACCGACGAGACGCTGCTGGCGAGCCAGCTTCTGGCTTACTGCGAAGGCATGCTGTCACGCTTTGTGCGTTCCGAGTTTAAATATCGCCCGACGCAGGATTTTGATGCCCGCTGGCCGCTTATCGCCGCGCAGCTGATCTAACTCGTTTGGCAGCTAAAGCGTTTGCAGTAAAAAGGGCCGAAAGGCCCTTTTTTATTGTTGAGAATTCAATGAGAAAGCTCAAGGAAGGATGCGCGCGCCCTTTTCATCGAGCATATAGGTCAGCAGCGCCGTGCCGTCATCAGCCACCCGAAACTCGCCATAGCGCGCCTTTTCAAAACGCTCGGCATGACCTTCCTGAAAGAAGTAACTCGGCGTACCGATATTCAAACGGGCTCCAGACAGATGATATTGCAGCAGCCTCTCCTGCTTATGCAAAGGCTGCCCTTGGTCCATCACCGCGCTCACCGCTCGCCGCTGCTCATCTAGGGTGACAACCAATTTGCCATTAGAGGGGAGGCACTGTTCGCCGGTGGTGCGGCAGGTTTCACCCTGCTCATACAGCCCCTGCTGCAAGGGTTGAACCAGCGCATAGTTTAGCGCCATATAATCCCCCTGCATCAGCGAGCGAGGGTCAACCGGCGCCAGCTCGAGAATAACCACCGCGCCGTGCTTGAGCAGTTGCTCCTTGTGATAAATAGAGAGGTTAGCCGCCGCGAGCACCAGCAGCACGACAGCTCCCGCCAGCCATTTCAGCCCTGATTTAGTTTTCATAAACTGCCCCCTCGCCTTTTGCTGGCAGTAACTTCTTCGCCGCCAGAGCCAGCCCCAGCAAGACCAACCCGGTCATCAATAACAGCAGTGATTTATGCAGCAGGCTGATGCCGAGGAAGTAGTACCAATAGGTGAGATAGAGCAGCAGGAATGCGCCAGCCATCGCCAGCCACTCTTTGCTGCCCTGACGGCGCGCGGCCAGCAGCAGCAATAGTCCAAAGCCCATGCCCGGCGAGAACAGCGCCACGCCAGCACAAACGCAGGCGGCGGGCAGGTAAACCGCCGTCATTGGCGAGCGGAACACCACCGCCTGACATACTCCTGCCAGAATAAGGCCTGCCGCAATGCCCGCGCCCAAACTCATGGGCAAAAATATCGGCGCGGAGCTATTCCAGAATAAATCGTCGAGCAGGTCGGAATGCACGCCAGCGAGGCATAGCAGCATCAAAGCCGCCGGAATGCCATGCAGCAGGCTGAGGGTCAGCTCGCTGCGGGCCTTAGTTTGCGGCTGGTCTTGCCGGGCAATGACGCCAATCCACGCCGCCACAACCATTGCCACCACTAGCGACGTGGCTGCTGTCGCAACAGCGGGATGAACCTGTAAGCTCATCAGATAGCCGAGCGAGAACACCAGAATAAATAAGAACGCCGTCACCGCCATAAAACGGTAGGCGCGGTTCGGCATGAAAATCGCCATCACCGCCAGCACCGGCAGGAACCACAGCGAATCAATAATAAAATGGCTGTTCCAGTCGGGATTGATAAATAGGTAAAGGCTAAAACATAGGCCATAGGTTGCGGCGATGGCCCACGCGAGGCCGATATGCTGTTGACCAATCCCCTTGGCGCGAAGCAGCCCGGCCGCCAGCGCGGCAATAATCAAGGAAGGCACCAGCAGCGTGATGCCATTCATCGAATCGAGCAGGTCAGTGGCGTACAGCAACAATGCCAGCAGGGCCAAAATAATCAGCGCGGCGGCCCAGCCCCCCAGAACCAGCACCGCGCGCAGATACCAAGGCAGGTGCGAGGCGTGGTCGAAATTCTTCAGCTCGGCACTCTGCTCTTCACTCAATAACTGCCGCTCAGTCAGCTCGTGCAGCAGGCCGCTCAGGGCATCAGGCTTACTATCCTTCGCCTGCCTTTGATAAAGCTGTTTCCGCCAGTGAAGCAGCACCGCGCCCCCGGCCATCAGCCATAACATCATTAAGCAGCAGGCGAAAAACAGGCTGCCAAGATCCCAGAGACGGTCGAAAAGCTGCATGATAAGTATGCAGCCGATGAACACCACGCTAATTACGCCCAGCGTCAGCATGCATAAATCCGGGCGACGGTGGCGGTAGTAGAAATAGCCCACCAGAATCGTCATCGCCCACAGCAGTAAACCTAATTTAGTGCTGTAGTCCGCGGCGACGATGGCCTCGGCGGCCAGCGGCGTCAGGGTCAGCAATAGGTATGCTGCCATCAAACGCGGCAACCAGCGGCTGGTCAGCCAGCTATCGGGGGGGCGTTTTTGCGCATATTCCGCCAGAGCCTCACGCAGAATCAGGCAGCACGCCTGGATCGCAATGTAGATATAGAGAGTGGAGTCGCTGAACCAGCCGAGATTAGCGAAAGGTATATCGCTAAAGAAAGCTGAACTTCGGCCCACGTAATAGAGTTGGAAAGCCAGATTAGCAACCACCCAGAAGCAGAACCACAGGCCGTTCCGGCGGGCAATTAACGCCAGCGGCAACAGCACGATGGCCCACGCGCGGAACAGCTCCCAGCTATCGGCTCCGGTTTGATAGACCTGCCCATACAAGGCAAATAGGCCGCCAAAACTCAGCCCTAGCGCCAACAGGGCGGATTGCGCAACGCTGTCATACCAGCGCCACCAGACCACCACGGCCAGCGCGACTATCCACAATTCCACCACGGCGAACTTGGCCATCTTGGGCATCAATGCCCAGTTCCACGCAATGAAAAACACCACGCCGCAGGCCAAGGCTAAAAAGCCCAGCAGAGAGAGGCAAAGCAGGAGGAATCTGCGCCAGCCCGCAAGATCGGGCCGCACACCGCAGTAATGCAGAATTTTTTGATAGGCCGCCGGGCTGAGGCGATTTCCCTCAGACAAGGGGTTATTGCGAAGAGCTGAAAGGGAACGGCACAGGTTTTCTGCCGCCCCACTGGGCATTGCACCATGCTTATGCGACGACAAATCCATACTGATTCCCTTTCAGTGGCGATACTTAATAGAGTTTAGACCCCGTACTTCTGCTGGTAAGCACGCACGGCGGCCAGATGGTCGGCCATCTCCGTTTTCTCTTCCAGATAAGCAATCAGGTCTTGCAGAGTGATAATCGAAATCACCTTACAATGATAGTCGCGCTCGACTTCCTGAATCGCAGAAATATCGGCACGGCCGCGCTCTTGGCGGTCGAGAGAAATCAGCACGCCCGCGAGAGTGGCCTGATGCGCCGCGATAATCTCCATGGATTCACGGATCGCCGTTCCGGCGGTGATCACATCATCTACTAGCATGATTCGGCCCTGCAACGGGCTTCCCACTAGCAAACCGCCTTCGCCGTGATCTTTGGCTTCTTTACGGTTAAAGCAGTAAGGCACGTCTCGGTCGTGATGCTCGGCCAGCGCCACGGCGGTGGTGGTCGCAATCGGGATACCCTTGTAGGCTGGGCCAAATACTAAGTCGAAATCGATTTTAGAATCCATTAAGGCTTCGGCATAAAAACGGCCCAGCAACGCCAAATCGCGCCCAGTATTAAATAAACCGGCATTAAAGAAGTACGGGCTGATTCGGCCTGATTTCAAGGTGAATTCACCAAACTTCAAAACCTGTTTGTTTAATGCAAATTCAATAAACTGGCGCTGATAAGCTTTCATGGGGGTCTCCTGTCTACTCTGTTCTCAGTCGGTCGTCGGCCTTTAGGCCATAAAAAAGGCGACTTCTCAGTCGCCTTAAAAATTATTCCGCTAGCGCCGCTTTCTGCGCCTGGAAGATAGTGTCGATTCCCTCTCGTGCGAGGGTCAACAAGCTCAGTAGCTCTTCATGGCTGAACGGCTCACCTTCTGCGGTGCCCTGCACCTCAATCATGCGGCCATCTTCCATCATTACTACGTTCATATCCGTTTCAGCCGCAGAGTCCTCTACATACTCGAGGTCGCACAGCGCTTCACCCTTAACGATACCCACTGACACTGCCGCCACCAGACCTTTCATTGGGTTGGCTTTCAGCTTGCCAGCGGCAACCAGCGCATTCAGCGCGTCGGCCAGCGCCACGCAGGCGCCGCTAATAGAAGCAGTACGGGTGCCGCCGTCAGCTTGCAAAACGTCGCAGTCGAGCGTGATGGTGAATTCGCCGAGCTTTTTCAAATCTACGGCGGCGCGCAGCGAGCGAGCAATCAGGCGTTGGATCTCAAGCGTACGCCCGCCCTGCTTGCCTTTAGCAGCTTCACGGAAGTTACGCGTGTGGGTAGAGCGCGGCAACATGCCGTATTCGGCAGTGATCCAACCCTGCCCTTGGCCTTTAAGAAAGCGCGGAACACCTTCTTCAACCGTGGCGGTACAAAGCACTTTGGTATCACCAAATTCCACTAAAACTGAACCTTCAGCATGTTTGGTATAGTTACGGGTCAGTGTCAGGGGGCGCACCTGTTGTGCATTTCGGCCTGCTGGACGCATGGGTTGATCTCCGGGTCGCGAATCGTGTTTGGCTGCGCATTATACAGAAATTCACTCGCGTTGCATCTGGCGGGCTAGTGAGTAAATCGCCCGATAATATCTGTATAAAGAGCCTGAATATGCGCGCGGGTTTCAGGGAATGCCTATCATGACCCGCCCACGGAAGCTATAATCGCTCCATCTTTACATCAACAGGTACGCAGACATGATCCGTAGTATGACCGCTTATGCCCGACGTGAAATCAAGGGCGACTGGGGCAGCGCAGCGTGGGAACTCCGCTCGGTGAACCAACGTTATCTCGAAACCTACATCCGTCTGCCAGAGCAGTTCCGCAGCCTCGAGCCGGTGATCCGCGAGCGTCTTCGCTCCCGCCTGACCCGTGGGAAAGTCGAATGTAACCTGCGTTTTGATCTCGACCCAAGCGCACAAAGCACCCTGCAACTGAATGAAAAACTGGCTAAACAGCTGGTTGCCGCCGCCCAATGGGTAAAAATGCAGAGCGACGAAGGCGAAATCAATCCGCTAGAAGTTCTGCGCTGGCCAGGCGTGATGCTGGCCGAAGAGCAAGATTTAGATGCGATCAGCAATGAACTGCTGGTTGCGCTGGAAACCGCCATCGACGATTTCATCACCGCCCGCGAAAGCGAAGGCGCCGCCCTGAAGACGCTGATTGAAACGCGCCTCGACGGCGTCAGTGCTGAAGTGGTCAAAGTGCGCGCCCAGATGCCAAACGTGCTGCAATGGCAGCGCGAGCGTCTGGTCAGTAAACTGGAAGATGCGCAAGTTCAGCTGGAAAACACCCGTCTGGAGCAGGAGCTGGTGTTAATGGCTCAGCGCGTAGACGTGGCAGAAGAGCTGGACCGCCTTGATGCGCATGTAAAAGAAACGCATAAAATCCTCAAAAAGGAAGAAGCCGTCGGCCGCCGTCTGGACTTCATGATGCAAGAGTTCAACCGCGAATCAAACACGCTGGCTTCCAAATCCATCAATTCTGACGTCACCACCTCAGCCATCGAGCTGAAAGTGCTGATCGAGCAGATGCGCGAGCAGATTCAGAATATTGAGTGATTTCGCCCCCAACAAAAAGCCCGCTTTCGCGGGCTTTTTCATATCTGCTTCATGTGTAAAGCTCAGTTTTGCTTAGTCTTCCCAGCGTTTTAACAGCACGCAGGCGTTAACACCGCCGAAGCCGAAACCGTTGGAGAGCGCGTAGTTGATCGCGTAAGGCAGAGCTTTATTACCGACGATATTCAAACCTTCCGCCGCCGGGTCTTTATTGTCCAGATTCAGCGTTGGTGGCACGATCTGGTCACGAATAGCCAGAATGGTGAAGATGGTTTCAAGACCGCCCGCCGCGCCCAGCAAGTGGCCGGTTGCAGATTTAGTTGAGGTTACCGCCAGCTTGCCGTCGGTGCCGAACAGGGTTTTGATGGCGTTAATTTCACCGAGATCGCCCACCGGAGTCGACGTCGCGTGCGCATTCAGGTGTTGGATGTCGGATGGCTGCAAACCAGCCTGGCGCAGAGCAATTTTCATTGCGCGGCCAGCACCGTTGCCGTCTTCGGCGCCGGATGTCATGTGGTATGCATCGCCGCTGGTGCCGTAACCGACGATTTCTGCCAGAATTTTTGCACCACGGGCTTTCGCATGTTCCAGCTCTTCAATCACCAGCATGCCTGCGCCTTCGCCCATCACGAAACCATCACGCGCGCTATCAAACGGGCGAGAGGCTTTTTCAGGATGATCGGTGTGGCCTGAGGACATTGCCTTGGCTGCAGCAAAACCACCCAGACTTACAGTATCGATGGCTGCTTCCGCGCCACCGCAAAGGGCTACATCTGCTTCATCGTTGCGAATCAGACGCACGGCATCGCCGATAGCCTGAACGCCAGCTGCGCAAGCCGTTACCGGCGCGCCAATTGGGCCTTTAAACTGATGTTTAATCGAAACTTGGCCAGAGGCCAGATTAACCAAGAATGAAGGAATAGTGAAAGGCGACAAGCGTTTAGCACCACGGCTGTCATTCACGCGCACGGCATTAGCAATCGCCGGGAAGCCGCCGATACCAGAGCCAATAATGGTTGCGGTGCGCTCTTGCTGCTCGGCGGTTTCTGCTTTCCAGCCGGAGTCTGCAATGGCTTTATCTGCTGCGGCCATCGCAAAAAGAATGAAACGGTCCATCTTTTTCTGGTCTTTAGGCAAGACTGATTCATCGGGATCAAAGCCTGATTCCGGGTCCTGCTCTTTCGTTAAGACCTGACCGCCAATTTTCACAGACAGGGTTTCTACGATTTCATCAGGTAAAACGCGGATGCCTGACTGACCAGCCAGTAAACGCTTCCAGATGGTTTCAATGTCGCAGCCAAGAGGACTCACAGCCCCCATGCCGGTAATAACCACTCGACGATGAGTCATAAAACGTTCCTCTTTCGTTCTTAAAGTTCATATTGCCTTGCCGGTTTTTTATCGCAAACCAGCGTCGGCGGGATTATTGTCACCTTGAGTGACAGTATGTGATGAATTACGATTTTGTAAACTCGTAACCTGCAAATTTTTGTATCCTTTCTTAATTCGAAAGGCTGCGCAGCACTAAACTTGTGATAGCTATCACGCGTTCTTCCAGTTGTTCAGGCGTTTTTTGCTCAAGCATCAACGGGTGGGAGAAAGGCGTCATCACGCTGGTTATCGCCAGACAGACTTCATCTAAAGGTGTCTTGCGCTCAAACTCTCCAGACTCGCGGCCATCTGTTACCACTTGCTGAACAATGCTGTAAAGCTCCGCGCGATGGTTAAGGGCAGATTTCCAATGCTGGGCTGCAGCTACGGCGGCAATGTCATGCAACTTTCTGTCTTCAAAGAACAGATCCAGGCTTTTCGTCATCAAGGCTTTGAAGATAGTGCGTAAGCGCAAAGTGGCAGTTTGGTCGCTGTCAGCAATTTCGCGCAATGCCAGCCCAATCTGCCCTACGCGCTGGGAGCAGACCGCCTCACCAATCGCCTGTTTTGATTCGAAAAACTTGTAAATATAGGCACTTGAGACACCAATCGCCTTAGCCAAGTCGGCCACCGAGGTTTTGGCATATCCAAAATGACGAAAATGGTCAAAAGCAGCATTGATTATCTGCTCACGTCTTTCATGTTCAGCTGGTCCGCGCTGCGTTAACGCAACTGGATTTTCAGGTTTCATGCATTCCTCCAGACGAGCATGTCAGTAACTCAAGGCAACACCAAACATCAATGTTATGAGTGATGATTTTTAATAATCGTAACCTGCACAGCGACTTTGCGCTACCGGTAAAGTGCAAAAGGCACTATGGAAGTTGATTGAAGGGGGATTAGGTCAGCCTATCGGGATAGAATTTCGATTTATTATTTCTAATGTGAAGATGGACCAATCTTTGTGTATCCTTTTAAAGAAAGGGATTATCTGTGCCCACGGATTATTTTTTATAATCCGATGAGCCATCTGTCAGAAAAACTCAATCGCTCAAACAATCAAACCTCTCTACTCTGAGCGCCGACCCACACTTCACCTTTTTTAAGACCAGCGAAAACTATGTTGCTTACCGTTCTTTATATCATTGGTATTACAGCCGAAGCGATGACAGGTGCCTTAGCGGCCGGACGTCGCAAAATGGATACCTTTGGCGTCATTATCATTGCTGCGGCGACCGCCATTGGCGGCGGTTCGGTCCGCGACATGCTGCTGGGCCACTACCCGCTGGGCTGGGTGAAGCATCCTGAGTACATTGTGATTGTGGCGGCAGCGGCACTGCTGACAACTTTCCTCGCGCCGCTGATGCGTCACCTGCGCCGACTGTTCTTGGTTTTAGACGCCCTTGGCCTAGTGGTCTTTTCTATTATAGGTACCCAAGTTGCGTTGGATATGGGGCACGGCGCCATCATAGCCTCGGTGTGTGCGGTGATAACCGGCGTCTTCGGCGGCGTACTGCGCGATATGATGTGCAACCAGATCCCGCTGGTTTTCCAAAAAGAGATTTATGCCGGTATTTCCTTCGCGTCGGCTTGGATATACATCGGTTTGCAGTACTTCTCTTTGCCACACAATTTGGTGGTAATTATCACCCTGCTGGTTGGCTTTATTGCCCGTCTGATCGCCCTGCGTTTCCGTCTGGGGCTGCCGGTATTTAACTATCCGCATTCCGATCACTGAGAAACCCAACTCAATTGCTATTCGGGCATACCTGCCAAATCAAAGGCAGGTATGCGCTGTTGGCCCAGAAACTCAGCCAACTCTTGGACGTCTGGGTGATGGATGAACGCTAAAATATCCCCGACTCTCTTTTTGCCAATTCCCACCGATTTTTGCCAACCTTCTGCCGTCAGGCTTTCAACTTCCCGCCAGTGCTTCTGAGTTGCAGCAACGTTCAGTGCAAAGGTGGGGAAGCCAATGGCCGAAAGCCACTGCCTGAAGGTTTTCTGTTTAGCGAGTTGCAACTCAGCATAAATGTTCTGCCCCTGCTTCGGACCTAGCCCAGGCAATGCAGCAATGCTCTCAGGCGTCAGACTCAACCAATCTGCCAAATCCGTCACTTTCTTATCATTCATCAGTGACCGCCAAGTGGCCTCCCCCAGCCCTCTCAATTTTAAGGCGTTCGGGCCACTCAGCCATGTGAGGCGAGATAGGAATTGCTGCTCGCAGCCCGCCGTGGGTTTAAAGCAGGTGAGCGGCGTGTAATCGTTCATGAGGATAGCATCTGAGTTAGGCCGCTGCTTCACCCGCCAAACAACCTTCTCCAGCACGGGTATACCCTGCCCGGCCAGAACAATAGAAACGTGGTCGCCCGGCGCGAGATCCCACTCCCGAAGCTTCTGTGGAGAACCAATACTGACTTTTGTGACCCTTTTGTCATCAAGCTTTATCGCTTTGAGATGCACGATCACCGTCAGTTTGCCTCGCCTGCCGACCAGCGTTTCAATACTCCTGATTTCGGCAAGCTGGGCCTCGGGCGGGTATTTCCAGGCAATTGCCCAGTCTGCCGTATTATTTTTCCAATAGCGGCCAGCGGGTTCTTGCCCCTGCCTCACCACCACGCCGTCTGTGACAAAAGGCAAAGGCTGGTTGAACCACGCCTCTCGCCAGTGGGCTATATCCTGAGAGGTGGTCACTGGCTGGGAAAAGGATTCCGCGAGGGGGAAACCTAATTTTGTCAGCTCGCTGAGCCTTGCCTCCATTGTTTTCGGCCCATCCGGCCAAGACCAGATGAACAGTCCCAACTGGCTTAAGGTCGCTGATGGAGAATGGCGCATCATGGCACCCGCGACTTTCGAGCGAGCATTCACACCTCCCGACTCTTTCTGTTGATGACCGTTCATCAGCAGAAACAGCTCACCTTGCAGAGTCAACTGCTCGCGGGTGTCGGCAATCGTCGGCAAAATAGCGGGAATAAATGCCGCTTTGGATGTCCAGTTCTGCCCCATCAGGCCATCGCCACGGCTCATTAGAGAAACCAGCTTTCCTTTCTGGTAAACCAAAGTCACAGCAACACCGTCTATTTTCGGCTGCACCCAAAGGTCTTGACGACCAATGATCCAGCGAGCCAGAGCCGATTCGTCGCGCAGCTTCTTCAATCCGGTATGAGCAAAAGGATGCTGAATCAGAGCGCTTGAGGCTGAAGAGGCGTCGCGCGGTGGGTTAGCCTCAGAGAGTGGCCGGCCCGCGCATCGCAGCCAGTCACTCTGCTTATGGCGCAAACTGTCGTAGGTCGCGTCGTCTATCAGGCTCTGCCCGTATTGGTGATAACGCGTATCCCAATGCAATAGCTGCGCGGTCAGCGCCTGAGTTTCGAGATCTAATCGTGACTGAGGCCAGTCTGGGCAACTGGAAAAACTCTGGGTTGGCAGAAAACACAGCAAGAGCAGCAATTTAACTATCCAGCGCATCGGCACCTCCTTGTGGGACTGACTTAAGCCCAGTGAGTAGATACCGAAATGCTTTGTCCCGCCATCGCCGATGAATAAGCTTGCGATATGCATTCCTGACATTCGACTTTGTTGCTGCAACAGGAAAAAAATTTGGAATCCATCGTGGAAAAATGACTTTTAGCGCTGTTTTATCCACAGATGTTGCGATGAAATACGTCTCAACGCTGCACCAGAAGCGGCTAGCGTGTATACTGTGCGGAAGATCACTCTTCGCACACTTCCTATCAACCTATTCAGTTGAAACGTCATCATGGTCCAAGGCACGCTATATATTATCTCCGCACCCAGTGGAGCAGGTAAATCAAGTCTGATTCAGGCTTTGCTGAAAACTCAGCCTCTTTACGATACTCAAGTTTCCATTTCCCATACGACTCGCGCAGTTCGCCCGGGAGAGAAACATGCAGAACACTATTTCTTCGTCTCGAAAGAAGAATTCTGCGAGATGATCGCTAAAGAAGCTTTCCTCGAACACGCTGAAGTTTTCGGTAACTACTACGGAACCTCGCGCGAAGCGATTGAGCAAGTTCTGGCATCAGGCGTTGACGTGTTTTTGGACATCGACTGGCAAGGTGCGCAGCAAATTCGTAAAAAGATGCCGCAAGCGCGCAGCATTTTTGTATTGCCGCCGTCGAAAGACGAACTGGATCGCCGCCTGCGTGGCCGCGGACAGGATAGCGAAGAAGTCATTGCTAAACGTATGGCGCAAGCCGTCGCGGAAATGACCCACTTTGCTGAGTACGACTATTTAATTGTGAACGATGATTTTGATCTGGCTTTATCGGATTTAAAAACCATTATTCGCGCCGAACGTCTGCGTCTGAGCCGTCAAAAGCTTCGCCATGACGGATTAATCACCAAACTATTGGCAGACTGAAGTCACTTTCAGTATTATGCCCAGTCTTTCGTCACCCTGTGGAGTAGCACATATATGGCACGCGTAACTGTTCAAGACGCTGTAGAGAAAATTGGTAACCGTTTTGACCTGGTGTTGGTGGCTGCTCGTCGCGCACGCCAGCTGCAATCTGGTGGTAAAGATCCACTGGTCGCTGAAGAAAACGATAAATACACTGTTATTGCCCTACGTGAAATCGAAGAAGGTTTGATTACTAATCAGATCCTCGACGTTCGCGATCGTCAGGAGCAACAAGAGCAGGAAGCCGCAGAGATTCAGGCAGTGACTGCCATCGCTGAAGGCCGTCGTTAATTAACGAAACGGATCTCACTTGTACATCTTTGAAAGCCTGAATCAACTGATTCAAAAATACCTGCCAGAGGAGCAAATCAAGCGCCTCGTGCAGGCTTACCTCGTCGCGCGGGACGCGCACGAGGGGCAGACTCGCTCGAGCGGTGAACCTTACATTACTCACCCGGTAGCGGTAGCCTGTATTTTGGCTGAAATGAGGCTCGACCACGAGACTCTGATGGCGGCGTTATTACATGACGTCATCGAAGACACGCCTGCGACATATCAGGATATGGAGCAACTGTTCGGCAAAAGCGTTGCCGAACTGGTCGAAGGCGTTTCAAAGCTGGACAAGCTGAAGTTCCAAGATAAGAAAGAAGCGCAGGCGGAAAACTTCCGCAAAATGATCATGGCGATGGTGCAAGACATCCGCGTCATTCTGATCAAACTCGCCGACCGTACCCATAACATGCGCACGCTGGGCTCTTTACGCCCGGATAAACGCCGCCGCATTGCCCGCGAAACGCTGGAAATTTACAGCCCGCTGGCACACCGTTTGGGTATCCACCATCTGAAAACTGAGCTTGAAGAGCTAGGTTTTGAAGCCCTGTATCCGAACCGTTATCGCGTCATTAAAGAAGTGGTGAAAGCCGCGCGTGGTAACCGTAAAGAGATGATTCAGAAGATACTTTCTGAAATTGAAGGGCGTCTGACCGAAGCCGGAATTCAGTGTCGGGTGAGTGGTCGCGAAAAGCACCTCTATTCTATCTACTGCAAAATGCACCTGAAAGAGCAGCGCTTCCATTCCATTATGGATATCTATGCTTTTCGGGTCATCGTCAAAGAACTCGACACCTGCTACCGCGTGTTAGGTCAGGCTCACAGCCTGTATAAACCGCGTCCAGGCCGAGTCAAAGACTACATCGCCATTCCAAAAGCCAACGGCTATCAATCTCTGCATACTTCGCTGATTGGCCCGCACGGCGTGCCGGTTGAAGTGCAAATCCGTACCGAAGATATGGACCAGATGGCAGAGATGGGTGTTGCCGCTCACTGGGCCTACAAAGAGAATGGCGAAAATAGCACCACGGCGCAGATTCGCGCCCAGCGCTGGCTGCAAAGCCTGCTTGAGCTCCAGCAAAGTGCCGGTAACTCATTCGAATTCATTGAAAGCGTAAAATCAGACCTCTTCCCTGATGAAATTTACGTCTTCACCCCTGAAGGACGCATCGTAGAACTGCCAGCGGGTGCGACGCCTGTCGACTTCGCCTACGCAGTTCACACTGACATCGGCCATGCCTGTGTCGGTGCGCGCGTCGACAGACAGCCTTACCCGCTTTCGCAGCCACTGACCAGCGGCCAGACTATCGAGATCATTACGGCACCGGGCGCACGTCCGAATGCGGCGTGGTTGAACTTTGTTGTGAGCTCACGTGCTCGTGCCAAAATCCGCCAAATGCTCAAGAACTTGAAACGCGATGACTCCGTTTCACTCGGTCGCCGGTTGCTCAATCACGCATTGGGTAGTGGTAAAAAGATTTCCGATCTGCCGCCAGAGAACATCAAAAACGAGCTGGATCGCATGAAGCTCACCGCGATGGATGACCTGCTAGCTGAAATCGGCTTAGGTAACGCCATGAGCGTGGTGGTTGCCAAAAATCTCATGGGCGACCAGTCGTCTATGGCTAGCAGCGGCACGCGCAATCTGCCAATCAAAGGCGCAGATGGCGTACTGATCACCTTCGCGAAGTGCTGCCGCCCTATTCCTGGCGACCCGATTATTGCCCACGTCAGCCCGGGTAAAGGTCTCGTTATTCACCACGAATCCTGCCGTAACATTCGCGGATACCAGAAAGAGCCTGAGAAATTCATGGCTGTAGATTGGGATGACCAAGAAACAGACCAAGAGTTTATCGCGGAAATCAAAGTTGATATGTTCAATCATCAGGGCGCGCTGGCGAACCTGACGGCTGCTATCAATGCTGCCCAGTCGAACATTCAGAGTCTGAGTACCGAAGAAAAAGATGGACGGGTTTATAGCGCCTTTATTCGCCTGACGACCCGCGACCGCGTGCATCTGGCAAATATCATGCGCAAAATCCGCATCATGCCGGACGTGATTAAAGTCAGCCGTAATCGAAACTAGCCGTCATGACTCCTGAACGTTATGCGCGCATCTGCGAAATGCTTGCAGCCCGGCAGCCAGACCTGACGGTATGCATGGAAGAAGTGCATAAGCCGCATAATATCGCCGCGGTTATCCGCACAGCAGATGCCGTTGGCGTTCACGAAGTCCACGCGGTTTGGCCCTCAAGTCGCATGCGTACGCTGGTTTCCTCCGCTGCAGGAAGTAACAGCTGGGTGCAGGTGAAAACTCACCAAACCATTGAATCCGCCGTCGCCAAAATGAAAGCGAAAGGGATGCAAGTGCTGGCCACTCACCTTTCCGACAAAGCGGTAGACTTTCGCACCATCGACTACACTCGCCCGACCTGCATTCTGCTCGGTCAGGAAAAAACCGGTATCAGCCCCGAAGCCTTAGCGTTAGCCGATAGCGATATCGTTATCCCCATGGTGGGCATGGTTCAGTCGCTGAATGTCTCCGTCGCCTCTGCACTCATCCTGTATGAAGCACAGCGCCAGCGGCAAAATGCCGGGATGTATCAGCGTGAAATCAGTCCGTTAGCTCACAAAGAGCAGCAGCGCCTGCTTTTTGAGGGGGGTTATCCTGTATTATCTAACGTCGCGAAACGCAAAAAACTTCCTCGCCCGTTGATCGACGAAACCGGGCAAATCGTGGCTGATGACGAATGGTGGTCCGCAATGCAAATGACGGTTAAAAGAAGATGAAGGGCCGCCTGCTCGATGCCATCCCTCTGACGTCGCTTTCCGGCGTTGGGGCTAGTCAGGCTGATAAGCTAGCTAAACTCGGCCTCGAAACCATTCAGGACTTACTGCTCCACCTTCCCCTACGCTATGAAGATCGCACCCGCCTCTATGCCATCAATGACCTGCTTCCGGGCATTTTTGCGACCATAGAAGGGGAAGTATTGCGCAGCGACATCAGCTTTGGGCGGCGCAGAATGATGACATGCCAGATTAGCGACGGCACGGGCATGGTCACTTTGCGTTTCTTCAATTTCAATGCGGCGATGAAAAACAGCCTCGCTCCCGGAAGGCGCGTTACTGCCTATGGCGAGATAAAACGCGGCACCATCGGCGCAGAAATCATTCACCCTGAATATCGCATTCAGGGCGAAAACAGCGAAGTCGTGCTGCAAGAGTCTCTGACTCCGGTCTATCCGACGACGGAAGGTATCCGCCAGGCAACCCTGCGTAAGCTCACCGATCAAGCCCTTGAGTTGCTCGACACCGTGCCGATTGCCGAACTGCTGCCTGAAGAACTCAGCCGGACGCTGATTTCACTGCCGAAAGCCCTGCATCTTCTGCACCGGCCGCCGCCAGATATTCAGTTAGCCGATTTGGAAAAAGGCCAGCACCCCGCGCAGCGCAGGCTGATTATGGAGGAGTTACTCGCTCATAACCTCAGCATGCTCGCCGTCCGGGCCGGCACTCAAAGCTATAAAGCCTTGCCGCTTAAGCACGATGACCGCCTGAAAGATAAGTTTTTGGCTTCGCTGCCTTTCAGCCCTACCGGCGCGCAGCAGCGCGTGGTGGCCGAAATCGAACAGGACTTAACCAAAAACTACCCGATGATGCGATTGGTTCAGGGCGACGTTGGCTCGGGTAAAACGCTGGTTGCCGCACTGGCCGCGCTCTGCGCCATTGCGCAAGGTAAACAGGTTGGGCTGATGGCGCCGACTGAGCTGCTGGCCGAACAGCATGCCAATAACTTCCGCCAGTGGTTTGAACCGCTGGGTATTAAGGTGGGTTGGCTCGCCGGAAAGCAGAAAGGCAAAGCCCGCCAGGCTCAGCAAGAGGCTATCGCCAGCGGCGAAGTTTCCATGGTCGTCGGCACGCACGCCATATTTCAAGAGCAGGTACTCTTCTCCTCTCTCGCCTTAGTGATTATCGATGAGCAGCACCGTTTCGGGGTTCATCAACGTCTGGCGCTGTGGGAAAAAGGCAAACAGCAGGGATTCCACCCGCACCAGCTAATCATGACCGCCACGCCCATCCCGCGAACGCTGGCGATGACTGCCTATGCCGACCTTGATACCTCCGTCATCGACGAACTGCCGCCCGGCCGAACGCCGGTGACCACGGTCGCCATTCCAGACACTCGCCGCAGCGATATCATTGCGCGGGTGAAAAGCGCCTGTGAGCAGGAAAATCGTCAGGCTTACTGGGTGTGTACGCTGATTGAAGAGTCGGAAATGCTGGAAGCCCAGGCTGCCGAAGCAACGTGGGAAGGCTTAAAAGAAGCCCTGCCCGAACTAAAAATTGGGCTGGTTCATGGGCGAATGAAAGCTCAAGAAAAACAGGCGGTAATGCTGGCTTTCAAGCAGGGCGAAGTGCAATTACTGGTCGCCACCACGGTGATTGAAGTAGGGGTTGATGTACCAAATGCCAGCCTGATGATTATTGAGAACCCTGAGCGACTAGGTCTGGCGCAGCTTCACCAGTTGCGCGGGCGCGTCGGCCGTGGCGCTGTCGCCTCGCACTGTGTGCTGCTGTATAAAACGCCGCTGAGCAAAACGGCGCAGATTCGCCTGCAAGTGCTGCGCGATAGCAACGACGGCTTTGTGATTGCTCAACAAGATTTAGAAATTCGTGGGCCGGGCGAGTTACTGGGCACCCGACAAACCGGCAGTGCAGAGTTTAAAGTGGCAGACTTACTGCGCGATCAAGCGATGATCCCCGAAGTGCAGCGCATTGCGCGTTACCTGCAACAGCAGTTCCCGCAACATGCACACGCGCTGATTGAGCGCTGGCTGCCTGAAAGAGTGCGCTACACCAACGCCTAGATGAGTTAAGTGCCGTCCCTGGCACTCAATCACATCACGCCACGCTTGGGAAAATAGGCAGCAGTAAGAACAGCTTGATGACAATCGCGTTCGCGATATCAATAAAGAATGCTCCTACCATTGGAACCACCAGAAACGCCAAATGCGACGGGCCAAAACGGTTGGTGATCGCCTGCATGTTGGCGATCGCGGTCGGCGTTGCTCCCAGACCAAAGCCACAGTGTCCCGCCGCCAGTACCGCCGCGTCGTAGTTACGCCCCATCACCCTGTAAGTCACAAAAATCGCGTACAGTGCCATCGACAGAGTCTGAACGCCGAGGATTGCCATCATCGGCAGCGCCAACGACGCCATCTCCCACAACTTCAAACTCATCAAAGCCATCGCAAGGAACAGCGAAAGGCTGACGTTACCCAGTACGGAAACCGCGCGGTCGAAGACGCGATAGAACCCCAACCACGCCAGCAGGTTACTGAGGATAACCCCGACGAACAGCACGCAAACAAAGGTCGGGATTTCGAAGGCCGAGCCTTGCAGCAGCTTGGAAACGTGAGTGCCCGCCGTCAGGCAGATAGCAATCAGGGCAATGGTTTCCAGCAGAACCATTGAGCTTATCATGCGCCCGACGGCCGGTTTTTCGAATGCGCTAGGGTCAGCCGCGTCGTCCGGCGTGCCGTTGGGTGTCGAAGAGTGGCTCACCAGATAGCGCGCTACCGGGCCGCCAATAATGCCGCCCAGCACTAAGCCGAAGGTGGCGCAGGCCATCGCGACTTCGGTGGCATTCTCAAAGCCGTATTTCTCTACGAACAGCTTGCTCCACGCCGCCCCCGTTCCGTGCCCGCCGGAAAGGGTGATAGAGCCAGCCAGCAGGCCCATCAGCGGGTCGAGACCGAGCAGTTTCGCCATGCCAATGCCGATGGCGTTTTGCAGCAGCAGTAACCCGAGCACCACGAATACCAGCAAGGCCAATGCCTTACCTCCCGCCCGCAAACTCGCAAGGTTGGCATTCAGGCCGATGGTGGCGAAGAAGGCCAACATCAGCGGTTCTTTCAACGACATATCAAAACTCACTTCCCAATCAAAGAGTTGATTAGCAAGTAAAAGTAAGAAAGCCACCAGCAAACCGCCCGCAACGGGTTCGGGAATGGTGTACTTTTTAAGGAAAGAGATTGATTGGACGCACTTACGGCCTAAAAGGAGGACTAACGTCGCGGCAACGAGCGTGCCATAGGTATCGAGATGAATCATTGAAATGCTCCATGTGTGCAAAAATCCATAATTATTATTGAGTTATAAGAACTCCGGATCGCTGTTGTTTTCTTGAGAGGGAATTAGAAGTCAGATAGGCAATTCAGTGCAAGAAAAACAGTGTCAACGTGCGACGAGAATTAGCGTTTTCTCTCAAAAATTTGGTTTCGCAATCGATTGCTTTTGGAAAGGTTTTCATGAAAAATGCCCGCTTTGCCGCTTAATGGACGCCCAAATCATGAGTACGCAATCTGCCGAGACAGACGCACAGCACGCCGAACTTTCCCGCCCACAGCACAGTGAACTGATTTATCGCCTTGAAGATCGCCCGCCGCTGCCGCAAACCCTGTTTGCCGCCTGTCAGCACTTATTGGCGATGTTCGTGGCCGTAATCACCCCCGCGCTGCTTATTTGTCAGGCACTCGGCCTGCCGGCGCAGGATACTCAGCACATTATTAGCATGTCGCTGTTTGCGTCCGGCCTCGCATCCATTTTGCAAATTAAAACCTGGGGGCCGGTCGGCTCCGGGCTGCTCTCCATTCAGGGCACCAGCTTTAACTTTGTCGCGCCGTTAATCATGGGCGGTATGGCGTTGAAAAACGGCGGCGCGGATGTCCCAACCATGATGGCGGCGCTGTTCGGCACCCTAATGGTGGCGTCCTGCACCGAAATCATTCTTTCCCGCTTCCTGCATCTGGCCCGCCGGGTGATCACGCCCCTGGTGTCGGGCATTGTAGTAATGATTATCGGCCTGTCGCTGATTCAAGTTGGCCTGACGTCAATTGGCGGCGGCTACACGGCGATGAGCGATCACACCTTTGGCGCGCCGAAGAACTTGCTGCTGGCCGCCGTGGTTCTGGTAGTAATTATCCTACTCAACCGCCAGAAAAACCCTTACCTGCGCGTCGCCTCGCTGGTGATCGCAATGGCCGTGGGCTACGTCGCCGCGTGGTTGATGGGCATGCTGCCAGCCTCGGCTCCGGCGACACAGACCAATCTGGTTACGCTGCCGACCCCGCTGTACTACGGGCTGGGCTTCGACTGGAACTTACTGATTCCTTTGATGCTGATTTTCATGGTGACCTCGCTGGAAACCATCGGCGACATTACCGCCACCTCTGACGTTTCCGAGCAGCCGGTCAGCGGCCCGCTGTATATGAAGCGCATCAAAGGCGGCGTATTAGCCAATGGCCTGAACTCGATGCTTTCAGCCGTGTTCAACACCTTCCCTAACTCCTGCTTCGGCCAGAACAACGGCGTGATTCAGTTAACCGGCGTTGCCAGTCGCTATGTCGGGTTTGTGGTGGCATTGATGCTGATCGCGCTGGGCCTGTTCCCCGCCGTGGCGGGCTTTGTGCAGCATATTCCTGAGCCGGTGCTGGGCGGCGCGACCATCGTGATGTTCGGTACCATCGCGGCATCCGGTGTGCGCATTGTTTCCCGCGAGCGCCTGAATCGCCGGGCGATTATGATCATGGCGCTCTCTTTGGCCGTCGGCATGGGCGTTTCCCAGCAGCCGCTGATTTTGCAATTCGCCCCGGACTGGCTGAAAACCCTGCTCTCCTCGGGTATTGCGGCTGGCGGCATTACCGCCATTGTGCTGAACCTGATTTTCCCGCACGAAAAATAAACATCCGCTGTAACCCCTGCAACTGCGGCGAGAGGTCTGGAACCCTCGCCGCATTTTCTTGTCTCTGTCATGCTAACCTATTGAGAAAGGCCACTGTTTACGGCATAAACAAGGTACTCTTACACTCCTTTCCCGACGGATACGGATTTAGACGATGAAATTTATCGGTAAAGTTTTGCTGACATTAGTCCTGCTGTTGGTGCTGGCGGTTGTGCTGCTCTATGTGCTGTTGCAAACGCGCTGGGCGGCGACGCAAGTCAGCCAATGGATCACTGGCAACAGTAACTACCACCTATCAGTCGGAAAAATAGACCACGGCTGGTCAGAACCAGGCCGCATTGTGCTCAATGGTGTGACATTGGGGGCCAAAAACCAGCCGGACGCGCTGAATGCGGCACAGGTAAATCTCGACCTGAGCTGGCGCCAAATCACCGATCCCAAATTCTTCGATCGCATCACGCTCATCAACGGGCGTCTCAATCTCAACCCTTCCGCGTTGAATTTGCCGATTCAGGCCAACACGCTTCAGTTGAGCAAAATGGCGCTGGTCGGTGATGTGAACGACTGGGAAATTGATGGCCAAAAAGTGAATGCTGGCATCTATCCTTGGCAGCCCAAGGCCGGGCGCGTGCTTGGCGAAAATGCCGAGTTCCAGCTTAGTGCCTCTGCGCTGACCCTCAACGGCATTCCTGCTGAAAACATTCTGGTTCAAGGTCAGATTAACAATAATCAACTCACGCTGAACAACTTCGGCGGGGACTTGGCTCGCGGCCAGTTAACCGGCAAGGCAAGCCGAGCGGCAGATGGCAGTTGGACTATCGACAACGTGCGTTTGAGCAATGTCCGCCTGCAAACCGCCGAGCCGCTGTCGGTGTTCTTACAAGACGCCCACAAGTTACCAAAAGTCAGTATTAAGCGTTTTGACCTGATTGATGCTCGCCTGCAAGGGCAAGACTGGGCGTTCAGCGATGTCGACCTGTCAGTGAAAGATGTCAATCTGCAAGACGGTGACTGGCAGAGCGAAGATGGTGAAATCTCACTCAACGCCACCGAGATGATCAATGGCAGTCTGCATGTCATCGACCCGTTAGTGAATTTGGACCTTTCGCCGCAGGGCATCGCCATTCGCCAAGTGAGCGGGCGCTGGGAAGGCGGCCTGCTGCGCACCACCGGCAGCTGGACTCGCGCCAACAAGCGCTTACAGTTAGATGAACTGACGGTTGCCGCGCTGGAATACACTTTGCCGCAAAACTGGCGCCAGCTTTGGCTGCAAACCCTGCCGTCTTGGCTGTCCGAGGTGTATATCGGCAAGTTGATGACCAACCGCAATCTGATCATCGATATTTCGCCGCAGTTCCCCTTCCAGCTCACAGCGCTCGACGGCTACGGCAGCGATTTACTTCTGGCGCGTAACCACGAGTGGGGCATCTGGTCCGGCAAACTCAACCTTAATGCCAGCGACGCAACCTTCAACAAAGTCGACGTTCGTCGGCCGTCTCTGGCACTGGAAGCCGCAGACAATCAGGTCAAAATCACCGAAATGAGCGCCTTCACTAAAGAAGGTCTGCTGGAAGCCACGGGCAACGTTGACCAACAGCCGCAGCGCAATTTCTCCCTCAATCTGACAGGGCGCGCCGTGCCGTCGAACGTGTTAGAAAACTGGGGATGGCCTCACCTACCGCTAGAGGGCAATGCTAACTTGCAGCTCAATCTGCAAGGGCAGCTTCCGGCGAATGTCGATTTCAAACCGACGCTCAACGGCAAGCTTCACGCTCTCAGCGCCGATGGCAAGCAAATCGACCAGCAAATGAGTCAGGGAATAGTAGCAGGCAGTAACTGAATGACTTCCAGTCACTTACACCGTAAGTGACTGGAATGATTGAAGTGCCCAAGGCAGGCGCGGCTCGCAGGATGACAGTTATCAGTTGATCTGCGGCTCGAGAGGAGCATCAGGTGACGCCGGTAAAACGAGATAGGTCCCTTCAAAAATTGCTCCGTTAGGCTCATCGCCTAACAGATTCACTTCCAACTGAACGCGGGCCCTGCGCCCCTTCGCCAGACGGTCGAGATCGCCACTGATAGAGCTGAGGTCGGCGATGGCGCGCGGACGGCCGGTGACTGGCGCGCTGTAGCGAATATGGGCATCGGCCAGAACAATGGTTCCCCCCAAGTGGCGCTCGCGTAGCAGCAACCAGATTAACCCCCAGCCGGTCAGCGTCGCCAATGAGAACAGGCTGCCGGCGAACAGCGTATGGTGCGGATTCTGATTCCCCGCTTCCGGCATGGTGGTGACAAAGCGCTGGCCAGTGTACTGGCTGATGCGCACGCCCATTTTCTCACTCAGCGGAATATGGTCATACCAAGCTTGTTGTAGCTGCCCGCACCAATCGGGGCGGTGCAGAATGTCGTCCAACGTCTCAATCGGTTTGATCATCAAGAAGTGGCGCACTGGCGTGGTCTGCGGGGTAGTAATTTCCCCCTGGTTAACGAAACCCAGTTTGGCAAAGAATGCCTCAGCGTCTTCGCGCGCACTACACACCACGCGCTTCACTCCCTCCTGACGAGCAACGGACTCCAGCGTCATCGCCACCAGCGTCCCCAAGCCTTTACCTTGGACGTTCGGGTCTACGGCCAGAAAGCGAATCGACGCCTCGTTATCCGCATTAATATACAAACGCCCCACGGCCACGGTGTTGCCGTGCTCATCCACCACCATTTGGTGGTGTGCCATGGCGTCATAGGCATCACGTTCTGAGCCTTCGGGCTGATGCAGCGGCTTACGCAACATCTCCCAGCGGAAGGAGTAATACGCCGCCAGTTCTTTTTCGGTTACAGGAACTCTCAAATGATACATAGGTAGATTCTCTCCGGCGCGATGCCTTTTAAATCAGACTTGTAGCCAGAAGGTCACGGGTCCGTCATTCACCAGTGCCACTTTCATGTCGGCGGCGAAGCGCCCTGTTTCAGTCGGAATGCCTTTCTCCCTGCATTCCCCGCAGAAGTAGTCATACAGTCTTTCGGCTTCTTGAGGCGCTGCGCCTCGCGAAAAGCCCGGGCGATTGCCCTTTTGGGTATCGGCCACCAGGGTGAATTGCGAAACCACTAGCAGGCTGCCCCCTGCCTGTTGCACGTTAAGGTTCATCTTGCCGTTCTCATCACTGAAGATACGGTATCCGATCACCTTATCGCACAGTTTTTTTGCCTTTTGCTCATCGTCACCCTGTTCGACACCCAGCAAAATCAGTAATCCTGGCCCAATCTCACCGCAAACTTCGCCATCAACCGTCACGCTGGCATTCAGCACGCGTTGAATTAATGCAATCATAAAAATCCTTTCGTGTTACGCCATTAGGGTTCTTTGATATTTAAAGCCGCGGTGTCCGAAGTGCGCAGTTTGCGCAGTGAGCGGTATTCACCCAGCGTGACGGTGATCTCCGCCCCCAGCAGCACAATACACCAGCTCACATAGACCCATAGGAACAAGATCGGAATCACCGCCAGCACGCCATAAATCAGCTGATAAGAGGGGAAAAGCTGGATATAGAGCGCAAACACCTTCTTGCCTAGCTCAAATAATATGCCTGAGACCAAAGCGCCGATTAACGCGTCTTTTGGCGGCACGCGCACCGTCGGGACGACCTGATAAAGCAGCCAGAAGGAGATCCACGAAATCAGCAGAGGCAGCACGCGCAGCACGCGGTCGATCACCGAATGCACGTCCGTGACGTTGCTCAGCCAGTTGAGTGAGAGCAGGTAGGAGCTGATCGCCACGCTGGCTACCAGCAGGATTGGGCCGAGGGTCAGCACCATCCAGTAGACGGCAAAGGAGAAGACGATCGGACGTTTGTTTTTGCTGTCCCAAATCTTATTCAGCACGCTGTCCACCGAGGCGATCAGCAGCAGCGCGGTGATAATCAGCCCACAGGTACCGACGGCGGTCATTTTGCTGGAGTTGGCGACAAACTGCTCGAGGTAGCGCTGGATCACGTCGCCTGTGGCGGGCATGAAATTATTGAAAATAAAGGCTTTAAGCTGCTCGCTTATCTCGGAGAATACCGGGAAAAGAGCGAACAGCGAGAAGACCACTGCGATTAATGGCACCAAGGAGAGCAGCGAAACGTAGGCCAGATGGCCCGCCAGTAACGTCAGGCCATCCTTATCGGCACGCTTAAGCAGCAGGTGTACAAAATGCCCGCCCGCTTTTACTCGACGCCACAGTACTCTCATCCATGCTCCGCGGCAGAAAACCAGGTTGGTACGGTTTTTTTGTCTTCCACCAGCACGGCTCTGATACCCACGGACTGTGCGGCCTCGACGTTCTCGAGCACGTCGTCGAAGAACACCGCCTCGCTGGCGCTAACGCCTTCTTTATTCAGCACGTATTCGAAAATGCGGGTTTCGGGCTTACGCATCCCTAAGTCTTGCGACAGATAAATAGCATCCGTATTTTCTGCGATTTCAGGGAAGTGTTTTGGCCAGTAGTCGAGATGCAGGCTATTGGTGTTAGACAGCACTACCACGCGATGGCCCTGCTGGCGCAGCGTTTTGAACAGCTCAATCACCTCTGGGCGCAGCCCAACAAACACCGCGTGCCAGCCCGCGCTGAATTGCTCAAAGCTGAGCGCAATGCCCATTTCTTCGCACAGCGAGGTGGCGAACTCTTCGTCGCTGATTTCGCCGCGTTCGTGCTTCTTGAACACGTCGCCCATTGAAAATCTTTCATTGAGTATCGCCAAAGGCGTACCGCTGAGGTTGCTCCACACCCCAAGCACACGTTTGAAATCAATATCAATAATGACGTTTCCCATATCAAAAATGTACAGCATTGCACGCTCCTGATTTCAAAGATGATGCTTAACTTTAGCGGGAAAAGGGACGTATGAACAGGGAGTGAACCACAGGGTTGCGAGGTAAATTGAGTAAAAAACACAAAAAAAACAGGGCACCCAAAGGCGCCCTGTTCGATTGAAAACGTCTAGCGAGGAAGAAAATTAACTTTCTTTAGGACCACGCATTGCACGTTTACGATCGTTCTCAGTCAGGTGACGTTTACGGATACGTACAGACTGAGGAGTCACTTCTACCAGTTCGTCATCATCGATGAATTCCAGAGCTTGCTCCAGAGACATTTTGATAGCAGGAACCAAGGTAGTCGCTTCGTCAGTACCGGACGCACGCATGTTGGTCAGCTTCTTACCGGTCAAGCAGTTCACGGTCAGGTCGTTAGAACGTGAGTGAATACCGATGATCTGGCCTTCATACACTTCTGCGCCGTGGCCCAGGAACAATTTGCCGCGGTCTTGCAGGCTGAACAGTGCGAACGCTACAGCTTTGCCCTGACCGTTAGAAATCAGAACGCCGTTCTGGCGCTGACCGATTTCACCCGGACGAACGTCGTCGTAGTGGCTGAAGGTGGAGTACAGCAGGCCAGTACCAGAAGTCATGGTCATGAACTCAGTACGGAAGCCGATCAGGCCACGCGCTGGGATCAGGTAATCCAGACGGATACGACCTTTGCCGTCAGGGATCATGTCCTTAACGTCGCCCTTACGCTCACCCATGGCTTGCATGACTGAACCCTGGTGCTGTTCTTCGATATCCAGCGTTACGTTTTCGAATGGCTCTTGTTTACGACCATCAATCATCTTGTTGATAACTTTTGGACGAGAAACAGCGATTTCGAAACCTTCACGACGCATGTTTTCAATCAGAACTGACAGGTGAAGTTCACCACGGCCAGATACGCGGAACGCATCAGCATCTTCAGTTTCTTCAACACGCAGTGCCACGTTGTGCACCAGTTCTTTGTTCAGACGGTCAAGGATCTGACGTGAAGTCACATACTTACCTTCTTTACCACAGAACGGAGAGGTGTTTACGTTGAAGTACATGGTAACGGTTGGTTCATCAACGCTCAGTGGAGTCAGCGCTTCGACGTTCTGTGGATCACAGATGGTGTCGGAGATGTTCAACTCGCCCAAGCCGGTGATAGCAATGATGTCGCCTGCTTCAGCCAGTTGAGTTTCGATACGCTCCAGACCCATGTGGCCCAGTACTTTACCGACTTTACCGTTACGGGTTTTGCCTTCGCTATCGATGATAGTGACTTGTTGGTTAGGCTTAACCACGCCGCGTTTGATACGGCCGATGCCGATAACGCCAACGTAGTTGTTGTAGTCCAGCTGAGAGATTTGCATCTGCAGTGGGCCGTCACGGTCAACTTTAGGTGCTTCAACGTGGTCTACGATTGCCTGGTACAGCGGGGTCATGTCTTCGGCCATATCAGCATGGTCGGTGCCCGCGATACCCATCAATGCAGATGCATAGATGATTGGGAAGTCGAGTTGCTCGTCAGTCGCGTCGAGGTTAACGAACAGGTCGAAGACCTGGTCAACAACCCAGTCAGGACGTGCGCCCGGACGGTCAACTTTGTTGATTACCACGATCGGCTTCAGACCATTAGCGAATGCTTTTTTGGTCACGAAACGGGTTTGCGGCATTGGGCCATCCATTGCATCCACAACCAGCAGCACCGAGTCGACCATAGACATCACACGCTCTACCTCACCGCCGAAGTCGGCGTGTCCTGGGGTATCAACGATGTTGATGCGGTAGTCTTTCCAATTAATGGCGGTGTTTTTTGCGAGGATGGTAATCCCACGCTCTTTCTCCAAATCGTTGGAGTCCATTACGCGTTCAGTTGCTTCTACACGCTCTCCGAAAGTACCGGATTGTTGCAGCAACTTGTCGACCAGGGTGGTTTTACCATGGTCAACGTGGGCAATAATGGCGATGTTACGCAAATTTTCGATCACAGCTTTGCCTCAGGCATTAGAAATAGCGCGCTATTGTACACGTATTAAGCGAGGTTCTAAACAAGATCACAATGATCTTATCGAAACAACTCGATGATGGTTACTTTGTGATCCCTTTCACGGTGCAAACGGGCCTTTGCACTCGCTTGGCGCACCAATTTGGTGCTTCAGATCTGGCCACTAGCACCAAAAAGGTGCAAAAACTCCGTTATGGTGCATACTCAAAAGGTGCAAAAGCCCTTTAAAATGGCGTTGTTTGCATTTTCTCAAAGTTGGCACAGATTTCGCTATTACTTTTAAGGGTGAAAAAAGTCTTATCAGAGCTATTCCCCAGTACGTTGAAGTTGCCACCCAGGCGGCAACCTAAAATTACGCGGGATAAATAAAAGCTGTTTAGGCCACACGCCAGTTCCACTAGGGTTGTTGTTTACAAATAAATGCCAACTAATTGGTTATTCGTTCCACGACGATAATGAGAATTTCGGGAGAACTAGTATGTCCGCTGAACACGTTTTGACGATGCTGAATGAGCATGAAGTGAAATTCGTAGATTTACGTTTCACTGATACCAAAGGCAAAGAGCAGCACGTCACCATTCCATCTCACCAAGTGAGCGCTGACTTCTTCGAAGAAGGCAAAATGTTTGATGGTTCTTCAATCGGTGGCTGGAAAGGTATTAACGAATCTGACATGGTTCTGATGCCAGATGCCAGCACTGCTGTTCTTGACCCATTCTACGAAGAAACCACGCTGATCATTCGTTGCGACATCCTTGAGCCAACTACGCTGCAAGGTTATGACCGTGACCCACGCTCTACTGCAAAACGTGCAGAAGACTTCCTGCGCTCTTCAGGCATCGCGGACACCGTTCTGTTCGGACCTGAGCCAGAGTTCTTCCTGTTTGACGATGTGCGCTTCGGCAGCAGCATCTCCGGCTCTCACGTTGCTATCGACGATATCGAAGGCGCATGGAACTCCAGCACCAAATACGAAGGCGGCAACAAAGGCCACCGTCCAGCGGTGAAAGGCGGTTACTTCCCAGTGCCTCCAGTTGACTCCTCTCAGGACCTGCGTTCTACCATGTGTTTGACCATGGAAGAAATGGGTCTGGTTGTTGAAGCTCACCACCACGAAGTGGCAACAGCGGGTCAGAACGAAGTGGCAACCCGCTTCAACACCATGACCAAAAAAGCTGACGAAATCCAAATCTACAAATACGTGGTTCACAACGTGGCTCACGCATTTGGCAAAACTGCGACCTTTATGCCAAAACCAATGTTTGGCGATAACGGTTCAGGTATGCACTGCCACATGTCTCTGTCTAAGAACGGTAACAACCTGTTCTCTGGCGACAAATACGGCGGCCTGTCTGAAATGGCACTGTTCTACATCGGCGGTATCATCAAGCACGCGAAAGCGATCAACGCCTACGCTAACCCGACTACCAACTCCTACAAGCGTTTGGTCCCGGGCTACGAAGCGCCAGTTATGCTGGCTTACTCTGCGCGTAACCGTTCTGCATCTATCCGTATTCCACACGTATCTAGCCCTAAAGCAGTACGTATCGAAGCTCGCTTCCCAGATCCAGCGGCTAACCCATACCTGGCTTTCGCCGCTCTGCTGATGGCTGGCCTGGATGGCGTTATCAACAAGATCCACCCTGGCGATGCGATGGACAAAAACCTGTACGACTTGCCACCGGAAGAAGAAGCAGAGATTCCAAAAGTTGCAGGTTCTCTGGAAGAAGCCCTGAATGCGCTGAACGAAGACCGTGAGTTCCTGACTCGTGGCGGCGTGTTTACTGACGATGCTATCGACGCTTATATCGCTCTGCGTAAAGAAGAGATGGATCGTGTTCGCATGACTCCACACCCAGTTGAGTTCGAACTGTACTACAGCGTTTAATCGCTACTGAGCGCCGGGCAACTGGCGCTCAAGAAACACCCGACTGAAGGCCAGCAGTGTGAAGACCTTCAGCGTCTTAAAATAAGTAAGACATTTTTTTGTTGCCGTGGAAACTTTCAGCCCATCTTCGGATGGGCTTTTTTCTCCACACTCTTTCCTGCTTAACCAATCTGACCCGTGAATCTGCCGGGTAGCCGGATAAAATGCACCACGACGGTGCGGGAGACAGCGGTATGGCAACTGGTAAGCTGCCTGATTCGGGGCAGATTTTGAATTCTCTAATCAATAGCGTTCTGCTATTGGATGACGAACTGGCTGTGCATTATGCCAACCCTGCCGCACAACAATTGTTGGCGCAAAGCTCCCGGAAACTGTTTGGCACGCCGCTGCCGGAACTGGTGGGCTATTTTTCACTCAATATTGAGTTGATGCGCGAAAACTTACAGGCAGGTCAAGGATTTACAGACAGTGAAGTGACGTTAGTGGTTGATGGTCGGGCACACGTCCTGTCCTTGACGGCGCAGGCTTTGCCAGAAGGTTTTATTCTGGTCGAACTGGCCCCGATGGACAATCAGCGTCGCCTGAGCCAAGAGCAGCTGCAACACGCCCAACAAGTGGCCGCCCGTGATTTGATTCGCGGATTGGCGCACGAGATTAAAAACCCGCTGGGTGGATTACGCGGCGCGGCGCAGCTTTTATCACGCGCCCTGCCCGATCCCGCCCTGCTGGAATACACCAAAGTCATCATCGAGCAGGCAGACCGGCTGCGCAATCTGGTGGACCGACTGCTCGGCCCACAGCGCCCGAGCCAGCACGTGACTCAGAGTATCCATCAGGTGGCTGAGCGCGTTTGCCAGCTGGTCTCGATGGAAAAGCCGGACAATGTTGAGCTAATACGTGATTACGATCCGAGCCTGCCCGAGCTGGCGCACGATCCTGATCAAATAGAACAAATTCTGCTGAACATTACCCGCAACGCCTTGCAGGCTCTGGGTGAGGAAGGCGGAACCATAACATTGCGCACACGCACCGCCTTCCAGATAACCCTGCATGGCGTGCGTTACCGCTTAGCCGCCCGTATCGATATCGAAGATACCGGTCCCGGCGTGCCGGCGCATTTGCAGGATACACTTTTTTACCCAATGGTCAGTGGCCGCGAGGGGGGAACAGGACTGGGCCTGTCTATCGCGCGCAGTTTGATTGACCAGCATTCGGGTAAAGTTGAATTTAACAGTTGGCCAGGACATACCGAATTCTCGGTTTACCTGCCTATTCGCCAGTGAGGTTCTTATGCAACGAGGGATAGTCTGGATCGTCGATGACGATAGCTCCATCCGCTGGGTTCTTGAACGAGCGCTCACTGGGGCGGGCTTAAGTTGCACCGCTTTTGACAGCGGCAATGATGTGCTCGAAGCCATCGCCACCCAAACCCCTGACGTGTTGTTGTCCGATATTCGCATGCCCGGCATGGACGGTTTAGCGCTGCTAAAGCAGATTAAGCAGCGCCACCCGATGCTCCCGGTCATCATAATGACAGCGCATTCTGATTTGGATGCGGCGGTTAGTGCATATCAACAGGGTGCCTTCGACTACCTGCCAAAACCTTTTGATATTGATGAAGCCGTGGCCTTGGTCGAGCGCGCTATCAGCCATTATCAGGAGCAGCAGCAGCCACCGCGCAGCCAGCCTGCCAGCGGCCCAACCGCAGATATCATCGGCGAAGCCCCTGCCATGCAGGACGTGTTTCGCATCATTGGTCGCCTTTCACGCTCCTCCATTAGCGTGCTGATCAACGGTGAGTCTGGTACCGGTAAAGAGCTGGTGGCGCACGCTTTGCATCGCCACAGCCCGCGCGCCAAAGCGCCGTTTATCGCGCTGAATATGGCGGCTATTCCGAAAGACCTGATTGAGTCCGAACTTTTCGGCCATGAAAAAGGCGCGTTTACCGGCGCAAACACCATTCGTCAGGGGCGTTTTGAGCAAGCCGACAACGGCACGCTGTTCCTCGATGAAATCGGTGACATGCCGCTCGATGTGCAAACTCGCCTGCTGCGCGTGTTGGCCGACGGCCAGTTTTACCGCGTAGGTGGCTACGCGCCGGTTAAGGTCGATGTGCGCATTATTGCCGCGACGCACCAAAACCTTGAGCTGCGCGTGCAGGAGGGCAAATTCCGTGAAGACCTGTTCCACCGTCTGAACGTGATTCGCGTCCATCTTCCGCCACTGCGCGAGCGCCGTGAGGATATTCCACGCCTGGCGCGCTACTTCCTGCAAGTGGCAGCCAAAGAGCTGGGTGTGGAGGCTAAAAACCTTCATCCTGAAACCGAAACTGCGCTGACTCGCCTGCCTTGGCCGGGGAACGTGCGCCAGTTGGAGAACACTTGCCGCTGGTTGACCGTAATGGCCGCCGGGCAAGAAGTGTTGATTCAGGACCTGCCGAGCGAACTGTTTGAAAGCTCCGCGCCGGAGTCTAGCGGGCAAAGCCTGCCGGACAGCTGGGCGACGCTGCTGGCACAGTGGGCGGACCGCGCGCTGCGTTCCGGTCATCAAAACCTGCTGTCGGAAGCTCAACCTGAAATGGAGCGCACGCTGCTGACCACCGCGCTGCGCCACACTCAGGGCCACAAGCAGGAAGCCGCACGGCTGCTGGGCTGGGGGCGTAACACCCTGACCCGCAAGCTGAAAGAGCTGGGAATGGAGTAACGCGGGCTGAAATAACTCGCCGTCCGCAGACAAAAACAGCCGCATTAGCGGCTGTTTTTATTTGGACCGAACGCAGATCAAATCACCCGAGAGAACTGCTGCTGGCGCACCTGTTTGCGCAAATAGATATCAAAACACATGCAAACGTTGCGGATTAGCAGACGCCCGCGCGGCGTAACTTGAATGCCGGTTGGGCTGATGTCCACCAGCCCGTCTTTGGCTAATGGCTGAAGCAGCTTCAGATCCTCGGCAAAGTAACTTGAGAAATCAATGGCATAACGCTGTTCGATTGGCTCGAAATCCAGCGCGAAGTGGCAAATCAGCGACTTAATCACCTCGCGGCGCAGGCAGTCATCGTCGGTCATCTCTAAGCCGCGCCACAGCGCGTGGCCGTCGGTTGCGACGCGCCGATAATAGGTTTTTAAGTCTTTCTCATTTTGCGCGTAAGTATCGCCAAGCATGCTGATGGCCGAGACGCCAAGTCCTAGCAGGTCGCTGTCGCCCTGAGTGGTGTAACCCTGAAAGTTGCGGTGCAGCTTGCCTTGCTGCTGGGCGATAGCCAGCTCGTCGTCCGGGCGAGCAAAGTGGTCCATGCCGATAAAGCGATAACCCGAGTCGGTCAGCGAAGAGATGGTTTCTTGCAGAATGCGCAGTTTCTCTTCGGCACCCGGCAAATCCCCATCTTTGATTTTACGCTGGGCGGCAAACAGCTTGGGCATATGGGCATAGTTAAACACGCTGAGGCGGTCGGGGCTGAGTTCAGCCACGCGCTGCAAGGTGTAGGCGAAGCTCTCCGCCGTCTGCTTCGGCAAACCGTAGATCAGGTCGATATTGGTCGAATTGAATCCCAGCGCTTTAGCCCGGGCAATCAAGGCGAAAATAAAGTCTTCGTCCTGTTCGCGATTCACCAGTTGCTGAACTTCTTTATTGAAATCTTGCACGCCCATGCTCAGGCGATTAAAGCCTTCGGCGCGCAGGTGATCGAGCACGTCCAGCTCGATTTCACGCGGATCTAGCTCCAGCGACATCTCGGCGTTGGGCTGGAAGTCGAAATGATCCCGCAGGAGGCCCATCAAACGGCTTATCTGCGCTTTATCCAGATAAGTGGGCGTACCCCCTCCCCAATGCAGCTGACTCACCTGACGGCCTTTAAACAGCGCGGAGCGTTGACGAATCTCTTGCTCTAAGACATTGAGGTACTCTTCCGCTTTATGCTGCTGCCGAGTGACCAGCTTGTTGCAGCCGCAGAAGTAGCAAAGCTTGTGGCAAAACGGGATGTGGACGTACAGGGAGAGTGAGCGATCGGGGTAGCGCTGGGCGGCGCGACGAAAAGCAGCGTCGTCGTAGGTTTCGCTGAATTCGAGAGCCGTGGGATAAGAGGTATAGCGCGGGCCGGAATAGTTATATTTTTGGATCAGGGCCAAATCCCACTCGGCGGTGGGTTGCGATTGAGAAGCCGATGACGCAGCGCTGGTTGAGATCATGATGCTCACTCCTTGCGACGTCTGCTCCTGCGCGAACGCATAACGGGCAGGTGTTTAGCCTGCCGCATCGTGCTCGCATGACGCAAACGTGCTTTGGTTTTCGATAACCGGCGTAGTTTAACGAATAACCAAAGCATATAACATGCAAAGAGTAAGGCTATTGCCGTTGGGATGACCCAGCGCAATTTTTAGAAATCTTCTTTCGGATTCCCGCGCTTAAGCAGCTGCATCATGTCTTCTTTTTTCTCTTCTTCGTCAACTTCGTCGTCTTCATCGCCAAGTTCAATACCCAGCAACTCCATCAACACGTCGATACGGTCAAGAGTCTGATCAACATAAGACTGATCTTCTGCGCTCAGGGTTTCGCCGTCGTCCAGCTTATCCAGCAGGCTATCGAGGCGCGGATCGTTCTCCAGCAGCGTCAGCTCTTCTTCTGGCGGCAGCTGAGGTTTGGCTTCGGCCTGAGGTTTTGCGGTTTTCTTGGCTTTAGTCGCGTTATTGAAAACAGTTTCAACCACCAGCGGCACGGCTTTCTTGCTGCCAATGCGCGGATCGGCTTTCTTGCCACCTGCTGCATTCTGCTCTTTGGCGGCGTCTGGGTTAGCGCGTGAACCCGCTTTACGGCCACGGCGTTTGTTATCACGCTTGCGTTGGCGCGCTTCGATATCGAGTTCAACGCGATTTTTTTTCTTCTTAGGTTTTGCTGTCGCGGTATTGGCGCTCGGCGCTTTCGCTGGCTGTTTCATGGCATCTGCTCTTAGGTGTGTTCAATTAGTATAGATTTGCGGCGGAATCTAGCAGAAAGCGAACAAAGAAAAAAGGCAGCAAGTAAGCCTTGCTGCCTTTTTATCTCCTTCCGAAGAAGGTTATTCTGACATTACGTTCCATGTTTGGTCTCAACGTCCCAATTTTTCCCTTACCTTTCAAAGCGTCCAGCTTTGTTCATCCATGATTGCGATGCAGTTCCTATGATCCATGAAGGCTGATTCATCCGTGCTTCCATTCTTTCCTTCATCGCGTAAGAATTACTTTACCCCAATCAGCTTAAGGCTCAAGATACGCAGCATATGAAGAGAGTGTGATTTCTTGGGTGTTCTGATATCTCACTGAATTTAAATATTTTTATAAATCACGGCGCGAAATAAAGCGTGATAGCCCGCATTTTGAATGGCAAATGTCTTACATCGTGAAGGAATATTTTCTACACCTTCATTTCTATGACCCCTTCTCATCATCATTCGGATCACAAAAACAGAAACGCATCCCGCCCCTGTTGCAGCTATAATCGCCAGCCAGATACCTAAGCATTTCGGAGAAGCACGTTTTGACCAGCCAAACTTACAACTATCATATGACCCATTTCGTCATGAGCGCCCCGGACATCCGGCATCTGCCAAGTGATGAAGGCATTGAAGTCGCATTTGCTGGTCGTTCAAACGCCGGCAAATCCAGTGCGCTAAATACCCTGACCCAGCAAAAAGCGCTGGCGCGTATCAGTAAAACGCCGGGCCGTACTCAGCTGATTAACCTGTTTGAAGTGGAGCCGGGCATTCGTCTGGTCGACTTACCGGGCTATGGCTACGCGCAGGTTCCGGAAGAGATGAAGATCAAATGGCAGCGCTCTTTAGGTGAATACCTGCAGATGCGTAACTCCCTGAAGGGTCTGATCGTACTGATGGACATTCGCCACCCGTTAAAAGACCTCGACCGCCAAATGATTGAATGGGCTGTCGCGGTGGGCACGCCAGTTATGCTGCTGCTGACCAAGGCCGATAAACTGGCGTCCGGCGCGCGTCAGGCTCAGGTCAAAATGGTTCGCGAAGCCGTTAAAGAGTATATGGGCGATATTCAGGTCGAAGCTTTCTCTTCGCTGAAAAAGCAGGGCGTCGATAAACTGAGTCAAAAGTTGGACACTTGGTTCAGCGAGCTGCCGCCTGAAGTGCTGGAAGATGGCCTGTCTGGCGAGTAATGCTGTGTTAGAGATTTGCTAGAGATAGCGAAGAGAAAGGGTGGCCTGCGGGTCACCCTTTTTTGTGGCGAAAAGCCGCGAAAAGGTCGCAAAAGCATAATAAAAAACGCCCCAGACATAAATGCCTGGGGCGGCTAAAATATTCAGCCAAATCCGATTACGTGAAGTAAAAGGTCTGAAAGATAGAACATCTTACCTCTGTACCCTACGAGCGAGACTTTACCCTATTTCTAAAAAAGGAAAAAGACTTTTTTGTAGTTTACTTACACAAAAATTGTATTTTATGCGATCACCCTCATGAAATGACCGCACTATTATGTAGCTTAATTACAGAATGAGATCAAAAGTTGCACTATTAGTGTGCTTCGTCCCAATTCTTACCGACGCCCACTTCAACCTTCAGCGGCACGGCCAGCTCCATACTTCCTTCCATCAGGCTGCGGACCTTCTCGCTCACGGCCTCAACATCGTCGTTGTGGACTTCAAATACCAATTCATCGTGCACCTGCATGATAATGCGCGCTCGTGGGGCATCGGGCTGCAGTAACCAATCGGCGACTTTGATCATCGCGCGTTTGATGATGTCAGCCGCGGTACCCTGCATTGGGGCGTTGATTGCTGCACGCTCAGCGCCTTTGCGACGCATCGCATTGCTGGATTTGATATCTGGCAGATACAGGCGACGACCATCGAGGGTTTCAACATAGCCCTTTTCGGAAGCCTGAGTGCGCGTGCGCTCCATATACTCAAGCACGCCCGGATAGCGTTCGAAGTACAAATCCATATAACGCTGGGACTCTTTACGCGGAATATTCAGCTGGCGAGACAGGCCGAACGCGCTCATGCCGTAAATCAGACCAAAGTTGATGGCCTTGGCGCTGCGACGCTGCTCGCCGGTAACGTTATCCAGCGGCGTGCCAAACACTTCTGCCGCCGTGGCTTTATGGATATCTTTGCCTTCGGCGAACGCTTTCAGCAGACCTTCATCCTTGGAAAGATGAGCCATGATGCGCAGCTCGATTTGCGAGTAGTCCGCTGCCACGATGCAGTGGTCTTTCGGCGCGATAAACGCCTGACGAATACGCCGCCCTTCCTCATTGCGCACCGGAATGTTTTGCAGATTTGGATCGCTCGAAGACAAGCGCCCGGTCGCCGTCACCGCCTGATGGTAAGAGGTGTGTACGCGGCCGGACTGCGGGTTAATCATCAGCGGCAGCTTGTCGGTATAGGTCGATTTGAGCTTGGCTAAGCCGCGATACTCGAGAATGACTTTCGGCAGTGGGTAGTCCAGCGCCAGTTCCGCCAGCACTTCTTCATTAGTCGAAGGCGCGCCGCCCGGCGTTTTTTTCAGAATAGGCAGTTTCTGTTTTTCATACAGAATGGCCTGTAGCTGCTTGGTGGAAGAGAGGTTAAATGGCTCCTCCGCCAGTTCGTGCGCTTTGGTTTCCAGCTCGGCCAGGCGAATTGTCAGCTCTTTGGAGTGAGCCGCCAGAATATTTTGGTCAATCAACACGCCCGTGCGCTCAATGTGCGACAACACCGGCACCAGTGGCATTTCAATCTCATTGAATACCGTGGTGAGCGTGGCGCTTTCCTGAATCTTTGGCCACAGGGCCTGATGCAGTTGCAACGTGACATCAGCATCTTCTGCGGCGTAAGGGGAAGCCTGCTCGAGTGCAATCTGGTTGAAGGTCAGCTGGTTCTTACCTTTACCGGCAATTTCTTCGAAGCTGACTGTCTTATGGCCTAAGTAGCGATCGGCCAGGCTGTCCATGTCATGGCGGCCGGACACGCTGTCCAGCACGTAAGACTCGAGCATGGTGTCGAAAGCGATGCCTTTCAGCTCGATGTCATAGCGCAACAGAATGCCGCGATCGAACTTCAGGTTCTGCCCCACTTTCAGCTGCTTTTCATCCTCAAGCAGAGGCTTGAGCTGGGCCAGCACTTCACTGCGGTCGAGCTGGGCTGGCGAATCAAGGTAGTCATGGGCCACCGGCAGGTAAGCGGCCTTGCCCGGCGCGACGGCAAATGACAGGCCAATCAGGTTGGCTGTCAGGGTATCCAGACCATCGGTTTCGGTATCAAAAGCAAAAACGTCGGAAGCTTTGAGATAGCCAATCCACTCATCCAACGTCTCTTGATCCAGAATGGTGACATAGCCCTCTTGAGACAGCTGGGCGCGCTCCACCGGCTCGCCGACGGCAATCTCAATCTCTTCACCGCCCTTTTTCTTGCTGGCCGCGGGTTTAGCCGCGCCTTTCTTGCCAGACAGCCAAGTGCCGGCTTCCACATCGGCCAGCCAGCGTTTGAACTCATAGCGGGCGAACAGGCCTTGTAGCTCGGCGGCGTCAGGTTCGGCGACAGTCAGCTCGCCACAGGTGATGTCCAGCTCAACGTCAGTTTTGATGGTAGCCAGCTGGTAAGAGAGGTAAGCCACCTCTTTATTCTCACCCAATTTCGCACCCATGGTTTTAGCACCACGGAAGCTCAGCGTTGCGATTTTATCGAGATCGGCATACAGCGCATCCAGGCCGCCAATCCCCTGTAGCAATGCCTGCGCGGTCTTCTCGCCAACGCCTGGAACGCCGGGGATGTTGTCGGAAGAGTCTCCCATCAGTGCGAGGAAATCGATGATCAGCTCAGGTGGAACGCCATACTTCTCAACCACTTCGTCTGGGCCAAGAATCGCGTTATTCATGGTGTTGATCAGGGTCACGCCCGGCGTCACCAGCTGCGCCATGTCTTTATCGCCGGTACTGATCAGCACGGCATGGCCAGCTTTTTCAGCTTCCAATGCCAAAGTGCCGATGACGTCATCGGCTTCAACCCCAGAGACAACCAGCAGCGGCAGGCCCATGGCTTTCACCATCTGGTGCAGTGGCTCGATTTGAGCCCGCAGGTCGTCCGGCATTGGAGGACGGTGCGATTTATATTGATCGAAAAGTTCGTCACGGAAGGTTTTGCCTTTCGCATCAAAAACGACGGCAACGTGGCTCGGAGTGTATTGCAGCAGCAGACTACGCAGCATGTTCAGCACGCCGTACATCGCACCGGTTGGCTCCCCGGCCGAGTTGGTCAGCGGAGGGAACGCGTGGTAGGCGCGGTAAAGGTAAGACGAACCGTCTACCAGGATAAGTGGGTTTTCTGCTATCTGGGCCATAACTCTTCTTTATTCGTGATCTGACATGCTCTAAGGATGCCATAGCTGAGGATAAAGGCGAACCTTGAGAGATAAATTGATAACAAACTTGCGAGGGATCTCGCGGGATCACCCTGTGGATAACTTTGTGAGTAAAATTCATATCAGGGAAATTATTATGAAATCGAGTGAGAGGGTATTAATTTTTAGCTACGGGTTTCATGCAGTTAAACCGTTTTAAATCTAAAAAAAGTTGTCATAGAAGTTTAACGGTTAATGTGGATATTATAATTCTCCATTATTAATATGCTGCGGTTTTATATTTCTATGGCATCTATTTAATGGGTAATGCCTGGATAAAAGAAATGCCAGCTTAATGCTGGCATTTCGATTTAGAAATTACTTCTGCTTCGCTAAGAAGTTAACAACATCAGAGAATTGCTTAGTGTAGATATCCATAGTGGTGGTATCCAGACCATCATTTTTGACCATGTATTTACCGTTCACGAATACAGATGGCACACCCTGCAGATTCAAATCTTGTGCTGCTTTCTCTTGCTGTACGACCAGAGATTTCACCACGAAGCTGTTCAGCGCCGCGTCATAATCTTCGCCTTTAACACCCGCCTCAATAAAGACTTTGCGAATATCATCAGCGTTTTGAACCGTCTGCTTTTTTTGCACCGCTTCAAACATCAGCGGGCTAACTTTATCTTCAACACCCAGCGCAATGGCCACAGCCCAAGCTTGGGTCAGCTGTTTGCCTAATGGGCCAAGGAATTCAGCATGATATTTAGCGTATTTAACCCCCTCTGGCAGGTTCTTACGAATATTGTCAGATACATGCCAAACTTGTTCGAACTGATAGCAGTGCGGGCAATAGAATGAGAAGAACTCAAGAACCTGAGGCTCACCGGCCGCTGGCTTATCAAGCGTTACGTACTGCGTGCCATTAGAAAATTGTGCAGCTGATGCGCTGAAGGCCATAACCATACCAATCAGTGCCAGGAATATCTTTTTCATATCAAACCTATCTCCATTTAATTAAATATTTAGCGTTTATTCACGACTCAGTACATTGGCATCAGCTGTAAAGGTGGCGCCTGTAATTTCTTAATCTGCTCGTTAAATACGGCAGACTGATTAAACCAAAAGTCTTCATCTTTCATCCAAGGGAAGCTCTTTGGAAAAGCAGGATCTTCCCAACGACGCGCAACCCATGCGAGATAATAGACCATCCTCATTGCTCGCAAAGGTTCGATGAGTGATAACTGACTGGCGTCGAAGTCAGCAAATTCGCTGTAAGCTTCAAGCAAGATATCCAGCTGTAGCCGCTGATCGCTTTGGTCTCCATGCAACAGCATCCACAAATCCTGCACTGCCGGGCCGTTTCTCGCATCATCCAAATCGACAAAAATCGGGCCGTCGCGCCACAGGATATTTCCCGGATGACAATCGCCGTGCAGGCGCAGTGGCCTCCAATCCTGATGCCAATACTCACCAATGGTGGCGATCAGGCTGTCGGTCGTTGCAAGGAATGCCGCGCGCTGGCGTGCAGGAATTAAAGATGAGTTTTCGAGAGTAATGCGAGGTTGATTCAGATATTCATCCAACCCCATGGTTGGCCTGGACACAAACAGGCTTTCACTGCCTACCTGATGTATACGCCCAAGAAAACGCCCAACCCATTCTAATTGGTCGAGATTATCAATTTCATACTGACGCCCGCCAACGCTTGGGAACACCGTAAAGAGGAAGCCTTGGTAAGAATGGAGAGTCGTTCCCTGAATACTTAGGGGAGCAACTGCTGGAACTTCCGCATCGAGCATATCCTGCGAGAAAGCGTGCTCCTCAAGGATTTGTTCTTCACTCCAGCGTTCCGGCCGGTAAAACTTCACCACATAACGTTTTTTGTCTTCACCAAGAAACTGGTAGACGCGGTTTTCATAACTGTTTAATGCGGTGAGGCCAGATTCTGCCATTAATCCGACGCTTTCTAACGCATCGAGGATCAGATCTGGCGACAAGGCCTGGAAATTGAAAGCGGAATTGTTCATAACTTCATTCAGATAGGCCGTACGGAAAAATGACAATACGAAATAGTATCATCGATTTTTGGCGAGTCGCATGAAGTTCACATAAGTTTACATCAATCCTTAATAATTCCACGTGCACGTAAAATGGCGGTTTTGAAATCATCCTCATAATCTTTCTTGAGGCCCGGAATTTCTGCCGTGCTCTCGCTACCGCGCATTTTGAGGTGATATATCAACATATCATCGCTTAGCTCAGCGAGCGGCCCCTGATATCCACACTCGGTGGCCAGTTTCTGCAAAAATTGCAGCAAATTCATATCAGAATCGTTCTTCCATGCTGGATGAAGCAGTTCAATAAGCTCATTTAGGCGATGCTCTTTCATAATAATGTCCTTTTATTGGCAGTAGTCACACAAAATATCAGGCTTATTTCCTCAGGGGAAGGGAGAGTTAAAACAGCCGATTAAAACCTGATTCATCACAATGTTTGGCGTTACAATCGCAGGAAAGAGGGTCGAGAAGGGTGAAGAGAATGAGCACGGACGAGATAACGGGGGTCATTTTAGCTGGCGGGCGCTCGACGCGGATGGGGCAGGATAAAGGCACGATCCGAGCCGCAGGTAAGATGCTTTTTGAGCATATTGCCGAAAGGCTACGCCCGATGGTGGGTGATATCGTGATTAATTCGAACCAAAATCCACGGGTTTATGGTCAACACTTCACCGTGATTCCTGATATCACTCAAGATTATGCCGGCCCTCTTGCCGGGATGCTGGCAGGTTTAAAAGCTGTTAATACTCAATGGGCGCTGTTTGTCCCGTGCGATGTCCCATCGTTCCCACGTGACTTGGCCGAGCAATTTACTGCGCATAGCTGCCAACACTCTGCTGTCTATGCGCGAGACGTTTCAAGAGATCACCCCACACTGTGCTTGCTGGACAAAAGAATCATTCCTGAGCTGGAGAGCTATTTAGCAAAAGGTGAAAGAAAGGTCATGTTTTTCTTCAAGCAGATCAACGCGCTACCCGTGATATTCGATGATCCTAAGGCTTTCGCTAATCTAAATACTCCAGCAGATGTCGCCCTGTGGGAAAAGACATTAGGCCAGTTACCATGAATAAGTTATCTATCCCACTACTTGGCGTCGTGGCTTACAGCGGCACGGGTAAAACAACGCTTCTCAAGCAACTCATCCCTTATTTAAAGGCTAAAGGAGTGCGAGTCGGACTTATCAAACATACCCACCATGACGTAGATGTCGATACACCCGGCAAAGATAGTTTTGAGTTAAGGAAGGCGGGTGCCCATCAGACCATGGTTGCCAGCAGCCAGCGCTGGGCATTAATGACAGAAACGCCAGAGGCTGACTCCCTGGATCTTCACTATCTTGCCAGCCGTTTCGACAGCAACTCATTAGATTTGATCTTGGTTGAAGGCTTTAAGCATGAAGAGATAGATAAAATCGTCTTGTATCGGCAGGGCGCCACTAAAGCATTTGAAGGGCTGATAGACAACAATGCTATCGCGGTATGCAGCGATACACCACTCGACAACGCTCTCCCATCCTTAGATATCAATAAGATAGAGGACGTTGGCCAGTTTGTGATCCACTGGCTTAACAATCGCGCGCGGTGATCACTAAGCCATAACGCAAAAAGCCCCCCGGCTCGTAAGAGCAGGGGGGCTTCTTTGTTTGCCGCTTTGCCGTGTCCCACATAGCAAAAAACCCCGGCCTTTCGGCTGGGGTTTCTCACTTT
>NZ_JBQSVB010000012.1:0-119826 GCF_052376015.1 Ewingella sp. AOP8-B2-18
AATTTTCCAACCGCGTTTTTTTTCAACGATATGCCCAGAGATCCAGCATTACAGCGCTTTTTTGTACGATAACTTGGCAAAATCCTCAGCAAACCTCTTCACTTGCTCCCAATCGGTGTATTCCACTTCTTTACTGGTATCCGTTTCGCCGCCGGTCATACGCATAATAAGTTGGATCATCACCTTATCTATCCAGCGGTAACGCGGGTAACGCAGCGCCCCGGCGAAGACACCACATAAAGCTGGCTGCCAAGGCGTCGCCAACAGGAACTTGCGAACATAAGGATTAGTCTGGGGCGTGCGCTTCTCAGGTTTACGGGCGGTGAGGTTTACGCAGAAGAAAGCCGAAGGCATGTTGTTGAGCTGGTCGACGTTACGCTTGATGAATTTATCCAGCACGGCATTGAAGTGTCCATAGCGGATAGAAGCGCCAATCAGCACTTGGTCATACTGTGAAAGATTGACGTGCTCGCCGTGAACCAGGTCAATCACGTCACACTCGGCCTTCTCTTTCATGCAACTTGCTATATAAGAAGCAATGGCATGCGTTTGCCCATCACGTGTTGAATAGAGCACCAGTGCTTTCATATCAAGTTCCCTCCTAAATAAGACACGTCATTACTCACGCCAGAAGGTTGGAGTAAACAGAACCAACAGCGTAAAGACTTCAAGGCGACCAAAAAGCATGGTCACAATCAGAATCCACTTCGCAGTGGGGTTCATCGAAGCAAAGTTATCAGCCACCACGCCCAGCCCCGGCCCGAGGTTATTGAGGGTGGCAGTCACGGCGGCAAAAGCAGAGAAGTTATCCACCCCCGTCGCGACGATAGCCAGCATACTGACGATAAACACCAAAGCGTAGGCGGAGAAGAAACCCCATACCGCTTCGATAATACGTTCCGGCAGTGCGCGGTTACCCAGTTTAATGGTGTAAACCGCGTTCGGGTGGACCAGACGTTTCAGTTCACGCGAACCCTGTAAATAGAGCAGCAGGATACGGATAACCTTCAAGCCGCCGCCGGTCGAACCCGCACAGCCGCCGATAAAGGCAGAACATAGAAGAAGGATTGGCAGGAACAGAGGCCATTTCGAAATGCTATCCGTGGTGTAGCCCGCGGTAGTCGCCATCGACACCACCTGGAAGAACGCCTGATTGAGCGTCTCTAAGCCGGAGCTATAAACATTGTGCAACCACAGCACTGAGGTACAGACAATCACCAGCGTCAGCTGCACGCCAATGAACATACGGAATTCGGGGTCGCGCCAATACACTTTAAGGTTACGGCCGCTGAGCATCGCGAAGTGCAAACCGTAGTTACAGCCGGAGATCAGCAGGAACACCGCGATAATGGTGTTAATAGTGCCACTGTGGAAATAGCCAATGCTGGCATCATGGGTAGAGAAGCCGCCGATGGCGATGGTAGAGAAGCTATGGGAGATGGCGTCGAACACCGGCATCCCCGCGCCCCACAGTGACAGAGCACAGGCAATCGTCAGCAAAACGTAGATTAGCCACAGGGTTTTTGCCGTCTCGGCGATGCGCGGGCGCATTTTGTTATCTTTCAGCGGCCCTGGCATTTCTGCCCTGTAGAGCTGCATGCCACCGACGCCCAATATAGGCAGGATAGCCACGGCGAGCACAATGATCCCCATACCGCCAAACCATTGCAGCATCTGTCGGTAGAATAGAATGGCCTTTGGCAGTGAGTCCAGCCCGACCAGCGTGGTCGCGCCCGTGGTGGTCAAGCCGGAGAAAGATTCAAAGAAAGCATCGGTGAGGGAAAGGTTTGGGCGCTCGGAAAACAGAAACGGCAATGCCCCCACGCTGCCCAGCACGGTCCAGAAAAGTACCACGATGAGGAAGCCCTCTCGCGGCTTTAGCTCGCTTTTTTGCTTTCTATTGGGCAACCAGAGGAACAGGCCAATGGTCAGCGCCACGAAGAAAGTTTGGCTAAACGCGCGCCCTGCGCCATCGCGGTAAATCAGTGCAACCAATCCGGGAATAATCATCGTTCCGGAGAACAGGATGACAAGCACCCCCACGATGCGAGTTATGGCACGAAAATGCATGCTGGCGTGTTCCTCAGCGAATGAGTCATTAGAGAGTAATTATAAAACCGGCTGCAAATTGAGCGTGCCGCGACTGAGATCGTATAAACGGGTGACAATAGCCGAGGCTTCTGTGGCCGGTAAGGCCAGGCGCATGTCGACTGCCGCCCCGTAATTGCTTTGTAAAATATGTCCGCCCACCTGCTGCAACAGGTTTTCCACCAGCGTTAACTGAGCGTAGTCACATTGCAGCGTAAATTCCCTGAGTGGGACTTTTTCATGTATCGAAAGCAGCTTTAATGCCTGCTGAACACCACCGCCGTAGGCTTTCACCAAGCCGCCGGTGCCTAACATAATGCCGCCATAATAACGCACCACGACGGCGGTTATCTCGCCGACGCCGCTGCCTAGCAGTTGGGCCAAAATCGGCTTGCCCGCCGTCCCCGCTGGCTCGCCGTCATCAGAGAAGCCGAGCTGCTGGGAGTCCGTTGGCGTGCCTGCCACGAAAGCCCAGCAGTGATGCCGAGCCGTCGGATGCTGACTTTTTACATCATTTATAAAGGACTTAGCCGCCTCTACCCCTTCGGTATGCGCCAAAAGGGTAATAAAGCGGCTTTTCTTTATCTCTTCACTGAAACTGACAGATTCAGCAGGTACGGGATAAGGCTGCATCAGGCAAGTTTCAAATCACGCGTCATATTTTCAATGTGATTGTCGTGAATGACAATATTGTCTTCGATACGAATGCCGCCATAAGGTTTCAGCGCTTCAATGCGATCCCACGCAAAGTGCTTGCTGAACTGCCCGTCGCGCCAAGGCGCAAGCAAAGACTCTATGAAGTAGAGACCCGGTTCGATAGTCAGCACCATTCTCGGCTGGATAATGCGGGTACAGCGCAAGAACGGATATTTTGACGGCGCGGTCAGATGGGTGCCGGTTTCATCCTGCATGAAGCCCGCCACATCATGGACTTGCAAGCCCAGCGGGTGACCCAAACCATGTGGCAGGAAGGGCCCCGTCAGGTTCTGCTCGACCATGGCTTCTTCACTGATATCCACCACCAGCTTGTGCGCTTTCAGCAACTTAGCAATGCGATGGTGCATCTGCACATGGTAATCGGTGTAGCTGACACCGGCTTTGATCGAGTCAATCAGCGCCAACTCTTCGGTATTTAAATCTTTAATCAGATCGGCGAAGTCGTTGTTCTGCTTGGCGGCGTAGGTACGCGTCAAATCCGCCGCGTAGCCGTTGTACTCAGCCCCGGCGTCGAGCAGGAAGCTGCGCATTTCAGCTGGCGGTTGGTGCTCAAGCTTGGTGTAATGCAGCACCGCCGCGTGCTCATTCAATGCCACGATGTTGTCATAAGGCACGTCAGTATCGCGATGGCCGGTCGCCGTAAGGTAGGCAAGGTTGATGTCGAACTCGCTCATGCCGGACAAAAAAGCTTCCTGCGCGGCGCGATGACCACTGACCGCCACCTTTTGCGCTTCACGCATACAGGCAATTTCATAGTCAGTTTTATAAGCGCGGTGGTAGTGCAGGTAGTCCAGCACGGCTTTCGGGTTGACGTTATCTGCCGCCACGCCCAGATTAATCGCCCGCTGCGGGCTTGAGCCAATGTAAGCCACGCGCTTCAAATCAGCAGGAAGTTGGTTTTTGATGTCGTCGGCTTTGGCCAGCGGCGACAGCGACACTTCGTGCGTCCAGAAAGAGTCAGGCAGAGGCTCTACCTTGTGCCAGTAGTCCACCGGCGAGTAAAACCAAAGTTTTGGTGCATTAACTCCATCGACCCACAGCCAGCAGTTCGGCACTTTGGTGACCGGCACCCAGGCTTTGAATTGCGGGTTCACTTTGAACGGATAGCTGTGGTCATCGAGGAAGGTCGTTATTAGATCACCGGAGTGAATTAATAACGCATCAAGTTGATTACGTTGCAGTATTTCACGAGCACGTTGCTGTAGCGTGGCGATATGTTCTTTGTAAAGCGTAGTAAGCGATTCCATCAAACGGTCCTTTTTTCCTGCAAAACGATGGCGCATCTTATCACAGCCGCGCACAGGTCGTAGCCCCGGAAGGTTTGTGATCCCTCCAGCAAATTACACTCATCTCATTTGCAAATTATTAACATAAAAACCACACTCCATTCATCTGGTCATACCAGATCATCCCAGATGATTCAGGAGAGACACATGCTCTACCAAGGCGAAACATTACACCTGCACTGGCTCCAAGACGGCATTGCCGAGCTGGTGTTTGATGCTCCAGGCTCTGTTAACAAGCTCGACACCCGCACCGTGGCTAGCCTCGGCGAAGCCATTAGCGTGCTTGAGAAGCAAACTGATCTGAAAGCTCTGCTGCTCAGTTCGGCCAAACCGGCGTTTATTGTCGGGGCTGACATCACCGAGTTCCTTTCCCTGTTCAATGCTCCAGCCGAAAAACTGCATCAGTGGCTTAATTTTGCCAATAGCATCTTTAACCGTCTGGAAGATCTTAACGTTCCGACGCTTTCCGCTATTACTGGCTATGCGCTGGGCGGCGGCTGCGAATGCGTGCTGGCGACGGATTTCCGTATCGCCACGCCGGACGCCCGTATCGGCCTGCCGGAAACTCGTTTAGGTATTATGCCGGGCTTTGGTGGTTCGGTGCGCATGCCGCGCCTGCTGGGTGCCGACAGCGCGCTGGAAATTATCGCCGCCGGTAAAGACATCAGTGGCAAAGACGCATTAAAAGTCGGATTGGTCGATGCCGTGGTGGAAGCCGAAAAACTGCGCGACGCCGGGCTGAACATGCTCAAGCAAGCCATTGCCGGCAAGCTCGACTGGCAGGGCCGCCGCGACGTGAAGCGCCAGCCGCTGAAACTCAGCCAGATTGAAGCCACCATGAGCTTCAGCGTGGCCAAAAGCATGGTGCTGCAAACCGCAGGCAAACACTACCCTGCGCCAATGACCGCGGTGAAAACCATTGAAGCCGCGGCCAAGCTTGGCCGCGACGAAGCCCTGAAACTGGAAACCGCCAGCTTTGTTCCCCTCGCGCAATCCAAAGAGGCCCGCGCGCTGGTTGGGATCTTCCTCAATGACCAATTCATCAAAGGCAAAGCCAAGAAATTGGCGAGCGAAAGTGAGAAAACCACGCAGGCTGCGGTACTGGGTGCTGGGATCATGGGCGGCGGCATTGCCTATCAGTCAGCCCTGAAAGGCGTGCCGGTCATTATGAAAGACATTAATGATAAGTCGCTGACGTTGGGAATGAATGAAGCGGCCAAGCTACTGAATAAACAGCTGGAACGCGGCAAACTCGACGGCCTGAAGATGGCGAAAGTGCTTTCTACTATTCAGCCAACCCTGAGCTACAGCGGCATCGAACGCGCCAAAGTGGTGGTTGAAGCCGTGGTCGAGAATCCAAAAATCAAATCTGCGGTACTGGCCGAGGCAGAAGCCCTGCTCGACAGCGACGCCGTGCTGGCGTCCAACACCTCGACTATCCCTATTGACCAGTTAGCCACGGCGCTGAAACGCCCGGAAAACTTCTGCGGCATGCACTTCTTCAACCCGGTTCACCGTATGCCGCTGGTTGAAATCGTCCGTGGAGCCAAAACCTCCGAAAAAACGCTGTCGCGCATCGTCTCTTATGCTCTGAGCATGGGGAAAACGCCAATTGTGGTGAATGACTGCCCGGGCTTCTTCGTCAACCGCGTGCTGTTCCCTTACTTCGCGGGCTTCAGCCTGCTGGTGCGTGACGGCGCGGACTTCCGCCAAATCGACAAAGCGATGGAGAAGCAGTTCGGCTGGCCGATGGGCCCGGCTTACCTGCTCGACGTGGTGGGTATTGATACCGCGCACCACGCTCAGGCCGTCATGGCGGCAGGCTTCCCGGACAGAATGGCGAAAGACTATCGCGATGCGATCGACGTGCTGTTTGATAGCCAGCGCTTTGGGCAGAAAAACCAGCTGGGCTTCTATCGCTACAGCGAAGACAGCAAAGGCAAGCCGCGCAAAGAGAATGACGAGCAGGTGGATAAACTGCTGGCGGGCCAAAAAGCCGAGTTCGCGCCGGATGACATTATCGCCCGCATGATGATCCCGATGATCAACGAAGTGGTGCGCTGCCTGGAAGAAGGCATTGTCGCCAGCCCGGCCGAGGCCGATATGGCGCTGGTGTACGGCATAGGTTTCCCTCCGTTCCACGGCGGCGCGTTCCGCTATCTGGACACGCTGGGCACCGCCGCGTACCTGCAACTCGCCGAACAATATTCGCATCTGGGTGCGCTGTATCAGGTGCCAGAGGGTTTACGCGCTAAAGCGAAAACCAATGACACTTACTATCCGGTCGCAACTCCGCTGGAAGACTTCAGCACCGGCACTCAGGCATAAGGACCGAAATCATGGAAAACGTAGTCATTGTTGATGCAGTCCGCACCCCGATGGGCCGCTCCAAAGGCGGGGCGTTTCGCAACGTGCGCGCTGAGGACCTGTCCGCGCACCTGATGCGCGCCATCGTGAGCCGCAATGCGGCGCTCGACCCGAAAGAAATTGATGATATTTACTGGGGCTGCGTCCAGCAGACGCTGGAACAAGGCTTCAATATTGCCCGTAACGCCGCGCTGCTGGCGGAGATCCCGCGTAATGTGCCCGCTACCACGGTGAACCGCCTTTGCGGCTCTTCCATGCAGGCACTGCACGACGCGGCACGCGCCATTATGGTGGGCGATGCACAGGTCGGCCTGATTGGCGGCGTTGAGCACATGGGCCACGTGCCGATGAACCACGGGGTAGATTTCCATCCGGGCCTGAGCCGCACCGTCGCCAAAGCGGCAGGAATGATGGGGCTGACCGCCGAAATGCTGGCGAAAATGCACAATATCAGCCGCGAAATGCAGGATGAGTTTGCCGCACGCTCTCACCAGCGCGCTCACGCGGCGACCTTAGCCGGGCACTTCGCCAATGAAATCATTGCCACCGACGGCCATGACGCCGACGGCGTGCTGACCAGCTATAGCTATGATGAAGTGATCCGCCCGGAAACCACGGTAGCAACCCTGTCTACTCTGCGCCCGGCGTTCGACCCGGTGAATGGCACCGTGACGGCGGGCAGTTCGTCGGCGCTGTCCGATGGCGCTTCGGCGATGCTTATCATGAGCGAGTCCAAGGCCAAGTCTCTGGGTTTACAGGCTCGCGCACGCATCAAGTCGATGGCAGTGGTCGGCTGCGACCCTTCAATCATGGGTTACGGCCCGGTTCCGGCAACGCGTTTGGCATTGAAACGTGCCGGATTGAGCGTGCAGGACATCGGCCTGTTCGAGCTGAATGAGGCATTTGCCGCGCAGGCGCTGCCATGCATGAAGGATCTGGGCTTGCTGGAAACCATGGAAGAGCGAGTGAACCTCAACGGCGGCGCGATTGCCCTCGGCCACCCGTTAGGCTGCTCCGGCTCGCGTATCTCCACCACCCTGCTCAACCTGATGGAACGCAAAGACGTGCAGTTCGGCGTCGCCACCATGTGCATCGGTTTGGGTCAGGGGATCGCCACGGTATTCGAAAGAGTCTGATAATCTGATGAAAAGCAAAAAGCGGGCAATAGCCCGCTTTTTTAATGACGATTTGATGCTCATTCCTGTTGTATCAAGGCGGCAACTGAGTGAACCCCAGGAGCTTACATTAGTAAGTGACTGGGGTAAGCGAAGGCAGCCAACGCCGAGACAGCACGAAGGATGACTCACGCCTTTTCCCTAAATCATTCGTGTTGTATCAAGGCGGCAACTGAGTGAACCCCAGGAGCTTACACAAGTAAGTGACTGGGGTGAGTGAAGGCAGCCAACGCCGAGACAGCAAGAAGGATGACTCAATCTCTTTCCCTAAATCATTCGTGTTGTATCAAGGCGGCAACTGAGTGAACCCCAGGAGCTTACACAAGTAAGTGACTGGGGTGAGTGAAGGCAGCCAACGCCGAGACAGCGCGAAGGATGAAGGGAAATTAGATGAAGGAGAAAGCGTCTCCAAACATCCGGTCTTCCTGCGCTGCGCGCTCGGCAACAAAACGCTCGCGAGCGATTTTCGCCATTTCAAAACGTCCGGCAATGTAGATATCGTGACCCGCCAGCGAGGAGAAGTCCTGTAAAACGGCGCTCAGGACGGTGCCGCTTCGGCCCTGCCAACCTGCTTCCGGCTGCTCGACCACCGGGATCACTTTCAGATTCGGGTGATTCACGCTCAGCGCTTCCAGCTCGCCCAAGTCATAAAGATGCTTCAGCTCGCGGCCACCCCAATAGATGGAGATATCACGGTTTGGCTGCTGCTCGAGCGCGGCGACCAGAATGGAGCGCGCATAAGAGAAGCCCGTGCCACCGGCAATCAGCACCAGCGGACGCTCGCCGTCTTCACGCAGCCAGGCATCACCGTGGGGAATATCCACGGTAATAGATTTCTCTTTCAGGATGCGATCCATTACTGCCATGGCATACAAATTCAGCTCGGAGGCACCGATGTGTAACTCGATATCGCTCCCCTCGCCCGGCGTAGAAGCCAGAGAGAACGGGCGCTTGTCGCGCTCGTCCATCACCACCATCAGATACTGACCGGCACGGAAAGAAAAAGGCGTTTCCGGCGATAACCGAACCCGATACACAGTATCAGTAATGGCCTCAACCGAGGTGACTTTACAGCTCAATGTGGTCATGCATTCCCTCTGTGGGTCATTTTGCAAAGCGTTAGGGCGCGGCGAGAGTGATCACCAAGCCGCAACCTGCGTTATTTTTTAGGCTTAGGCGCTTTATGCGCGTATTTCTCGTCAGCGAAAATACCCAAGTCATCCCAAATCGCGTCTACTCGCGCAGTCACTGCGGGATCTTTCACAATCGGACGTCCCCACTCGCGCTGCGTCTCACCCGGCCATTTGTTGGTGGCATCAAGCCCCATCTTGGAGCCGAGCCCGGAAACCGGAGACGCAAAGTCGAGGTAGTCGATTGGCGTATTTTCTACGAGCACCGTGTCGCGCGCAGGGTCCATCCGCGTAGTGATTGCCCAGATAACATCATTCCAGTCACGAGCATTCACATCGTCATCACAGACGATAACAAACTTGGTGTACATAAACTGACGCAAGAATGACCAAACACCCATCATGACGCGCTTGGCATGGCCTGCGTACTGTTTCTTCATCGTAACGACAGCAAGGCGGTAAGAGCAACCCTCTGGCGGCAGATAAAAATCAACAATTTCTGGGAACTGCTTTTTCAGAATGGGCACGAAGACTTCGTTTAGCGCCACACCCAGCACTGCTGGCTCATCCGGCGGACGGCCGGTATAAGTCGAATGGTAAATCGGGTTTTTACGCTGCGTGATGTGCGTGATCGTAAAGACCGGGAAGCTGTCTACTTCATTATAGTAGCCCGTGTGGTCGCCATAAGGCCCTTCGGGTGCCGTTTCGGCTGGGTCAATATAGCCTTCAAGCACGATTTCAGCACTGGCGGGCACTTCGAGATCGTTGGAAATACACTTCACGACTTCGGTTTTATTGCCGCGCAGCAAGCCCGCAAAGGCATATTCTGACAGGGTATCTGGCACTGGCGTGACCGCACCGAGAATGGTGGCCGGGTCGGCACCCAAGGCGACGGAAACCGGGAAACGCTGCCCCGGATTTTGCTGGCACCACTCTTGGAAGTCTAACGCGCCGCCTCGATGGGACAGCCAGCGCATAATGACTTTGTTCTTGCCCAGCACCTGCTGGCGATAAATACCCAAGTTCTGGCGCTGCTTATGCGGGCCGCGAGTGACCGTCAGGCCCCAGGTGATCAGCGGCGCGGCATCTTCTGGCCAGCAGTGCATAACCGGAATGCGCGTCAAATCAACGTCATCCCCTTCCCAAACCTGTTCCTGACAAGGTGCTGAGTGCAGCACCTTGGTCGGCATATTCATCACTTGTTTGAATTTGGGCATTTTGTCGTAGAAATCGCGGAAGCCGCGCGGCGGCTCAGGCTCTTTCAGAAACGCCAATAATTCACCGACTTCGCGCAACGCACTGACATCCTCCTGCCCCATCCCTAACGCGACGCGCTCGGGGGTGCCGAAAAGGTTGCACAGCACCGGCATGTCGTAGCCTTTAGGATTTTCAAACAGTAATGCAGGGCCACCGGCACGCAGGGTGCGGTCTGCAATTTCAGTCATTTCCAGATAGGTATCGACAGGCTGAGTAATGCGTTTCAGCTCGCCTCGCTTTTCAAGTAACGAGATGAAGTCTCGTAAATCACGGTATTTCATGCTGATTTTTATCGCCAAATTGAAGGAGAGCATTATAGAGCCTCTCCAGGGTTGTTGCTGTCTTTTTGTTATCAGTAGGTAAAAAGTAATAACAAAAAGGCAGTGTAACCGTCAGTCAGCAAGCTGGCTAAACTGACGGTGCGAAAATTTCATGCGCCTAGCCTATTAGAGACATTCAAATGGAACCAGTGCGCTAAGTGCCTTGGTGTCCTGATATTCCTGCGTCTCGTGGCCATGGCGGAAGACTTTAAAGCCCTGACCTTTGGCGCTGAAATAGCTCAGTTGATCACCCGACACGTGCAGCAGGCTGCCTTCACGCAGCGCCACCACGGACTCACTTGGGTTTACCGCGCAGAACTCGGCAAGACGCTCGTCGCGCGTTTCACCCATGTGGCCACTCAGGTGGGCATCAATGTAGTGCGGGTTGATTTGCACCGGGAACAGGCCCAGCGCGGGCAGCACGACGGAGTTGCTGACGGGCATATCATTAGTGGTGCGAATGCTTGGCGTAGCCACGTTGCAGCCCGCACTCCAGCCAATGTAAGGCACGTTGCGCTCACGCACGGCGCGCTGGATAGGCACGATCAGGCTGTTGGCGTGCAGCATATGGTTCAGCATCCAGGTATTCCCGCCGCTAATCAAAATGCATTCGACGCTGGCGATAGCCTCGGCCGGGGAATCAGCGTGGTGAATGCTTTTCACTTTGATACCCAGCGCCTGCTCGAGATCTTGCGCTCGGGCGTCGTAATCGCTGCGGATTAAGGCGTAAGGGATAAGGATGGCTGAGGAAATCTTGCGGGCTTTCAACATCGCCTGAATGTGTTCGCTAGCGTAACCTAACAGGGTTGACTCATCTGAAAGCTTACCGTTACTCAGCAAAAACAACTCCATGATGCTTCTCCGTATTGTCATTTGATTCAGAATGTAGAGACCAGATCTCGCGAGTTGGCGAGGCATCTGTCTATCGCTAGCCACTTTTGCTATGCTTCATGGCTAAGTTTGAAGGCGTATGAAACTATGGAATCCTGGTACTTATTATATTGCAAACGCGGTCAGCTTCTGCGCGCTAAAGAACATTTAGAGCGCCAACAGGTTAACTGTTTAACTCCAATGATCACACTGGAAAAAATGGTGCGTGGCCGCCGTACTCCGGTCAGTGAACCCCTGTTTCCAAACTACATGTTCATCGAGTTTGACCCAGAGAGCATCCATACCACGACCATTAGCGCCACGCGCGGCGTTAGCCACTTTGTTCGTTTTGGCAACCGACTGGCGACGGTACACCCCGAGGTTATCAAACAGCTGATGACCCAGCCTATGCCGGATGTGCAGGACCCTGATACCCCTCACCCCGGTGACGTGGTGGTTATCACCGAAGGGATGTTCGAAGGTCTTGAAGCCATTTATACCGAACCGGACGGCGAAGCCCGCTCGCACCTCCTGTTGAATTTGATTAACCAGCAAGTGAAGCAAAGTTTAGATAACAAACACTTCCAAAAACTCTAACCAGCTCAAAGGCGCATGATTGCGCCTTTGCCGCGATCACAGGCCAAACAGGCCGCGCGCATTACTCTCGGTTTTCTCCGCCAGCCACGCTGGATCCTCTCCGCGCCACGTCGCGACCTGCTTAATGATATGCGGTAAGAACGCTGGCTCATTGCGGCGGTTCTTCGGCTTTTCGGGCATATCACGAGGTAATAGATAGGGCGCGTCGGTTTCCAGTAATAGCCGGTCAGCAGGAATGCAGCCGAGCATGTCGCGCAGTTCCAAACCGCGCCGCTCGTCGCACACCCAGCCCGTGATGCCGATATACAGCCCCAGCGATAGATAGAGCTCCAGCTCTTTCTGGCTGCCGGTAAAGCAGTGAACCACCGCGCCGGGAATTTTTCGCAGCCAAGGGGTTAACAGTTCAGCAAAGCGCGGATGGGCATCGCGGCAATGCAGAAACAGCGGCATGCTCAGCTCCGCGGCTAAAGCCAACTGGGCGCTAAAGGCAGACTCCTGCTGGTCGGCCGGGGAGAAGTTACGGTTGAAGTCCAAACCACACTCACCCAAGGCGACCACCTGCGGCTTAGCGGCAAGCTCCCTTACGGCTTCTTCAGTTTGGATGTTCCATTCACTGGCCTGATGGGGATGAACCCCCGCCGTCGACCAGCAAAAGTCAGGATACTGCGCGGCAAGCCGTTGAGCCTCAAGGCTCTCTTCGGCCGATGTCCCGGTGATTAACATCCCAGAAAGCCCAGCCTGTCTTGCTCGCGCAACGACATCATGGCGGTCTTTATCAAACTGATTGCTGGTCAGGTTTACGCCTATCTCAAACATATAACGTCCTAAAAAAGAAACCGCCCTGCTGGGCGGTTTTTTACTTCAATGATTCTGTTACGACGCTGAGTCTTGCTCATCATCTTCGACGTCTGAACGACGGCGTTTACCCACATAGAAACGGGCAAAGAACACGCCGATTTCAAACAGCAGGTACATCGGGATCGCCAGCAGCGTTTGCGAGAAAACGTCCGGTGGCGTCAGCAACATACCGACAACGAAAGCACCTACCAGCACATACGGACGCTTTTTCTTCAGATCTTCCGGCGTGGTCACGCCGCTCCAGCACAGCAACACGATAGCAATCGGCACTTCAAACGACACGCCGAAGGCCATAAACAGCGCCATGACGAAATCGAGATAGTTGTTGATGTCGGTCGCTATCTGCACGCCGGCCGGGGCCGTTTTCGCAAAGAAAGCGAAAGCCAGTGGGAAGACGATGAAGTAGGCGAAAGCCATACCGAGATAGAAGAGCGCGGAGCTGGAAAACAGCAGCGGCATCATCAGGCGGCGTTCATGCTTGTAAAGAGCCGGCGCAACAAAGCCCCACACCTGATACAAGATGAAAGGGGCAGACACGAACACCGACACAATCATCGTCAATTTTATTGGCGTGAAGAATGGCGATGCCACGTCGGTGGCAATCATGCTGGCGCCCAGCGGCATCTGTTTGATCAGCGGAGCAGAAACCAGATAGTAAATGTCGTTAGCAAAGTAGGCCAACGCCAAGAACACCACCAGAATACAGATGATGGAGTTCAGCAGACGCTTACGCAGTTCTATCAGATGGCTGATAAGCGGTTGGGTATCTTCAACAGCCATGTTTTAACGTTCGCCTGTAGATTGAGTGGAAGGAGCCGGTTTAACCGTAGTGACCACGTCTTCAGTAGCCACAGAGGTATCCACCGTTTTTGGCTTATCCGCCGGCGCTTCAGGTGAAGCCTCTGCCGCGTGAGTCACCTGATTCTCAGCAACCTGTGCGGCATGGGCCGCCTCGGCCTGTTGAACAGGTTTATGCGACGCTACGGCAGCTTCAACAGCATTACTTGGTGCCTGTGCCGGAGCAGAAGCCATGTGTTCCGCCGTCGCAGGTGAGATACCTTCGTCATGCAGCGCTTCTGCTTCCTGAACAGCCGGATTGTGAATGGTATTGCCTGCGGACTTAGCAGCCTCGATAGATTGCTCCAGCTCGCTCTTTTCCGTGGCGAAAGAGCGTTTCATTGACTCAGCGGCTTCTTTCAGCTCATCCATTGAGGCTTTGATTTCTGGCGTCAGATTCTTAAGACCGGCTTCTTCAGCTTTCTTAAGGCTATCCTGCAATTCCTGAAGTTTCAGTTCTTGCGATAACTCATTCTGTACAGAGGCGGCCATGGCGCGCAGTGCGCGGATCCAGCCAGCGACTGTTCTGACGGCCACTGGTAAACGTTCCGGCCCCAGTACTACCAGGCCAATCACCAATACCAGTAACAGTTCACTAAATCCAATGTCGAACACGGCTTATACCTGCTCTTTGTTTTGGCTCTTGGTCTCTTCTGCTTTAACTTCCGGTTTTACCTCGATAGGTTTTGCCGTGAAGTCAGCATCAGCACTCTTTATATCGCTCTCTTTTTGCGCTTTGGTGGTGGTGTCATCGTCATTCATGGCTTTCTTAAAGCCTTTGATTGAAGACCCCAGGTCCGAGCCCAAGCCACGCAGTTTTTTGGTACCGAACAGAAGTACCACGATCACCGCGATGATCAGAAGTTGTGTAATGCTAATACCGCCCATTTTCTTCACCTCAATATGAAGGGAACTACATCCATTACCGCCAGAGGCGGCGCTTAATTTCACAATCGAAGAGTTACCGCGCGCGAAACTCAGTTAGCGGCTGCGTCTCCAGCCGATAATCCATGAAACGACTCCTGCGGCGATAAGCCAGGCAGGATAAACCTCTACTTTACCTAGCAACAGCGCAGTACCGCTAAGCAGCAGGGTGGCACCAATACCCAAAAGATATCTTGATTGCCCCTGCCTCACTCCCTGTTGTTGCATCTGCGTAGAGAGTTTTTCGAGGTTGAACTGCAAAAGCTTGTGCTGCTGAAGGCTTTGGTACACCAGATCTGGAAGTTCAGGCATTTTTTCTATCCAGAATGGCGCTTTCTCTTTGAACGCTCGCAGCATGGCGGGTAAACCCACCTGGTCTTTAACCCAACTTTCAAGGAAGGGTTTTGCCGTGGTCCAAAGATCGAGCTGAGGATAAAGCTGACGCCCTAAGCCTTCAACATACAGCAGTGTTTTTTGCAGAAGAACCAGCTGCGGCTGTACTTCCATATTAAAGCGGCGTGCCGTGTTAAACAGGTTTAACAAGACATTACCGAAAGAGATTTCCGCCAGCGGCTTCTCGAAGATAGGTTCACAAACGGTACGAATAGCGAACTCGAACTCTTCGACATTGGTATCACGAGGGACCCAGCCAGAATCGACATGTAACTCTGCCACTTTACGGTAGTCGCGGTTAAAGAACGCGATAAAGTTCTCAGCCAGATAACGTTTGTCATCTTTGTTCAAAGAACCAACTATGCCGCAATCAATGCCTATGTAGCAAGGGTCTTCCGGCGTGTCGTAGCTGACGAAAATGTTACCGGGATGCATATCAGCATGGAAGAAACTGTCGCGGAAAACTTGGGTAAAGAAGACCTGCACGCCGCGTTCTGCCAGCAGTTTCATATTGGTACCCTGCTTTTCTAACGCAGCAACGTCAGAAACCGGGATACCGTAAATACGCTCCATGACCATCAGGCGCTCGCTGCAATAATCCGGATAGACTTCCGGTACATAGAGCATCGGGCTGCCGCTGAAATTTCGGCGCAGTTGAATGGCGTTAGCCGACTCGCGCAGCAGGTTCAACTCATCCAGCAGCGTCTTTTCATATTCACGCACCACTTCACGCGGTTTAAGGCGACGGCCATCAGGCAGCAGGACCGGCACCCAGCCTGCCAAGCGCGACATCAGGCGAATATCGGCCTTAATGATTGGCAAGATATCCGGGCGAATCACTTTCAGCACCACCGGCTTGCCATTCTCTTTCAGCGTGGCGGTGTGCACTTGGGCAATAGAGGCTGATGCCAGAGGAGTTTGGTCGAAATCGTCGAACCAATTTTCCAGCGGGCCACCCAAGGCCACCTCAATTTGCTTACGGGCCAAGGCACCGTCGAATGGCGCAACGTGGTCTTGCAATAGCGCCAGTTGGTCAGCGATATGAGGAGGGAAGAGGTCGCGGCGAGTCGAGAGCATTTGGCCGAACTTGATCCAAACCGGGCCAAGCTGCTCCAACGCCATACGCAGACGCGTGCCCAGCGGCTTATCTTTGTGGCGATGGGGCAGCCAGAAGAACAGGTATCTGCCTAAACGTAACGGCAGCGTGAGGCGAATCTTGGGGATTAGCTCATCCAGGCCGTAAGTCAGAAACATGCGAATGATCAGGTACAGGCGTCGCATTTCACCTGGAGTCATAGTTTGTCCTCCAGTTTTTCGAAGCGTTTATCCAGCGCGTCCAGTTCGCGGGTTAATGCAGAGACTTCTTCACTAAACCAGACGACTTCTAACGGGCCGGGCGCCAGCTTCCACTCTTCCGTCAAGGTCTGAGCAACATAGCTTTGCTGCTGCTTAACGCCATGACGCAGAAAACGTAAACCACCGCTGATAGCTTGCGAAATGCCCTGAGCCGCAACATCCCCCAGATAAGGAGCCAGCAGCTCGGCAGGCTCCCACTCGACCAGTTCAAACAACGCAGAAAATTGCTGCACGACGGAGATATCACCTTCAACGATAAGCTCGCCGCTGCGCATGAGAGGAGAAAGCTGCTGTCTGTCGCGCAGTTTTTGCAGGACGGAGAGCTTTGTTGACACGGTGCAATCCGCCTCGCCGTCCCACTGCCCGAGCACATCGATTTTCTGCTCGCTGAACACGAAGGTCAGCGGAGCATTCAGCTCTTGCAGCTCAATTCGCAGCACTTTTCCTACTAAGCGAGTGCGTGCAGCCTTCAGCCCACGCTCTCTGAACAGCAGATAATTCAGCGAGGTTTCAATCCCAGCGGTCAGTAACGGCGTCAACAACATCGGCTTATCCATCTTAGAACTTGAAACCACGGTGCAGAGCTACGATGCCGCCAGTCATGTTGCTGTAGGTCACATTCTCGAAACCGGCATCCGCCATCATCCCTTTCAGAGTTTCCTGATCAGGGTGCATACGGATAGATTCCGCCAGATAGCGATAGCTTTCCTCGTCCTGAGCAACCCATCCGCCAATACGCGGTAAAATATGGAAAGAGTAGGTGTCATAGGCTTTGCTCAATGGGGCCAGCAGGGGCTTGGAGAATTCCAGCACCAGCAGGCGGCCACCTGGCTTCAGCACGCGGAACATCGAGCGCAGAGCTTTTTCTTTTTCGGTGACGTTACGCAAGCCGAAAGAGATGGTGATGCAGTCAAAGTAGTTGTCTGGGAACGGCAAGGCTTCGGCGTTGGCCTGCACGTAATTGACGTTACCGACGATGCCCAGATTGCGCAGCTTCTCACGGCCCATTTTCAGCATAGAGTCATTGATATCAGCCAAAACGACTTCGCCCTGCTCGCCCACTAAGCGCGAGAACTTGGCCGTCAGATCGCCGGTACCGCCAGCTAAATCCAACACGCGCTGGCCGCGACGAACACCGCTGCTATCAATGGTGAAACGCTTCCAGATACGGTGGATGCCGAAGGACATCAGGTCATTCATCAAGTCATATTTAGCGGCAACGGAGTGAAAGACCTCTGCGACCATTTCTGCTTTTTCATCTTTGGCTACGGTACGAAAACCGAAATGGGTGGTTTCCTGCGTCTGCTTTTCCATATTTTATGCCCGCTTATTCAGTCAAACTATTGGGGAAAGTGTACCAGAACCCCAAGGAAAGCCCCATCACCGATGCTGATAGAAAAGCCAAAGATATTCACTAATCGCATCCTTGGCTAATAGCAGTGAGTGAAGCCGTTATTCGCGCGCCGGGAAGTTCTCCTCCGGCTGCTGGTCTGAACGACTCAATGGAAGATTGTTTTCGTCATCGGCCAGCGGCTCGTCGAGAGCCTCCGTGGCTTCTGGCTCATGCTCAGAAACAGCCTGTTCAGCCAGAGAAGGGCTGATGGGGCGCTTAACTTCCACACCCAGGGTACGGAAACTTTCCACCTGCCCGACCAGATTGCCCCTGCCCTGCGCCAATTTATTCATAGCCAGTCGATAACTGCCCTGCGCTTTCTCAAGGCTTTGACCAATAGACTCCATGTCATCAACAAATAGCCGAAGTTTGTCATAAAGCTTGGCGGCGCGGTCGGCGATGCGTTTGGCATTCTGACTTTGATGCTCGTAGCGCCACAGGTTGCTGATGGTGCGCAGGGCCACCAGCAGGGTGGTTGGGCTGACCAGCATAATATTGTGCTTGAGCGCCTCGCTGATAAGCTCCGGCTCGCGGTCAATCGCCAGCAGGAACGCCGGCTCCACCGGGATAAACATCAAGACGTAATCCAGACTGCGTAGCCCCGGCAGCTGCTGATAATCTTTACGGCCCAGAAGGCGAATGTGCCCGCGCACCGAAGCAATATGCTCGTTCAGGGCGATTTCACGCTCGGTGTCGTCCTGACTGTTGAAGTAGCGCTCATAGGCTACCAGCGTCATTTTGGCGTCAATCACCACGTCTTTGTTTTGTGGCAAACGGACAATCACGTCCGGCTGCATGCGGCTGTTGGTATCAACCTGCACGCTGACCTGCGTTTGGTACTCATAGCCTTCGCGCAGGCCAGAGGCTTCGAGCACCCGGCTGAGTACCACTTCACCCCAGTTACCTTGCGTTTTATTGTCGCCTTTTAAGGCCTTGGTGAGGTTGATAGCTTCGCGCGCCATCTGCTCATTCAGCTGCTGGAGGTTGCGAATTTCATGGGAAAGGGTATGGCGCTCGCGCGCTTCCTGCCCAAAGCTATCCTGCACCTGACGGCGGAACCCATCGAGCTGTTCGCGCAGGGGCAGCAGAAGCTTATCGAGGCTCTGCTTGTTTTGCTCGTCGGCCCGACGCCCATTGTGTTCAAAGATACGGTTAGCCAGATTTTCAAACTGACTGGTGAGGCGTTGTTCACTGTTGATCAGCAAACGCTGTTTATCTTCCGCGGCCATGCGGGTTTCATCCAAACGGGTAGAAACTTCGCGCAGCTCCGCCTCTTGGGCGCTGTTAATTTCGCGCTGGGCGCGTAGCTCCTGATTGAGCTGCTCACACTCACTTTGCCAGTGAGCCAGCCCTTGCAGCTTTTCACGGTTAGCCGCGACTTGGCTATGCAGTTGGCGAAGCTCAAGCTCGGCCTCGCGCTGTTGCTGCTGCGACTGCTGGCGCTCGGCTTTCAGCTGGTCGATCTCCGCCTTTTGCTGGTCAACGGTTTGCTGAATCAGCCGACGCTGAGTCTCATGCTCACTTTGATTCTTTTGTTGGCGCAAACTGGCAATCAGCCAGCCTAATAGCAAGCCCGCCAAAGCCCCGCCCACGAGGTATAAAATGCTGATATCCACGCGCTCTCCATCTCAATCGATTCTTGCGGTCAAGGTAATGTCACACTGTATGCATGTCCAGCACATTATGCATCAGTGAGAAGCTTTGCGAGGCGTCTCGCAAGAGTGGATTTATCCCACTCTTCCCTCTTGTGCCGCAGCATTCCCGACGGCAGGATTAGAACCAGTGACTGAGCCACTGGATGCCAAAAGCGCCCGGCGCCAGCACGCCAAAGGCCCAAATCAGTGCTGATGAAATGTTGGCGATTTGGAAATAACGTTGCGGCATGCCGCAAATTCCCGCCACCAGCGGCACCACGGCGCGCAGTGGTCCGAAGAAGCGGCCAATAAAGGCCCCCGGCATACCCCACTTTTCAAAGAAGGCGTGCCCGCGTACCAGCATTTGCGGGTGTTTGGAGAAGGGCCAGAAGTTGCCGACGCGATCCTGAAAATGCGCGCCAACCCAATACGAGAGCCAATCGCCGAAGAAAGCACCGGCGGCCGCAGCTGCCCAAATCGGCCAGAATGGGATGCCGCTTTCGCCAATCAGCGCCCCAAGCCCGAGCAAAATCACCGTGGCAGGCAAAAGCAGTGAGAGGAAGGCCAACGACTCACCGAATGCCAGAAAGAAGACAATGGGTATGGCCCACGGCTCGTGCGCCCGAACAAACTCAGTAGTGAGGTGGATTACGTCATTAATGGTCAAAGGGCTTCCTTGTGAGTATCGTCAGGCAATATCAATAATATCAGCAAAATAGAGGCAGTTACTCGAGATAACGGTCGCGCAGCTTCTGGCGCAACTTAGCCGTTAATCCGTACTCTTTCTCTAACCAAAGGTCGGTTGAGCCATAGAGGTCATCAATGGATTTTAACGCCGTGTCCATAAACGCTTCCCGCACGGAGAGGACATAACCGAACTTCTCCAGCGCCTTGTCATTCAGTTTTATCGACATTTTGTTGAGCATGTAGGTGCGGAAAGGCGTGAGGGTGGTTTCTGTCAGCAGATAATCTTCCAGCACCGTGTTGCGATCGGCCCCCAGCGCGAACAGCACCAGCGCCGAGCCTATGCCCGTGCGATCTTTACCCACGGCGCAGTGCTGAACAATCGCGCCGCCGTTTGGCTGGGTCAGCAGGGTTGCCAATTGCTGATAAGCCGGATTATTAAAAGGCAAGCGACGATACAGCTCGAGCATAAAGGTTTCAGGGTCGAAGGCGTCGATGGTCTGCTGGGTCAAATGTTCGAGGTTGGCGCTCACTTCGTGACTCAGAGGGTTGGCGGGCGCGTGGTGATACTGGACACCTTGCCAAAGCACGTCGGGCTTGGCCGCCACTTCGTCGGCGTCGCGATAGTCGAGAATATGGGCCACCGGCACCTTGCTTAAGAAGTCGCAATCTTTCGGCGTGAGTGAGTCGAGGGAGCCTGAACGATAGAGCCAGCCGCGCTTGATGCGTCGGCCATCGGCAGCCGTGTTGCCGCCAAGTTCGCGAAAGTTAATGCCTCCCTCAAGAGGAGTCAGCGAAGGATGAAGCAGGATAGTTGCTGTCATAACAGGCCCTTTTGTTGGAATTTTTCTTCCCAGACCTTAACAGATTCGGTTTATAAGATAAAAAAATGGGCCGCCGAAGCAGCCCATAGAAATGTTACATTTCGCTTAGATCAGGCGACGTGCAGCTTCAACAACGATTTTAACCGCGTGGCTCTCGGTCTTTTTCATGGTTTCAGCATTTGGGATCTCTTGCTGAGTACGGTTGACGATAACGCCCGCCACCATACCGGCACGTAAGCCCTGACTTGCACACATGGTCAGCAAGGTGGCTGATTCCATTTCGTAGTTCATCACGCCCATCTCCTGCCACTCTTTCATCGACTCTTTAAAGCGACGAACCACGCGGCCGGAGTAGGTGTCGTAACGTTCCTGACCCGGATAGAAGGTGTCAGAAGAAGCCGTCACGCCAATGTGAGGTTCAGCGCCCACTTCTTTGGCTGCTGCCACCAGCGCAGTGGTACAGGCGAAATCAGCCACCGCTGGGAATTCCATTGGCGCAAAGTGCAGGCTCGCGCCGTCAAGACGGACAGCCGCGGTAGTCACCAGTACGTCACCGACATTGATGTGTGGCTGAATGGCACCGGTAGTCCCGACACGCAGGAAAGTACGGATACCCAGCTGGGCCAACTCTTCAACCGCGATAGAAGTGGATGGGCCACCGATACCAGTAGAACACACGATCACTGACTTGCCATCCAGCTCGGCACGCCATGAAGTAAATTCGCGATGAGAAGCCAGACGCACAGGGTTCTCCATCAGGTTGGCGATTCTTTCAACGCGCTCAGGGTCACCTGGGACGATTGCCAAGGTAGCGCCATTCAAATCTTTTTTGGTCAGGCCAAGGTGGAAAACATCAGACTGAGACATAACAAACTCCTCTTATTTAAGGTCATCTTTTCGCAGGAGGACACCCAGCTACTCTACCGTTCATTGTGACGCTTTTTCGTGACAAAGGTCACTTTGATGTAATAACCAAAACATCGCATACATTAAAAATGTGATTAAAATCACATTAGAGAGCTGATTTGATGATTTTTCAAACGGCGTCAGACACTGCATCCAGACAAACAATTAAGGCATTGGCGTTAGCCGCCAATGCCTTGTCCTTGTAAAACAGAGAGTATAGAGATCTTAATGCTAGAAATCAGGCTGGAACGCTTTCAGCCTTAGCACTTCTGGACCAAATGCGGTGTTTTGCCATCTCTTGCAGGAAGCTTTTCAGTAACGCCCCCTCGGCTTTATCCGCTTCTATTATCCCCTCTTCCGCCGCCTTATCTTCCAGACCCAGCAAAGGTTTGAAGCGACGAGCATCACCACTTAAACCAATGACTTTCAGGTGCTTATAAGCCTCGAGGACATAATGGCGCGCATCACCACTCATCAGCAGCGCATCAATATGACCATGTGGCACCAGCACGGCGTCAACGGTAATGGACGGCGAACCGGCAAAAGTGGCATCAATCGGCAAGGTTGAGCCGTCGTCCGCAACAATATTGCCTAAGTGACTGGCTAACAGTTTCGGATGTACACCCTCGGCCTGAAGAGCCTGCAACGCATTGAGCACGTCGGCGGCATTCACGCCGTCGCTGAGCAGAATCGCCACCTGACGCCCTTTGATCACCCCTTTGCCACTGGCATACAGGCTGAGCGATTCATCCTTGGTCAAACCATTAACCGGCTTCGGCGGCTGAGTCTTCAACGCGTCGTCAGACAGCGCGATACCCAGATTTTTCGCCACTTTTTGTGCCAGCGTGACATCAATGCGGGTCAGCAAATCGACCACGCGTTCGCGAATATAAGGCCGGGCCACTTTGGATAACTCAAAGGAGAACGCCGCGACAATGTGATCCTGCTCGGTTGGCGTCTGGCTAAGCCAGAACAGGCGCGGCTGTGAGTAAAACTCGGCAAAGGATTCGCTGCGCTGGCGCACTTTGTCGCCATCGACTCGCTCATGGTAGCTCTCAAAACCGCCACCTTTAGCCGCCGGAGGGGTTTCGCGCGGCCAGTTGTCATTGAGTGAATTCGGCTCGTAGTTGGCCGGATTGGTATCAATGTCCTGCCGATGCATGCCGTCGCGCTGGAAGTTGTGGTACGGGCAGGTCGGGCGGTTAATCGGGATTTCGTGGAAATTCGGCCCGCCAAGTCGGCTGATTTGGGTGTCGGTGTAAGAGAACAGACGCCCTTGCAGCAGTGGGTCATTACTGAAATCGATGCCCGGCACTACGTGGCCTGGGTGGAAAGCCACCTGCTCGGTTTCCGCAAAGTAGTTGTCCGGGTTGCGGTTGAGCACCATTTTGCCGACGATTTCGACTGGCACCAGCTTCTCAGGGATCAGCTTGGTGGCGTCGAGCAAGTCAAAATCAAATTTGAATTCATCCTCTTCCGGGATCAGCTGCACGCCCAGCTCATACTCTGGGTAATCCCCGGCTTCAATGGCTTCCCACAGATCACGGCGATGGAAATCAGCGTCTTTCCCCGCCAGCTTCTGCGCCTCATCCCACAGTAGCGAGGCTTTACCCGCCAGCGGCTTCCAGTGGAATCGCACGAAGGTCGATTTCCCTTCGCCATTGACGAAGCGGAAGGTGTGAATGCCAAAGCCTTCCATGGTGCGATAGCTGCGCGGGATACCGCGATCTGACATCGCCCAGAACACGTTATGCAAGGTTTCAGGTTGCAGAGAGATGTAATCCCAGAAGCTGTCGTGGGCGCTGGCCCCCTGTGGGATTTCGTTGTGCGGCTCGGGTTTAACCGCGTGGACGAAATCGGGGAATTTGTGCGCATCCTGAATAAAGAACACCGGCGTGTTATTGCCGACTAAGTCATAGACGCCTTCTTCGGTATAGAACTTAGTGGCCCAGCCGCGAATATCGCGCACTGAATCCGCCGAGCCGCGCGAGCCTTGTACCGTGGAGAAACGGACAAAAACCGGCGTTTTCTTATTAGGATCGGAGAGGAAATCCGCCTTGGTGACATCGGCAAGGCTGCGATAAGGCTGGAAATAGCCGTGAGCCGCCGCGCCGCGCGCGTGAACGATACGCTCGGGGATGCGTTCGTGGTCAAAATGGGTGATTTTCTCGCGCAGGATAAAGTCTTCGAGCAGCGTCGGCCCGCGCGAACCTGCGGTTAATGAGTTTTGATCGTCAGAGATTTTGGTGCCTTGGTTGGTGGTCAGGGCACGCTTTTCACCATTCTTACGGTGGACTTCAAGGGAATCTAATTTTGCGTTGCTGTTCTCAGGGCTTTTGGCACTGCCGGGAGCAGTGGGTTCTTTTCCTGGCGGTGTAGGTTTAGCGCTGGGCTTCTGTGAGCCGTCAGCCGGGGCAAGGCTTCCTAGACCGGGTTGTGTAGATTCAATGCCCGTGGCGGGGGCGCGGCTGACCTGTTTCTTCTCACTCTTTTTATTAGATGTAGATTTCGACATTGAACATGACTCCTCTTGTTTCGGCTTCTATTCGTTCGGGATTTGTGAGCACCTGTCTTGAGACTTTTTTTGCTCAATCTCTAACTATAGGATATGTCTAGTACCTTGCCGTCGTAGGTTTGCAGCTATAGTTTAAAAACAATAGCGCCACTCATTAGATAAGAAATGCATGGAGACCGAGATGAAGAACGACGATTTACCTGTACCCACTCCACAAGTAAAACAGGCTCCAACAAGCTTCGCACCTGCCGTAACTCCCGTGGCCAGCACCACGCTACACACAGATACTGAAGGGCTGCACGCCGGGCAAACCACTATTCCCTCTCAAGGAGAGGACATGCCGGCCTATCTGGCGCGCCCGGAAAACTACACCGGAAAATTACCTATCGTGCTGGTGGTACAAGAAATTTTTGGCGTCCACGAGCACATTCAAGATATTTGCCGCCGACTGGCGAAACAGGGCTATATGGCGATCGCGCCTGAGCTTTATTTCCGTCAGGGCGACCCGCGTGACTACACCGAGGTCAGCGATATTATCAGTAAAGTGGTCGGCAAAGTGCCGGACAAACAGGTGCTGGCTGACCTCGACCACACCGCGCACTGGGCCACCCAGCACGGCGGCGACAAGTCAAAACTGGCGATCACCGGCTTCTGCTGGGGCGGTCGCATCACTTGGCTGTATGCCGCACACAACCCGCAGCTGAAAGCCGGCGTGGCGTGGTACGGCAAGCTGGTGGGCGATAAAACCCTGACAAGCCCGAGCCATCCGGTTGATAAAGCAGTGGATTTGAGTGCGCCAGTGCTGGGCCTCTACGGCGGCGCGGATGCGGGTATTCCACTCGAAAGCGTAGAAACCATGCGTCAGGCATTGCGCGCGGCAAACGCCACGGCTGAAATCGTGGTCTATCCAGAAGCAGGTCACGCTTTCCATGCTGACTATCGCCCAAGCTACGACGCAGAAGCCGCCGCCGATGGCTGGCAGCGTATGTTGCAGTGGTTCGCGCAATACGGAATCAAGTAAAACGTGGGAAGGGCTGCCCGCCGGACAGCCCTATTAACCAGATTAAGTCACCTGATTAAGCCTGCTGCGGCTGGCCGTTGGAGGCCATCAGGCCACCATCGACCGGCAGGTTAACCCCGGTAACAAAGCGCGCATCGTGGCTTGCCAGGAAGGCAATCACGTCGGCAATCTCTTCTGGCTCGGCGCCGCGCCCCATCGGAATGCGCTCTGCAAATTTATCCAACAGCGGCTGGTTGTCTTTAATGTCTTCAGCCATATCGGTAAAGGTCAGTGACGGACAAACCGCGTTGACTCGCACGCCGTCTTTGCCGTGGTCCATCGCGATTGAGCGCGTGAAGTTGCTCACCCCGCCCTTCGCCGCATTATAGAAGCTCATGCCCCAGTCGCCGCCCATGCCGGATACCGACGAAATATTCACAATGTTGCCTTTGCTTTTGATCAGCGCGGGCATGAAGAAGCGGGTGCAATAAAAGACGCCGCTCAGGTCGATTTCAATCACTTTATGCCAGTCTTCGAGGCTGGCCTCGGTGACTTTACCCTGCGCCACCACGCCCGCGCCGTTGACCAACACGTCAACCCGGCCAAATTTATCGTTGATAACCGCCGCCATGCGCTCGACGTCCTGCGCTTTCGACACGTCGGCAATATGAATGTAGTACTGCGTGCTGCTCAATGACTGGGCGACTTTTTCCAGCTTCTCTTTGGTGCGCCCGACCAGCACCACAATCGCACCCTCACTGGCAAAACGCCTTGCCGTTGCTGCCCCCATACCTGAACCAGCCCCGGTCACGACGACAACTTTGTCTGTGAATCTGCTCATTGTTCTCTCCTTGGTTAGTCTCAGTAAAGTCTTTACTAAGCCTAGCGGGGAATAAGGGAAAACGAGCGAAAACGGCGGCTTTTGGGAGCATTCCGGCCCATAAAAAAGGAGCACCGGAGTGCTCCTTAACATTCATAGGGACGGTTTTAGTGCCAGATTAGAGCTGCTCGGCGCGCAGGCGTTTTGCCGCTTTCACCATGTTTTCCAGTGACTCGCGGGTTTCGGCCCAGCCACGGGTTTTCAGGCCGCAGTCTGGGTTAACCCACAGCCGCTCGGCCGGAATGCTGTCGGCGGCTTTGCGCAGCAGGTTCTCAATCCACTCGACGCTTGGCACGTTGGGTGAGTGAATGTCGTAAACTCCCGGCCCGATTTCGTTGGGGTAATCGAACTCTTTGAAGGTTTCGATCAGCTCCATATCCGAACGTGAAGTCTCAATGGTTATCACATCCGCATCCAGCGCGGCGATGGAATCCATGATGTCGTTGAACTCGCAGTAACACATATGGGTGTGGATCTGCGTGTCATCTTTGGCAATCGCGGCGTTCAGTTTGAAGGCGTCGACGGCCCAGCGCAGGTAGGCATTCCACTCCGACTGGCGCAGCGGCAGCCCTTCGCGCAGCGCGGGTTCGTCAATCTGGATGATGCCGATACCGGCGTTTTGCAGATCTTCCACTTCGTCGCGCAGCGCCAGACCAATCTGCTTGGCGATGGTTTCGCGGCTGACGTCTTCACGCGGGAAGGACCAGCAGAGAATGGTGATGGGGCCAGTCAGCATGCCTTTCACCGGGCGCTCGGTCAGAGACTGGGCGTACTTGGCCCACTCCACGGTTATTGCCTGCGGGCGGCTAACGTCACCAATAATCACCGGCGGTTTAACGCAGCGGGAACCGTAGCTCTGCACCCAACCGTTTTGGGTGAAGACGAAACCGTCCAGATGCTCACCGAAGTATTCCACCATGTCGTTGCGCTCGGCTTCGCCATGAACCAGCACGTCGATATCCAGACGCTCCTGCTCTTTAATCGCCTGTTTGATGTGCTCGCTGATGCCAGTGCGGTAGTTGGCGTTGTCCAAACGGCCTTGTTTGAAGTCCAGGCGCAGGCCACGGATTTCAGTAGTTTGTGGGAAAGAGCCAATGGTGGTGGTTGGCCATAAAGGCAGTTTGAAGCGCGCCCGCTGGGCTTCGGCGCGTGTGGTGTACACACTCGGCCGCTCAATGTCTGCGGCAGTGATGGCGGCGACGCGTTGGCCAACGGCGGCGTTATTCACACGCTTGGAGTCACGGCGGGCGCGGATTGGCGCGCTATATTGGGCCAGTTTATCCAGCGTCTCTGGTTTAGGGTCATTGAGAGCAGACGCCAGCAGCGCCAGCTCGGCACATTTTTGCAGGCCGAAGGCGAACCAGCTTTTCACTTCTTCATCCAGACGCGTTTCCACGCTCAGGTCGATTGGGCTGTGCAGCAGTGAGCACGAGCTGCCTAGCCAGACATTGCGGCCAGCCACCAGCGGCTTGAGGCGCTCGAACCAGGTGCTAAGGTCGGCGCGCCAAACGTTACGGCCATTGATCACCCCAAGAGAGAGCAGCCACTCTTTTGGCAGTTGGTCAGCCACGGCGGCGAGATCGTCGCGCCCCGCCACGGCGTCGATGTGCAGCCCCTGCACCGGCAGTTGGCGAATGGTATCAATGTTGTGGCCCACGCTGTCGAAATAGGTGGTCAGCAGCAGTTTAGTTTTGCCCTGAAGCTGCTGGTAAGCAGGCAGATAGGCATCCAGCCAGGCTTTTGGCAGTTCCAGAACCAGCGCGGGTTCGTCGATTTGGACCCACTCAATGCCGCGCTTAGCCAGTTCAGCCAGCACTTGCTGGTAAACCGGCAGAATGTCGTTGATCAGGGAAAGACGGTCAAACTGCCCGCCTTTCACTTTACCCAGCCACAGATAAGTCAGTGGGCCGAGAAGCACGGGTTTTACTTTGTGGCCGAGCGCCAGAGCCTCGTCCACTTCCTCCAACAGTTGGGTCCAGGTCAGTTTGAATTGCTGCCCCTTCACGAATTCAGGGACCATATAGTGGTAGTTGGTATTGAACCATTTGGTCATTTCCGCCGCCGCAGCGGGTTTCCCAGTGGGTGCGCGACCGCGCCCCAGACGGAACAGGGTATCGAGATCGACAGAGCCGTCGGCGTTCTGATGACGCGCTGGCACGTTACCCAGCAGCAGGCTGGTGGTCAGAACGTGGTCGTACCAAGCGAAGTCGCCGACGGGGACCAGATCCACGCCAGCGTCGGCCTGATGTTTCCAATGACGGGCGCGCAGTTCGCGGCCGGTAGCCAGTAATTCTTGCTGAGTGCTGTTGCCAGCCCAGTAACTCTCTTGTGCTTTTTTCAGTTCACGACGCAGACCGACACGAGGGAAACCGAGGGTATGGTTCAAAATGGTCATCTTTATCTTCCTGTTTAGCCGTCCAGATGTTTACACATCCATAATCCGCAGGTACTGTATATTCCACAAGCGCAAATAATTCATGACACGGTGAAGGACTCTCATGATTGAACTGAAACACCTGCGGACCTTACAAGCTTTACGTAATACCGGGTCGCTGGCCGCTGCCGCCGCGCAGCTACACCAGACACAGTCTGCCTTATCGCATCAGTTCAGCGATTTGGAGCAGCGTCTGGGTTTCCGCCTATTCGTGCGAAAAAGCCAGCCGCTACGCTTTACGCCGCAGGGTGAAATCATGCTTAACTTGGCTGAACAGGTGCTGCCGCAAATCCAGCAGGCGCTACAGGCTTGCAGCGAGCCGCATCAGGCGTCATTGCGTATCGCGATTGAGTGCCATAGCTGCATTCAGTGGCTGACACCGGCGCTGGATAACTTCCGCCTGCGCTTCCCCAATGTGCTGATGGATTTCAAATCTGGCGTCACTTTCGACCCGCAGCCCGCGCTACAGCAGGGCGAGCTGGACTTGGTGCTGACCTCCGACATCCTGCCGCGCAGTGGTCTGCACTATTCGCCAATGTTTGATTTTGAAGTGCGTCTGGTGCTAGCGCCGGACCATCCGCTGGCCAAGCAGGCGATTATCACGCCGGAAGATTTAAGTTCGGAGATCCTGATGATCTACCCGGTGCAGCGCCAGCGTCTGGATATCTGGCGTCACTTCCTGGAACCGGCAGGCGTCAGCCCGGCGCTGAAAAGCGTCGATAACACGCTGTTGTTGATTCAGATGGTGTCGGCCCGCATGGGGATTGCCGCGCTGCCCCACTGGGTGGTGGAGAGCTTTGAACGTCAGGGACTGGTGGTCACTAAAACGCTGGGAGATGGCTTGTGGAGCAGGTTGTACGCCGCCGTGCGTGATGGCGAGCAGCGCCAACCTATTGTGGAAGCTTTTATTCGTTCGACCCGGCAGCACGCGTGCGACCATCTGCCGTTTGTCCGTGATGCCCTAAAACCCAACGTCGGTGCACCCACAGTGAAGCCATTATCACTGCCGCACCAATAATAAAGCTCGGCCAGTGCGGCTGCTGTTGCCAAATGGCGAGGTTAACCAGCAGCCCGGCCGGGACGTGGAAGTTGTTCATAATCCCCAGCGTTCCCGCGTCCACCTGCGTCGCGCCGTAGTTCCACATGAAATACCCTAAAGCCGAAGCCCCCACGCCGAGCCAGACCAGAATGCCCCATTGCAGGCCGGTGGTGGGCAGCTTTTGCGGATTGCCCCACAGGAACCACGCCACCACAGCGCAAATCAGCGCGCCGATGTAGAACCATGAAAACGCCGTGTGCTGCGGCATCGGGTGGGTTTCCATCAGGCGTTTATAGCCCACCTGACCAATGGCGAAACAGATATTCGCCGCCTGCACCAACAGCAGGCCAATGATGAAATGTTCGCTGATATGGTCATAGCGAATGATAGCCGCGCCGACCACCGCCAGCAGCGCGCACAGAGCGTAGCCTTTGCGGATTTTACGCCCGCTGATCAGGTCATAAATCAGCGTCACGTAGAGCGGCGTCATCACCGTGAACAGCAGGAATTCCGGCACCGACAGGTACAAATAGGCTTCGAAGCTGATCAAATACATGATGCCGAGCTGCATCGCGCCGACGGCCATGTACATCAGCAGGGTTTTTACTGGATAACCCTTCCAGCGCAGAAACGGCAAAAACACCAGCGCGGCGAGGCTCAGCCGCACCAGCACGGAGAAGACGCTGTCAACCTGACCCGCCAGATAGACGCCGATGAGGCTAAATGAAAAAGCCCACAAAATGGTGGTAATAACGAGTAACGGCACGAAGTTCAGCCTGAAAAAGTAAAAGATAGGCTGATTGTAACGGATGTTGCAAAGTAGAGAACCTGAAAGTGGGTTTACCACTGTGTGTTTATTGACCTAACGAGACCTGACCCACGCTTTGAGCGTTCCGTGCCATGGGGGACCACACAACCCGGTGATATGTCGTAGACTTAAATCATGACTGACTGGAGGATCACCTGATGAAACGTTGTTATGGGCTCGTAGCCGCTATTCCCCTGCTTTTCGCCGTTCAGGCCGCCTCGGCGAACACCGTGTCAGTGCCTGACCGCAACCAACAGCTGCTGAGTAACCCTTCGCAAGAACGGATGCAGCAGCAGCAACAAACCAATTCGCAGATCCAGCAGCAGAAATTGCAGCAAGACCTGCGCAATAACCAGCAGCAGCAACAGCTCAAACTGCGCTCGCAAATTCAAAGCAACCAGCAGCGTCTGCAGACCCAGCAGCTAAATCGTCCGGGCCAGCCGCTGCAGCAGAATTAAGTCAGAGTTTTACCCCGCTGTTTAACGCGGCGGGGCAATTTAATATGACGCCCTACTTCCCCCATCCTGAACGCGTTTCCCTTCCCCCTGTATATAAATACTTTTCCATGCAATTAAGTTATTGATATATTAATCTATTTTCACTAAATTCTTTAGTTTATTTAACTCATAAGGAAATTACAGGAAATGAATAATAAAACTACGTCGAATTATTTTAAAAGAAAAAAAGATCACTATTTTGAATTAGTAAAAAAAGACTATAATCACAATCCTAAAAACGAGGAAATGGAAGCTTTAGATAAACTAAAAAAACATTTCTTTAATTATTTTTTTCATTATGGGATTTTCGCATTAGTATTAAGTTATTTTATTTCTCCACTTTTAAAATATGCAAATCCAATAGCACTCTTCATTGCTGGAGCATTTTTAGGCGGCTCAATAATATCTTCATACAAAGCTATAGTAATAAGCACCGTGAGCCCTTTTATTTCAAAGAAAAGGGCTTTCATTTGGTCCTTCGTACATTTATTAATATTTGCAATTTTATCATTACTTATCCTTTTATCTTGCACACAGGCTGCAACAGAGCATGAAGAATATTGTTTTAATTTGCAGAAAAAAGTCGAATCAGGCTATGAAACAGAGAAAAACAGTACAATTTTTAATAATATGTCATGCCGAATACAGCCAATTAATTAAAGAATAAGTTTTTAAATTATTAAGGCGAGGCTTCCGCGCCTTTTGTTATTTTTTAATATCCTTTTTTTCTGGTAAGAATACGTTCACCGCCTCCAGCACATGTTCCCGCTGCTCATTTTTCCGCGTCGCCAAATAGACATCAATATTCAGCTGGCTCGAAGTCTGCTCATCCAGTTTGCGATAACACAGCCCTTCTCTGGTCGATAAACACATGGATTGTGGCATCAGCGCCATACCGTTTCCCCGCGCCACGTTGGCCAAAGTCAGCAATGAATCCTCGGACTCTGGTTTGAACTGCAAAGCAAAAGGCAGCGCGTTAAACACCTGCTCGCATTTGTCGTAAAAACTCGGATTTGCACTGCGCGAAAACCAAAACAGGGCTAAGTCGGCGACGTCCTTCAGCGACACCCGCTCCTGAATACTTGCCGGGTGCGATGAAGGCAAAGCCAGCATCAGCGGCTCCTGGTGCAGCCAGAAGAAGTCGAACTCGTCGTCATGCCCCGAGGACTTTTCTCCCGTAAAGACAATGTCCAGACTCTGGCTATCGAGCATTTTCAACAGCTGGCGAGAATTCAGATGGTAAGAGAGTACCTCGTCGATATTCATCAGGGCGGCCAGATGCGCATGAATCGAGGGGATGAGGGTGAAATCCAGCGCGCGGGTCACGCCCACTCTGAGCTTTTCACTTTCTACTTTAATCTCTTTTACCAAACGTGAAAGTTGTTCAATCAAAGGTTTAGCTTGACGCTGCAACTGCTTACCGGCCTCGGTTAGCTGCACCTGATGGGTATTGCGGATAAACAGCGGCTGACCAAGAAGGGCTTCGAGGGTCTGAATCTGCCGGGTCAGCGGCGGCTGGCTCATTTTCATCTGCTCGGCGGCACGGCGAAAATTCAATTCATGCGCCACGGCGATAAAGCACTGTAACTGCTTAATCGTAGGCAGATTTACGCTGAAATCATTCACGTGCAACTCCCGCTGTTATTCACTGAGACCCAATGTCCCCAAATTAGCACTTGTCTCGCCCTTGGTGATACCTAATTGATATTACAAAACTAACAATTCTCTAAAAAATCACGCTGCGTATGGTGGGAGGTGAAGATTATTGGTTTCTCAGCATCCAAGGAACATCATGAAAACCTCTCAAGATACTCACCCGTCTCTGGGCATAAAAACGTGGCTGGCGCTGCTTATCCTCGCCATCTCCGCCTTCACTATTGTTACTACTGAATTGGCCCCTATTGGGCTTTTAACGCCTATGGCGCGAGGCTTACAGCAATCAGAATCCATGATTGGGCTAACCGTGACGCTGTTCGCGTGGGTGGGGGCCATCAGTGCCCTGCTGTCATCGATTTTTCTCGGAAATTTTCCAAAGAAAAGGCTGCTGCTGATTCTTATGTCGGTGATGTTTATCTCCAACAGCCTGTGCGCCACGGTAGATAGTTACTCGTGGCTGCTGGTCGCGCGAGTCATTGGCGCACTGGCCCACGGCGCGTTTTGGGCGATGATTGGCGCGACGACGGTCGCGATGGTGCCCGCCAGCTATATCGGCGTCGCTACCTCCGTGGTATTTGGCGGCGTGTCGGCCGCCAGCGTGTTCGGCGTCCCCTTGTCGAACTATATCGGGCTTAACTTCGGTTGGCGTCCGGCATTTTGGATGATGTCATCACTGAGCATCGTGGCTTATCTGGGTATCGCGCTGATGGTGCCACAAGTCAAAAGCGCCAGCACATTAGGGCTTGAAGCCATGCGCCGCGTGCTGCGTTCAAGCACCTTATGGAAAATCTATGCCGCAACGCTGCTGGCCATTACCGCGCACTTTGCCGCTTTTACCTTTATCGAGCCTTGGCTTCAGGGCCTACACGCTCTCTCTTCCCGCCTGATCCCGCTCATGCTGCTGATGTTTGGCGTCGCGGGGCTGGCTGGCAATTTCATCACCGGCATCTTCATCGACAAATGGCTTAAGCCCTTGGTTTCACTCTCTATCGTGATGATTACAGCCACGCTTCTCGTGCTCGGGTTATGGGGAGCCGCGCTGACGGGTAGCCAGATCATGGCGCTGATTGTGGTGTGGGGATTGGCCGTATCGGGAATTTTTGTCGGTTTCCAAACTTGGGTATTACGCACCGCCGCCGAGAACGCTTTCCCCGCCACGGCTATTTACGTCTCCTGCTTTAACGCCGCCATCGGCTGTGGCGCGCTGGTCGGCGCATGGCTGGTTGCTGCGATGAGTATTCCCGTCTTGATGAGCATCGCTGGCGTGGCTATGGGCCTGTCATTGCTGCTGGTCGCCATTATCCCCGTTAACACCCGTAACATTTCCCACTTATCAGGAGAAGCAGCATGAAATCAGGTAACGAACTCACCGAGTATGGCCGTGCGATTATGGAAAAACTGGAGCCGGGTTTGGCAGACGCCGTGAGTGCGCGTTTGGGCGAACTCGACCCCGACCTGCCGCGCCTGATCACCGACTACGCCTTTGGCGCGGTGGTCGGACGGCCGGGCATTGATTTGAAAACGCGCGAGATGCTGACCGTGGCGTCGCTGATCACGCTCGGCCATGCCCAGCCTCAACTGGAGCTGCACATGCGCTGCGCGATGAATGTTGGCGTGACCAAGGAGGAGTTGCTGGAGATCGTGATTCAGATGGCAATTTACGCCGGAGTGCCCGCCTGCATGAATGCGATCACCGCTTATCGTGCCGCACTGGCGCAGTCTCAAGCCCGCTAATAAAATGAAAAAGGGGATATCAGCAGTGCAGATATCCCCTCTTTTCGAACTCAATTTTTACGCAAAATCTGGGCCGATATCGTCAATAGCATCAGTACAGATGCAGTCAACGCCCCATGCCAGCAGGGTGCGGGCGCGGTCTGGTGAGTTAACGGTGTAGACCAGAATGTGCAAACCGGCGTCTTTCAAGGCTTTCACACGCGCTTCGGTCAGCTCTTTATGGTTGATATGCAGGGAAACACACTCCAGTTGGTCCGTCAGCGTTTTCCAGTCATCGCGCCATTCGTCGAGCAGCAAACCGCGCGGCAGTTCGGGCACGGCCTGCTTGGCCGCCAGCAAGGCGTCAAACTCGAAAGAGGAGAGCAGCGGCGGCGCGGGATGGTCGCGCCATAACTCTTTGGCCGCCAGCGCCACTTTGCTCCCCGTCTCGGTATCCGTGCCGGTCGTTGGCTTAATCTCAATGTTCGCCATCATGTTGTGACGCGCGCAGCGCTCGGCCACTTCTGCCAACAGCGGCAGTTTTTCGCCTTTGAACGCCGCACCGTACCAGTCACCGGCGTCCAGTTGGCGCAATTTGTCCCAGCTCAGCTCACCCGCCACGCCCCAGCCGTTGCTGGTGCGGTTCAGTGTGTCGTCATGCAACAGGAAAATTTCGCCGTCCTGCGCCAGCTTAGCGTCGAACTCAATCATGGTGTGGCCGTACTTCGCGCCGACATCAATCGCCGCAAGGGTATTTTCCGGGGCCAGAGAACCGCCGCCCCGATGCGCCACAATCCGTGGATAAGGCCAAACTGTCATGTTTACTCCATTCTTGAACCGCTGTGGGTATCGAAAAAGTGTAGCGCGTTCGTCGGCAAAACCAAACGTAACTGCGTGCCCGGCTCAGGGCAAACTTCGTGATTAAGACGCACAACCACGCCTGCGCCGGCCCATTTGCCGTGCGCCAGATTGTCAGCGCCGAGCAGTTCCAACGTGTTGAGGTTCATTGGAATACCGGCCTGCGGGTCGTCAGTCAGCTGAATATGCTCCGGTCGAATACCCACCGTCAACTCTCGTCCGCCCCACTCCGGGCGCGGCTGGCTGAGGGGCAGCTCAAAACCGCCCTCCATCACCAGCGAACTGCCGTTGCTGGCTAGCGTGCCCGGCAGCAGGTTCATGGCCGGGGAGCCAATGAAGCTGGCAACAAATAGCGTTGCCGGGCGGCGATAAACTTCTGACGGCGTACCAATCTGCTCGGCAATGCCTTTGTTCATCACGATCACCCGCTCTGCCAGCGTCATCGCCTCAACCTGATCGTGGGTCACGTACAAACTGGTGGTGCGCAGGCGGCGGTGCAGCTGTTGCAGCTCGAGGCGCATCTGCACGCGCAGCTTGGCGTCAAGGTTCGACAGCGGTTCGTCGAACAGGAAGACCGCCGGTTCACGCACGATGGCACGACCCATGGCGACGCGCTGACGCTGGCCGCCGGAGAGTTCGCGCGGCTTGCGTTTTAGCAACGGGCCAAGCTCCAGAATACGCGCCGCTTCTTCAACTCGCGCCTGAATCTGCGCCTTGCCGAAGCCGCGAATTTTCAGGCCATAGGCCATGTTGTCGTACACGCTCATGTGCGGGTAAAGCGCGTAGTTCTGGAACACCATCGCGATGCCGCGATCTTTGGGTTCCAGCTCGGTAACGCGCTGATCATTAATATAAATATCGCCGCTGGTGGTGCGCTCTAAACCGGCTACCATGCGCAGTAAAGTGGATTTCCCACAGCCCGACGGACCGACCATCACAATGAATTCGCCATCGGCGACGTTCAGGTCGATGCTTTTAATAATCTGATTTTTACCGTCGTAGGACTTGGTGACTGCCTGTAGTTTTAAATTTGCCATGTCGTATTACTTCTCACTGTCTACCAGACCGCGCACAAACCAGCGCTGCATCAGGAGCACCACCGCAAGCGGGGGCAATAAAGTCAAAATCATCGCTGCCATGACCTGATTCCACTGGGTGGAACCGTCGCCGGAAGAGATCATGCTTTTAATCCCCGCCACCGCCGTGCCCATCGAGGCGTCGCTGGTGATGAGGATCGGCCACAGATACTGGTTCCAGCCGTAGATAAAGGTGATGACAAACAGCGCCGCCAGATTGGTTTTTGATAACGGCAGAACGATATCCCAGAAGAAGCGCATGGCGCTCGCGCCGTCGATACGCGCGGCCTCCAGCAGCTCGTCCGGCAAGGTCATAAAGAACTGGCGGAACAGGAAGGTGGCGGTGGCCGAGGCCATCAGGGGCAGCGTCAGGCCGGTGTAGCTGTCCATCATGTTCAGGTTGGAAATCACCTGAATAGTCGGGAAGATACGCACTTCTACCGGCAGCATCAGCGTCAAGAAAATCAGCCAGAAGAATAGGTTACGCAGCGGGAAACGGAAGTAGACGATGGCGTAAGCCGACAGCATCGACACCGAAATCTTACCGATAGTGATGACCATCGCCATGATAAAGCTGTTCACCAGCATGCGACCAAAGGCCGGGCTGCCGTCGCCCACGCCCTGCGTCCAGATAGTGCGGATGTTGTCCCACAGGTGTGAACCCGGAATGAGCGACATCGGCACTTCAAAAATCTGTTTGTTATCCAGCGTTGCCGCGACAAAAGCCACGTACAGCGGGAACAGGATCACCAGCACGCCGAGGATAAGCATGGTGTGGCTGAAAATATCCAGCCCTCTACGGTTCTCAATCATTGGTAACGCACCTTACGCTCGACAAAGCGGAACTGAATAAACGTCAGGCCGCATACCAGCACCATCAACACCACTGACTGCGCGGCGGAGCTGGAGAGATCCAGACCGGCGAAACCTTCGCGGTAAACCTTATAAATCAGGGTGGTGGTCGCCTGAACCGGGCCGCCCGCGGTCGCCGCATCAATCACCGGGAAGGTGTCGAAGAAGGCGTAAACCAAGTTAACCACCAGCAGGAAGAAGCTCACTGGCGAAATCAGCGGCAGCACCAGATTGAAGAAGCGGCGCACCGGGCCCGCGCCGTCAATGGCGGCGGCTTCAACCAGAGATTTAGGGATAGATTGCAGCGCGGCGAGGAAGAACAGGAAGTTGTAGCTGACCTGCTTCCAGACCGAGGCCAACACCACCAAGAACATCGCCTGTCCGCTGTTCTGCGCGTGGTTCCAGTCATAGCCGATTGACCCAAGGAAGTGGGTGATAAGGCCGAGGCCGGGGCTAAACAGGAACATCCAGAGCACGGCGGCCACGGCGGGCGCGACGGCGTACGGCAGGATCATTAGCGTCTGGTAGATGCGGCTGGCGCGCACCACGTGGTCCACCAGCGCGGCAAAAAACAGCGAAACAGCAAGGCCGATAAACGCCACGAGGAAACTGAATTTCAGCGTGGTGTAGAAAGAGTCGAGGTAGTAGGAGTCATGAAACAGCTGTTTGAAGTTGCTCAGTCCGACAAACTCACTCGATAAACCGAAAGGATCCAGCGTTTGCACCGAATACCACAAGGCTTGACCGGCAGGCCATAAAAAGAAAATCACGGTGATCAGCAGTTGCGGCAACACCAGCGCGTAAGGCAGCCAGCTACAACCAAAACCGGGGCGATGTGAACTCATAGTGGGTTACTCGTTAAAGCGGTGGGAGGTGTTCGCTCCTCCCCCTGCGAAGGGGGAGGCTGGGAGGGGGTTAACAGGCTACTCGGAAGTCGTCGAAATACCCCACCCCAACCCTCCCCTTATCAGGGGAGGGAGCTAAAACAGTTACTTAGTGGAAGCTTCGAAGCGACGCAATAACAGATTACCGCGCTCTACAGCTGAATCCAGAGCCTGCTGAGCCGTCTTCTTGCCGCTCCACACGCTTTCCAACTCTTCGTCTACGATGGTACGAATCTGTGGCATGTTGCCCAGACGCAGACCTTTAGTGAACGGCAATGGTGGCTTGTTCAGCATCTGGCGAGTCGCTACGTCAGAACCTGGGTTCTTCTCGTAGAAGCCTTGTTGCTTAGTCAGCTCATAAGCCGCGGTCGTCACTGGCAGGTAACCGGTTTTCTGGTGCCATTCAGCGGCGATAGCCGGAGTAGTCAGGAATTGCAGGAACTCAGCAACGCCTTTGTAAGTTTCTTTATCTTTACCGTTCATCACCCACAGGCTTGCGCCGCCGATGATGGCGTTCTGTGGCGCATCTTTCACGTCTGCGTCGTAAGGCATCATGCCCACGCCGTAGTTGAATTTAGCGTACTGACGGATGTCAGCCAGTGAACCTGAAGACGCGGTGGTCATCGCGCAGTCACCGTTGTAGAACTTGGCGGTAGACTCGTCTTTACGACCCAAGTAGGTGAAATCACCCTTCTTGTTCATGTCTTCCAGCATCTGGATGTGCTTAACCTGCAACGGTTTGTTGAATTCCAGAACCGCGTCAGTGCCATCGAAACCGTTGTTTTTGGTGGCGATTGGCAGAGCATGCCATGCGCTAAAGTTCTCAATCTGAATCCAACCCTGCCAGCCGCTGGCGTAGCCACATTTCACGCCTGACTGACGCAGCTTCTCGGTGTAAGCCGCCATGTCCTGCCAAGTTTTTGGCGGTTGATCAGGGTTCAGGCCAGCCTTCTTAAAGGCGTCTTTGTTGTAGTACAGCACCGGCGTGGAGCTGTTGAAAGGCTGTGACAGCAGGCGCCCTTTAGAATCCGAGTAATAGCCCGAGACAGTCGGAACGAACTGGGAAACGTCTTCTTTGATGCCCGCGTCGGAAAAGACTTCGTAGACCGGCTTGATCGCTTTACTCGCCATCATGGTCGCCGTGCCTACTTCATAAACTTGCAGAATGGCTGGCGCTTTGCCGCTACGGTAAGCCGCGATGCCTGCTGCCAGACTTTCATCATACTTGCCTTTGTAAACCGGCACGATTTTGACGTCAGGATGAGCCTGATTAAAACGGTCGGCCAGAGAGTTCACCTCTTTGCCCAACTCGCCGTCCATTGAGTGCCAGAAAGGTATTTCCGTTACCGCCATCGCCTGGGTGCTGAACGCGAATGCCAGTGCAATGCAAAGTGTCGTTTTTGTAACAGCGTGCTTAAGCATGCTTGTCTCCTGAAGAGGGCTGTGTAGTGACGGTGTCGTAAGGATCTTCTTATTCGGGAGCTAACATGACATGCATAAATGACAGAAAAATAATGATTTGGTTACAGGCAGGTGACAGCAGAGTTACGAAAGAGAGAAAAATAAAAGTAAAAAGGACATCCGAAGATGTCCTTAAGATTTAAGCCTTCTACCACTTACCCAAAATCATTTGCGTTGCATCCAGGCGGCAACTGAATGAATCCCCAGGAGCTTACACAGGTAAGTGACTGGGGTGAATGAAGGCAGCCAACGCAGAGGCAGCGTGAAGGATGCAGGGTAAGCTAAGCGCCGAGATAGGCAGAGCGTACAGCTTCGTTGGCTAATAGAGCTGCGCCACTGTCCTCCAGCACCACGTGGCCGTTTTCCAGCACGTAGCCACGGTCCGCCAGCTTCAAGGCCTGATTGGCGTTTTGCTCGACCAGGAAGATAGTCATCCCCTCTTCACGCAGCTGTTGGATAGTGTCGAAAATCTGCTGAATGATAATTGGTGCTAAACCTAGCGAAGGCTCGTCGAGCAGCAGCAGGCGCGGCTGGCTCATCAATGCCCGGCCAATCGCCAGCATCTGCTGTTCCCCGCCGGACATGGTGCCGGAACGCTGAGCGCGACGCTCTTTCAAACGTGGGAACAGCTCGAACACGCGCTGGAGGCGCTGCTGATACTGGTCGCGGGTGGCAAAGAAGCCGCCCATCGCCAGATTCTCCTCTACCGTCATGCGCGAAAACACCCGACGCCCTTCCGGCACGATGGCGATATCGCCACGCATGATTTTGGCGGTCGGCCACTGGGTGATGTCCTGACCTTCAAAAACAATAGAGCCATGGCTGGCGCGAGGCTCGCCGCACAGGCTACCCAGCAGCGTGGTTTTGCCCGCGCCGTTGGCCCCGATAAGGGTGACAATTTCACCCTTATTGATGTGCAGGCTGACTTCGTGCAGCGCCTGAATTTTGCCGTAATGGGCGGATACCTGATTAAATGACAACATCGCGTTCTGCCCCTTACCCTTCGCCCAAGTACGCACGAATGACGTCTGGGTTATTACGAATTTCTGCCGGAGTGCCCTGTGCCAGCGGCGTTCCCTGATTCACCACATAGATGCGGTCCGAAATGCCCATCACCAGCTTCATGTCATGTTCGATCAATAAAACTGACACATTGTGCTGGTTACGCAGCTCGGCGATCAGCTGGTTTAGCTCTTCCGTTTCGCGCGGGTTAAGCCCGGCGGCGGGTTCGTCGAGCATCAGGATTTCAGGGCGCGTCACCATACAACGGACGATTTCCAGACGGCGCTGCTGGCCGTAAGCCAGATTCCCCGCCTGACGGTTGGCCAGTTCGAGCAAGCCGACGCGCTCCAGCCAGTCGGCGGCGCGGTCCAAGGCTTCTGCCTCGGCTTTACGAAAGCCCGGCGTCTTAAACAGGCCAGCCAGCATGCCGCTCTTAAGGTGTTGATGCTGGGCTACCAGCAGGTTTTCAATCACGGTCATTTCGCGGAACAGGCGCACATGCTGGAAGGTTCGCACCACGCCCATGCGGGCAATCTTCTGGCCCGGCAAACCCTCGAGATGCTGATCGCGCAGCTTGATGGTGCCGCCGCTTGGTTTATAAAAACCGGTCAGGCAGTTAAACACCGTGGTTTTACCGGCGCCGTTGGGGCCAATCAGCGAGACGATTTCGCCCTGATTGAGGTTTAACGCCACGTTGTTCACCGCCAGCAGGCCGCCAAAACGCATCATCAACCCTTCTACTGACAAGAGAGGTTGCCTACTCATGCTTGCTCTCCTTTGTCGGCGATTTGTCTTTTAGACAATTTTAATTTCAACTGTGGGCGTTTCATCGGCAACAGGCCCTGTGGACGCCAGATCATCATCAGAACCATCAATGCACCGAGCAGCAACATGCTGTATTCATTCAAATCACGCATCAGTTCGCGCGACACCACCAGCAAAATCGCCGCCAGAATAACCGCAAACTGCGAGCCCATACCGCCCAATACCACGATTGCCAGCACGAAGGCGGACTCGACGAAGGTGAAGGATTCCGGGCTGACGAAGCCCTGACGCGCGGCGAACAGCGTCCCGGCGAAACCGGCAAACGCGGCGCTGATAGTAAAGGCGGTGAGCTTGATGCGCGTCGGGTTAAGGCCCAGCGAGCGGCAGGCGATTTCATCTTCACGCAGGGCTTCCCACGCGCGGCCCAGCGGCATGCGCAGCAGGCGGTTGATGACGAACAGGGTCAAGACCACCAACAGCAGCGCCACCATATATAAGAAGATGATGCGATCGCTCGGGTCATAGGCCACGCCAAAGAAGTTACTGAAGGTGTCCCAGCCGCCGTCACGCGGGGTGCGGCTAAATTCCAGACCAAACAGCGTCGGTTTTGGAATTTGGCTAATGCCGTTCGGCCCGCCGGTGATCGAGGTGTTGTTCAGCAGCAGAATACGGACAATTTCCCCAAAGCCGAGGGTGACGATCGCCAGATAGTCGCCGCGCAGCCTGAGCACCGGGAAGCCGAGCAAGAAGCCAAAGGCGGCAGAAACCAGACCGGCCAGTGGTAACGCTTCCCAAAAACCGATGCCGTAATAGTGATTCAGCAGCGCGTAAGTGTAGGCCCCAATGGCGTAAAAGCCGCCGTAGCCCAGCACCAGCAGGCCAGACAGGCCAACCACCACGTTCAGCCCAAGGCCGAGCATGATGTAGATAAGGGTCAGAGTAGCGATGTCCACCGTGCCGCGCGAGACAATAAAGGGCCACGCGATAGCGGCAATAATCAGCACCAGCGCCAGCAGTTTCTGCTTCGGCGTTGAACCGTCAAAGCTCGGCAGGACGAAGCTTGGGCCAGAGATTTTCTTCAGGCCGCTGCTCATTAACGGGCGGAACAGCTGGAAGACGAACACCACGGCGCAGCCGATGGCAATCCACGTCCAGCGCACTTCGCCTGCGCCGTTCACCACCAGCTTGGTGCCATCAAGGCTCAGTTGCAGCCCCATGATAAAGGAGGCTAAAACCAGTAAAACGAAGGCGGAGAGCAGCGCGTTAAACAGGTTGAGATGCTTCATACTTTCTCAACCTCCGGGCGACCCAAGATGCCAGTTGGCAACACCAGCAACACCACGATCAGCAGGGCAAACGACACCACGTCTTTATATTCGGTGCTGAGATAGGCCGAGGTCAGGGCTTCGGCTACGCCTAAAATCAGGCCGCCAATCATCGCGCCCGGAATGCTGCCGATGCCACCGAGAACCGCCGCGGTGAAGGCTTTCATCCCCGCCATAAAGCCAATGTACGGGTTAATCACGCCGTAGAATTGCCCCAGCAGCACGCCCGCCACCGCCGCCATTAATGCGCCGATAACGAAGGTCAGGGAGATCACGCGGTCAGTGCTAATGCCCAGCAGGCTGGCCATTTTCAAATCTTCGGCGCAGGCGCGACAGGCGCGACCCATGCGGGAATAGCGGATAAACAGCGTCAGGGCCAGCATGGCGACAAAAGTCACAATCCAGATGATGAGCTGCATGGTGCTGATAGTCGCGGCAAAGCCGTTGGCGACGCCAAGCGTCCACTGGCCGGTGACCAAGCTTGGCAGCGCGAGGTCGCGCGAGCCTTGGGTCAGGCTGACGTAGTTTTGCAGGAATATCGACATCCCGATGGCGGAGATCAGCGCAATCAGGCGTTTAGAATTTCGCACTGGCTTATAGGCCACGCGCTCAATGCTCCAGCCGTAGGCACTGGAGATCACAATCGCGGCGATGAATCCGGCGCCGATCAGCAACCAGCTGGCGTCGATCCCCATCATCATTAACGCGGCAATGACAATAAAAGAGACATAGCTGCCGATCATATACACCTCGCCGTGGGCAAAGTTGATCATGCCGATAATGCCGTAAACCATGGTGTAGCCAATGGCGATCAGCGCATAGGTGCTGCCCAACGTCACGCCGTTGAACATCTGCTGAATGAAATATAGGAACTGCTCTGACATACCCTATCCTTTTACTTCAAGGGTTTGATGACTGGTGCAACTCCCTCCCCTTTTCAGAAGAGGGAGCGAAGAACCACTTTGCTGCGGTTATGGTTTAATTGGGGTAGAAGTACCGTCTTTGTGCCACTCGAAAATACCGAACTCGAAGCCTTTCAGGTCGCCCTTCTCATCCCAGCTCAGTGGGCCCATCACGGTGTCCACGGATTGAGACTTCAGGTTTTTGGCGATGTCAGCCGGTTCCATACTTCCGCTGCGTTCCATACCGGTCGTCAAAGCTTGCAGCGCGGCGTAGGTGGTCCAGACGAATGGGCCAGTTGGGTCCAGTTTCTTGGCTTTCAGCGCATCAACGATTGGCTGGTTAGCAGGAACCTGATCATAACGTTTTGGCAGAGTCACCAGCATGCCTTCGGAAGCATCACCGGCGATGTTGGACAGGGAAGAGTTACCCACGCCTTCCGGACCCATGAATTTCGCATTCAGACCGGCTTGTTTTGACTGACGCAGGATCTGGCCCATTTCCGGGTAGTAACCGCCGAAGTAAACGAAATCGACGTTCTCTTTCTTCAGACGCGCCACCAGCGTGGAGAAGTCTTTGTCGCCTGCGGTGATACCTTCGAACAGCACCACGTTACCGCCGTTTTTCTTCAGGCTATCCTGCACGGAGCGCGCCAGACCTTCGCCGTACTGCTGCTTATCATGAACCACGGCAATGCGCTGTGGCTTGATAGTATTGAGGATGTATTTCGCCGCCGTTGGGCCCTGATCGGAGTCCAAACCGGTAGTGCGCATAATCAGCTTGTAGCCACGGGTGGTCAGGTCAGCGTTGGTCGCGGCAGGGGTGATCATCAGCACGCCCTCATCTTCATAAATGTCAGAAGCGGGCTGAGTAGAAGAAGAGCACAGGTGGCCGATAACATAACGGATACCGTCGTTAATCACTTTGTTGGCCACCGCCACGGCTTGTTTCGGGTCACAGGCATCGTCGTATTCCACGCCAACCAGTTTGTCACCCTTGATGCCACCTTTAGCATTGATATCAGCGATAGCTTGTTTTGCGCCGGTGAACTCCATGTCGCCGTATTGCGCTACCGGGCCTGACATGGCGCCGACGATGGCGACTTTGATGTCTTTCGCCACGGCGGCTTGGCTCATTGCCAATGCGATACAGCCGGCCAGCAATACTTTTCCTGATTTCATATTCATCCTGATACCCCATCTAATGATTTGTGATGTGTGTTTGTTGTGTTGTTTTGGCATTTCTCGCCTGCTTAAAATATCGTCACTTAAGAAATTTGTTATAAGTTATAATACGTTAGCGGCTTATCGGGTCTTATTTTCAAATAAGACTTTATTTTTCATGCCATTAAACAGGAATATTCTGCTGCAAATCAAATGTCACAATCAGAAACAAGAGGTGTAAACAGAATTTTATTTGGGTATAAATGCGGCTATGGGCAACGACTACAGCGGTTAACGCTGCCTTTACTGATTAAAGCCAACATTTATCGCTTATAGTTGGATCGCCGAAAAAGTTTTTGCTCTGTTACTGTACAAAAAAAGTTACGCGCCCCGCTGGCGGTCAATCCGCTATAATGTGCGCCTGTTTATCTGCCTGTTCGCCTCATGAAATTAACCATTCAAAAACTCGATTCGCTTAGTGCGCAAGACTTGATAGATCTGGCAAAAATCTGGCCGGAGCATTCTCCTGCCGAGTGGCAAAGCTGGCTCAGTGGGAACCGCGCCCTGTTCGCTGCAAAATTTAACGAGCGTCTGTTGGCGGCGGTTAAAGTCAGCCTGACAGGCGAAAGTGCTGAACTGCAGGATTTGCTGGTGCGCGAAGTGACCCGTCGCCGCGGCGTGGGTTTATATCTGGTAGAGGATACGCTGGCGCAGATGCCGGAAATCACCCACTGGACGATGAAAGCCGAAGCTGACCCAGTCCTCGATGCCTTTATGCTGGCCTGTAAATTCCATAAAACCGCCGATGGCTGGGAATGGAATCGCTAAACGGCTTGAACGCTGAAATTTAGGCATAAAAAAAGCGACCCGCAGGTCGCTTTTTCTTTATTTGCTGAAGTACAGCGGCTGAAGAGCTGCTTAGGCTTCAATCGCCAAACGCAGTTTCTTCATCGCGTTCTTCTCAAGCTGACGAACACGCTCTGCGGAAACGCCGTACTTGTCGGCCAGCTCCTGCAAAGTGGTTTTGTTGTCGTCATCTAACCAGCGGGCGCGGATGATGTCCTGGCTACGCTCGTCCAAACCTTCCATTGCATAGGTCAGTTTGTCGGTCGCGTCGCGATCCCAGTTATCTTCCTCGATACTTTCTGCAAAGTCTGAACTCTTATCTTGCAGATAAAGCATCGGCGCCATCGCGGCACCGTCGCGTGGTTCATCGTCCGGAGTCGGGTCAAACGTCATGTCCTGTGCGGCCATGCGAGATTCCATTTCCAGAACGTCTTTGCTGGTGACACCCAGCTCGCGAGCAACGTGCTCCACTTCGTCATGGCTGAACCAGCCCAGACGCTGTTTGTTTTTACGCAGGTTGAAGAACAACTTGCGCTGCGCCTTAGTGGTAGCGACTTTCACGATACGCCAGTTACGCAGCACGTATTCGTGAATCTCTGCTTTGATCCAGTGCACCGCGAAGGAGACCAGACGCACGCCCACTTCTGGGTTAAAGCGGCGAACCGCTTTCATCAGGCCGATATTACCTTCTTGGATAAGGTCAGCCTGTGGCAGACCGTAGCCTGAATAGTTGCGGGCGATGTGAGCAACAAAGCGCAGGTGAGACAGGATCAGATGTTTCGCTGCTTCCAGATCACCATCGTAATGCAGCCGTTCAGCCAGCGCCCGTTCTTCCTCTGCGGTGAGCATAGGATAAGTATTGGCGGCCCGAATATAGGCTTCCAGACTACCTTGGGGAACTAATGCTAAAGTTTGCATTTCTTTTGTCATTCAAAGCCTCTCATGTATGACGTTATGCAGGTTTTATACTGCGTTGCTGCGGAGTGAATACCGCATTGCCCTAACGGCGTACTAACAAAAACAACGCAGAGCCCTTCATATTTACTGCTTTTCTGAATACTGCTTTTCTCACTCATCTTTGCTGCATGTCTGGCGAGAGTCAGTGCGCTCATTCACCGCCAGCGGGTAAATTTTTACCACACTATAAGACCGCGAATTGCACGTAAAGTTCCTAATCTGCGCAATTGCAGCTTAGCGACTTTATGTGACGAACTGGCTACCGGATAGGGAATTCGTGCTTTCAGGGAGGAAGAGATGTAAGACAAGATGTTGGAACGCTAAATCAGCTCTTCCCCTGCACAGGATCCTTTGCAGCAGGAGAAGAGTATACCAAAAAATCGCTATTGTGGTGTAAATCGCCGTAAATGTTGTACGGTCGCCAGCCAGGCTGCGATCCAGCCAATCATCGCGGAAATCAGCAGTAACAGCAGGCTTTCATCCCACGCGAGGCCGTGCAGGTCAAAGGTGGTGCCGAACACTTTCGCCACCTGCGTCACCACGCTTTCTAAGCGCAAGACTAAGGCTTCGGAAAGGATCAGTGACAGCAAGGCACCACAGAAACCGAGCATCGCGCCGCCGTTAAGGAAGGGCCGCAGGATAAAGCCGTCGGTCGCGCCGATGAGCTTCATCACGTTAATGGTGTCGCGGCGGCTGAAGATGCTTAACCGCACGCTGTTACCGATAACCAAGAACACCGCGACAATCATCAGCACGCCAATCATCGCCGCCACCTGCCCGACGAGGCCAGTGAGCGCCGCCAGCCTTGCGAACCAACTGTCATCCATTCGCACTTCATCGACCCCCTGCACGGCCGCCACGCGGTCGCGTAAGGTGTTGAGCGTGTTGGAGTCCTGGAAATTCATCTTCGGCGTAATGATAGCCACGGCGGGCAGTGGATTCTGCTCCAGCATGTCCATCGCGCCGCCAAAGCCAGACCAGTTGCGGAACTCGCCCATGGCTTCGTCGCGTGACAAGTAGTTGACCTTGTCGACACCCGCCTCGGCTTTCAATGCCTTAATGACATTTTCGGCCGCGTTGTCATCCAGCGCTTTGTCGAGGTAAACCGTCAACTGTGGCGTCGGATACCACTGCTCGGCGGCGGTACTGACGTTTTTCCACACCAAATAACAGACGCTCGGCAGAGTCAGGGAAATTGCGATAACCATGATAGTCAGCAAGGTCGCCAGAGGCTGACGCATCATGTCGGCCAAGGCGTTCATCCACGCGTAGCGCCACTGCTCACGCCAGCCGCCCTGTAGGGCTTTGCTTTTCGCGACGCGCGCGCTTTTGGCTGTTTTGGTCGGCTTAGGGCTATTGGCCATAATGCGAGCCTCCCGCCATACGCCCCTGACTCAGGGTCAGTGTACGGTAGTTACGACGGGCAATCAGTGCCATATCATGAGTTGCCATTAAAACGGTCACGCCTACACGGTTGAATTCTTCAAACAAACGCAAAATGCCTTCCGAAAGCGCATCATCAAGGTTACCGGTCGGTTCATCCGCCAGTAATACCGCAGGTTTATTCACCACGGCGCGGGCGATGCCGACACGCTGCTGTTCACCACCGGAGAGTTGAATCGGGAAGTTCTTCGCTTTGTCGAGCAGCCCCACTTTGTCCAGAGCGGCGGAGACGCGGCGGCGAATATCTTCACTGCTGGCCCCGGCGATGATCAGCGGCATCGCCACGTTGTCATACACCGTGCGGTCCATCAGCAGGTGGTGGTCCTGGAAAATCATGCCAATCTGGCGGCGCAAAAACGGCACTTCGCTGGCTTTCAGGCGGCTGATGTCGTGACCGCCAAACAAAATGTGTCCGGTACTTGGGCGTTCAATCCCACATATCAATTTCAGCAGGGTACTTTTACCCGCGCCGGAATGACCTGTCAGGAAAGCCATCTCAGCTTGCTGGATGTGAAAATCGACACCTTGCAGCGCCTGTCGCCCGCCTAGATAAGCTTTACTGACCTGTTCAAAGCGAATCATCCGTATTAATCCTCTCGGGCAAAAAGTGCCTCAATAAAATCGTCAGCCTTAAATGGCCGTAAATCTTCGATGCCTTCACCTACCCCAATGTAACGGATAGGAATTTCAAACTGGTCGGCGATGGCGAAGATAACCCCACCTTTGGCGGTACCGTCCAGTTTAGTCAAAGTAATACCGGTCAGACCCACGGCTTCATTGAATAATTTTGCCTGACTCACCGCATTCTGGCCGGTGCTGGCATCGAGCGTCAGCATAACCTCATGAGGGGCGTCTTCGTCCAGTTTTTTCATGACGCGGACAATCTTCTTCAGCTCTTCCATCAGGTGCGATTTATTCTGCAAACGCCCGGCGGTGTCGGCGATCAACACGTCGATGCCACGGGCCTTGGCGGCCTGAATGGCGTCGAAAATTACCGAGGCGGAATCTGCACCAGTATGCTGGGCAATCACCGGGATCTTGTTGCGCTGTCCCCACACTTGCAGCTGTTCTACTGCCGCCGCGCGGAAGGTATCGCCCGCCGCAAGCATCACGGATTTGCCCTCGGCTTCAAACTGGCGCGCCAATTTACCGATAGTGGTCGTCTTACCCACACCATTTACGCCAACCATCAGAATGACATACGGGCTTTTGCCACTGACATCCAGCGGTTGATCGACTTTGGCCAGAATTTCGGACATTTCTTCCTTCAGCTTGCCGTACAGCGCGTCCGCGTCTTTCAACTGCTTGCGGCTGGCGTGTTCGGTCAGCGAAGTGATGATTTTACGGGTGGTTTCGACGCCCACGTCGGCAACGATCAGCTGCTCTTCCAGCTCCTCGAACAGATCGTCATCGATCTTCTTGCCGCGGAACAGGCTGATAAAGCCTGAGCCAAGATTTTGCTTAGTTTTAACCAGACTGCGCTTAAGGCGGGCGAAGAAGCCCTCTTTGGTCGGGCGATCTTGCTCAGTTTCGCTGGCTGGCAGGGTGATGATAGGTTCCAGCGCGACAGGCAGCGGCTCTTCTTCCGCCAGCTCTTTGGCTACGACGGCATCGTCGATGGTGTCGATATCGTCTTGATGCTGGTCAGCGGCGATTTCTTCAGCAGATTCAATGAATTCGTCTTCCACCAGCTCTGCATGCTGCTCGACGGCAACCTGCTCGGTGACGGCAACAATCTCTTCTGCCAACTCTTCTGCGGCTAAATCTTTGGCAACGGCCTCTTCTGCGGACACTTCATCAAGAACCGGCTCGGCAGGAAGTTCATGCACGGGCTCATAGATAGGTTCGATTTCCACCGCCGCTTCGGCGCTGGTGGTGGTGTCCCACTCGCCGGGGCGATCCTCGACCGGAACCCCGGGAGCTTCGACTTGTTGAGTCTCTTGCGGATGGGCTTCTACAGAGTGAGCGTCATCTTGCAGAAGTTCTTCTTGCGGCAAGCTGTCTGACGAAGGGGATTCAACAACCGGCTCTGGCTGTTCAATGTGAGCTTCTTGTTCCTGCGCTTCGGTTTTTTGCTGCTCTTCTTCCTGACGGCCACGCCCAAACCAGGAGAAAAAACCGCGTTTTTTATCTTTTGCCATTTTACAACTTCACTCCTCGCCGTTAATTCAGGGCGAACGGATTGTTAATAGGATAATGCCTTGCAGTCTATCACTTTCCACCCGCCCCCTACACACCCGCGTATTGATTTACGGAGAGTATTCAATCAGGAATGTTAAATGTTTCCCCAACGGCGGCACACCAGTAGAATAGCGGCAACTGATTTACCAGCGCGCTGCACAGGCGGCGTAATATTGAAGTGAAATATGGCGAAAAAACCTAATACCGCCGCCGCAGGTCAAATTCGACTGATTGGCGGCCAGTGGCGCGGACGAAAATTGCCGGTGCCGAACAGCCCCGGCCTGCGTCCGACCACCGATCGCGTGCGCGAAACCTTATTTAACTGGCTGGCGCCGATGATTCAGGGAGCACGCTGCCTGGACTGCTTCGCGGGCAGCGGCGCGCTGGGTATCGAAGCGCTCTCCCGCTATGCCGGCAGCGCCACCCTGCTGGAGTTCGAACGCCCGGTTGCTCAGCAATTGGAGAAGAACCTCGCGGTGCTCAATGCCAAAAACGCCACGGTGGTGAACACCAACGCGTTAAATTGGCTGGCCAAGAACGGCACGCCCTTTGATATCGTGTTTATCGACCCGCCTTTTCGCAAAGGCATTTTGCTAGAAACGCTGACCTTGCTGGAACAGCAGGGCTGGCTGGCTGACGAAGCCTGGATTTATGTCGAAGCGGAAGTCGAACACGGCGCAATCCCCGTGCCCGCAGGCTGGCGTCTGCATCGCGAAAAGGTCGCCGGACAAGTGGCTTACCGTTTGTACCATCGAGATATTGCGCCAAACGCTGGCGAAGAAGATTCTGAACAGGAGCAGTAATATGTTAATTAACGTGGGTCGCTTGTTGATGCTGTGCATCTGGGCATTTTTGCTGATGAATATCATTCATCCGTTTCCAAAACCGATGAAGTATTTCCTCGACGTCGCCATGGTGTTCATGTTCTTCATGCACGGCCTGCAAATCATGCTGCTCAAAGCCACTCAGGGTAAAGAGCAGACCAAGATTGGAGGCTGGCTCCAGCTGCGCATCTTCCTGTTTGGCGTGTTCGAATTGCTGGCGTGGCAGAAAAAGCAGCCACCACTGCCGCCGAAGAAGTAATTATTTCAACAGGTTATCGCTTTGCGTGTCGTCATCTGCCGCGAAAGCGATAAACCTTGTCCCTTTCACCTGCAAGACTCCCTTCTGGCCCTTCGCCAAGCCGTCGTAATCTTTCATTTCGATTTTTAACTTTATCTCACTGCCGCCGGTCAGGGGCTTAAAGTAAGCTTCATAGTTGCGGTCTTCCACTGGAATCTCCTCCCGCTGGCGCGAGCGTCGATTGGGGGAGAGATAGTCCCGTTTGGCCGACACTTCCACGGCAATCTCTTTGAGCGGAGCCGCGTCGTTATCGGCATTTTCGCGGCGCTGGTGCAGGTATTGGCGGGTGGCAAAAAAGGCAATCACCACCAAAACCAGCAGGAAAATCATCGGCGGTTTGCTCATGGTTCAGGTTTCTTCTCTGATGATGGGAACAGTTATGTTGCGTCACTTTAGCGGCAAATGCAGGGCAATTGCACTAATGCAGGGTGGATTCTGATTGTCGGCGAGGCGCGCAGTCTCCTACACTGAAATCAACACAGGACGGTTTCCTGACAGGCAGCTGTTTGCCTAGGTTTTATTTTAAATAAGGATAAACAATGAGTTGGCCATTTCTTGCCGTATTTTTCTCTGGCTGGTTATACGTGGATGCCAGCTACCGTGGGCCGCGCTGGCAGCGCTGGCTGTTCAAACCCGTCACCTTATTACTGCTGCTGCTTTTAGCCTGGCAAGCGCCGGAGCTGAATGTTTACGGCTATCTGATTTTACTGGGTCTGGCGGCGACGCTGGTGGCAGACGGCCTGTTGCTGCTGCCGGAGGAGCGATTCCTCTACGCCATCGGCGCCTTCTTCCTGTCGCATCTGCTCTATACCCTGAGCTTTGCCAGCCAGATGACGCTGACCTTTTTCTGGCCGCTGCCGCTGGCGCTGATTGTGATTGGCGCGGTACTGCTGGCGGTGATCTGGTCGCGGCTGGCGGAACTGCGCTGGGCGGTGTCCACTTACATCGGCATGACGCTTCTGATGGTGTGGCTGGCGGGTGAGCAGTATTTCGCGCGCAGTACCGATCTGGCTTTCTCCCTGCTGTGCGGCACCCTGCTGCTGTTACTTGGCAACGTGTTCTGGCTGGTGAGCCGCTATCGCTTCAAGTTTAAAGCGGCAGACGCGCTGGTGGCAGCCTGCTATTTCGGCGGCCACTTCCTGATTGTTCGCTCGCTCTACCTCTAATCTTCTGCGCGGAGCCGCCCGGCTCCGCCATTTCACGTATCCCATAACGTCCTGTGCTATTTTTCCTTGACCTTGGAGTTGACTCCAAGGATTAGACTGTCGGCAATCCCACTCTGTTTCGACAGGAGGCAGTATGTTACAGCCACAAAAACACGCCACCAGCCGCTGCGGCTGCGCGTCAGACAAATGCGCTAAGCCAACCATGCTGCGCATTAATAAAATCAGTGAAAAGACCCACAGTGAGCCGCATCCGGCTACCTGTTGCAGTGATAAAGCGCCGCTCGCGACGTCAGCTTGCTGCGCATCCGACAGCTGTGCGACACAACCTAGTGAGCACTCACCAACTTCTACAGAAGACGACGGCGGTGGCTCGGCCGACGAAGAGAGCGATCCCAGCGAGCTTGGCCAGCAATTAAGCTGGAAAGTGTTCGGCATGGACTGCCCCGCCTGCGCCCGCACCATTGAAACCGCGGTGGGTAAAATCACCGGCGTGAATAGCGTTAAGGTGCAGTTCTCCACCGAGAAACTGCTGGTGAACGCCGCCACAGACATCTCCCCGCAGGTCCAACAAGCCGTGACGGGTGCCGGTTTCACCCTGCAATCCCTGAATTCGCAGTCTGCGTCGGCACAGGCCGCGCCAGAGAAAACCCCTTCTTTCCTGCAAGAGTATGCACCGCTGCTGGCGTTAATCGCCCTGATGGCGGTGAGCTGGGTGCTGAGCAAAGTCAGCCCGCGCCTGGGAGAAATTGCCTTTATCGCTACCACGCTGGTCGGCCTGTGGCCGGTGCTGCGTCAGGCGATTCGCTCTACCCGCTCCGGTTCGCCATTTACCATTGAAACCCTGATGAGCGTCGCCGCGCTCGGCGCACTGTTTATCGGCGCGACGGCGGAAGCCGCGATGGTCCTGCTGCTGTTTATGATTGGCGAGCGGCTGGAAGGGTTCGCCGCAAATCGCGCGCGCAGCGGCGTGAAGTCGCTGATGGCGCTGATCCCCGATAGCGCGGTGAAAGTGGTCGCAGGCAAACCTGTCAGCGTGGCGGTGAGCGACCTGCGCCCCGGCGATGTGATTGAAGTCGCCGCCGGCGGGCGTTTGCCAACCGACGCCCTGCTGCTCGACAGCGCGGCCAGCTTTGATGAAAGCGCCCTGACCGGTGAGTCCGTCCCGGTCGAACGCCAGCCCGGCGAGAAGATCCCCGCCGGTAGCCTGTGCGTGGACCGCGTTGCAAGGCTGAGCGTGGCGTCAGCGCCGGGAGCCAGCGCCATTGACCGGATTCTGCAATTGATTGAAGAAGCCGACGAGCGCCGCGCGCCCATCGAACGCTTCCTCGACACCTTCAGCCGTTACTACACGCCAGCGATCATGCTGATGTCGCTGCTGGTGATTTTGATCCCGCCGCTGGCGATGGGCCTGCCTTGGGAAACCTGGATTTATCGCGGCCTGACGCTGCTATTGATTGGTTGCCCGTGCGCGCTGGTGATCTCCACTCCCGCGGCCATTACCTCCGGGCTGGCGGCGGCCACCCGACAGGGTGCGCTGATTAAAGGCGGCGCGGCGCTGGAGCAGTTAGCCGTAATTCAAACCGTGGCGCTGGATAAAACCGGCACCCTGACCGAAGGCAAGCCAGAAGTCACCGACGTTCAGACGTTCGATGGTGCGAGCGATAACGAGATGCTGAGCCTGGCGGCGGCGGTGGAAGCGGGTTCGCATCACCCTCTGGCGCTGGCCATCATCAACCGCGCGGCTCGGGAAAACCCTCTGCCACTCAATGCGCAAGATCGCCGCGCCTTAGCGGGTTCTGGCGTCGAAGGGGTGGTGTCCGGCAAGAAGATTCAGGTATTAGCGCCGAAGCATCTGGCGAGTGAAAACGTCACTGAGGAGCGCCTGAGCCAAATCGCCGAATGGGAATCTGCCGGTAAAACCGTGGTTGCTGTGCTGCAAGATGGCAAGGCCATCGGCCTGATCGCCATGCAGGACAAGCTGCGCGACGACGCCGTGAGCGCGCTGGCCGAGCTGAAAGCGCTGGGGGTTTCTGCCGTCATGCTGACCGGCGATAACCCGCGCGCCGCCAAAACAATTGCTGACCGACTGGGCATTGATTACCGCGCCGGGCTGCTGCCGGCGGATAAAGTCGAGGCCGTGACCGCGCTGAACGCTAAACATCCAACGGCGATGGTCGGTGACGGTATCAATGACGCGCCGGCCATGAAGGCGGCGCGGATTGGGATTGCCATGGGCAGTGGGACGGACGTAGCGCTGGAAACGGCAGATGCCGCACTGACCCACAATCGCCTGAACGGTCTAGCGGAGATGATTAAGCTGTCGCGCGCCACCCGCGCCAATATCCGCCAGAACATCACTATTGCTCTGGGCCTGAAGGCGATTTTCCTGGTGACGACGCTGATGGGGCTAACCGGGCTGTGGCTGGCGGTGCTGGCTGACTCAGGGGCAACCGCGCTGGTCACCGCCAACGCGTTGCGCCTGCTGCGCAAGAAGAAACAGTAAGCAGTTACTCCGGCTGGAGAAGCCCTTTCGCCAGCAAATAGCGGTACGGCAGCTGTTCAGTGTCGGCCGCTAGCAACGTATGTTCCATAAAACGGCAGAAACCCGGAATGTCGCGGGTGGTGGCGGGGTCATCCGCAATCACCAGCAGGGTTTCGCCATCTTTCATGCCACGCACCGTTTTACGCACCATCATCACGGGCTCGGGGCAGCGCAAACCTAAGGCATCTAACTGGTGGTCAGGGTTCAAAAAGGGATCATTCATGGTCTGTCTCACGTCGTGGGCCCGGCTAACATCGCCGCGCTTTGAAGGATGACGAGTATACGCCGCAGATTTTCAGGAGCAACCTGCGCCAACGATTGCGCTAAAATTAACCATTGCATTACCCGTCTAAACAGTTAACATGCGCGCCGCGCGCTTGATTGTTAGTTCACCCTAAGAGTGAATTCACAGAAAGAGTCGCGCACTTAAATCGATAAACATTGGGTTCCCTCACCCCAATCAACCACACTCGACATCATGCGTTGTCGCCCAAAGGCGTCAGCGAGCAGGTGAAGGGTATAAAAAGGCCACAATCTATGTATTCGTTCACTGAGCAACAGCGCTTTAATGCGTTGATATGGCTATCTTTATTCCATATCGCCATCATCACTTCCAGTAACTATCTGGTACAGCTGCCGGTTTCTGCTTTCGGCCTGCACACCACCTGGGGTGCTTTCACTTTTCCGTTCATCTTTCTGGCAACCGACCTGACCGTGCGTATTTTTGGCGCGCCGCTGGCTCGTCGCATTATTTTGTCGGTCATGATGCCCGCGCTGGTGATCTCCTATGTGATTTCCGCCCTGTTCTTTGAAGCACAGTGGCAAGGGTTTGAAGCCCTGAGCAGCGTCAATATCATGGTTGCCCGTATCGCCACCGCCAGCTTTATGGCCTACGTGCTGGGGCAGATCCTCGACGTGCACGTCTTCAACCGCCTGCGCCAAATGCGCCGCTGGTGGATTGCGCCCGCCGCCGCCATGTTCTTGGGCAACATCAGCGACACCCTGTCGTTCTTCTTCATCGCCTTCTACAAGAGCAGCAATGCTTTTATGGCCGATCACTGGGTGGAGATCGCCATGGTGGATTACGCCTTCAAAGTGCTGATCTGTCTGGTGTTCTTCTTGCCGATGTACGGCGTGCTGCTCAATATGCTGCTCAAACGCCTGTCGCAGAGCGGCCATGACACGCGATTTCCACTGAGTTCACACTAATCGCAGGCGACTCAAGGTTTTTAGCTAAAGTCATTGACGTTGTAGCAAGGCAGCAAACGAGAGAATTCCGATGAGCTGACTTAAGTCAGTGATTCGGATGAAAGAGTGCAGCTAACGCGGCTACAACTTCAAGGACGAAAGATAAATCTGACTTGCATTTGTTTACTGGATGAGTTGCCATAGATGCAGTTAAATCAAGAATCTATGGCGCGTTAAAATCAAAGGATGCCTTATGCGTAACTTAGTGAAATTTGCAGGAATGGCGGTGCTGATTGCCGGCCTGGCGGCATGTGATGGAAATACCAGTGACAAAGCGGCGGCCGATAAAGGCGCACCTGCGGCGGCGGCCAGCACCACGGTGCCAGTAAGCCTGCTCGACGGCAAAGTGACTTTCGCCTTGCCACAGGGAATGAGTGATCAGAGCGGCAAGCTCGGCAGTCAGGCCAACAATATGCACGTTTACGCTGACAAAACTGGCCAGAAAGCGGTGATTGTTATCCTTGGCGACAACACCACTGAGTCGCTGGAAGTGCTGGCAACTCGCCTGCAAGACCAGCAGCGCGCGCGTGATACCAACCTGCAAGTGGTGACCAATAAGTCGATTCAGATCAACGGGCAGACGTTGCAGCAGTACGACAGCATCATCTCTTCAGCAGGTCAGCAAGCCTACTCTTCCATCATTTTGGGCAAAGTAGACGACCATCTGCTGACCATTCAAATCTCTCTGCCAGCCGATAACCAGCAGCAGGCGCAAACCGACGCTGAAGCTATTATCAATACGCTGAAAGTGCAGTAAGTCAGATTGCGAATTGCCAGAGCGGGGCTTATTGCCCCGCTTTTTACTTTCCAGCTCCCGAGTTCCTGTCACCCCTCCTCACACTAAAACATTACCCTCTTTATGGACTTATTCGCGCAAAAACGAATAAAACCGCGCCACGGTGATTTTCTGCGCAACATAAAAACCAAAAATGTGATCTCTGTCCGGTAAAATGGGCTATTACGTATTTCCAATTGTTAATCAATGCCGCAAAATCCGCCTCCTGTTTCATAAAACTGTAACAATTCTGTCATCTATCACAGTTCGCATACGCTCATGTCGCTAGCATGGCGTTCGTTATAGAACATGAAAGGTTCAGTTTTATCGCCAGTCGCTCACGAGAGTGGCTCTGATCTATGCCATTGGAGGCGTTTATGCTCAGTATCTTTAAGCCCGCAGCCCATAAGGCTCCCGTGGCAGACGACCATGTTGATCCCCTGTACCGCCGCCTGCGTTGGCAGATCTTCATGGGGATTTTCTTCGGCTACGCCGCCTACTATCTGGTGCGCAAAAACTTTGCGCTGGCGATGCCTTACCTGATCGATCAAGGTTTCAGCCGTGGCGACCTCGGCTTTGCCCTGTCCGGCATCTCCATCGCCTACGGTATTTCGAAATTCCTCATGGGTTCGGTTTCTGACCGTTCCAACCCGCGCGTTTTCCTGCCAGCGGGCCTGATACTGGCGGCGGCGGTGATGCTGTTCATGGGCTTCGTGCCGTGGGCGACCTCCAGCATCGCCATTATGTTTGTCCTGCTGTTCCTTTGCGGATGGTTCCAGGGCATGGGCTGGCCGCCGTGCGGGCGCACCATGGTTCACTGGTGGTCGCAGAAAGAGCGCGGGCAGATTGTGTCGGTGTGGAACTGCGCGCATAACGTCGGTGGCGGTATCCCTCCGCTGCTGTTCCTGCTGGGTATGGCGTGGTTTAACGACTGGAAAGCCGCGCTGTATATGCCAGCTTTCGCGGCTATCGCGCTGGCGGTGTTCGCCTTCATCACCATGCGAGACACCCCGCAATCCTGCGGCCTGCCGCCAATTGAAGAGTACAAAAACGACTACCCGCCGGACTACGACAAAGAGAAGTCCGAGGAGGAGCTGACCACCAAGCAGATCTTCATGCAGTACATTTTGCCGAACAAGCTGCTGTGGTATATCGCCCTCGCCAACGTGTTCGTTTACCTGCTGCGCTACGGCATCCTCGACTGGTCACCAACCTATCTGAAGGAAGTGAAGCACTTCGCGCTGGATAAGTCCTCCTGGGCTTACTTCCTCTACGAATATGCTGGGATTCCGGGCACCCTACTGTGCGGCTGGATGTCGGACAAAGTGTTTAAAGGCAACCGTGGCGCGACCGGCGTGTTCTTCATGGTGCTGGTGACGATCGCCACCGTGGTGTACTGGCTGAACCCGGTGGGCAATCCGGGCATCGACATGGTCTGTATGATCACCATCGGCTTCCTGATTTACGGCCCGGTAATGCTGATTGGCCTGCACGCGCTGGAACTGGCACCGAAGAAAGCAGCGGGTACCGCGGCGGGCTTCACCGGCCTGTTTGGTTATCTGGGGGGTTCGGTGGCGGCGAGTGCCATCGTTGGCTATACCGTTGACTACTTCGGCTGGGATGGCGGCTTTATCGTGATGATTGGCGGCTGCGTGCTGGCGGTTATCCTGTTGATTATGACTATGTTGAGCGAGAACAAACACAAAGCAAACCTAGCAAAAGGAGCATAACGGATGAACCGTTTAAGTAAGATAGTAAAAGGCACCCTGTTGGCGAGTTTGATTGCCACGTCTTGTTACGCCAGCGCAGCCGAGCCGATTGTTATCGCGCATCGCGGTGCCAGCGGCTATCTGCCGGAACATACCCTGCCAGCGAAAGCCATGGCTTACGCACAGGGCGCTAACTTCCTTGAGCAGGATTTGGTGATGACCAAAGACGACCAGCTGGTCGTCTTACATGACCACTATTTGGATCGCGTCACTGATGTCGCCCAGCGCTTCCCGAACCGGGCGCGTAAAGATGGCCGCTACTACGCCATCGACTTCACGCTGGCGGAAATCAAATCGCTGAAATTCACCGAAGGCTTTGATATTAAAGACGGTAAGCAGGTGCAAACCTATCCGGGGCGTTTCCCGATGGGCAAGTCTGATTTCCGCGTCCACACCTTCCAGGAAGAGATTGAATTCGTTCAGGGTCTGAACCATTCAACCGGCAAAAACGTCGGGATTTACACCGAGATCAAAGCGCCGTGGTTCCACCGTCAGGAAGGCAAGGACATCTCCGCCAAGGTGCTGGAAGTGCTCAAACAGTACGGCTACACCAGCAAAAGCAGCAATGTCTATCTGCAATGCTTCGACCCGAACGAGCTGAAACGCATTAAAAATGAGCTTGAGCCGAAAATGGGGATGGACCTGAAGCTGGTTCAGCTGATCGCCTACACCAAGTGGGATGAGACGCAGGAGCAGAAAGACGGCAAGTGGGTGAACTACAACTACGATTGGATGTTCAAGCCGGGCGCCATGAAGAAGATTGCCGAGTACGCCGACGGTATCGGGCCTGACTACCACATGCTGGTGGAAACCGACTCCACGCCGGACAACGTGAAGCTGACGCCAATGACGGCGGAAGCGCACGCCAGCAACATGGTGGTGCATCCGTTTACCGTTCGCGCCGACGACCTGCCGAAGTACGCCAAAAACGTCGACTCGCTGTATAAGATCCTTTATCAGCAAGCCCATGTAGACGGCCTGTTCACTGACTTCCCGGACAAAGCGGTGAGTTATTTAGAACACCAGCAGACTCAGCCACAGCAGTAAAACGCCATTAAAAAGCTGGCAAGGTTTTCACCTTGCCCGCTTTTTTTTTTGCTTTCGTAGAGCCGAATTTACGCTGGTTCGGACAGATACATTTTGCGCAGATAGTGCGGCACGGCGTCATCGGCGTTGGAGCCAATGATTTCAGCATCCGGCATTGCGGCTTTCAGGCGCGGCAGTGAACCACTCATCAGGCAGCCTTTGCCGGACATGGTCAGCATTTCCAAGTCATTCAAGCCATCGCCAAAGGCGATACAGTCTTGCAGCGAATACCCCATCAGCTTAGAAACCTGCTCCAGCGCGTGGCCCTTAGAGACGCCTCCCGCCATCACTTCCAGACAGGTCGGCAGCGAGAAGCTGACGTTCACGCGGTCGCCCCAGCGAGCATTGATCGCCTCTTCCAACGGCAGCAACTCTTCGTGACTGTCGCAGGTGAAATAGACTTTGCAGATGCCGTCAGTTTCCAGCAGGCCAGGCTGATAGAGCTTGTATTTGAAGACCGACTCGCGGAAGAACTGGTCCTGATCGTCGCGATCGTGGTTCATAAACCACTCGTCGTTGCGATACACGTTAGTCAGGATATTTGGATTGTCATGAACGATGCCGAACAGGTCCCCGGCGATGTCTTCGTCCAGATTGTGCGAGAAGATCAGCTCGCCCTCGGTATTGTGCACCCGCGCGCCGTTGGAGGTGATCATGTAGGCGCTGATCTCAAGGTTGTCGCGAATTTGCGCCACGTCGATATGGTGACGGCCAGTGGCAAAAACGAAGTGCACGCCGCGCTGGGTCAACATCTTCAGCGTCTCTTTGGCATACGGGCTTAGAGTGTGGTCGGGTGACAGCAGTGTGCCATCTAAATCGGAAGCAACAACATGATACATAACGGTAAATTCTAACCTCAGATGGAGTTGTGCGCGGCAGTCCGCCGCGAGTTAATGCCGCGCATAAAAGCGCATAATGGCATCGAGCGCCTTTGCCCGCAGGTCGTCCCGTTCAAACAGGATCTCGTGGCGCGCGCCTTCAATGACCAAGGGTCCATCCCCTTCACAGGGGTGCCCCGCCACGGCCATTGCCTGACAAAAAGCAAGATGCGACCGGTTATCCACAACCCGGTCTTCGCTTGCCTGTAATAATAGCAGGGGTGTGGTGATATTTTCGGCTTGTTGCAGAATATGCATTCCCGCCTCGATACCTTCCTTCACCCAGTGATAAGTTGGCCCGCCCACCTGTAGCTCGGGGTAGTCGGCGTAAAAACGCAGATTACGGCGATAGCGTTCGCGGCTGTGGGTTAAGCGATTCACCACAAACGGCAGCGGCCGCCAGTGGCCTGTGCCCATCGCATAGCCGTCACGGCGCAGCGGTCGGCGCTCGGCCCAGTGGAGAATGCGGCGCGATATCCAGCCCGGAATGGGCAGATAAATCCCGGTCATCGGCGCACAGAGCGCGGCGGCGTCAAAGGTTTGCGGATACTTGGCGAGGAACAGCGCGGCAATCGCGCCCCCCATCGAATGGGCCAAAATGTACTTTTTACTGTAGTGGCGCGGAGCAATTTCACGCTGGTAAAGCTGGTGAAAATCTTCAATATAATCATCGAAATGCTGCACGTGCCCGCGATGCCGGTCATCCAGCATTCGCCCGGAGCGCCCCTGCCCACGGTGATCGACAATAATCACATCGAAGCCGCACTGGAACAGGTCATAGGCCAGCTCGGGGTACTTTACGTAACTTTCAATACGGCCGGGTGACACCAAAATGATGTTGTCATTACCGATGGCGCTAAAGCGAACATAGCGGATAGGCACGTCGTCCACGCCGGCAAATTCACCTTCTTGGCGCTCGCGCCAGAAATCAAGCAACGGACCCGTAGCAAAGGCAGAAAATTCCTTCTCTCGCGTTAACCACTTTGCAAAATTCGATGCCATGAAATGGTTCCAGAACCCCGTTACAGGAAGGTGAATTAAGTTAATTGTCCGTTTTTAGACAATAGCGTATTGTGCCATACAATGGTTTGTTCAGGGAGTCGCTCGATGACGTTGCACTGGTGGTTAACCTATCTTCTTACCACAATCATTCTCAGTCTTTCCCCCGGCGCGGGTGCGATAAACACCATGAGCACCGGTATTAGTCACGGCTATCGTGGGTCGGTGTTCTCGATTGCCGGCCAGCAAATCGGCTTGGCCTGCCATATTGTGGTGGTTGGCGTCGGCTTGGGCACGCTGGTTTCGCAGTCGGTCATGGCATTTGAAGTGCTGAAGTGGTTCGGCGCGGCTTATCTGATCTGGCTGGGTATCGGCCAATGGCGAGCGGCGGGCGCGGTAGACCTCAATGCCATGGCGAAAACGCTGTCGCCGAATCGGCTATTCAAACGGGCTGTATTTGTGAATCTGACCAACCCGAAAAGCATCGTGTTTCTTGCCGCACTCTTCCCACAGTTCATCCTGCCAGAAGCGCCACAGGCGGGTCAGTACATGGTGCTGGGCGTGACGACCATTGTGGTGGATATCATCGTCATGAGCGGCTACGCCATGCTCGCTACCCATATCTCGGGCTGGATTAAGTCCGCCAAACAGATGAAATTGCTTAACCGTATCTTCGGTTCGCTGTTTATCTTAGTCGCGGTGTTGTTGGCGAGTGCAAGAAAAGCCTAGTTAGCACAAAGCATTAGGCAAAATGCGCGCAGTCAGTTGGCTGCGCGCAGGCAAGATGAAGTCTTAACGAGAAATAATCAGGTGGATGCCGAAACCGGTGAACAGCACGCCCGCCACGCCATCAATCCACTTCGCTAAACGCTGATAACCACGGCGCATCACAGGCATTGCAAACACCATCGCCACCACGGAGAACCAAGCAAAGGTCTCGGCGATGATCAGGATAAACAGCCCCCAGCGCTCGCCACTTCCCACGTCATCACCCACAAACAGCGAGAACACGCTGCCGAAGTAAATCACGGCTTTCGGGTTAGACAGATTGGTCAGGAAACCGCGCATAAAGGTGCGGCCACGCGCGGGAAGCTGCACCGGTTTTTCTGCCTCGGCTTCCACGCCAGCCTGCTTCTTAGCGCGGGCAGATTTCAGCAACTGCCACCCCATCCAGCACAGGTAAATGCCGCCGCCGATGGTGATGACGTCATGCAGCCACGCCATTTTCTGCAAGATCAGATGCAGACCCATCAAGGCAACACCGGCCCACACCACGATGCCGAGTGAAATCCCCACCACGCCCATCATCGCCTCTTTGCGAGAACGGCTGGCGGCAGTTTGGGAAACGAAGAAAAAGTCAGGGCCTGGGCTCATCAACGCAATCAGATGCACCATCGCCACGGTCAAAAAAAGAATTAACATAGCTCGTACTCAGTGTGGAAAAATAAAGAAAGAACCCCGATCACTCGTCGCCATTATCAATGTGATCGCGAATCATCGCCATAAAGGGTCGGCCAAACTTCTCGAGCTTGCGCTGGCCGACGCCGGTGATATCCAGCAGGTCGCTTGGGCTGACCGGTAACTGCTCGGCCATCTCCAGCAGGGTGGTGTCATTGAAGACCACGTAAGGCGGCACGTTATTTTCATCGGCCAGGGTTTTACGCAGCTTGCGCAATTTGGCGAAAAGCTTGCGGTCGTAATTTCCGCCATAGGTTTTCTGGCTGTTGCTGCTTTTGATTTTCAGCGTCTGAATTCGCGGCACCGCCAGTTGCAGAGCCACTTCACCACGCAGCACCGGGCGCGCAGCCTCAGTGAGTTGCAAAGCAGAGTGCATGGCGATGTTCTGCATGATCATGCCGAGATGAATCAGTTGGCGCACCACGCTGGTCCAGTGCTCGTTGCTCTGTTCTTTGCCGATGCCGTAAACCGTCAGCTTGTCGTGCCCATACTCGCGAATTCGTTGGTTATTTGCGCCGCGCAGCACTTCAACCACATAGCCCAAGCCAAAGCGTTGGCCGACGCGCGCCACCACTGAGAGCGCCTTTTGCGCGTCCAGCAAGCCGTCATAGCGTTTTGGCGGATCAAGGCAGACATCGCAGTTGCCGCAGGCGTTCTGCTTGCCTTCGCCAAAGTAGTTGAGCAGCACCAGGCGCCGACAGGTCTGAGCTTCGGCAAAGGCATTCATCGCATTGAGCTTGTGGCGCTCGACGTCCTGCTGCGGCCCGGCTGGCTTTTCATCCAGACAGCGACGCAGCCAGGCCATGTCGGCCGGGTCATACAGTAAAACGGCTTCTGCGGGCAGGCCATCACGCCCAGCACGGCCGGTTTCTTGATAATAGGATTCGATATTGCGCGGAATGTCGAAATGGACCACGAAACGCACGTTGGGTTTGTTAATCCCCATGCCGAACGCCACGGTCGCCACCACGATTTGCAAGTCATCGCGCTGGAAGGCTTCCTGCACATTGCCACGGGTTTCATTGTCCAAACCGGCGTGATAGGCCCCGACGCTCAAGCCACGGCTTTGCAGACGTGCGGCGGTGTCTTCGACTTTCGCCCGGCTGTTGCAGTAGATAATGCCACTTTTGCCGCGCTGGTCTTGCACGAAGCGCAGCAGCTGGTCCAGCGGCTTGAACTTCTCCACCAAGGTATAGCGAATGTTAGGGCGGTCGAAGCTGCTAACTTGAATCAGCGGGTCGTTGAGTTCCAGCAGGCGAGCGATGTCGCTGCGGGTGGCTTCGTCGGCGGTGGCGGTCAGCGCAATCACCGGCAGCTGCGGATAACGCAGCTTAAGCTGGCCCAGCGCGCGGTATTCCGGGCGGAAATCGTGGCCCCATTGGGAGATACAGTGCGCTTCGTCCACGGCGAGCATCGCCGGATTCCACTGCTGTAGCTGCTCCATAAAGTCGCCCATCATCAGGCGCTCAGGGGCGATATAGAGCATTTTGATGCGGCCAGTGCGGCAGCCGGCCATCACGTCCATCTGCTGTTCGCGGGTTTGCGTCGAGTTGAGGCAACCGGCTTCAACCCCGGCGGCCATCAGTTGGTCGACCTGATCCTTCATCAGCGAGATGAGGGGAGAGACCACCAGCGTCAGGCCGTCCATCACCAGCGCGGGAATTTGATAGCACAGTGACTTACCGCCACCCGTGGGCATCACCACCAGACAGTCTCGTCCGGAGATAGCCGCATTGATGATGGTCTGCTGACCCGGTCGGAATTGCTGATAACCGAAGGTATCGCGTAATACCTGCTGTGCCAGCTCTTCTTTGTTTATCACTGCCGCCGTAGACACTCAATTCCCCAACTGTTCAAACCGCCCGGCGCCTAAAGAGACACCGAGAATGTACACTTATCATTACCCTAAATCCTGCGAGTCGCCTTAGGGCAACCTGTAGCTTGAAGTATGACGGGTAAATTACATAATGTCGTTCAGCATAATACCAACACCGACGCGAGTCTGCTTGTAGTTGTAATCAATCAATGACTCGCCGTAGCCGCTGAAGACTTTGGTATAGAAGCGCATGTGCTTGGTGATCGGGTAGCTTACGCCCACGTCAGCGCCGCCGTAGCCGGTGTTCCAGTTGTAACGACTCTCAACGCTAATGACGCTCTCGCCCAGCGCGTAGCCCACTTTCAGACGGTAGTAACCCATGTATTTGGTGATGTCCGGGTTGTCATCGTTTTTGTCGCTTTCGGGAATGCGATACCAAGGCTTGAGATCTAACTGCCAGTTACCATTTTGTGCCATCCAGCGCGCATACACGCGGTTCCAGCTGCGCGAGGTCGGGTCTGAGCGGCCGTTGGAGTCATGATTTACACCATACTCGGCTTCGCGCAGGGTCCAGCCCATAAACTGATAATCTGTCGCCCAGGCGATAAAAATTTGCGGCTCATAGTTGGTTTCACGGAAAGGGGAAGATTCCGCACGGTTAGAAAGCTGCCAGAACGATTTTTGCGTGTAAGACGCGCCGAGCAGGGAGTTATCACCGGCAATGCCGCGCCAAATCGGGAAACCGAGGCTAAGTTGGAACTCAACTTCATCATGGCGAGCATTGTCTGCCCAGTCATAAGACTTAATGGCGTCTTTATTGATGCTGCTGGTGTCGGTGTAAACTAAATAGTTGGTGTCGTAAGGATAAAGCGTAAAAGGGTTATCGTGCTCTTGCAGTAAGTTGGCGATAACGCTGCCACGAACGCTAGGTTTATCGTGCACTTCCTGAATTGTCGCTTCTGCCGCATAGCCCAACGCAGGCATTACCATCAAGGTTGCCCCAACAGCCCAATTTTTACGCATTATGTCTCCACTCAAAAGTAGGTGCCGGTAAACGGCTTTGATTTTATAGAGTTATCTCTTGCCTGCCCGCTGGCGGCTTCCTATCCTGGCCCCAGAAGGCGAAGCTATTCTACACAAAAACTTACAATGGCTGAGGATTGATTAGATTTAGCACTTACCGTATGGAAATCAATGATACCAAGGCCTAAAATCTACAATCTATTAACATTCAAACCGGTATTCACCGCGACACCCTTCAGGAAATTGTCATGTCCGCATCTCTTAGCCACGAGGCTGCTCGCCAGCTCATTGGCGAAATTTTCGTTTACGATATGCCGTTTAACCGCGAGCTGGGCCTTGAACTCAAATATCTTGACGGGGACAGCGCCGAGCTGACCTTCACCCATCAGACGCGGCTGGTCGGCAACGCCGCGCAGAAGATCCTCCACGGGGGCGTGATTGCCGCTGTGCTGGACGTGGCCGCCGGGCTAGTGTGCGTGACCAGCTCACTCATTCGCCGCGATAAGCCAGACCACCCGCTGTTGGAAGACGAAATGCGCCAGCGCCTGTCCAAGATGGGCACCATTGATCTGCGCGTCGACTACCTGCGTCCGGGGCGTGGCGAGGTTTTTACTGCCAGCGCCAAGCTGATTCGCGCGGGCAATAAAGTCTCGGTCGCACGCGTGGATTTGCACAGCGACAGCGGCGTTCACATCGCCACCGCCAACGCCACCTATCTGGTCGGCTAAATCACAGCCTGAACATATCCTAAACCCGCGGCGGCAAGATTCAGTTAGACTTGTCGCCTCACTTTCGTTTCGAGCATGAACATGGACGCACAGCGCACCCGACAGGGCATTATTTTCGCCTTCGTCGCTTATTTCATCTGGGGGATCGCCCCAGTCTACTTCAAGTTAATCCATCAAGTTCCGCCGCCGGAGATCCTGACTCACCGGGTTATCTGGTCGTTCTTCTTTATGCTGGCCCTGCTCTCTCTGAGCCGCAGCTGGGGCGACGTCCGCCGCGTGGCGAAAAAGCCCAAAACCCTGATGCTCCTGCTGGCGACTGCGCTATTAATCGGCAGTAACTGGCTGATTTATATCTGGGCCATCAATAACAATCACCTGCTGGAAGCGAGTCTCGGCTATTTTATCAACCCATTGGTGAATGTGGTGCTCGGCATGCTGTTTTTGCGAGAGCGATTCCGAAGAATGCAGTGGGTGGCGGTGCTGCTGGCCCTGATTGGGGTGCTGATTCAGGTGTGGGTGTTTGGCTCGGTGCCGGTGATTGGTCTGGCGCTGTCGATGACCTTCGCCTTCTACGGCCTGCTGCGCAAGAAGATGGGGGTGGACGCGCAAACCGGCATGTTGATTGAAACGCTTTGGCTGCTGCCGGTGGCGGCTATTTACCTGTTCCTGCTGGCGGACAGCGCCACCAGCCACCTGACGGCCAACGCGTGGTCGCTGAACCTGATGCTTATCTCGGCGGGCATCATTACCACTATCCCGCTGCTGTTCTTCACCGCGGCCACCACGCGCCTGAAGCTCTCCACGCTGGGCTTCTTCCAATACCTTGCTCCGACCTTGATGTTCCTGCTGGCGATTTTCTACGGCGAGCAGGTCACGGCGTCCATGATGATCACCTTCGGCTTTATCTGGGCCGGGCTGGCATGCTTCATCGCCGACGCCCTCTACACCCAGCGTCGGTTAAGGCGCTGAGGAAGCAGGCTTGGCGCTGCGCGAGATAAACCTCGCCATCGCCGGGCCAGTGACAATGATGGTCAGCAGGCGCAAGGTCTGCATGGCCATCACGAAGCCCAAATTAACGTTACTCCCCGCCGCGATAATCGCCACGGTGTCCAGCCCGCCGGGGCTGGTTGCCAGATAGGCCGTCAGCATATCCACGTGCAGCACTTTGGTCAGCAGCCACGCCATCGCGCCACAGAGCACCATCAAGCCAATGATTGAAGCAATCATCTGCGGCAGCGTGCGTAACGCCAGTTTGAAAATCGGACGGGTGAAGCGCAAACCGACGCTCCAGCCAATCAGCGTGTAGGCAATCGCCAGTAGCCATTCAGGCACTTGCAGCGTCATGGTGCCGGTTGAGTGCAACACCGCGCCGACGAAGGCTGGCAGCAGCAGCGCGCCGGAGGGAATGCGCAAGCGCGGCCCCAGCCAGACGCCCGCCAGCGCCAGCAGCAGCGTTACGCCAAAGCGCCAGTCAATCGGCGGAAACCAGACCACTGCGGCGGCGGCCGAGGCGCTGTCTCCGAGGCTCATGCGCGCCACAAAGGCGGCGGCCGTGGCGACAAACAGCACGCGCAGATATTGCATGAAAGCCACTAAACGCACGTCTGCGCCGAAATCTCCCGCCATGGCAACCATCGCGCTGGCCCCGCCCGGCGATGAGCCCCAGGCACCCGTCGGCCCCGGCAAATTACTGAATTTCACCAGCAGCCAGCCCGACAGCCCACTGGCCATCAGCGTGGCGATCAGCACCAGCAGCACCATCGGCCAGTCATTGAGCAAGGGAGGAATAATCGAGGGAGAGAGGCTTTGGGCGATCATACAGCCCAGAATGCCCTGTGCGATTTTGAAGAAGATCGGCGCAATTCGCACCGTGGCTCCCAGCAAACCCATCAGAACGCCGATAATCATCGGGCCGAGCAGCAAGGCGGCAGGCACGTGGAAAGCCTGAAAAATAAAGCCGAGGATCAGCGAGGAGATCACCAGCAGCGTCCACTGGCCCCAGGGAGCAATCTTTTCCATCAACATGGTTTGAATCTACATCGGCATAAGCGGAGGCATAGTTTTAGCATAAAAACTATTAACAGAATTAGAACATCTGCGGGAAAAAGGGGATTTTCGCGGGAGGCAAACCGCCAGCCCCGAGAGGCTGGCTGATAAAAACTTACAGCCAGTTTTTACGTTTGAAGTACAGGTAAGGCGCGAGTCCGGCCAGAATCATCAAGCTGATGGCCCCCGGATAGCCGAAGCTCCACTTCAATTCCGGCATGAACTCGAAGTTCATCCCGTAGCTTGATGCCACCAGCGTTGGCGGCAGGAACACCACCGAGACCACCGAGAAGATTTTTATGATGCGGTTCTGCTCGATATTGATAAAGCCCATCGCCGCCTGCATCAAGAAGTTGACCTTCTGGAACAGGGATTCGTTATGCGGCAGCAGGGATTCGATATCGCGCAATACTTCGCGCGCCTGCTCCAGCTGACCTGCTGGCAGACGAGCCTTGCGCACCAGGAAGTTTAGCGCACGCTGGGTATCCATCAGACAGAGGCGAACTTTCCAGCCCACGTCTTCCAGCTCCGCCAAGGTAGAGAGCGCGGCGTCATATTCGTCGCCCTGATGCCCTTCCATGATAACCCGGCTAAGTTTTTCTAGATCGCTGTAGATGTTTTCGATTTCATCCGCCAGCTGTTCGATTTTGGTTTCGAACAGGTCCAGCAGCAGCTCATAGGCGTTGCCGTCGCCAAGCTTTTGATTTCTGGCGCGCATGCGGTACAGGCGAAACGCGGGCAGTTCACGCTCGCGCAGGGTGTAGAGACGCCCTTCGCGAATAGTAAACGCCACGGTGCTGTTGCCCGCGTGGTCTTCGGCATCTTCGAAATAGAAAAAGGAGTGAATATGCAGGCCGTCTTCATCTTCGAAGAAACGGGCCGATGCTTCGATATCGTCCAGCTCTGGACGGGTCGCCAGGCTTTGGCCTAGCTCACATTGAACGCGCTCACGCTCTTGCTCATCGGGTTCAATCAGGTCAACCCATAACGACGTTTTCAGGTCGTCTGGCTCGCCTTCTTCCAGTTCCAAACGGGATAAGCGGCTGTTTTCTAACTTAAAAGCACTCAGCATGTGTCCGTTCTCCCTAAGGTGACAGGTGTGGACAACGCATTGAAGCACAGAAAAATACGGGGGTTGAAAGTCACCAGTACGTTTCAGACCAAATTCAGATCCGACTCACAGCGACAGACGGGGGTCGCCGACAACCACTAAGGCTATCAGCATTGAGGATAGCCTTAGAAGTGGTACCTTAAGAACAGGTTATCGAGCCAGTATCTACTGGGTGTGTCCAAGGCGCAGTTCCTCATTGATATTAGTGCGCGCATGTTACGCCGAGAAGAAAAACAGTGTCAACAAAGAACAAAACGAATTTTGCAACATTTAGGCATAATTTTCTCAGCGCCCTAACGCCCCTCACAGGCTTATGTGATGCCCGCTTTTTGGCTACACTCGGGCAATTCTTTTTCGTGCTTCACCGCCACTCGCGGTACAGGAATTCCGATGATTAAACAGATTAGCCAAGACACCCTGTGTGACTTAATCACCAAGGCGACCAACTCCCCGCGCCTGCGTCAGAACCTTAACATTCATCCTGCACCGGAAGACGAGGTTCAGCGTCTGGCCATCGCCATGGAGCCGGGCACTTACGTACGCATCCATCGCCACCCGCACACCTGGGAGCTGCTGACCCCGCTGCGTGGCCGTTTCTTGGTGCTGACCTATGACGAATCAGGCAAAGTCGCCGACCGCCTGTGGCTCGGCGGTGAGACTCGCCTGCTGGAGATCCCCGCCAATACGTGGCATAGCGTTCTGTCGCTGGATGAAGGCGGCGTGATTTTTGAAGTGAAGCACGGCGCCTATCAGCCGGTCACCGAAGAAGATTACCTGCCGGGCTCTGCGCCAGAGGGCGACGAGCGCGTCAAAGCGACACTGGAATGGTATGCGAATGCCGAAATTGGGGATGTGTTTGCTGTCTAGTCTGCCACATAGTAAGCGTTAACGACGCAGCAAGGTTGAGTTCGGCCAGCGCGTAGACACCGGAATGGACACAGAGGCCATGAGGATGTCGAACACTGCCCGAACTCAAGATTGCCAGTAAGTTAGCTTACTGCCTCTAACCTTGCGTAGGCCGCAACCAGCCACTTGATCCCTTCGCCGGGGAACGCGACCTGCAAGCGGCTGTGCTCGCCGCTGCCTTCCATGTTAACGATAGTGCCTTCGCCGAATTTCGGGTGCATTACGCGCTGGCCGAGTTTAAAGCCGGTATCGCTGGTGCTGACCGGCGTTCCCATGCGTTTATGGCTGACCGGGCGCGACACGCTGGCGCGCAGGCGGACTTCCTCGACGCAGTTTTCTGGCAGTTCGCCCACAAAGCGCGAAGGCCGGTGGAACACCTCTTTGCCGTACAGACGGCGCGTTTCGGCGTAAGTCAGCGTCAGCTTTTGCATGGCGCGGGTTACGCCGACATAGGCCAGACGGCGCTCTTCTTCCAGACGGCCGCCCTCGTCGAGCGACATCTGGCTTGGGAACATGCCCTCTTCCATGCCGACGATAAACACCTGCGGGAACTCCAGACCTTTTGCCGAGTGCAGCGTCATCAGCTGCGTGGCGTCCTGATTGGCATCGGCCTGCCCCTCACCGGCTTCCAGCGCGGCGTGGGAGAGGAATGCCTGCAGCGGCATCAGGTCCTGATCTTCATCCTGATAGCTGAACTGGCGCGTCGCCGTCACCAGTTCCTCAAGGTTTTCAATTCGCGCCTGGCCTTTCTCGCCCTTCTCCTGCTCATACATCATGAACAGGCCGGAATCTTTAATCACGCGGTCCGTCTGCACGTGCAGCGGCATATCGGCAGTTTCATGGGCCAGTGCGTCAACCAGTTCGCAGAAACGCTGTAATGACGCCGCGGCGCGGCCCGCCAGCACCTTCTCTTGCAGCAGCACGCGGGTGGATTGCCACATGGTCAGCTGTCGGTCACGGGCAGTCTGGCGCACCACGTCCAGCGTGCGATCGCCAATGCCGCGCGTCGGCGTGTTGACCACGCGCTCAAAGGCGGCGTCGTCATTGCGGTTGGCCATCAGGCGCAGATAGGCTAAGGCGTCTTTGATTTCCTGACGCTCGAAGAATCGTTGCCCGCCGTAGATGCGATAAGGCATGGCCATTTGCAGTAAAGCTTCTTCCAGCACGCGCGACTGGGCGTTGCTGCGATAGAGGATAGCGCAATCTTTCAGCGCGCCGCCGTTGTCCTGCCACGTCTTGATACGGTTGACCACGAAGCGCGCTTCATCCAGCTCGTTAAAGGCGCAATAGAGAGAAATCGGCTCGCCCTCTGGGTCTTCGGTCCACAGATTTTTGCCCATTCGCCCGCTGTTGTTGGCAATCAGGGTGTTGGCCGCGGTCAGAATGTTGCTGGTGGAGCGATAATTCTGCTCAAGGCGAATGGTGTGCGCGTTCGGGAAATCTTTCAGGAAACGCTGAATGTTTTCGACCTGAGCGCCGCGCCAGCCGTAGATTGACTGGTCATCATCGCCAACGATCATCACATTGTTGTTATTGCCCGCCAGCAGGCGGATCCAGGCATATTGAATGCCGTTGGTGTCCTGAAACTCGTCCACCATCAGGTTGGTAAAGCGTTCGCGGTAGTGCTGAAGAATGTGCGGCTTGTTGAGCCACAGCTCGTGGGCGCGCAGCAGCAGCTCGGCGAAGTCCACCAGCCCGGCGCGGTCACAGGCCTCTTGATAAGCTTGATAGATGCGCAGCCAAGTGGCTTCCACCGGATTGTTGTACGTCTCGACGTGCTGCGGGCGCAAACCTTCGTCTTTTTTGGCGTTGATGTACCACATCGCCTGACGCGGCGGCCACTGTTTATCGTCAATATTCAATGCTTTAACGATGCGTTTCAACAGGCGCAGCTGGTCATCGCTGTCGAGGATTTGGAAGTCCTGCGGCAGATTGGCGTCCAGATGGTGGGCGCGCAGCAGGCGATGCGCCAGACCGTGGAAGGTGCCGATCCACATGCCGCCCTGACTGGTGCCAATCAGCTGATCGATACGATGGCGCATCTCCGCCGCCGCTTTGTTGGTAAAAGTCACCGCCATGATGGAGTACGGCGAGCAGTTCTCTACCGACAAAAGCCAGGCAATGCGATGTACCAGCACGCGGGTCTTGCCGCTGCCCGCTCCCGCCAGCACCAACAGATTGCTGCGCGGCGCGGCCACGGCTTCACGTTGTTTTTCATTTAAGCTGTCGAGCAGGTCAGAAACGTCCATAGGCACCGTAGGTCTGGATGAGAAAAGCATCCACGGGGGACGCTTTTCTACTGTGAATTTATACAGAGAATGAGGGGATTATAGCAATGCTGTCAGCGATGCCAACTGCGAAATCTCAATGTGGGGTAGCAGGCGGGCATCTTTGACCTGCATCAGGTTGCCTTCGCGCAGGTTTATCCAGCAGGCCTGCATGCCGCAGCTTACTGAACCGGCGACATCGGTGGTCAGGTCATCGCCGACGTGCAGGAACTGCTCAAGGGGGATGCCGAGCTTCTCAGACGCCGTTTGGTACATGTCGACGTAAGGCTTGGCACGCCCGTCGGGGCCGCCGCGCAGGGTAAATTGGAAGTACTGCGATAGGCCACAGGCTTCCGGGTCGGCATTACCATTGGTGATCGCCACCAGCGGCCAGCGTTTGGCTAAGGCCGCCAGCGCATCGTGGTTTTCCTGCGGAACGGTGATTTGACTGCGCCAATGGGCGAAGTTTTCCATCGCCGCATAGGAGCCTTCGCTGGCCTCGTTTTCGTTTAAGCCAGAACGCTTCATGGCGTGAAATACCGCCTGACGCCGCCACTCGGTAACATCGTGATAAATCTCGCCGTCCTGCTCCAGCAGCTCGGCGCGCACTTCGCGGATAAACTCGCTTTGCAGATTCGCCAGCGCGGGGTGATAGCCCTGAATAAATTTCAATGTTTCGACATCGGTGCGACGGATAACCGGATAATTGTCATAAAGCGTATCGTCTAAATCGAAGCTGATCGCCTCAATCCGGTTAAGCGGACGGTAAAACTTCATCAGGTTTTTCCTCGTTTAGCGCGTGGATGTGCGGCATCGTACACCGACGCCAGATGTTGGAAGTCGAGATGGGTATAGATTTGGGTGGTCGATAAATTCGCGTGGCCCAGCAGCTCCTGCACGGCGCGCAGATCCCCACTCGACTCCAGAACGTGCGTTGCAAAGGAGTGGCGCAGCTTGTGCGGATGAATATGGCTATTCACTCCCTGCTTAACGCCCCACTCGGCAAATCGCTTTTGTACATTGCGCGCCGAGATACGCTTGCCCTGGCTCGACAGGAATAAGGCGTCATCTTCCGGCCCAAACAGCTCGCGCAGCTCCAGCCAGTGCTCAATCCACGTCACCGCCGTGCGACCTATCGGCACTTTGCGCTCTTTGCTGCCTTTCCCCACCACCCACACTTCGCCCGAGGCCAAATCCAGATGGCGCGTATTGACGCCAACCATTTCAGACAGACGCAGCCCCGCGCCGTACATCACTTCCAACATGGCGCGGTCACGCACCGACAGCGGGTCGTTGAGGTCGATATCCAGCAATTTATTTACTTCATCGACGTCGATATTTTTCGGCAGATGCTTAGGCGCGCGCGGCGTGGCAATGCCTTTCGCCGGGTTGGCAGGCAAAACGCCTTGAAACACTAACCAGTCGAGGAAGCTGCGCAGCGCCGACATGCGCAGAGCCAAACTGGCAGCGCCAAGCCCGGCGCGTTTGCTGCGAGCTAATAACATGCGGACTTTGGGGGCATCCAACTGCTGCCAGTTGGCGATATTAATTTCACTTGCCATAGCCACCAGCGTTTCGAGCTGGCGTCCGTAGCTGGTTGAGGTGAGCGGACTGAGCTGGCGCTCAACCCGCAGATAACGCAAAAAAGCCTCGACTGCGGTATTGAGCGGCGAGTCAGTTTGCTGGCTCATGCCCGTTCTATCCAGCGTTCCAGCAAGCCCGGCAGCATTCGCGCTAACTGGTTGAGCATCACGGTGCCCATCCCCGGCTGATAATGTTGCGGGTCGCGGCTGCTGAAAATCAGCATGCCTAGCTCGCCTTGTTCCCCCATCAGGGAGAGCGCCACGGAGCCGACGGCTTTGGCCTGCGGCAATACCAGCAGCAACTCGGGGCCATTCAGGCTGCCGAGGAAGTGGTGGGTATCGCCAAGGCGTTGAATACGCAGAGATTCAAAGGCGCTGCGGCTGAGCGCTAAATGGGTGAAGTCCGACGGCGCGCCAATGCGCCAGCTTTCGCTAAACAGACGCACGTTGGCACCGGCCAGACCCAGCCCGCGCGCCCAGCGTTGCAGCCGGTTGAGCATATCTTGCAGACTGGTGGCCGCCGCGAGGGTGGCCTGAAGCTCGATTAAACGCCCGAACAAGGCTTCGTTCACCGAAGCCTGCTCCATTAATAAGGTGATCTCTTCTTCCAGTTGGCCGATGTGATGACGCTGACGCCCCAACTGCCATTCCACCAGGGAAACGCTGCCTTTAACCGGGTGCGGCACGTGCATCTGCTCGACGCTGCGCGCGTTACGGATAAAGAAGTCGGGGTTTTGTAGCAAATACTGCATCACGCTTTCATCGTCTAGCTCGATGGCGGCGTCTAACTGGTCGTCAAGATTGTTCATAGATGAATAAATCCGTCGTATACGTGGGTGGCTGGCCCGGTCATATAAAGCGGGTGACCCGGCCCTTTCCAGCGAATTTCGAGGCTGCCTCCCGGCAGTTCCACCTGAACTTCTTCAGCAAGTATGCCCTGTTGAATGCCGACAGCAACCGCCGCACAGGCACCGCTACCACAAGCCTGCGTTTCGCCAGCGCCGCGCTCATAGACGCGCAGTTTGACCGAGTTTCGGTCAACCACCTGCATAAAGCCGACGTTCACGCGCTCAGGAAAACGCTCGTGGCTTTCCAGCAGCGGGCCTAGCAGCTCAACGCTTGCCGTGGTGACATCTTCGACCTGCAACACGCAGTGCGGGTTGCCCATCGAGACCACGCCGCAGAATACCGTATGTTCTTCAGCGCGAAGAATATAGGTCTTTTCCTGCTTAGGCGCGCGGAACGGCACCTGCTGAGGTTCAAAAATCGGCTCGCCCATATTCACTTGTACCAGTTCGTCCTCGGTGACGGTTAATACCATACGACCGGTTTGCGTACTGACGCGAATATCACGTTTATTGGTTAAGCCTTTGATACGAACAAAGCGGGCAAAGCAGCGCGCGCCGTTACCACACTGGGCAACTTCGCTGCCATCCGCATTGAAAATACGGTAATGGAAATCCAGTTCGGGATCGTAAGGTGGCTCAACCACCAGCAGTTGGTCAAAGCCAACACCGCGAAAACGATCGGACAGACGACGGATCAATTCTGGAGAGAAATAAACATTTTGAGTGACGGCATCGACGACCATAAAGTCGTTGCCCAGGCCGTGCATTTTGGAGAACTGCATATTTTACTCCGCTTACCGCTGGTCAAATCCAGTCGCAATGATCCCTTAATCTACTGTGTTTTCCGCTAAAAATCTTACCGGAAGCGCAATATGTTCACGCCGTTAGTCGCGCGTTTTCGTGCCGAGCTTTTCTGGTGAAACGCCATTTTCTTGTGATGAACCATCGCCCGGCGTGCCTTTGACCTGACCGTTTTTGTTGGTCGTCGAGCCATCGGCTGGCGGGAAATAGAGTGGGCCTTTTAGACCACAACCAGAGAGCGAAAAGAGTAATGTCGCGGCCAAAGACCAGCGTAAAGCGTTTTTCATTTTATGAATGCCTGTAATTCATGCGACCAAGCTCTCTATAATCGCAGGTGGATCATGAAAAGCAATAGGAATGACGATTTCGGGCCGCAGGTTTTAGTCGTTTGCTGCGAAGAAAGCCTATCTCCAACGGGAGAGATTAATGCAGCTGGAAGCGTTGGGGCACTTTTGCCGATTCAGGCGCGTTGTCGCCCACGGTGGCGCAAAGATGAGACAGCGGGTTGTTGCGGAACGGGATCACCTGCGTGCGGTCATCAAGCGAAACAATCTGATAGAACTGCGGCAAGTTGAAATTGATAAAGCTCGAACCATAGGTAAAGCGGTCGTGGGAGGACGAGTAGAAGCGGCTCACGTCACGCACCAAATCCTCTTTACTGCCTTCACAGTGGTGGTAAACCTCAACGCGGTTGGCTTCATCCAGTATATAGATGTTGAAGCCCACCTCATCATTCCCCTCTTCAAAGAAGAACTGGATGATACCTTCGCTGGCATAGCCATCAATCACCGCCGGAAGGTGCGCCTGGTCGGTCTGCACTTTGACAGACAGGCCGTGCAGTTTGTTATTGGAAATCGCGCCGTAGAACTCAATGGCGTTTTCCAGCTTCTGCACCGACACGCTCAGGCGTTCGAAGAATAATCCCCAGGTCTGGCCGGAAACGCGCACGGCTTTGAAACGGCCCGGCTCGAGGCGTTTGCTCGACAGGCGCAGCTCGATGCACTCAGACACCAGTTGCTGAATACGGGTGCGAATCAAACCGCGCAGATGCTGGCTGTAGCAGAACACTTCCACCGATTCCGGCGGCGCGGCGTCCTGATGCATTTTGCCCAGAATGGTTTTCAGCGCTTCCAGCACCGCCTGCTCGCCGCTGAAATGCAGAGTACGCACTTCATTCCACGAGTTACGGTAAAGCAGGTCAATACTGCCCACCAGACACTGCTGTTGCTGGCCGAAGCTGAAAACGTCCAGCTTGCGGAAATCGAAATGCACCACCTGATTGCGGAAGGCCGCGGTCGGGTCATGCTCAAGGTTGACGATGATCGCCAGATGGCGGATTTCACACGGGCTATAGAGCGCTTTTGGCGTCGGAGCAGGCAAACGCAGCGGGAAGTGATGCGCCACGTCGGCCACCAGTTCACGTAACTTGGCGATATCGCACAAGTTGCCGCTCTTAATGTGCAGGCGCGTGGTCGGCGTCAGCAGGCCGTTGAAGTAGGCCCAGGCCACCAACTTGTTCAGATAACGGTTATATTCCAGCGGCTGATGGCTGACGATAGATTCCATCGACGGCGACTGGTTATACAGATACCAACCCGCGCGGTTCGCACGGCCAATTGGCACGTGGATGAAGGTCAGGTCGCTTTCTGATAAGTCAGGGGAGATCTGCGGGTTAACCAGCGTCACCTTGCCCGGCAGGGCTTCAAAAGCGGCGTACAACTTACGGGTCAGCACGCCGATATCCTGCGGGCTGGCGCTGACGCTTAAGTTGTTGCGGCGAGCGAAACGAATCAGGTTACGGTAGCTCTGCATCATGGCGTCGAGCAGTTCGTTATGTGCTTCGCGGACGCGCTCGATTTTCCAATTTGCGCGGTTATCCAGAATCGCCAGACGCTCTTCGCTCCAACCCCACTCGCTGACCAGTTGGGTCAGGATTTCGCGACGCCAGCCCACGGAAGCGCGGGAGCGCGACAGCTTTTCGCACACTTTTAAGTAGAAGCAGCGGCGGACTAAATCGAGGCGAGTAGTGTCTTCAATCTGGGTGAGGTAGCGGGTTACGCGGTCGAGCATCATGCAGTAGGAGTCGAGGCCGAAACAGACGATTTCGCCCTGATGCAGACGCTGTTTGATGTCCATCGCCAACAGCTGGGTATTCGGGTACTCCCACGAATAAGCTTCCAGCAGCAGGGTTTTCAGCACCGCCTTGTACGGCGAGTCGATACTCTTATACAACTGCCACAGGCTGGCACCGAAATACTCTTCGGCAGACAGCGTGCTCAGGCCGCCGAGATCCAGCCATTCGTTTGGCGTCAGCGCGCCCTGCGCGTACAGCGACAGGACGTACTCGTCGTAATGCCCCTCTTCCTCGCCCGGCACCATATTCCACAGAATACGTTTCCCGGCCAGACGCACGGCAGTACGGTAGAATTCATCGAGCAGTAAAATGTGCTGGGTCGAGCCACAGTCTTCCCCGCCAAGGCTGCCGCTTTCATTGTGGCGGAAGCGGTTTTCGTCGATCAGGAAGAAGCTCAGTTCCACGCCCAGCGACGCGGCCCATTTCTCCAGCAGGCTGCATTTTTCCTGCAGGCGGTTGCGTTCTTCGTTGTCGAGCCAGGATTGGTGGCACACCCAGATATCTAAGTCCGAGTTGTGGCTTTGACCAATGGAGGAGGTGCTACCCATGGAGTAAACGCCGGTGATCGGCAATTCACCTTTGGCCATCTCATCAAGCGGGCTGCCCCATTTCTCTTGAAGATCAGCAAGGTAGTCGTTTTGGGTATCATCAGGCGTGAAGATGCAGACGCCGTGAGGAACCTTGCCCTCAAGGTATCCCGGCATCAAAGGATGATGGTGATGTAGTAAAACTGGCAGAAGACTGTAGACCTGTTGGAAAGCCGGCCCCATGGCCGCTAAGGCGCGATCTACGCGAAGTTGGTTGATCGCATCCAATCTCTGCTTCAATGTCTCGATATACAAGTACAAGACTTTTTCGCCTGATTTTCCAGTGTCTCGAAATAACCCCGTTCCAAAGCCGTCATTTGTCGAAAAGCAGAATTAGTTGACGGATAAATGCTGGAAACGTGATCAATTTAACACCTTGCCGATTGACCGTAAAGGAAGTAACGCACCACAATTATTCTTCCGCTACTATGCATTTTACTTCTTTAACACCTGCGTAACAATTCCCTTTTGTGCTGCATTCTTTCCTTTATTACCTTTTAACAAAATCATGTCATTTACTGCCCGTTTGCAAATTCTGGTCACAAAGCGATGGATGCTTGCGATGGCTTCTTACGCTGACAGCTTTCCTCTGTCGGTGGTAGGATGGTCAGCGAAATAGTAAAACGGTAACAAGCATGTTAGACAAAATCATTCGAATTGCCACCCGACAGAGCCCGCTGGCTCTGTGGCAGGCACAATACGTTCAGAAGCAATTAATGGCTTGTCATCCCGGTTTGCAGGTCGAACTGGTTCCGATGGTCACCAAAGGCGACATCATTTTAGATACCCCGCTGGCGAAAGTGGGTGGTAAAGGTCTGTTCGTCAAAGAGCTGGAATTAGCCATGCTCGACGGCCGCGCGGATATCGCGGTTCACTCAATGAAAGACGTTCCGGTGGAATTCCCGGAAGGCTTAGGTCTGGTGACGATTTGCGAGCGCGATGATCCGCGCGACGCCTTCGTGTCCAACCATTATGCCAGCCTCGCCGACCTACCAGAAGGCAGCGTCGTCGGCACCTCGAGCCTGCGCCGCCAGTGTCAGCTGCGCGAACAGCGCCCCGATTTAGTGATTCGCGATTTGCGCGGCAACGTCGGTACCCGTTTGGCGAAGCTCGATAACGGCGACTACGACGCGATTATTCTCGCCGTCGCTGGCCTGAATCGCCTTAATTTGCAAGACCGCGTGCGCACCGCGCTGACGCCGGAAGAGTGCTTGCCGGCCGTGGGCCAAGGCGCCGTGGGTATCGAATGCCGTCTTGATGACAGCGAAACCCGCGAACTGCTGGCTCCGCTGGCACACCGCGAAACCACGCTGCGCGTGCTGGCCGAACGTGCCATGAACACGCGGCTGGAAGGCGGATGTCAGGTGCCAATTGGCAGCTATGCGGAAATCGACGGCGACCAAATCTGGCTTCGCGCCCTGGTCGGCGCACCCGATGGCAGCCAAATGGTGCGTGGCGAACGGCGTGGCAACACGGCAGACGCCGAGCGCATGGGGGTTGATCTGGCCGAAGAGCTGCTGGCCAAGGGCGCCCGTGAAATTCTGCAGGAAGTCTACCAAGGTAATCCGCCAAAATGAGTATATTGGTAACCCGCCCCTCTCCTTCTGGAGAACTGTTGGTCAGTAGACTAAGAACGCTTGGTCGGGTTGCCTATCACTCCCCTTTGATTGAATTTGCGCCGGGAAGGGAACTCGCGGTTCTGCCGAACCTGCTATCCTCTTTAAACCAGCATGACTTAGTGTTTGTGCTTTCCCAGCATGTTGTTAAGTACGCAGAACGTGCTTTACAGCAGGTAAATCAGCCATGGCCCGAGCACGTCAATTATTACGCGATTGGGCGCACCACCGGCCTGCTTTTCCATCGTGTGAGTAGCCTGCCGGTGATTTATCCACACGACGGCGAAACCAGCGAAGTGCTGCTCAACCTGCCAGATTTACAACATTTGGCGGGGAAAAAAGCGCTGATTTTGCGCGGCAATGGCGGACGTGAACTGCTGGCTGAAACGCTGCGGGAACGCGGCGTAGAAGTGACTTACTGTGAGTGTTATCAGCGCAGCCAGATTTATTACGATGGCAGCGAGCAAAGCTCGAGCTGGCAGCGCGCCGGTATCAATACGCTGGTGGTCACCAGTGGAGAAATGTTAGAACAGCTTTATACGTTAGTTCCTGATTACTATCGCCAATCTTGGCTACTACGCTGTAGCCTGATAGTGGTCAGTGAACGCTTAGCGACCCTCGCCCGCCAGTATGGCTGGCAGGATATTCGGGTCGCCGAAAACGCAGATAATGATGCGCTAATTCGTGCATTAAAATAACCTGACTAAGGGATGTGCCAAGATGACGGAACAAAAAAATCCTTCCGCACAGGATGACATGATCACCCCTGCGGCTGAGAGCCCCCAACAGCCAGATGTTGATCACCGTGAAAAACCACAAGATATTCAGTTAGATCGGCAAAATGAGCAGCTGAATGCTTTGCGTAAAAAACAGCGCACTGCGCCAGTTCTGGGTGCTATCGCCATCGTATTGGTGATTGCCTTAGGGGCGGGTCTTTACTATCACGGACACACTCAGGGACTGAAGCAAACGGCGGCAGTTGATGAGCTACAAGACCAACTTATCGCTTTGCAGAAAACCCAGCAGCAGGACAAGCAGCAAATTGCCGACCTGCTCAGCCAACAAGACAAATCGCAGCAGACCAGCGAGCGTCAGCAAGCCTCTTTCAGCCGCCAGTTGAACGAGTTGCAGGATAAAGTTGCCAGCATTTCCGGCAGCGATGCCAAAACCTGGCTGCTGGCTCAGGCCGACTTCCTGGTGAAGCTGGCCGGCCGTAAGCTGTGGAGCGACCAAGACGTCACCACCGCCGCCGCGCTGCTGAAAAGCGCCGACGCCAGTCTGGCCGACATGAATGACCCAAGCCTGATTGAGGTGCGTCGCGCGCTGAATGAGGATGTGTCCAGCCTGTCGGCGGTCACTCAGGTCGACTTCGACGGCATCATTCTAAAGACTAATCAGCTGACGAATCAGGTAGATAACCTGCGTCTGGCCGACAACGACAGCGATGAAGCGCCGATGGATGACGACGGCACCAGCCTGTCCAGCTCCCTCAGCGAATGGCGTCAGAACCTCACCAAGAGCTGGCATAACTTTATGTCAGATTTCATCACCATTCGCCGCCGCGATAGCAGCGCAGAGCCTCTGCTGGCGCCGAATCAAGATGTCTATCTGCGCGAGAATATCCGCTCCAAGCTGCTGATTGCCGCCCAGGCCGTGCCGCGCCATCAGGATGAGATCTACAAACAGTCGCTTGAATCCGTTTCCACCTGGGTTCGCGCCTACTTTGATACCAGCGACCCGGCAACCAAAGCTTTCCTTGAAGATGTGGACAACCTGAGCCAGCAGTCTATTTCGATGGACGTCCCGGACCAGCTGAAAAGCCAGCCGATGCTGGAAAAACTGATGCAAACCCGGGTGCGTAATCTGCTTCAGCAGCCCGCAGCCTCTACTCAGGGGGAATAACGCATGCTAAAGGTCTTAGTGTTATTCCTGATAATCATCGCCGGGATTGTGGTCGGCCCGATGCTCGCTGGGCATCAGGGTTATGTGCTGATCCAAACCGACAACTACAACGTTGAAACCAGCGTTACCGGCTTGGTTATCATGTTCGTGGTGCTGATGCTGGTTCTGTTCTTCATTGAATGGATCCTGCGCCGCGTGTTCCGCACCGGCGCGCGCACTCGCGGCTGGTTCGCCGGGCGTAAAAGCTCTAAGGCGCGTAAGCAGACGCAGGCTGCCATGTTAAAACTGGCGGAAGGCGACCATCGTCAGATGGAGAAACTGCTGGCGCGCAATGCAGACCATGCAGATCAGCCGGTAGTGAACTACCTTCTGGCGGCGGAAGCGGCGCAGCAGCGCGGTGATGACATTCGCACCAATCAGTATCTGGAACGCGCCGCCGAACTCGCCGATATCGACCAGATGCCGGTGGATATCACCCGCGTGCGTATTCAGCTGGCGCAGGGAGAGATCCACGCGGCGCGCCACGGCGTGGATCGTCTGATTGGTCAGTCTCCGCGCCATCCGGAAATCCTGCGTCTGGCCGAGCAGGCCTATCTGCGCACCGGGGCTTATGCCTCATTGCTGGAGATTTTGCCGTCTATGGCAAAAGCGGGCGTGCATGACGATGAAGAGCTGCGCGTGCTGCAAGAACAGGCCTATATCGGCTTGATGAATCAAATCATGGCCGAGGAAGGCAGCGACGGACTGAAACGTTGGTGGAAAGACCAGAGCCGCAAAACTCGCCATGAAGTGGCCTTGCAGGTCGCCATGGCGGCGCATCTGATTGAATGCAACGATCAGGACTTAGCGCAGGAAGTGATTCTGGACGGCATAAAGCGCCAATATGATGAACGTCTGGTCGCCATGATGCCAAAACTGCGTTCAGGTAATCCTGAACAGCTGGAGAAGGCGCTGCGTCAAATCATCAAGCAAAATGGCTCAACCGCGCTGCTGAGCAGCACGCTGGGGCAGCTGTTGATGAAACACGGCGAGTGGGCGCAGGCGGCGGAGTCCTTCCGTGAAGCACTCAAACAGCGCCCGGACGCCTACGACTACGCATGGCTGGCCGACGCGCTGGATAAGCTCCACAAACCGGCAGAGGCCGCAGAAATGCGCCACAAAGGCTTGATGCTGACACTGAACAACTCGCAAGAGCAGTAAGCTTCGAGCGGCTAGAAATACTTATTGCAGAAAGGCTCCTTCGGGGGCCTTTTTTATTTCTGTCAATAAGATACGAGTTACCAGTGATTCGGGTAAGGGAGTGCAGCCAACGCCTCTGCGGCTTCAAGGATGACGGGTATTTAGGCAAAAAAAAACACTTGCCGATAGGCAAGTGCATAAAACAATCAGGTCTAAGACAACAGGGGAGTGCCTCACTCAACGATTTGCCTGCTGGTTGATAAATGCCTGATGAGAGGCGCTTATCGGTCAGATAGACAATAGGCACTATAAAGTGGCTCTGCGTCATTCCCAGTTTTATGAAGCCCTAAGGCAAACATAGGAGGTGGAATGAGCATCTACGCAGTAATTATTGCAGATTGCGTGCCACAATTCTAAAAATCATCTCCAATTGACTCAATAAATATTTATCATTTTGATTTTAGATGAATTTATAAGAGATAAATTTTCTCACGCCTTTGCGCGCTGAACCTCCCCCTAAGCCAATCCCCGACTTAAATGAAATAAGTGTTGCTGGCAAACGACACCCTTCTCAAGTGCTCTATAAGACCATAAATTTCAATGAATTAAGTGTCACCGGATAGCGACAAGCATAGGTATGGATGTTGCTGAAGGGAGACAAGAGTTGGAAAGAGGGAATTGATAAACTCCAGACGAAAAAAAACCTGCTTTAAAAAGCAGGTTTCTTCGAATTGGTCGGCGAGAGAGGATTACGCGCATCTTCGATGCTTGCCCTACGGGCCGTTGCTAAAGCAACGTGGTCTCGCTTCGCTCGGCTCAAACCTCCTTCGGAGGTTCTCATCCTCATTTACTTCAGACGAAAAAAAACCTGCTTTAAAAAAGCAGGTTTCTTAAATTGGTCGGCGAGAGAGGATTCGAACCTCCGACCCACTGGTCCCAAACCAGTTGCGCTACCAAGCTGCGCTACTCGCCGATGTCGTGCATCTTACTACTTTTTAATGCTAACAGCATCATTTAAATGCGTTTTGTGTGTGGTGCGAAGGGAGGGACTCGAACCCTCACATCCTAAGGACACTAACACCTGAAGCTAGCGCGTCTACCAATTCCGCCACCATCGCATGTCACATTCACAAAATCATTTAAAAAATTTGGGGTGGCTAATGGGACTCGAACCCACGACAACTGGAATCACAATCCAGGGCTCTACCAACTGAGCTATAGCCACCATTTCAAACTCTTCCACACGTGAACTGTTCAACATCAAACAGTACCACCGCAACTCTAGCGCAAACTTAATGGTGCGCCCGACAGGATTCGAACCTGAGACCTCTGCCTCCGGAGGGCAGCGCTCTATCCAGCTGAGCTACGGGCGCTTAGCGCCGTTGCGGGTGGGGATACTACGGTTTTAATGCCACCCTGTCTAGTGCTTTTTATTGGAAAAGTTGCGTTTGATTGCTCTTTGTCCAATACGCATTAAAAGTAGGCGTCTTACCTTCCCCACCCATGACTTACGACGTTATTTTAGGCTTTCTGCCGGTAGAGATGCTCGCTTGTGCATCCCCAGCCCGAAGTATATCAAGCTGATCGCCGCGATGAAAATACCGCCTACCAGCAAAGATACCCGCGTATCGGGGTTTATCGCCATTCCGACCAGCACGCAGGCCAAAAATGCCAGCGTCAGATAGTTGACGTAAGGGAACAGTATCGATTTAAACGGATGGTCTTTCAGCTTCTCTTTGTGCGCCTCGCGAAAACGCAGCTGGCTGACCAATACCACAAACCACGGCACCATGCCCGGCAGCACGCTGGCGCTGTAGACATACACAAACACTTTCTCGGGGTTGGGAATGACGTAGTTCAGGCATGACCCTACCACCAGCACCGCGATAGACACCGTGATGCCATGCACCGGCACGCCGCTTTTCGACACTTTCCCCAGAAACGCCGGAACCTGACGATTCTTCGACAGCGCGTAGAGCATGCGCCCGCAGCTGTACATCCCGCTGTTACAGCCCGACAGCGCCGCCGTCAGCACCACAAAGTTAATAATCCCCGCCGCCGCCGTGATACCGATTTTGGCGAAGGTCAGCACAAACGGGCTACCGTGGGTGCCCATCTCATTCCACGGGAAGATAGTGATGATGACGAAGATTGCGCCGACGTAGAAAATCAGAATACGCCACAGGATGTTATTGATGGCGCGCTTTAGCGTCACCTGCGGGTTCTTGGCCTCACCGGCAGTGATACCCACCAGCTCGACACCCTGATAGGACGCCACCACGATACACAGGGCGAACAGGAAGCCTTTCCAGCCGCCGGCAAAGAAACCGCCGTGCGCCGTCAGGTTGCCAAAGCCAATGGGCTGGCCATGGTTGCCGAAGCCAAAGAAAATCACCGCCAGCCCCACCACGATCATCACAATAATGGTGGTGATTTTGATCAGCGCGAACCAGAACTCAAACTCGCCGTAGAGCTTAACCGCCGCCAGATTGGCCGCAGCGACGATAGCCACGGCGGCAATCGCCGGTATCCACTGGGGTAAGTCTGGGAACCAATATTGCGCATAAACGCCAATGGCCGTGATTTCAGAGATGCCCACCGCTATCCACATGAACCAGTAGCTCCACGCGGTCAGATAGCCATAGTAAGGCCCGAGATACTTGTGCGCATAAACTGCAAAGGAACCGGCGACCGGCTCGAGATGCAGCATTTCGCCCATCGCGCGCATGATGAAGAAGACGAACACCCCGGCCAGAATATAAGCCAGTAAAACCGAAGGTCCTGCCCATTTCAGCGTACTCGCCGCCCCCATAAACAGACCCACGCCGATTGTCCCGCCCAGGGCAATCAGCTCTATATGACGGGCTTCTAGCCCTCGGTGTAGACCACCTTTTTCCTCGTTACTTGCCATAAATCCTCAATGTTATCGTTATTGTGTTTGCCTTCCGGATTGCCCGGAATGTTATTTTTATAGTCTGCTTTTCCCGCTCGGGAGTTAAAACGGGCAGTATGGTTTCGCATTTTGTGATCAGTTGCAAACCACGAATTGAGAAGCTGCGCCTCGGTTGACAACGGGCGCTGCAATAATCGGCAAATGGGCAGGAAAAACGAGAGGTGGCGCGCCGCGATAGTGAAAAAACCGCGACGCAAAGCGGGAATTAGAGCTGGTTGGTGTAGTGGTAGCGCAGATATTTGAGCAGTTTTAATTGGCGGCCCAGTCGGCTTGGCTGGCGAATCAGGCGATACAGCCACTCAAGGCCGAGCTTTTGCCAGACTTTCGGCGCGCGCTTCACATGGCCGGTGAACACATCGTAAGTGCCGCCAATCCCCATATATAAGGCCTGAGGGTGAACAAGCTGGCAGTCGCGCATCAAGATCTCTTGCTTTGGCGACCCCATCGCCACGGTGACAATTGCCGGCTGTAACGCTTTCACCTGTTCCAACAGCGATTCGCGCTGCTGCGGCGTAAAATATCCATCCTGACTGCCAACAATGTTGACGTTCCACTGCGCCCGCAGCTTGGCTTTGGTCTGCTCCAGCACCTCGGGCTTGCCGCCAATCAAAAATACCGGCGTCCCCTCCTGCCCGGCGCGCTGCATTAAGCCTTCCCACAGGTCGGCTCCTGCGATACGCGAAACCTTGGCTGCAGGGTATTTCCGACGAATAGAACGCACAATGCTGACGCCATCGGCATATTTGTAATCCGCCTGATTAATCAGCTCGGCGATGTCGGGGCGGCTTTCCATGGTCAGCACTTTTTCGGCGTTAATCGCCACCAGAGAGCCAGTTTTCAGCTGCGGACCGTCGAACAGGTAATTGATAAAGTGGTCCATATCGTAAAAGCCGCATAAATTTATGCCGCGAATGGAATACGTTGGGATGTTGTTATTTGAAATCATGAATATTCCTGCGACGACGCGGGCGTCGTTGGGTTCCCTTTAGTTGAAGCATGGTCAAGCACGCGGCGTGGGCGGATAAGCCCGATGGCATCAAACATCCAGTAGAGTAATTTTGCGACCACCAGACACAAGCCAAAAATCAGGCAGAAAAACACCACGCGGGAGAAGAAAGAGTCCACCCCTTCGCGCGCCAGCACGATCATATTGAATACCGCGCCGAAACAAAAGCTTTGCAAAATGGCGGCTTTATAGGGGTTGGTCTCGGCTTTGCCCAACTCATAGAGCCAGTCGAACCATTTGATGATTAACCCCACCACCACCGCGCCGAGCGGGATAAACCACACGCCGCCCATCACCACCAGCGAGCCGATTAGGGTCGGTGAAATCGCCAAACCAGAGTGGTTATTCAGCACGTCCCAGGTGAAGTAGTTGGCCGAGTTCAGCACCACCGCCGGGCGTTCCGGCCACAGCCAGCTTGGGATAAACACGTAAAAGTCGCGCACAATCGGCGCCAGCCCCTGAAAACTGATTTTGTCGTAGTTTTGCAGCAGCAGCCCGAGGTTTTCCCAAGGAGAGAAGGTGTCGCGAGTCAGATAGAGGAAGGTGTAGAACGCCTCGGGGCCATTCACATTCATGCCATAGCGTTTTAGCGCCAGCCAGAACATGCCGACCACCGCCATCACGCCCGCCGTCGCCAGCATCCACAGGGAAATCCAGCCGCGCACAATACCAATAAACAAGAATAAGGCGAAGGCGATGATAATGTTGGCCCGCGTGCCGCCAACAATCACATAGGTGAGAAGCCCAAAAGCCACGGTGCTGACCAAGAAGAACAGCCAGCTGCGGCTGTTTTGGCGCAGGAAGTAGACCACCAGCATGGCGGGGATAAAGAAGTAGAAGAAGCGTTTTAACGCCACGCCCGACACTTCGCTAGAGAAAATCTGGCTGTAAGACTTAAGCTTAAACAGCAGAAAACCGTTGTGCAGGAAGAAGATAGACACCGTCACGATAGCCACCAGCGCCAGTAGCATCCACGTCAGGTGGGTTTCCACCCGATTCATGGTGAAAATCGGCACGCGGGGCTTGTCAGACCGCGCCCTGAGACGCGTTTTATAGCAGACGTAGTAAATGCCGTAGAAGCAGGTGGCCGCCAGCATAGCTTGCAGCAGATTCTCGACCGGCACCACTTTGACATCAAAACGAAACACCAACAGGCAGGTCAGCGGGAAGCCGAAATAGAATGTCAGCAGATAAAGCATGGAGAAGAAGACGTTGAAGTTAAATCTGACGCGGCGAAACTCTTTGTACGTCAGCGTCAGAATAAAAATCAGAGAGAGCGCGTAAACCAGGCTCAGACCGCCAAACTGGGTCAGCGTCATGATGCCGCTCCGCCCGTTACCAGCTCGATTGCCTGCTGCCAGCCCGCAATGTAGTTCGGGTTGAAGAAGTCGATATTCTGCCGATCGGCGCTGAGTAATTGGCGGCGGGCCTCGGCCACTGTCGCGCTATCCAAGGTATCGCCGTAAAACAGCACCGGCAGGTGTTGCTCCGCCAGATCCTGCCAGAACGGGTTTTTACGGCTGACCACGAAAGGCACGCCGAACTGAATCAGCAGGCAAAGAGTGCCAATCGCCTGCTGGCGGTCGAAAATGAAATAGCCCAGCGAGCAGCGACGCAGCAGGTTGAGATAGGCATCGAAGGGCATGGCGTCGGTCAGTAACTCAACATTCTCTGCCGGGAATAAGCCCAGCGCGGCGGCTCTAACCTGTTCAATGTATTGCTGATTATCCGCCGGATAGCCCATGGGGATAATCACCTTAATCTCCGCGCCAAACTGCTGATGCAGCGAATTCAGTGCTTCAATGTGGCGATTACTGCGATCGCCGGAGTTGCCCACCAGCACGGTCATTGGCCCGGACGGTGCAGGCTGTTCGGCTGGCTGGGTGAGCGCCGGGTCCATGTGCGTCGGGAAATAGAGCAGTGATGAGGCCACCCGAGGATGCCGCTGGTGGTAGTGATTCAGGTCGCCGCGAGTGCCAAACACGTGGCCCACGCGCCCCTGAGCCAAACGGCGCAGTAGATAGAACAGGCGGAACTTCAGGCTGCCGGAGGCTTCATAGAGGTCCGCGCCCCAGATATGCCAGCACACCTGACGCGCTTTGATTTTGCCGCCCAGCAGCGCCAGCCACAGCGTCGGGTTGAACTGCCCGTGCAGGAAGAACTTCTGCTGACGGTTAGCCTGCGCTTGGGCAATCACCGCCTGCGCCAGCGCTTTCTTATCCTGATAGACCTCGATATTCAGCCGGGTAAACTCGCCAAAGGCTGATTTATCGGCGGCCGCCACCATAAAGCGTCGAACCTGCTCCGGCGGCAATTGCTCCGCCAGCACGTCATTGAAGAAGCGCAAAACGGTAAGATTATGGTGCGGGATATCAGATCCCAAAACGTGAATCAGCGTCGTCATGCTCGTCTACGGTAAATAACAAAAACGATGCTGCACAGGGCGAAATAGACAATGTAAGTCGCCATGTAGGCCTGCGCAGCGCCAAGAGAACCCTTTAATGGGATGAGCCAGTGGGAGAAAGCCGTTAGCAGCGCGAACTGGCTAATCTCGGTCAATATATAAAAGCGCAATGAGGCTTTGGCAATCACCAGATAGCCAAACACATAGGAGCCGACTTTGAGCACATCGCCGACCAACTGCCAGGCGAACAGGTCGCGCATGGCGGTGAACTGGTGAGAGAACAGCAGCCAAATCGCGAAATCACGCAGTAGCCAAACCATAAAGCTGGCACAGGCCACGGCGGGAATAACAAACTTCAGCGATTTAACAATTTCGTGGGAAATCGCCTCTTTATCCGTCAGTCGCGACAGCGTCGGCAACAGATAGACGCTAAAAGAAGCGGTGATGAACTGCAAATAGGCGTCTGAAATGCTGCTCACGCCCTGCCAAATCCCCACCTCATCCCAACTGTAATATTTCGCCAGCAGGTTTCGCATCATCACATAAGCCACCGGCAGGGTCACTGAGGTGATGAGGGCCATCAGGGTAAATTTGCCCAGATGGCTGGCAATGGCGCGATCAAAACCTACACGCAGGAAGTGCAGTGGAAAAGGCTTACGCCGCCAGAGCATCACTCCGGCAGGCAGCACCACCAGAGCCGGCACCAACGCCAACCCCGCCAACGCACCTTCATAGCCACCGAGCTTGAAGCAGAGTAAATAGGCCAGCAGGCCAATCAGGCTGCCGCCGATCACCGCCAGCGCATTGCCTTGCGCGTCCCGATAACCTTTCAGGATGGCTTGGAAGTAGTTGGCGTAGGCGATGCCCATCTGGATAAAAGCCACGGCGCGCACTACCGATTGATACCTGTCGTGACCAAAAAGCCCGATGCTTATCGGCGCGGCGGCCAGCAGAAACACCAAGGCCAGCGCGGTAGAGAAAAACAGGATCAGGCTGGAAGCCGTGCCCAGTACCTCCTTTAAGCGCGCAGGGTCATGCTGGTGCTCTGCGACATACTTGGTGACGCCGTTGAAAATCCCGGCCCCGGACAGCACGCCGAGCACCGTCACCATCTGGCGGAAATTCCCCGCCTGCCCCACGCCGCTCGGGCCAAAGGCGACTGCCAACAGCTTGACCACCAGCAGGCCCGCCGCAATTTTTATCAGCGTCGAGCCAGCCGTCCATACCGATGCTTTTGCCAGTGACATATCAGGCGAAGTATTTCAGCATGGTGGCGATCACGGTCTGCTGCACGTCGTCGGTCATGTTATAGAACAACGGCAGACGCACCAGACGCTCGCTTTCTGGCGTCGTAAAACGGTCTTCGCCACTGAATCGGCCGAAGCTTAGCCCGGCAGGGCTGGTGTGCAGCGGGATATAGTGGAACACCGTCAGAATATCGGCCGCTTTCATATGGGCGATAAAGGCGTCGCGCTCGGTGATATCGTTCAGGCGCAGATAGAACATGTGGGCATTGTGCACACAGCTCTCTGGAATGGCCGGAAGCGTAATGCGCCCGGCCTGTGCCAGCGGCTGTAAAGCGCTGTGGTAGTTATCCCACAGGGCCAGACGGCGCTGGTTAATTGGCTCGGCCGCTTCCAGCTGCGCCCACAGGTAGGCCGCCTGTAGGTCGGACATCAGGTAGCTGGAGCCAATATCGCGCCAGGTATATTTGTCCACTTGCCCACGGAAGAACTGGCTGCGGTTAGTGCCTTTTTCGCGAATGATCTCAGCGCGTTCAATCAGCGCTTTATCATTGATAAGCGTCGCCCCGCCCTCGCCGCCCGCCGTGTAGTTTTTGGTTTCATGGAAGCTAAAACAGCCAATGTGGCCAATCGCCCCCAAAGCCTTACCTTTATAGGTCGACATCACGCCCTGCGCGGCATCTTCCACCACGAACAGGTTATATTTCTCGGCCAGCTGCATGATGGTGTCCATCTCACAGGCCACGCCCGCGTAATGCACCGGCACGATGACGCGGGTCTTGTCAGTGATCGCCGCTTCAATCAGCGTTTCATCAATGTTCATGGTGTCTGGGCGCACATCGACAAAGACGATTTTCGCGCCGCGCAGCACGAAAGCATTGGCCGTGGAAACGAAGGTGAAGCTTGGCATGATCACTTCGTCGCCTTCTTTGATATCCAGCAGCAGCGCCGCCATCTCCAGCGACGCAGTGCATGACGGGGTCAGCAGAACTTTCGCGCTGCCAAAACGCTGCTCAAACCACTGTTGGCAACGCAGGCCAAACCCGCCGTCACCACACATTTTCCCGCTGCTCATCGCCGAGCGCATGTAATCAATCTCAGTACCGAAAACCGGAGGGGCGTTAAAAGGGATCATATTTTCACCTGTACAACCAATATGCCGAGCGGGTGATTTTCCCCCCGCTGGCGAGATAGAGATTAAGGGCCGCGACGTTGCCCGTTTGGGTTGCGACATGCAAATGCGACAAACCCTTCGCCACACACCACTGCTTGGCGGCGGCCATCAACTGCTTGCCAATGCCGCAGGATTGCCACTCGGGCAACACCGCCAGCAGGCCAATTCGCGCCTCACCCGGCCCAATTTCTCGCAGTGAGACAAAGCCTTGTAAGTCACCTTGCGCGTTTTTAATCAGCAAACACTGATGATCAAAAGTGCCTCGCACGGCCTTCTCGGCCCACACTGCGTAGAAACGCGCGCTATCCCCGGCCTGATACCAGGGAGCGCGGAAACGGCTGAGGGAGAAAGCGGCCGTGGCGGCGGCGGTGACTTGTGGGATATCGGATTCTAAGGCCGGGGTAGCCGCGCTAACGGAGTCGGCACCACCATTGAGCGCGATGCAAACATCAATCTCGCCCTCGGCGAACTGGAAACCTGCGGCCTGAAGCGCATTCAGCGCCGCCACGTCATTCGCGCCTATCTTGGCCTGCACCAACTCAAAGCCTGAGAGGTGCGCGACGTCCAGAGGAGGCGAGCCAGGGTCAGCGTGAAACTTTGCCGTTCGCAGATGGAAAAAATCGCTTTCCCATTCAAGAAATTCGAGCGTTCCACAAAGACTCATGCTTACCTCCGGCCAAGATGATCAGCGCCAAACCCCTTTGGTATCAACAATCCAGGACTGTTTAACCCGATCGGCGGGGATCGCTTTAAAGATTTTGTGATCGACCAGCATGACCAGCAGATCGGCATTCTTCAGCGCGTCGTCCAATGAATGCAGCGTAACTTTGTCGCTCAGCGACGCGGGAAGCTGATGCACGTGAGGCTCGACGGCCCACGTCTCACCAGCGTGCCAGTCAGCAATAAGTTTGCTGACTTCCACCGCCGGACTTTCACGCAGATCATCAATGTTCGGTTTGAAAGCCAAACCGAAACAGGCAATTTTAATCTCTGATGCCCGTTTGCCGGTGGCGGTAAGGCAGTCGGCAAGCTGAGCTTTCACCCGATCCACCACCCAGTGCGGCTTGCTGTCGTTAACTTCGCGCGCGGTGCGGATCAGCTTCGACTGCTCGGGGTTCTGCGCCACGATAAACCAGGGGTCAACCGCGATACAGTGGCCGCCAACGCCGGGACCGGGCTGCAAAATGTTAACGCGCGGATGGCGGTTGGCCAGCGCGATAAGCTCCCAAACGTTAATACCCTGCGCATCGCAAATCAGCGACAGCTCATTGGCGAAAGCGATATTGACGTCGCGGAAGCTGTTTTCAGTCAGCTTGCACATCTCAGCGGTGCGCGAGTTGGTCACCACGCACTCACCCTGTAGAAAAATATTGTACAAATCGCAGGCGCGCTGAGAGCACACGGCGGTCATTCCGCCAATTACACGGTCATTTTTAATTAATTCAACCATCACCTGGCCGGGCAATACGCGCTCAGGGCAGTAGGCAATATTGATATCAGCGCGGTCGCTCTCTTGCTGCGGGAAGCTCAAATCAGGGCGGCACTCTGCCAGCCATTCGGCCATCTGCTCGGTCGTGCCAACCGGCGAGGTCGATTCGAGAATCACCAGATCGCCCTTTTTCAGCACCGGCGCAATGGAGCGCGCGGCGGCTTCAACATATTTTAAATCCGGCTGATGCTGGCCTTTAAACGGCGTTGGCACCGCAATCAAAAAAGCATCGGCAGGATAAGGGCGGGTTGATGCTTCAAGGAAACCTTCATCAACGGCCTGCTTAACCAGCGCGTCGAGGTCAGGCTCGACGATGTGGATGCCACCACGATTAATGGTATCGACCGCGTGCTGGTTGATATCTACGCCAATGACTTTTTTCTGGCGCGAAGCAAAGGCCGCGGCCGTCGGCAATCCGATGTAGCCCAGCCCAATGACGGAAATCGTATGGAAGCTCATGGTGATACTCGATAATTCTTCAGTGCGTCTAAAATACGACGGCAAGCCTCGCCGTCGCCGTAAGGATTGTGCGCCCGGCTCATGCTTTGGTAGGCATTTTCGTCATTGAGCAAACGGGTCACTTCTTCGATCACTTTTTGCGTTTCTGTTCCGACTAATTTAACCGTCCCAGCGCTGACAGCTTCCGGCCGCTCGGTCGTCTCACGCATGACCAACACCGGTTTGCCAAGCGACGGTGCCTCTTCCTGAATACCGCCAGAATCGGTCAGGATCAGGTAGGACTTATCCATCAAATAGACGAAAGGCAGATAATCTTGCGGTTCAATCAGGATGACATTATCAATGCCATGCAAGATGCGGTTAACCGGCTCACTCACATTCGGGTTGAGATGGACCGGATAGACAATTTGCACTTCAGGGTGCTTCAACGCGATGTCGGCAAGCGCATTGCAAATCCGCTCAAAACCGCCGCCAAAGCTCTCCCGACGATGGCCGGTGACTAAGATAAGCTTCTTATTTTCATCGATAAACGGATAGCGGGCCGCCAACTTTTCGATCAGCGCCGCATCGCCCTGCACGCGGTCGCGAACCCACAGCAAGGCATCGATCACCGTATTACCGGTGACAAAGATGTCGTCAGCATCAATAGATTCGTGCAGCAGGTTGGCGCGGGAGGTCTCCGTCGGGGCAAAATGCCACTTCGCCAAGTGCGCCGTCAGCCGCCGATTCGCCTCTTCAGGCCACGGCGAAGAGAGGTCGCCGGTGCGCAGACCGGCTTCAACATGCCCGACGGGGATCTGCTGGTAAAACGCGGCCAGGCTGGCGGAAAAAGTGGTGGTGGTATCGCCATGGACCAAAACGATATCTGGCTTAAAGTCCTGAAGTACTGGCTTTAAACCCAGAAGAATGCGGCTGGTGATTTCGGTCAGGTCTTGCCCTGGCTGCATAATATTAAGATCGTAATCAGGTACGATACCGAACAGATGCAGGACTTGATCGAGCATTTCACGGTGCTGCGCCGTGACGCAGACTTTTGACTCAAAGGCATCATCCTGAGCCAACGCGTGCAGTAAAGGGGCCATTTTGATGGCCTCTGGTCGTGTGCCGAATATGGTCAACACTTTCACAATGAGTCTCTCTTTTCGGTTAGGCCGGGTGCGTTCCTACCGGCCAGACGAAATATCGTCTTTATTAAATGAGTTACGCGGCTGTGCGGCTCCGGCGTTTCGCCAATGCAATGCCAGCACCTACCAATGCGCCAACGGCACCCCACATGATCATCAGGAAAGCTCGGCGCGGACTGTCGCGTTTCACCGGCTCTTCAGGGGTACGCAGGTAGCGGTAAGTCTGGAAATGGGCCGTCAATGTAGGCCCAACATTTAGCGTCGCAAGCATGGCTCGGTTTTGGTCATAGTCGAGGTCGTAACTTGGCCCCGAGGCTTGCAGTAATTCCGCACGCGCCTTGAGCATTGGCACGCCTAACAGGAACATGTCGGAGTTCGGCAATTGCTCGGCTGGGGTATCAGTACGGCTGCTATTAATGTTCTGCTGCTGGGCTATCTTTAGTGCTTGCTCAGTATTGTTGGTTTGGCGCTGGAAGATAGACTGGGCGACGGCTTCCTGACGCTTAACCTGTGCTTTCATCGATTGGGTGCGGGCAGCCCATGCGCCTTGCAGCTCGTCAAACAAGTGTTGCGCCGCGCGCTTGCTGGCGAAATTAACATATTCACGCAGCAGTTTATTGGCATCAGCGGAGGTTTCGGCGGTAAGTTTCACGCTGTCGTTCGGCACTTTCAGCGCATCTCTTGCGGTAAACTGAATGTCGCTAATCATGTCATCGAGCAGGGCAGCATCGGCACGCGCGTCGCCCTCTTTACGCTGCTGGTAATAAGGGCTGTGCAGCCAGAAATCGCGACGCGTATCGTAGGAAGCCAGCTGCATCACAAACTCGCTGTAGGCGTCGTCAGAAATCGTTGGCTGGACGCCCAGCGGGGCTACCGCATTGCGCGTATCGAGATTGCGTAAGAACTGCGCCTGAGAAAAATAAGAAGCGAGGTTGTTAACCGTTGGCCGATCGGTGATCGCCGTCGAGCTCCACTCCTGCTTCATTAAATAGGAGGAACCCAAGGCGATAACGGCAAACAGCAGCCCAATACCTAAAATCCACAGTTTTCCGCTCCAAAGAGCGCAACATAAGCCACGAATATCCAGCTCATTATCGATGGATTGAACCTCGGTTACTTTCGTCTCTGACTTCATCAAAGCTTTCAAACCTCTAAATAATGACTGATTGATAACATCACTGTGCGTGGCGAAGACGTCTTTTAATCCGCTTCAACAAGCGAGCTACCCGCCATGCACGTTTAATGCAGTAGCCATAAAATAAAAATGCCAGCAGGAACAGTATCAACATTAACCATTCAGGTACAAACCCGAGATTTTCACCAATTACGCCAATGGCGGCCAACAACGCGGCGGCCAATGTAATTAATACAAACGCCTGCCGAGGGCTAAAGCCCGCACGCATTATAAGATGGTGGATATGCTGCCTGTCCGGCGAGAAAGGGCTCATACCTTTGCGGAGACGGCGGTACATAATGGCAATCATATCCATCAGGGGAATAGCAATAAGCCACAGTGCCGTTACCGGGGTCATTGGCGCAGCAACGCCCTGAGTGCTTTGCAGCAAAATCCAAATGGCAGTGAAACCGATTAATGTACTGCCGGCATCCCCCATAAAGACTTTATACCTTGGGCCGAAAACGCCGAGATTGAGCAATATATAGGGTAATGTTGCAGCAATCATGGAGAAGCACCACAGAGCCAGCTCCATGTGCCCACTCCTATACATGACAATGCCCATTGCGCCGAAGGTTACGCTCGATAACCCGCCGAGCAGCCCATCAATACCATCGACCATGTTGAATGCGTTAATGGCCGCCCATACGGCAAATAGCGTAATAGGATAGCCAAACGGCCCCAATACCATGGCCCAAGGCCCGATAATATGGCCCAAATCCTTCAAAATCAGTCCGGCGGAGTACATCATCACTATCGCGACCAATGCCTGCACTAATGCGCGAATTTTAATACTGATATCAAAGCGATCGTCCATTGCACCGACAAATACCAGCAATCCCGCGCATCCGAGATAAAGCGAGCTATGGGCAATAGGGTAATCAGTGATCAGGAAAGTGAAACAGATCCCGGCAAATACAGAGATGCCACCCACCAGAGGGATCAAACCTTGGTGCTGCTTACGGTAATTAGGTTTATCAACTAAGCCGACTTTCTTGGCAACTTTTCGAGCCACAAATAAAAAGGCTAAAGAAAATAAGAAGATAATGAAGAGTTCAGTACTCATATTGAGTATGTTCACAGTAAACAGATCTCTGCAAATAGATAAGGCTGCTGATGGCCAACGTCATAAAATCTCATAGCCTTAGTGTCATATCCTTTGGTGACAATTAGGGTCTTTAACCGATAAATATGTCTTTTCCTAATCGCCAGGCAGGGTAGAGAAAGAGTCGCTGAAAGACTATCGGCGCTTATCCTAAATGTATCTCTTTTCAGAAGTTGCCATATCGTAGCCGCCATAAACGAAAAACGCCACGGATTAGCGTGGCGTTAGCTGACTTTTACAACAAATTGACGTCAAATTATGAACGTTTCATCATGTCGAAGAAATCATCATTGGTTTTGGTCATCGCGAGCTTATTAATGAGGAATTCCATCGCGTCAATTTCACCCATTGGATGGATGATTTTGCGCAGGATCCACATTTTCTGCAGCTCTTCAGAAGTGGTGAGTAATTCTTCTTTACGGGTACCAGAACGGTTGTAATCGATAGCCGGGAAGACGCGTTTCTCAGCGATTTTACGCGCGAGATGCAGTTCCATGTTGCCGGTACCTTTAAATTCTTCGTAGATAACTTCATCCATTTTAGAACCGGTATCCACCAGCGCCGTAGCGATGATAGTCAGGCTGCCGCCCTCTTCCACGTTACGTGCCGCACCGAAGAAGCGCTTTGGACGGTGCAAGGCGTTAGCATCCACACCACCCGTCAACACTTTACCGGACGCAGGCACCACGGTGTTGTAAGCACGAGCCAGACGCGTGATGGAGTCCAGTAAGATGATGACATCTTTCTTGTGCTCAACCAGGCGCTTCGCCTTCTCAATAACCATTTCTGCAACTTGCACGTGGCGAGAGGCTGGCTCATCGAAGGTAGAGGCGATCACTTCGCCTTTAACCAGACGCTGCATCTCTGTCACTTCTTCCGGACGCTCGTCAATCAGCAGCACCATCAGTACGCAATCAGGATGGTTGTAAGCAATGCTGGTGGCGATATTTTGCAGCAGCATCGTTTTACCGGCTTTCGGCGGTGCCACGATCAGGCCACGCTGGCCACGGCCAATTGGAGAAGCTAAGTCGAGTACGCGAGCGGTTAAATCTTCGGTGGAGCCGTTGCCGCGTTCCATACGCAAACGGGAGTTTGCATGTAACGGGGTTAAGTTTTCGAAAAGAATTTTACTGCGGGCATTTTCTGGTTTGTCGTAGTTAACTTCGTTAACTTTCAACAGGGCAAAATAACGTTCGCCTTCTTTAGGGGGACGAATTTTACCGGAAATGGTGTCTCCAGTACGGAGGTTGAAGCGGCGAATTTGGCTTGGAGAAACGTAGATGTCGTCGGGACCGGCGAGGTAGGAACTGTCTCCAGAGCGGAGGAAACCAAATCCATCCTGCAATATCTCCAGTACGCCATCACCGAAGATGTCTTCTCCGCTTTTCGCATGTTGCTTCAGAATTGAAAATATAATGTCTTGCTTGCGCATACGGGCTTGGTTTTCCAGCCCCATATTTTCGCCGAGTGCAATCAGGTCAGAGACCGGCGTGTTCTTTAATTCGGTAAGATTCATAATGGTGGGTTCTTAAACTCGGGGTATGTCTCGAACATCTGTCGTGAATGGGTATGGCAGGGTCATCCATGCCTGTTTGTGTAGGACACTCAATTAGCAGTTTCTGAATATAGGCCACAGGCAGTCGCACGCGGGCTATTCAAGATGGGAAGACTGATATTTGAAGGTGTCTTAAAGCCGATTTTGTCAAAACCGTTAGATTGTCAAAGCACAGTGCCGATTAAAGTTATTGTTATAAAAGCGACTTTATAGGTCTAGGCAGATGTTTTTGACACAGAGTAAAACGTTAGAATCAAACTACAGGTAAGCTCTATTTGCAGTGAGAGTAAACTTAACACGCTTATTGACAGGCGTCTAGCGGACAATATGAAAAACACGTCAGCCCGCTAAACACCTGGAGTGGGTCATCCCGACCGATTACAGATTTGCAGTCAGGAATTCTTTCAACTGACTTTTAGACAGTGCGCCAACCTTAGTTGCAGCGACTTCACCATCTTTAAATAACAGCAGCGTAGGAATACCACGGATGCCGTATTTAGGTGCTGTACCTGGGTTTTCATCGATATTCAGCTTCGCGATGGTCAGCTTGCCTTCGAACTCAGTGGCAATCTCATCCAGAATCGGAGCGATCATTTTACAAGGACCACACCATTCAGCCCAGAAATCGACCAGAACCGGCGCTGTGGCCTTCAATACATCATTGCCGAAACTGTCATCGGTTAGGTGAATAATTTTATCGCTCATGTTCTACTCCAAAGGATTATCTTTACCTTGTTGATGTAGCATTAACCAACATTAGGTTGACTTTATTTCACCGGATACGCTTTCGTAAAGCAATAGTTAGCTGATATTCTACCACACTATGAGCAAAACACACTTGACCGAACAGAAGTTTTCCGACTTCGCCCTGCACCCGCTTGCAGTTGAAGCCCTTGAAAAGAAAGGCTTTCATTACTGTACTCCTATTCAGGCATTGGCATTGCCAATCACGCTCGCTGGGCGTGATGTTGCAGGTCAGGCGCAAACCGGTACCGGCAAGACGCTGGCTTTTCTAGCGTCTACTTTCCATTATCTGCTTTCTAACCCGGCTGCTGAAGGTCGCCAGACCAATCAGCCACGTGCCTTAATCATGGCACCGACCCGCGAATTAGCCGTGCAAATTCACTCGGATGCAGAAGCACTTTCCGAGTCCACCGGTTTGAAACTGGGGCTAGCCTATGGCGGCGACGGTTATGACAAACAATTAAAAGTCCTGGAAAGTGGCGTTGATATTCTCATCGGCACTACCGGCCGCTTGATTGATTACGCCAAGCAAAACTACATCGATTTAGGCGCCATTCAGGTTGTGGTTCTCGATGAAGCTGACCGTATGTTCGATCTCGGCTTTATCAAAGATATCCGCTGGTTGTTCCGCCGCATGCCGCCGGCTAACCAACGCCTTAACATGCTGTTCTCAGCAACCCTTTCCTACCGTGTGAAAGAGCTGGCGTTCGAAAATATGAATAACGCCGAGTCGATTGAAATCGAACCGGAACAGAAAACGGGTCACCGAATTCAAGAAGAGCTGTTCTACCCTTCAAATGAAGAAAAAATGCGCCTGCTGCAGACGCTGATTGAAGAAGAATGGCCAGATCGCTGCATCATCTTCGCCAACACCAAACATCGCTGTGAAGACGTCTGGGGCCATCTGGCTGCCGATGGTCATCGCGTAGGTTTGTTAACGGGTGATGTGCCGCAGAAGAAACGCCTGCGCGTGCTGGAAGATTTCACAGCCGGTACGCTGGATATTCTGGTCGCCACCGACGTTGCTGCCCGTGGTTTACATATCCCAGCCGTTACGCACGTATTCAACTACGACTTGCCTGACGACTGTGAAGACTACGTTCACCGTATTGGCCGTACCGGCCGTGCTGGCTTAAGTGGTCACTCTATCAGTCTGGCTTGCGAAGAATATGCGCTAAACCTGACGGCGATTGAAACTTACACCGGCCACAGTATTCCGGTTAGCAAATACAATAGCGATGCCCTGTTGACTGACTTGCCTGCACCAAAACGTTTGGCCCGTTCCCGTACTGGAAACAACGGTCAGCGTCGCAACAGCAATTCTTCATCACGCCGCAGCAGCGCGCCTCGCAATAATAACCGTAAACGCACGGGCTGATTTACTATGCTGAGCTCCACCTCATTATATGCCGCAATCGATTTAGGCTCGAACAGCTTTCACATGCTGGTTGTCCGTGAGGTGGCAGGCAGCATTCAGACGCTGGCGAAGATAAAACGCAAAGTCCGTCTGGCCGCCGGCCTTGATAAAGACAACCTGCTTTCTCAGGAAGCCATGCAGCGCGGCTGGCAATGTCTGAAGCTGTTTTCAGAGCGCCTGCAGGATATCCCTCGAGATCAAATTCGCGTGGTCGCCACGGCAACCTTGCGTTTAGCCAGTAACGCCGATGAATTCTTGCAAAAAGCGCAGGAAATCCTCGGTTGTCCGGTTCAGGTTATTGCTGGCGAAGAAGAAGCTCGCCTGATTTATCACGGCGTGGCACACACCACCGGCGGCCCCGATCAGCGTTTGGTGGTTGATATCGGCGGCGGCAGCACGGAATTAGTCACCGGAACTGGCGCACAGGCCACGGCGCTCATCAGCTTGTCGATGGGCTGCGTCACTTGGCTTGAACGCTACTTTGGCGATCGTAATCTGGGTAAAGAGAATTTCGACAAAGCGGAACAAGCCGCGCTCGATATGATCACCCCGGTTGCGCCTCGGCTATTGGCCAATGGCTGGCAGATTTGTGTTGGCGCGTCAGGCACCGTTCAGGCGCTGCAGGAAATCATGGTGGCTCAGGGCATGGATGAACGCATCACCCTCGCCAAGCTGCAACAGCTGAAACAGCGCGCTATCCTCTGCGGCAAGCTTGAAGAGCTAGAGATTGAAGGCTTAACGCTGGAACGTGCTCTGGTTTTCCCAAGCGGCCTGTCGATTCTTATCGCCATCTTCAAAGCTCTCAATATCGAAACCATGACCCTTGCTGGCGGCGCGCTTCGCGAAGGTTTGGTGTATGGCATGCTGCACTTGCCTATCGAGCAAGATATTCGCCAGCGCACCTTACGCAACCTCCAGCGTCGCTATCTGCTAGACAGTGAACAGGCTAACCGCGTCGCGCAACTGGCGGAGAACTTCTCGCTGCAAGTCGCCAGTGGCTGGCAGTTGGATGCCCGTGCTCGGGAGCTGTTGAACAGCGCCTGCCTGATCCATGAAATTGGCCTCAGCGTCGACTTCAGGCAAGCTCCGCATCATGCCGCGTATTTAATTCGCCATTTGGATTTACCAGGCTTTACTCCCGCCCAGAAAAAGCTGCTGGCAACGCTGTTGCAGAACCAGAGTCAGGCATTAGATTTGCCTCTGCTCAGCCAGCAAAACGCCGTACCGCCGCGCCAGGCCCAGCGTTTATGTCGCATCTTGCGACTGGCGATTATCTTTGCCAGCCGTCGTCGCGATGACACGCTTCCGGCCGTGCGCCTGCGCGCCAACGAGGACGATTTGAACGTGATTGTCCCTCATGGTTGGCTGGAGCAGCATCCACTGCGCGCAGAAGAGTTAGAGCAGGAGAGCCATTGGCAGAGTTACGCCCACTGGCCGTTGTTCATCGAAGAGAGTGGTAAGCCAGCTGTCTGATTGGCTCTGAAGTGACGTAAAATAGTAAAGGCGACCCAGGTCGCCTTTTTTGTTGCTGTTTTGCGAGCTGCTATTTTTTGGCGTTTGCCAGCTGAGCGCGGATCTTCTCCAGGTGGCTCTGCCCTTTGACCATACGCTCTTGCGCACTCACCACTTTACGCTCGGTTTCCCACTCAAGGTCATCCTGCGGAAGCTCCAGCAGGAAACGACTCGGCTCGGGGCGGATCAGCTCGCCGTACTGACGGCGTTCGCGGCACAAAGTGAAGATCAGCTCTTTCTGCGCGCGGGTGATCCCCACATAGGCAAGGCGGCGCTCTTCATCAACATTGTCTTCATCGATGCTGCTCTGGTGAGGCAGCAGCCCCTCCTCCATCCCGACCAAAAAGACGTAGGGGAATTCCAGACCTTTCGAGGCATGGAGGGTCATCAGTTGAACCTGATCCAGTTCTTCATCACTTTCGCCGCGCTCCATCATGTCTCGCAGGGTAAAGCGCGTCACCACCTGAGTTAGCGTCATCGGCTCGTCGAGATCGGTGCCTTCGAGCATTTCCGTCATCCAGCTAAAGAGCTGGTTAACGTTTTTCATGCGCATTTCTGCGGCTTTCGGGCTTGGCGAGGTTTCAAACAGCCAGCTTTCATAATCCACGCCGTGGATTAAGTCGCGCACGGCGGCCACCGGCTCTCTCTCAACACGGTCAGCGATGGTTCCCATCCAATGGGTGAAGCGCTGCAATGACTCCAGCCCGCGGCCGGTGAGATATTGGCTTAATCCCATGTCGAAGCTGGCTTTGAATAAGCCTTTATTGCGCTGATTCGCCCACTCCCCCAGCTTTTGCAGTGTTGCCGCACCAATCTCACGGCGCGGCGTGTTCACAATGCGCAAGAACGCGCTGTCATCGTCAGGGTTGGTCAGCACGCGTAAATAGGCCAGCAGGTCTTTAATTTCAGGCCGCGAGAAGAATGACGTGCCGCCGGAGATGCGATAAGGAATGCGGTTTTGCATCAGCATCTTTTCAAACAGCCGCGACTGGTGGTTGCCACGGTACAGAATGGCGTAGTCACCATAGTCAGTCTTATTCATGAAGTGATGGGCAATTAGCTCGCCCGCCACCCTTTCCGCCTCGTGATCTTCGTTATTGGCAGTGATGACTTTGAGTGCTTCGCCATAGCCCAGCTCGGAGAACAGACGCTTCTCAAACACGTGTGGGTTATTGGCAATCAGGATGTTGGCGGCTTTGAGAATGCGTTGCGACGAGCGGTAGTTCTGTTCCAGCTTGATCACTTGCAGCGTAGGGAAGTCCTCTTTGAGCAGCACCAGATTCTGTGGACGGGCGCCGCGCCAGGAGTAAATCGACTGGTCATCATCCCCCACCACGGTGAAGCGCGCGCGACTGCCCACCAGCAATTTCACCATCATGTACTGGCTGGTGTTGGTGTCCTGATATTCATCCACCAGCAGGTAGCGCAGCTTGTTCTGCCAGCGTTCCCGCACCTCTTCATTGCGTTGCAGAAGTAAGGTCGGCAGCAGAATCAAATCATCAAAATCGAGAATATTACAGGCGCGCATGTGGTCGTGATAAAGGCTATAGCAGAGCGCGAAGATCTTGTCGCGCTCCGATCGCGCCAGATCGGCGGCGCGGGCTGGATCAACCAGATCGTTCTTCCAGTTGGAGATCGTCGAGATCAGCTGTTGCAGCAGCGTTTTATCTTGCTCCAGCCACTTCTCGCTCAGCTCCTTGAGCAGCGCTAACTGGTCTTGGTCATCAAACAGGGAGAAATTAGATTTCATGCCGAGCGCGGCATATTCCTTTTTGATGATCTCCAGACCCAAGGTGTGGAAGGTTGAAATCATCAACCCGCGCGCTTCTTTACGACCCAGCGTTTGCGCTACGCGCTCTTTCATCTCACGCGCGGCTTTATTGGTAAAGGTTACGGCGGCAATATGACGTGCCTGATACCCACATTGACGGATCAAGTGTGCGATTTTATTGGTGATCACCCTGGTTTTACCGGAACCAGCGCCGGCCAGAACCAAGCAAGGTCCGGTTACGAATTCGACGGCGTGTTGTTGACTAGGGTTTAATCGCATGACCTGTTTTTTGCTCACTTGATGGACAAGGAGGGCGATTGTAGCAGAAAGAGAAGCTGAGATTGACTGGCTTTAGCGCCCAATTTGCATCTATGGAACACAGGCTGGATTCCACTTGGCCGCTTGCAGGTGTTACATTACGCCTCTGGAAACTCTCTCGTAAAAAGGTCTTATCATGGCGAAAACTGCCGCAGCAATGCACATCCTCGTGAAGGAAGAAGCTCAAGCACAAGAAATTCTGGCCCAGTTGAAAAACGGTGGCGATTTCGAGAAGCTGGCTAAGAAACACTCTACTTGCCCGTCAGGCAAAAAAGGCGGCCACTTAGGCGAGTTCAAACAGGGCGCAATGGTCCCGGCTTTCGATAAAGTGGTATTTTCCGCTCCACTGATCGAGCCACAAGGCCCGCTGCACACCCAGTTCGGCTACCACATCATTAAGATCCTGTATCGCAACTGAGTTTTCGTTTCGGCGCAGTAAAAAGAAAGGGCACCGCATTTTCATGCAGTGCCCTTTTTTCATTCATACCCGTCTAATGCTGAGCTATCCAAAATCATTCGAGTTGCGGGTAGGCGGCAACCGAAGTAAACCGATGAGCTTACTCAAGTAAGTGATTCGGGTTACTGAGGGCAGCCAACACCCCCGCAGCTTGAAGGATGAAGGATATTAGCTTGCGACGGCGATACGCTTCATATCCGTCATATACCCACGCAGCTTGTGACCCACAGCTTCGATTGGGTGATTGCGAATGGCTTCGTTAACATCACGCAGCTGCGCGTTATCAACGTTGGTGCCTGCAACAGATTTACCCAAATCGCCAGCTTGCAGCGTCGTCATGAACTCTTTCAGCAATGGCACTGCGGCGTTAGCGAACAGGTAGTTGCCGTACTCGGCGGTGTCAGAGATAACCACGTTCATTTCATACAGGCGTTTACGCGCGATGGTGTTCGCAATCAGCGGCAGCTCGTGCAGAGATTCGTAGTAAGCAGACTCTTCGATGATACCAGCAGCCACCATGGTTTCGAATGCCAGCTCAACGCCTGCTTTAACCATAGCGATCATCAGAACGCCGTTGTCGAAGTACTCTTGCTCAGCGATTTTGCCTTCAAACTGCGGTGCGTTTTCGAATGCCGTCGCGCCAGTCTCTTCACGCCAGGTCAGCAATTTCTTATCGTCGTTAGCCCAGTCAGCCATCATGCCGCTAGAGAATTCGCCGGAGATGATGTCGTCCATGTGCTTCTGGAACAGTGGAGCCATAATGCCTTTCAGCTGCTCAGACAGCGCGTAAGCACGCAGTTTAGCCGGGTTGGACAGACGGTCCATCATCAGCGTAATACCGCCTTGCTTCAGGGCTTCGGTCACGGTTTCCCAGCCGAATTGCAGCAGTTTTTCTGCGTAAGCTTCATCAACGCCGTCAGCGACTAATTTGTCGAAGCACAGCAGAGAACCGGCCTGCAACATGCCGCACAGAATGGTTTGCTCGCCCATCAGGTCAGATTTAACTTCCGCAACGAAAGAAGATTGCAGAACGCCCGCACGGTGACCGCCAGTTGCCGCAGCCCATGCTTTCGCAATAGCCATACCCTCGCCTTTCGGGTCGTTTTCTGGGTGAACGGCAATCAGAGTTGGAACGCCGAAACCGCGTTTGTACTCTTCACGCACTTCGGTACCCGGGCATTTTGGAGCAACCATCACGACGGTGATGTCTTTACGAATTTGCTCGCCAACTTCAACGATGTTGAAGCCGTGGGAGTAACCCAGAGTTGCGCCATCTTTCATCAGGGGCTGAACGGCTTTAACAACGGAGCTGTGCTGTTTGTCTGGCGTCAAGTTAATAACCAGGTCAGCCTGTGGGATCAGCTCTTCGTAAGTCCCTACTTTGAAGCCGTTTTCTGTCGCTTTACGCCATGATGCACGTTTTTCTGCGATAGCTTCAGCACGTAAGGTGTAAGAAACATCCAGACCGGAGTCACGCATGTTCAAACCTTGGTTAAGGCCCTGCGCGCCACAACCCACAATCACGACTTTTTTACCCTTCAGGTAGCTCGCTTCATCAGCGAATTCGTCGCGACCCATAAAGCGGCATTTGCCCAATTGTTCTAACTGCTGGCGCAGGTTCAAGGTGTTGAAATAGTTAGCCATCGTAATACTCCGTTCTTTCTCTGAGGATGTTGTTATGTGTGGTTCACCGGTTTTGGGTGAACGCGATGAAATTACTATATGTTATGTACTGTGTTGCTTAAATTGATATATTGAGAAGATGACGTTGCAGAATATGCAACATGCTGTTCCGACTCACATTGGGGAAACCGCGCATGGATCTTCGCGATCTCAAACTCTTTTTACATCTGGCCGAAAGCCGCCATTTTGGGCGTTCGTCCAAGGCAATGCATGTCAGCCCCTCGACCCTTTCTCGCCAGATTCAGCGCCTGGAGGAAGAGCTGGGCCAGCCGCTGTTTCAACGTGATAACCGCACGGTACAATTGACCAGCGCGGGGGAGCAGCTTCGAAACTTTGCTCAGCAGACGTTGTTGCAGTACCAGCAGCTGCGTCACTCGCTCGACCAGCACGGGCCCTCGTTGAGTGGCGAGTTGCGACTCTTTTGTTCCGTGACGGCGGCATATAGCCATCTGCCGCCTATCCTTGATCGATTCCGCGCCCAGCATCCGTTGGTAGAAATCAAACTCACCACCGGCGACGCCGCAGACGCGGTCGAGAAAGTGCAGTCTGCCGAAGCCGACTTGGGTATCGCCGGGCATCCAGAAAACCTGCCATCCAGCGTCGATTTCATCCAAATTGGCGAAATCCCGATGATCCTCATCGCCCCGTCATTACCCTGCGCGGTGCGAAATCAAACCAGCGAGCCTCATCCGGATTGGTCGCAAATCCCGTTTATCCTGCCGGAGCACGGCCCGGCGCGTAAGCGAATCGACATTTGGTTTAAACGTAATCGCCTGATAAACCCACTCATTTACGCCACAGTGTCCGGCCACGAAGCCATCGTCTCAATGGTTGCCCTCGGCTGCGGCATTGCCCTGCTGCCTGACGTAGTGCTAGAGAATAGCCCCGAACCGGTGAGAAACCGCATTACCGTGCTGGAAAATGTGACGCTTGGCTCACCCTTAGAGCTAGGCGTGTGCGTACAGAAGAAGCGTCTTAAGGAGCCGCTCATCGACGCCTTCTGGCAACTGTTATAAACCTGTTTTGCGACAGAAAAAGGACAAGTAAAAAGGGCCAAAAGGCCCTTTGATTTTCTAGCCCGCCAAGAAGAAACGGAAGGCCGGGTTTTCACTTTCGTTGTGGCAGTCATAGCCCAACGCGGAAAGATTTTTTTCAAACTCCGGCTCTTGCTCGGTCAGTTCAAAAGCGGCCAAAACGCGACCAAAATCTGTGCCGTGGCTGCGATAGTGGAACAGCGAAATATTCCAGTGCGTGCCTAAGGTTTGCAGGAATTTCAGCAACGCGCCCGGCGATTCCGGGAACTCGAAGCTGTAAAGCCTTTCGCGCAGAGGCTTGCTCGGGCGGCCGCCAACCATATAGCGGACGTGCAGTTTCGCCATTTCATCGTCGGAGAGATCAACGACCTGATACCCGCCGTGGTGCAGCTCGTCGATGATCTCTTTGCGTTCGACATTGCCACGCGTTAGGCGCACCCCCACAAAGATGCAAGCATCCTTGTCGTCGGCGTAGCGATAGTTGAACTCGGTGACCGAGCGCCCGCCGAGCAGCTGGCAGAACTTCAAGAAGCTGCCTTTTTGCTCAGGGATGGTCACGGCCAGCAAGGCTTCTCGCTGCTCGCCAAGCTCACAACGCTCTGAAACATAACGCAAACCATGGAAGTTCACGTTGGCGCCAGAAAGGACATGCGCCAGCCGTTCCCCCTGAATATTATGTTGTTGGACGTATTTCTTCAGCCCGGCCAAGGCCAGTGCGCCAGAAGGCTCGGCGATGGCGCGGACGTCTTCGAACAAATCTTTGACCGCGGCGCAAATCGCGTCGCTGTCGACGGTGATCACGTCGTCTAAATACTCGCGACACAGGCGGAAGGTTTCGTTGCCGATGCGCTTAACGGCCACGCCTTCAGCAAACAGCCCGACGCGCGCCAAGTCCACCGGCTCGCCAGCATCCAGCGCGGCGCGCAGGCAGGCGGAATCTTCAGCTTCGACACCAATCACCTGAATTTGCGGCATCAGCTGTTTAATCAGCACCGCCACGCCCGCCGCCAGACCGCCACCGCCAACAGGGACAAATACCCGGTCCAGATGAGCATCTTGCTGAAGCAGCTCCATCGCCAAGGTGCCCTGCCCGGCGATAACCGCCGGATGGTCGAATGGCGGGACGAAGGTCATGCCCTGCTGCTGAGAAAGCTCGACAGCTTTGGCCTTCGCTTCGTCAAAATTAGCGCCGTGCAGCAGCACTTCGCCGCCAAAATTGCGCACGGCATCCACTTTGATATCGGCGGTCGCCACTGGCATGACGATAAGGGATTTAATGCCTTTTTTGCTGGCCGAAAGCGCAACGCCCTGCGCGTGGTTGCCGGCCGAGGCCGTGATCACGCCGCGAGCAGCCTGCTCTTCAGTCAAGCTCGCTATCATCGAATAGGCACCGCGCAGCTTGAAACTGTGCACAGCCTGACGATCTTCGCGTTTAACCAGAATGGTGTTGTTCAGGCGGGAGGAGATTTTCTCCATCACCTGCAGTGGTGTGACCTGCGCCACTTCGTAAACCGGCGCGCGCAGTACGGCGCGGAGATACTCCGCGCCTCCCGGCTGGTCGGATAGGGGTTGTGATACCGCCATGACCGTTAGCCTCCCAGCTTACTCTTGTCACGCACTGCGCCTTTGTCGGCGCTGGTTGCCAGGCTGGCATAAGCGCGCAGCGCGAAGGAGACCACGCGCTCACGGCCGTGTGGAGTCCACGCCTGATCGCCACGGGCCAATTCAGCTTCATGGCGCGCAGCCAGTTCGGCGGCTGGAACATCCAGCACCATGCTGCGGTTTGGAATGTCGATATCAATCATGTCGCCATCTTTAACCAGCGCAATCAGACCGCCGCTGCCCGCTTCCGGAGAAACGTGGCCGATGGACAGACCTGAAGTACCCCCGGAGAAGCGACCGTCGGTGATCAGCGCACACTCTTTACCCAGACCCATCGATTTCAGATAAGTGGTTGGGTAAAGCATCTCTTGCATGCCCGGCCCGCCTTTCGGCCCTTCGTAGCGAATCACCACCACGTCGCCAGACACCACTTTGCCGCCGAGAATCGCTTCAACCGCCGTGTCCTGGCTTTCATACACTTTTGCCGGACCACGGAAGGTCAGGTTGGATTTATCCACGCCCGCCGTCTTAACGATACTGCCCGCCTCGGCCAGGTTGCCGTACAGCACGGCCAGTCCGCCGTCTTTGCTGAACGCGTGTTCCAGAGAACGGATACAGCCTTCCGCGCGGTCATCATCCAGCGTGTCCCAGCGGCAATCCTGCGAGAACGCTTGCGTGGTGCGAATGCCCGCCGGTCCTGCGCGGAACATTTTTTTCACCGCTTCGTCTTTGGTCAGCATGATGTCGTACTTATCCAAGGTCTCCGGCAGCGTCAGGCCGAGGATGTTTTTCACATCGCGATGCAGCAGGCCTGCGCGGTCCAGTTCGCCAAGAATAGCCAACACGCCGCCCGCGCGGTGAACGTCTTCCATATGGTATTTCTGGGTGCTTGGTGCCACTTTGCAAAGATGCGGGACTTTGCGGGACAGGCGATCGATGTCGGTCATGTCGAACTCTATCTCGCCTTCCTGCGCCGCAGCCAACAGGTGCAGAACGGTGTTAGTCGAGCCACCCATCGCGATATCCAGCGTCATGGCGTTTTCGAAGGCGGCTTTGCTGGCAATGCTGCGCGGCAAGGCTGTCTCATCGTCTTTTTCGTAATAACGTTTGGTCAGTTCAACAATGCGTTGACCGGCGGTCAGGAACAGCTCTTTACGATCAGCGTGGGTCGCCAACAGTGAACCGTTACCCGGCTGGGACAGGCCCAGAGCTTCGGTCAGACAGTTCATGGAGTTGGCGGTGAACATGCCGGAACAAGAGCCGCAGGTCGGACAGGCTGAACGTTCGATTTGCTCACTGTCGGCATCGCTGACGTTCGGGTTCGCACCCTGAATCATGGCGTCAACCAGATCGAGCTTGATGATTTTGTCGGAAAGCTTGGTTTTACCGGCTTCCATCGGGCCGCCGGAAACAAAGATAACCGGAATGTTAAGGCGCAGAGACGCCATTAGCATTCCCGGGGTGATTTTGTCGCAGTTGGAAATACACACCATGGCATCGGCGCAGTGCGCGTTAACCATGTATTCCACCGAGTCGGCAATCAACTCGCGCGAAGGCAGTGAATACAGCATGCCGCCATGACCCATGGCAATACCGTCATCAACGGCGATAGTGTTGAACTCTTTAGCAACACCGCCGGAGGCTTCGATTTGTTCGGCAACCAGTTTACCCAAGTCGCGCAGGTGCACGTGGCCCGGTACGAACTGGGTAAAGGAGTTTACAACGGCAATAATTGGCTTACCGAAATCGTCATCGGTCATGCCGGTGGCACGCCATAAAGCGCGGGCGCCAGCCATGTTACGGCCGTGAGTGGTGGTAGCGGAACGGTACTTAGGCATGCTCTATTCACTCCAAATCAAGTCAATGTGCAGGTGACGTGTTCGCCACCTGCCGTATTTCTTATTTACCCTAAATCCTTCGAGTTGCATCAGTGTGGCAACGCAATTGCGGGTAAAATTATTGTGGGTTGATTGGATCCAACCAGCCCCATTTGTCTTCGGTTTTGCCGGTGAACAGGCCGAAGAATGCATCCTGGATTTTTTTAGTCACTGGACCACGTTTGCCGATACCCACCTGGATACCGTCAACGCTGCGAACTGGGGTGATTTCAGCCGCGGTGCCTGACATGAAGACTTCATCAGCCAGATACAGAGATTCGCGAGACAGCACTTGCTCACGCACTTCCAGACCCATGTCTTTCGCCAGCTTGATGATGGCGTCACGGGTGATGCCCGGCAGTGCAGAAGAGGTGAATGGCGGCGTGAAGATAATGCCGTCTTTAACTTCAAACAGGTTTTCGCCCGCGCCTTCGGAAACATAACCGTGAACATCCAGCGCGATGCCTTCCTGATAGCCGTGGCGGCGAGCTTCGCTACCCACCAGCAGGGAAGAAAGATAGTTACCGCCCGCTTTCGCGGCAGTTGGGATGGTGTTAGCTGCTACGCGGTTCCATGAAGAAACCATCGCATCGATACCTTGCTCCAGGGCTTCTTCACCCAGATAGGCGCCCCAAGGGAACGCAGCGATGATCACATCAGTTTTGTAACCATCTGGCGGGTTTACACCCATGCCGACGTCGCCGATGAACACCAGCGGACGGATGTATGCGCTCACCAGTTTGTTGGTACGCAGGGTTTCGCGACAGGCTTCCATCAGCTCATCAACGCTTTGGCTGACTGGCATACGGTAGATCTTGGCTGAGTCACGCAGGCGCTGCATGTGTTCACGGTGACGGAACACCACTGGGCCTTTGTGGGAGTCGTAGCAACGAACGCCCTCAAAGACGGAGGTGCCGTAATGCAGTGCGTGTGACATTACGTGTACTTTCGCTTCCGCCCAAGGAACCATCTCGCCATTGAACCAAATGAAATCAGCTTTCTTCGTCATTCTCTCTTTCCTTAACTTACGCGTTGGCGCGTATTTGTTGTGATGTGTGCTGTTGGATCTCGACGCAGGCGACATCCATCAATTTGCGTAACTGTGAAGACAGTAAATCTACAGACCGCTGGCTGGCAACGGTCAATTCAATATTTATGTTTTCCGCATTTATCATAGGGGTCATATTCATCGCGCACACCTGAAAACCACGGTGGCGAACAACGCGTAAAACCCGTTCTAACATTTCAGGGCGGAAGCGAGCTTGAATTGAGACGTTATGCTGCATCATGACATTTTCTCCAACATATTTTCGTTGCCTGCGCCTGGCGGCACCAGTGGCCAGACGTTCTGGCTTTCGTCGATGGAAACCTGAAGCAAATAAGGACCTTCACTGTTGAAGAAAGCGTCCAGGGCGGCGTCGACTTGATCTTTACGGCTGATACGTTGGCCTGGGATATCAAACGCGCTGGCCAGCGTGACAAAATCGGGGTTATCAGAGAGGTTGGTTTCGCTATAACGTCCATCAAAGAACAGCTCCTGCCACTGTCGAACCATGCCTAAACGCTGGTTATCCAACAGCAGGATCTTTAACGGCAACTGTTTTCGCTTGATGGTGCCCAGCTCCTGAACGTTCATCATGAATGAGCCGTCGCCAGAAACGCAGATAACCATGTCGTTCGGGCGAGCAACCTGCGCGCCAACCGCCGCGGGGATACCGAAGCCCATGGTGCCCAAGCCACTGGAAGTGATGAAGTTTTCCGGGCGGCTGAACTGCATGTGCTGCGCCGTCCACATTTGATGCTGACCGACGTCGGTGGTGACGACGGTTTCCGCCGATTTGCGCTCGGAGATCTGCTTGAGCAACAGCGGCGCAAAGATGGCATCGCCCGGATGGTCGTAGCGAGGCTCGCCCTGCACTTTTAGCGTCATCACGCGATCGCGCCAGCTGTGGATAGACAGCGGCTGCTTCAAGGCGGGCAGCAAGGTTTTCAAATCGCCCTGCAATGCCACGTGGGCCTGACGCAATTTGTTCATCTCGGCAGGGTCGATATCCATATGGATAACGGCGGCGTGTGGCGCGAAGGTGTTTAATTTGCCGGTAACGCGGTCGTCGAAACGGGCGCCGACGGCGATCAGCAAGTCGCATTCTTGTACGGCAAGATTGGCGGCTTTGGTGCCATGCATACCTAACATGCCCAGATAGCACGGGTCGTTAGCATCTGGCGCGCCCAGGCCTTTAAGGGTGGCAACCGCAGGAATGCCGGTGGTGGCGATGAAATCACGCAGCGCCGGAACCGCCTGAGCGATGCCCACGCCGCCGCCAACGTACATCATCGGTTTTTGCGCGGCGGCAATCATATCGTAGGCCTGTTGCAGTTCGGCGATTGGATGCGCAAACTGCTCTTCAACCGGTATCAAGTGCGGCGGCAATTCGCCCATCGCCAGCTGGATATCTTTAGGAATATCAATCAGTACAGGCCCTGGACGGCCACTGGTTGCGATAGCAAACGCGTCAGCCATGATTTCCGGCAGAGCGTCCAGCGACTCAACTAAAAAGCTGTGTTTGGTGCAGGCGAGAGACAAGCCTAAAACATCGATTTCCTGAAAAGCATCAGTACCGATAAACGCCGAGCTAACCTGGCCGGTGATCGCCACCAGAGGAACGGAATCCATCAACGCGTCAGCCAGACCGGTGATTAAATTCGTTGCGCCAGGCCCGGAAGTGGCGATACACACGCCGACTTTCCCGGTTGAACGCGCGTAGCCAATGGCGGCCATGGCGGCGCCCTGCTCGTGTCGGCACAGTAGGTGTTCGACGCCACCGTCATACAATGCATCGTATACCGGCATAATTGCTCCGCCTGGGTAGCCGAAAACCATATCGACCCCCTGTGCGCGCAATGCTTGTACTACCCACTGTGCTCCGGTCATCGTTATTCTCCTGCCTTTTTGGGTTCTGCGCAGAATTTTATGCTGTTGCTCATTTTCTATTCTCGCCTCAATTTTGCTCTGACCAAAAAAAAACCCCGGACCTTTCGGTGCGGGGTTCTTTTCAGGTTCAGGCTTGTTTAATAAGCCTTTCTTCGTCCAAGTGCAGCCCCGCACGGTGGGATAATAATCACCACCACGCTAATCACGACTAGGCTAACTACTAGGAGAAGGGCTTTCATTTTTGGTTTCTTAAATTCTTCTTACGAACGATTGCCTACAGAGTTATCACAGTCAGTTGTGATATGACAACACTTTTCTTAGGTTATTACCTTTAGCCTGCTTACCATTAACTCAAAAATAGTTAATCAAATCAGGCATTCGTATGAACTTTCGCCCCAGATGATTTTATTTCACCAGAGAGCACTTTTCCGCGCGTATCACGTCCGAAGGAAACCAACACGGCAATGACGATGGCCACGGTTCCGGCCACAACGGCCATCGCTAAACCATAATTATGGTCGTTGCTTTCCGCAATGTAGGCCTGCAAGGTGGCGTTGACTGACGCCAGCAGATTACCCAGTTGGTAAACAAAGCCGGGCAAGACCGCGCGGGTGTTAGCTGGCACCAGTTCGGTAAGGTAACTCGGCACCACGCCCCACGCGCCCTGCACCATCAACTGCATCAAGAATGCGCCCAAACCGATGGTCCATACGCCACTGGAGAATGCCCATAACGGGATTACCGGAAGTGACAGTAAGGCCGCGATAATAATGGCTTTTTTTCGGCCAATTTTTTCGGAAAGTGAACCAAAGAAAATGCCGCCGATGATAGAAGCGATGGTGTAGCCAATCGCAATCAGGCTGACCGTGTGGGCATCAAATCCGTGCTGAATTTTCAGGAAGGACGGATAGAGATCCTGAGTTCCGTGGCTGAAGAAGTTGAAAGCGGCCATCAGCACCACCAGATAAACGCACAACTTCCAGTGAGATTTAAGCACTGGCAGCAAAGCCGTGCTCTCTTTGCGCTCTCTGGCGGCAAGCCATACCGGCGATTCCTGAACTTTAAACCAGATGAAGGGCAGCAGGAAAATCGGCACCGCGCCGATCACGAACATGCCTCTCCAGCCGACCACGTTCGAGAACAACCCGTAAACTACCGCGGCCAGCAGATAACCAAAGGGATAGCCCGCCTGGAAGACGCCCGACATAAATCCGCGAGAGCGATCCGGGATGGTTTCCATTGCCAGCGAAGAGGCCACGCCCCAAACACCGCCCATCGCCACGCCATAAATCACTCTTAATACTAAGAAAACGGTTAGCGAAGGCGCCGCCGCTGTGCAGAGTTCAAAGACTGAGAAGAAGGCAATATTGATCATCAATATCGGCTTACGACCATACTTCTCTGCCGCGCGTCCGAACAGCAATGCCCCTATCGGCCTCACTGCGAGGGTCAGCAAGATGGCAAGAGTCACCTCTTTGATATCCACGCTAAAAGCCGTAGCAATGTCGCTGAGTAAGAAGACGAGAATGAAGAAATCGAACGCGTCGAGCGTCCAACTTAAAAAACTGGCAATAGCGACATTACGCTGTCTGGAGGTCCAACCGAACATGGTGTGTTTCCTATCCCGGAAAAGTGTAGGGGGCGCTCATTGCTGTATCCGGAACAAATCAATGAGGCTGAAGCAATGTTAAACAAGAAAACGAAATGTTTATTTATTGTTAATATCCAATTAAATTAAACACTCTGATTCAAAAACCAGCAAGATTATTAGTTTGCTAATTTGTTTCCAGATAGCGCAAAGTGTTAACAGCTATTGCTCAATTTGCGATCCTCCTCGCACTCTCCCCCTGCAAGTTCACCCCTGAAAATTATGTTTTCGAGCTGTGCTGGAGAGTCAGTCATCGCCTAATTCTTCGCCAGTCGATTGCGACATACTGCGTCCTTCACATGGCTTTGACGCAGGGAGATGCTGATGGCATTAGCAGTTGTTCACACCCGAGCCTCGCTTGGCGTGCAGGCTCCGGGCGTTTCGGTTGAGGTTCATATCAGCAATGGTCTACCCGCCCTGACGCTCGTTGGGCTGCCAGAAACGACGGTGAAAGAAGCGCGGGATCGAGTTCGCAGCGCCATTATCAACTGCGGGTTTACCTTTCCTGCCAAGCGCATCACCGTCAATCTGGCTCCCGCCGATTTGCCTAAGGAGGGTGGCCGGTATGACTTATCCATCGCGCTAGCCATTCTCGTCGCTTCTGAGCAGCTTTCAGGGGATAAGTTGAATGAGTATGAGTTCGTGGGGGAGTTAGGCCTTTCAGGGGCGTTACGCGGCGTAAATGGCGCTATTCCTGCTGCCTTGGAAGCTCAAAAAGAGGGCCGACGGTTAATCCTCCCCCAAGATAATCGCCAAGAGATGTCTCTGCTGGAGACGGGCATCGCCAAAGTCGCCGATCATCTTCTGCAGGTCTGCGCGTTCTTACAGGGGGAAGCGGATTTGTGCGACATCGAACGCGTCGAAGCCCCTGATATCTATGCGAATCAGCCCGACCTTGCTGACATCATTGGGCAGGAGCAATCCAAGCGAGCCTTAGAAGTGGCCGCCGCCGGTGGCCATAACCTGTTGCTGATTGGCCCGCCGGGTACTGGGAAAACCATGCTGGCAAGCCGCCTGCCGGCACTGCTTCCCCCCTTAAGCAATCAAGAAACCTTGGAGACAGCGGCAATAGCCAGTCTGGTCTACAACCCAGAAGAGAATGGGAATTTCTCACGCAGCCGCCCTTTCCGCGCTCCCCACCATAGTACCTCCATGAGTGCTTTGGTCGGCGGAGGCTCTTTGCCCCGCCCTGGCGAGATTTCGTTGGCACACAATGGTGTTTTGTTTCTTGATGAACTGCCGGAGTTCGAACGCAAAGTGCTCGATGCGCTGCGACAGCCCATGGAGTCAGGCGAGATCACCATCTCCCGCGCCCGCGCTAAGGTGCGTTATCCCGCCAGAGCGCAGCTCATTGCCGCCATGAATCCTAGCCCTACAGGCCATTACCAAGGGGTACATAACCGTACTCCCCCCCAACAGGTACTTCGTTATCTCAGCAGACTTTCAGGCCCCTTTCTCGACCGTTTTGATTTATCGATTGAAGTGCCGCTACTGCCACCGGGCGTTTTGAGTTTGCAAAGCCAAAGGTTAGGCTCTCGCGCCAAAGAGAGCAGCGCACAGGTGCGTGAGCGAGTGATCGATGCCCGTGAGCGCCAGTTGGCCCGAGCAGGGAAAATCAATGCGCACATGAGTAGCAGTGAAGTAGAAAAATTTTGTGAGCTTAAAAAGGAAGATGCTGAATTTCTGGAAGGGGTGCTGCACAAGCTAGGATTATCGGTTCGGGCATGGCATCGCATTCTTAAAGTGGCGAGAACAATAGCCGATCTCAATAATCAGGCTATGATTGAGAAAGCCCATATCTCTGAAGCGCTAAGCTACAGATGTATGGATAGATTGCTGCTGAAGTTACACAAAAGCCTGGCATAAAAAAACGGGGCAAAGCCCCGTTTCATTAATCATCGCTTTCCGTGTAATCTTCCACGGCGTCAGCTTGCGGCTTACCGCCAGACAACGTGTGGAATTTCTTCGGGCGACGTGTGCGAGTAATGTATTTATTCCACACTTTTTCCGCTTCGGTTGCCGGATCACGGCTGCCGCGGCAGACCTCAAGAAAGAGCTTTTCTTCCTCGGTTGCAGGTTCGCGTTTTCCCAAGTCCAGCTCATTGAAAGCAAAGCCGTAACGTTCTAGCATTTGCGCTTCTTTAATGGTGAAATCGCCATGCCGGGAGAACCCGCGAGGGTAGTGTTTATTGTCAAAAAAACGATTTGTCGTGATGAAGCTTTCCGCCATCTGACACGCTCCTAATTCTCTCATGGTCGTGCTGTTATGGCGCGGAGTATTAGATAGGCTTGACAATGTGTAAAACAAAACATTTAAATCTTAACGACAAAAAATATTGGAGATAGTTTTGGATACGGAATTACTGAAAACCTTTTTGGAGGTGAGTAGAACGCGCCACTTTGGTAGAGCCGCTGAATCACTCTATTTGACGCAATCAGCAGTCAGTTTTCGCATCCGCCAACTGGAGACCCAGCTTGGGGCAAATTTATTCACACGCCATCGCAATAACATTCGCTTAACGCCCGCTGGCGAGCGTTTACTTCCGTATGCTGAAAACCTCATGTCCACCTGGCAAATGGCTAAAAAAGAGGTTGTACGCTCTCTACAGCACACAGAATTGTCTATCGGGGCTACGGCTTCGCTCTGGGAAGCCTATCTAACGCCTTGGTTGCAATCTCTTTATACCCAACGTGAAGCATTGCGCCTCGAAGCGCGCGTGGCACTTCGACACTCGCTGGTTAAGCAACTGCATGAAAGACAGCTAGATCTCCTCATCACCACAGAACCACCCAAGATGGATGAGCTTTCCAGCCAGCTGCTAGGTAATTTCTCGTTACGTCTTTTCGCTTCAGCCAAGCATGACAAGACCGAACATGCGCCGTACGTGCGTTTGGAATGGGGTGCAGATTTCACGCAACAAGAAAGCAAAATGCAGACCAATGAGCAGGAACCTGTCCTAACCACCACGTCAGCACACCTGACGCGCCAGTTGTTAGAGACTACCGGAGGCTGTGCTTATCTGCCGACACATTGGGCAAAAGAGTACCCACAATTGTCGCCTTACCATGAGATCCCTCCTGTTATTCGGCCTCTGTATGCCGTGTGGCTACAAAGCAGCGATCAGCAGGTGTTGATTCGTCAATTGCTCAAAACGCCTTTAATGACCCACCTGTGATGATTTAGCGCAGTACCTTTAAGCTCTCCCGTAAACGTTCAGTGCATCAATTTCAATAACTTTATTCGGCATCATTGGCGCAATTGAAAGCATTAAAGCGCCTTTAATTCCTTCACTTCGCCACTCTTTCATCCCTTCAAAATTGATCGAATATCCCACTCTGGGGATCCAGACAATCACCATATTTGAGGGTTTTCCATCCAAAGATTGGTTGAAACTACGTCATAAACTAAAAGATAAATGATGAAAAAGCCTGTCTCACATTCGGGTTGTGGCTATTCTGTGAGCAAAATAAGAAATGAGTGCGAGGAGATATTGGCAGGTTTAGCAGGTTTGTTTAAAGCATAAAAAAAAAGCCCTTCGCTTTCGCAAAGGGCCTTTATATGGCAGGGGCGGAGAGACTCGAACTCGCGACACCCGGTTTTGGAGACCGGTGCTCTACCAACTGAGCTACGCCCCTAGATTCTGCTTAACATTATGCCTGCTAAGATTAGCAGGCATAATTTA